>NZ_JAAKZF010000023.1 GCF_011045125.1 Allomesorhizobium camelthorni | reverse complement strand
TTAGTGCATCACAACCACAAAGCGCAAAAAATGAGCCTGCAAAGCGCTAGTTAGGAATCTGGTGTTGCAGTTTTGCCACCAGGCTGGCCGCGAGCGGCCTTGGCTTCGTTCGGTCCTGGAAATAATTATGCCAGTATCGGAAGAGGGCCTCCGCCAAGGCGCGGACGGGTATCATCCAAGCCGTTGAAAGTGTGGCCGGACCAGAATTTTTGCGAGCCGCGAAAAAATTCTCCCGCAGCCGGTTTTCTGCGCCGGTTTTTTTGCTATGAGAGATGTGCCCGCGGGAGGAAGATGTCGCGGGCGGAAGGCGAACCGGCCTGACCGGGAGGAATTGTCATGTATCTGGGACTCGATCTCGGGACGTCCGGCGTCAAGGCGCTGTTGATGGACGGCGGACAGAACGTCATCGGCTCCGGCCATGGCGCGCTGGAGGTCTCGCGTCCCCATTCCGGCTGGTCCGAGCAGGACCCCGCGGACTGGATCCGCGCCACCGAAGAAGCTGTCGGCGAGCTCAAGTCGAAGCATGCGACCGAACTGGCCGCCGTGAAAGGCATCGGCCTCTCCGGCCAGATGCATGGCGCGACGCTTCTCGACGAGCGCGACCAGGTGCTCCGTCCCTGCATTCTCTGGAACGACACGCGAAGCCATGCCGAGGCGGCGAAGCTGGACGCCGATCCGCGCTTCAGAAAGATCACCGGCAACATCGTATTTCCGGGCTTCACCGCACCGAAGCTCGCCTGGGTCAAGAACAACGAGCCGGCGGTGTTCGCCAAGGTGCGCTGGGTGCTGCTGCCCAAGGATTACCTGCGGCTGTGGCTGACCGGCGAGCATATGTCGGAAATGTCCGATTCGGCTGGCACTTCGTGGCTCGATGTGGCCGCACGCAAATGGTCGCCGGAACTGCTGGCCACCACCGATCTCGAAGAGCGGCAAATGCCCGGGCTGGTCGAAGGCACGGAGCAGGCGGGCTCGCTGCGCTCCGAACTCGCGAGCCGCTGGGGCATGAACGCCAGCGTGGTCGTTGCGGGCGGCGCCGGCGACAATGCGGCGTCGGCCTGCGGCATGGGTACGGTGCGGCCCGGGCATGCCTTCGTCTCGCTTGGCACCTCGGGCGTACTGTTTGCCGCCAACGGCTCCTATTTGCCGAACCCCGAAAGCGCGGTTCACACTTTCTGTCACGCGCTGCCCAATGCCTGGCATCAGATGGGCGTCATCCTGTCGGCGACGGATTCGCTGAACTGGCTGTCGGAAATCACCGGCAAGGAAGCGCGCGGACTCACCGACGAACTCGGCGAGGCGCTGAAAACGCCTAGCGGCGTCACGTTCCTGCCCTATCTTTCGGGCGAGCGGACGCCACATAATGACGCGGCGATCCGCGGTGCGTTCGCGGGACTCGGCCATCAATCGAGCCGCGCGGTGCTGACGCAGGCCGTGGTCGAGGGCGTCGCCTTCGCCTTCCGCGACAGCCAGCAGGCGCTGCACCAGGCAGGCACCGAACTCAGCCGCGTGACCGCGATCGGCGGCGGCTCCCGCTCGCGCTATTGGCTGAAGTCGATCGCCACCGCGCTGCAGATTCCCGTCGACATCCCGGCGGACGGCGACTTCGGCGCGGCTTTCGGCGCCGCGCGGCTTGGCCTGATCGCTGCGGAAAATGCCGATCCGTACGAGGTCTGCGCCGCGCCGGCGACAGCCGAGACGATCGAACCCGACGCTAAACTTGGCGGCGCCTATGCGCATGCCTATGAGCGCTACCGGGCGCTCTATCCAGCCATCAAAGGAGTTTCGTGATGACCACTGGTTTCTTCGGCGACGTCAGCAAAGTGAAATATGAAGGGCCGGATTCGACCAATCCGCTCGCCTATCGGCACTACAATCCCGACGAGGTCGTGCTCGGCAAGCGTCTGGAGGACCATCTCCGCTTCGCCGTCGCCTACTGGCACTCCTTCGCCTGGCCGGGCGGCGACCCGTTCGGCGGCCAGACTTTCGAGCGGCCGTGGTTCGGCGACACGATGGAATTGGCGAAGCTCAAGGCCGATGTGGCTTTCGAGATGTTCTCGCTGCTCGGCGTGCCCTATTTCTGCTTCCACGACGCCGATGTGCGGCCCGAAGGCAGCAACTTCGCCGAAAGCGCGGATCGCCTCGACGAGATCGCCGACTATTTCGCCGGCAAGATGCAGGAGACCGGGACAAAGCTGCTCTGGGGCACGGCGAACCTGTTCTCGCACCGCCGCTATATGGCAGGCGCTGCGACCAATCCCGACCCGGAAGTCTTCGCCTATGCGGCCGCGACGGTGAAGTCGTGCATCGACGTCACCAAGCGGCTCGGCGGCGTGAACTACGTGCTGTGGGGCGGACGCGAGGGCTACGAGACGCTGCTCAACACCGATCTCAAGCGAGAGCGGGAGCAGGCGGGGCGATTCCTATCCATGGTCGTCGACTATGCCAAGAAGATCGGCTTCAAGGGCACGATACTGATCGAACCCAAACCGCAGGAGCCGACCAAGCATCAGTACGACTACGACGTCGCCACCGTCTACGGCTTCCTGAAGGATTTCGGGCTGGAGAAGGAGGTGAAGGTCAATATCGAGCAGGGCCACGCCATCCTGGCCGGCCATTCGTTCGAGCACGAACTGGCGCTCGCCAGCGCGCTCGGCATCTTCGGCTCCATAGACATGAACCGCAACGACTACCAGTCGGGCTGGGATACCGACCAGTTTCCCAACAACGTGCCGGAAATGGCGCTCGCCTACTACCAGGTGCTCCAGGCCGGCGGCTTCAAGACCGGCGGAACCAATTTCGACGCCAAGCTCAGGCGCCAGTCGCTCGACCCGCAAGATCTGCTGATCGCCCATATCGGCGGCATGGATTGCTGCGCGCGCGGGCTGAAGGCGGCGGCCCGGATGATCGAGGACAAGGCTCTGTCGGGGCCACTGGAAGAGCGTTATGCCGGCTGGACTCAAGCCGGCGCACAGGCCATGCTCAAGGGCGAGCGCACGCTGGAGCAGATTTCCGAGTGGGTGCTGAAGGAAGGCCTCGACCCGCAGCCGAAGTCCGGCCGGCAGGAATTCTTGGAGAACGTCGTCAACCGCTACGTGTGACCCGGCGCGGCGCGCGGAGGTTGCCTCGCACAGTAATAAAAGCGATAAAAAAGGTTCATCCGCTCGCCGCCTGATTGCCCCAATGCCGCCCTCAATGCGCCGTCTCCAACGGCCAAATTGGGAGCATGGGACAGAATCACGAAAGACCTCATGCGATTAGTCCTCGCGAGCCCGCGATCGAGGCGTTGCTGTCTCGGCCAGAAGCCGATTCCATCGTCGATCTCCTGCTTTCGCTGCCGGGGCAGGAGATAGATGAGGCCGACACATTCAATCGGATCGTCAAGGATCGGCTGGAGGCGAAACTCGCCGACAGGGTGCGGTCGCTGATCGGCGACGACGGATACCAACGCGCCGCTTGACCCAACGTGCGAATTGGGACGGGAGGATTTGACCTCCAGTGCCGGCTTGGCCATCCTTGGGCGATGATCAGCGGTGTGCTTCTGGATCTTGCCGGCGTCATCTATGATGGCGACAGGGCGATACCGGGCGCGGTCGGCTCCGTGGCGCGGCTGCGCGAGGCGGGGCTGCCGCTGCGCTTTGTCAGCAACACAACGCGGTCGACGAGATGGACCGTTCTCGATCGGCTGAGCGGCTTCGGCATTTCCGTGCCGGAGGATGAGCTTTTCACGCCGGCACGGGCGGCGCGCGAGTGGCTTGCCGGCCGCGGACTGTCGCCGCATCTGCTGGTTCATCCCGATCTCGAGGCGGAGTTCGAGGGCCTGCCGGAGCATGGCAGGCGCGCCGTCGTCATCGGGGATGTCGGCGAGACGCTCGATTATACGTCGTTGAATCAAGCGTTTAGGGAATTGAGCCAAGGGGCCGACTTCCTGGCGCTGGCCAGCAACAGGGCGTTCAAGGACGCCGACGGCAAGCTCAGCCTCGACGCGGGACCGTTCGTTGCGGCCCTGGAATTTGCCTGCCAGCGGCCGGCGACAGTCCTCGGCAAGCCGTCGCCGGACTTCTTCCAGGCAGCACTTTCCAGCATGAATTGCCCGCCGGGGGAGGCGGTCATGGTCGGCGACGACGCCGAGGGCGATGTCGCGGGTGCGCTCAGCGCCGGGCTATCGAGCGCGCTTCTGGTGCGCACTGGCAAGTACCGGCCTGGCGACGAAACGCGCTTCGAACCGCGGCCGACCGCGGTCTTAACCGATCTTGCCGACGCAGCCGACTGGATCGTCGCCCGCAAGAAGTGAATGCGCCGTTTCGCACCCGTGGATGGATTTCCGGCCCTTTCGGCGTCACGCACAGAAAAGTCTGTTGAATTCCAGTGGGATAGTGGATTCTGGCTGAATTTTCCGGGCTTATTTGTTCATTTTGCCTCGCGCAGCTCCAACAGACGAGCCAACCACGCGAAAAGGGGCTATCCCCGGCGCATTCTTACCGGGGCTGCCCCGAAGGTTTTGGAAAACGCCCGCGAAAAGCCGGCGGCGCTGGAAAAGCCGCTGCGTTCGGCGATATCGGCCATTGCCAGCCGCGTGTCGAGAACCAGCCGGCGGGCGGTGTTGAGGCGCAACCGCAGGTAGTAGGCGCCGGGCGTCTCGCCGATGGACTTGCCGAAGATGCTCTCCAGGGTGCGGGCGGTGACGCCGGCGCGTTTGGCGATTGCCGCGATCGTCAGGGGACGGTCGACATGCGATTCCATCAGCCGGATCGCCTGGGCGAGCCGCGGGTCGTAGCCGTCGAGCCGGCCGAGCGAGACGAGCGGTTGCGCGTCGGTCGCGGCGCGCGCCTGGTCGTAGATGAAGACGCTCGCGACATCGAGCGCCACGGCCATGCCTAGCCGGGTGCGGACGAGATGCAGCATCAGATCGAAGGTCGGCGATGCGCCGCCGGTGGTGAAGACGGGACCGTCGATGACGTAGCGGTCGGGGCGAACGTCGGCGCCGGGGAAGGCGGCGGCAAAATCCTCCATGTCTTCCCAATGCGTCGTCGAGGCGCGGCCTTCGAGCAGGCCGGCGCGGGCAAGCAGCCATGTGCCGGCCTCGACGCCGCCGCAGGCGCGGGCGCTGCGGGCTGTCCTGCGGATGCCGGACAGCAGCTTCTGGCCGCCTTCGGTCCGGGAACCGAAGCCGCCGACGACGATCAGCACGTCTGCCTTTTCCCCCGGATCGAAACGCCCGCTGACGGCGACCGGCAGCCCGGAGGTGGTGACCGGCGGCTCTCCATCGGCGGAAACGATCTTCCAGTCGAAAAGCGTTTCGCCGCAAATGCGGTTGGCGGCGCGCAACGGATCGACGGCGGAGGCGACGCACATGATCGAAGAGCCGGAAAAGACGAGGAAAGTCAGCTTGAGGGGGCTGCGTTCTGGAAGAAAGATCGACGGCTTTTCGTTTTTGGTCATGTAGGCTTCGTAAAACGCAAAACAGCTTTTCGCAAGTCGGTCATGATCGGGGTGAAACGGTAGGCTGAGCGTCAGATCTCAGAGGCTGGCGCCGCCCCTCACCCTTACCCTCTCCCCGTGAAGAACGGGGAGAGGGGGCGTCAACGTTGGTGCTCCCCTACTACGTCGTTATGGGAAGGGGGTAGGGCGCGACGCCGGCGACCCCCTCTCCCCGTTCTTCACGGGGAGAGGGTAAGGGTGAGGGGCAGCGCCGACGCAAGACAGGAGCGCTTGCGCTCACAGGGAGGATTTCCATGGGTCTGAACCCAAGTCGCAATGTTTTCATCACCTGCGCCGTCACCGGTTCCGGCGACACGACCGGGCGCTCGGACAAGGTGCCGGTGACGCCGCGCCAGATCGCCGATGCTTCGATCGAGGCGGCGAATGCGGGCGCTGCGATCGCTCATATCCATGTCCGCGATCCGCAGACCGGCAAGGGCGCGCGCGACGTCGCGCTGTACGAGGAGGTGCTGAACCTCATCAAGCAGTCGGGCGTCGACATGGTCATCAACTTCACCGCCGGCATGGGCGGCGACCTGACGCTCGGCAATCCGGAACAGCCGCTGCCGCCGTCGCCCGTCGGCACCGACATGGTCGGCGCCACCGAGCGGCTGGCGCATGTCAGGAAATTGCTGCCGGAAATCTGTACGCTCGATTGCGGCACGATGAATTTCGGCGAGCAGGACTATGTCATGACCAACACGCCGCCGATGCTGAAGGCGATGGCGGCGCAGATCCAGGCGCTCGGGGTGAAGCCCGAGGTCGAGATTTTCGATACCGGCCATCTGCTGCTGGCCAAATGGCTGCACGGCCAGGGCCTGCTCGACGATCCTGTCATGGTGCAGCTTTGCATGGGCATTCCGTGGGGTGCGCCGGACGACATCGCGACGCTGACGGCGCTGACCGCCAATCTGCCGTCCGACTGGATCTTTTCGGCCTTCTCGATCGGCCGCAACCAGATGCCCTATACCGCGGTGGCGCTCGCGGCCGGCGGCAATATCCGCGTCGGGCTGGAAGACAATATCTGGCTCGACAAGGGCGTGCTCGCCACCAATGGCGCGCTGGTGGAACGCGCGGTGAAGATCGCCGAAAACATGGGCTCGCGCATCATGGGCCCGGAGGACGTGCGCAAGAAGTTGAAACTGACGAAGCGGTGGTAAGGGCATGAGCGTCATTGGAAAGGCCGCGGCGATCGGCGGTGGGGTCATCGGCGCGGGGTGGGTGGCGCGGCTGCTGCTCAACGGCATCGACGTTTCGATCTTCGATCCCGATCCGGAGGCATCGCGAAAGGTCGGCGAGGTGATGAAGGGTGCGCGCCGCGCCTACAGGCAGATGCTGCCGGATGGGTTGCCGAAAGAGGGAAAGCTGACCTTCGCCAACACCATCGCCGAGGCTGTCAGGGATGCCGACTTCATCCAGGAGAGCGTGCCGGAGCGGCTGGACCTGAAGCACAAGGTGCTGGCCGAGATTGACGCCCACGCGCCGGCCAACGCCATCGTCGGTTCATCCACCTCCGGCATCAAACCGTCCGACATGCAGACCGCGATGAAATATCCGGAGCGGCTGGTCGTCGGCCATCCGTTCAACCCGGTCTATCTGCTGCCGCTGGTCGAAATTGTCGGCGGCAAGGATACGCTGCCGGAGGCGATCGATGTCGCCAAGGAAATGTACGCCTCGATCGGCATGAAGCCGGTGGTGATCCGCAAGGAGATCGAGGCCTTCGTCGGCGACCGCCTGCTCGAGGCGGCATGGCGCGAGGCGCTGTGGCTGATCAAGGACGGCATCTGCACCGTCGAGGAACTCGACGACATCATGCGCTATTCCTTCGGCCTGCGCTGGGCGCAGATGGGGATGTTCCAGGTCTATCGCGTCGCAGGCGGCGAAGCCGGCATGCGCCACTTCATGGCGCAGTTCGGGCCGTGCCTGAAATGGCCGTGGACCAAGCTGATGGACGTGCCGGAATTTAATGACGAACTGGTCGACCTGATTGCCACGCAATCGGACGAGCAGGCGCATGGCCTGTCGATCCGCGAGCTCGAAAAAATCCGCGACGACAATCTGGTCGCGATCATGGACGCGCTGGGCAAGCAGAACAAGGGCAAGGGCTGGGGCGCCGGCGCGCTGCACAACGACTATACGAAGCGGTTGGCAAAGCTGGCGAAGAAACCGGCGTCGAAGGCTGCGGAGAAGGCCAAGGCTGGGAAGCCGAAGAAAAAGAAGAAGGGCTGAGGCGGTGTCGTGCGTCCTTCGACAAGCTCAGGATGAGGACCGTTGTGTGCTGGCGGGCTTGCAATATTGAGGTGGGTGCTGGCCTTGCAGATTAAGGTTGGTGCAGACCTGCCTGATCTTAAGCACCCACAGTCCTCATCCTGAGCTTGTCGAAGGACGCACGACCAAACCCTGCAACAGGTGATGTGAACATGGATTTCGGCCTAACGGAAGAACAGCGGCTGATCGTCGACACCACGCGGGCCTTCGTCGAGAACGAACTCTATCCGCATGAGGCCGAGGTCGAGCGCACCGGCGTTCTGCGCCGGGAACTGATCGATGAGCTGAAGGCAAAGGCGATTGAGGCCGGGCTTTATGCCGCCAATATGCCGGAGGACGTCGGCGGCGCCGGGCTCGATACGGTGACATGGCTGCTCTACGAAAAGGAGCTTGGCCGCGCCAATTATGCGCTGCACTGGACCTGCGTGGCGCGGCCGTCGAACATCCTGCTCGCCGGAACGCCGGAGCAGCGCGAGAAATATCTGTTTCCGTGCATCCGCGGCGAGAAATCCGACTGCCTGGCGATGACCGAACCGGGCGCGGGATCCGATCTGCGCGGCATGAAGGCGACCGCCGTTCAGGACGGCGGCGACTGGGTGCTCAACGGCACCAAGCATTTTATCTCCCACGCCGACATCGCGGATTTCGCCATCGTATTCATGGCGTCGGGGGAAGAAGATTCGCCGCGCGGCAAGCGCAAGAAGATCACCGCCTTCTTCGTCGACAAGGGCACGCCGGGCTTCACCGTGCGCGACGGCTACCGCAACGTCTCGCACCGCGGCTATACGAATTCGATCCTCGAATTCGACAATTGCCGTCTGCCCAAGGAACAGGTGCTCGGCGAGGTCCACAAGGGCTTCGAGGTCGCCAATTCGTGGCTCGGCGCGACGCGGCTGCAGGTTGCAGCAACTTGTCTCGGCCGCGCCGAACGCGCGCTCGGCCACGCCATCGAATATGCCGCAAGCCGCGAGCAGTTCGGCCAGCAGATCGGCAAGTTCCAAGGCGTGTCGTTCAAGCTCGCCGACATGGCGACTGAACTGAAGGCGGCCGACTTGATGGTGTTCGAGGCCGGCTGGAAATACGACCAGGGCACTGTGACCGACCAGGACATGGCGATGGCCAAGCTCAAGGCTACGGAAATGCTGGCCTTCGTTGCTGACGAGGCCATCCAGATCCATGGCGGCATGGGCCTGATGGACGACCTGCCGCTGGAGCGCATCTGGCGCGACGCGCGCGTGGAGCGGATATGGGAAGGCACGAGCGAGATCCAGCGGCATATCATTTCAAGGGCGATGCTCAGGGCGGTGGGGGGATGATGGCGCGACTGCGAATGGACTTGGGACTGCCCCCTCCACCGCCTTCGGCGGTCCCCCTCCCCCGTAAACGGGGGAGGATCCACGCTGCGGCCGGCCGTGACCTCGGATCCTCCCCTGCGAAGCGGGGGAGGGGGACCACGCGAAGCGTGGTGGAGGGGGCATTTGCGGCGGGAGCAAATCGGTGAACCGTCTTGAACGCCTGCTGCGCCCGAAATCCATCGCCGTGATCGGCGGCGGCGCTTTCGCCATCAATGTCGTCAGGCAATCGCTGAAGATGGGCTTTCCCGGTGACATCTGGCCGGTGCATCCGAAGAAGGACGAGATCGAGGGCGTGAGGGCCTACCGCTCGGTCGCCGACCTGCCGGGCTCTCCGGATGCCGTGTTCATCGGCGTCAACCGTTTCGCCACCATCGATGTCGTGCGCGAGCTTGCGGCGCGCCGGGCGGGCGGCGCCATCTGCTTCGCCGCGGGCTTCCGGGAGGCCGGCGCGGACGACGAGGACGGCGAGCGGCTGCAGACGGAACTGGTCGTAGCCGCGGGCGACATGCCGGTCATCGGTCCCAACTGCTACGGCCTGATCAACTATGCCGACGGGGCGCTGCTGTGGCCGGACCAGCATGGCGGACAGCGGCTGGAGGCGGGTACGCGCGGTGCGGCGATCATCACGCAGTCGTCCAACATTGCCTGCAACCTCACCATGCAGAAGCGCGGCCTGCCGATCGCCTTCCTGATGACGGCCGGCAACCAGGCGCAGACCGGGCTGTCCGAGATGGCGCTCGGGCTGATCGAGGACGACCGTGTCTCCTGCCTCGGGCTGCACATTGAAGGCTTCGATTCGGCAGCTGGTTTCGAGCGGCTGGCGGCGAGGGCGCGGGAGCTGAAGAAGCCGATCGTGGCGATGAAGGTCGGCCGTTCCGAGCAGGCGCGAGCCGCCACCATCTCGCACACCGCCTCGCTCGCCGGGTCCGACGCCGCGTCCGAAGCCTTCCTCAAGCGGCTAGGCATTGCGCGGGTCGGTTCGATCCCGTCCTTCCTCGAAACGCTGAAGCTGCTTCATGCCGGCGGCCCGCTTTCCGGCTACACGCTTTCCTCGATGAGCTGTTCCGGTGGCGAAGCATCCGTGATGGCCGACACCGCGGAGGGGCGGAAAGTCCGTTTCCCAGCTCTTACCGAGGCGCACCGGGCGCATGTGAAATCGACGCTCGGCCCGCTGGTGGCGGTCGCCAATCCGCTCGACTACCACACCTTCATCTGGAACAACGAACCGGCGATGGCCGAGACCTTCACGGCGATGGTCTCGGGAGGGTTTGACCTCAATATGCTGGTGCTCGATTTCCCGCGTACTGACCGTTGCTCCGACGCCGACTGGTGGCCGACGGTGCGGGCATTCGAGGCGGCCCTGAAGGCCAATGGCGCGCGCGGCGCGATCGTCGCTTCGATGCTGGAAAACCTGCCGGAAGAGCATGCCGCCAAGCTTTTCCGGCGCGGCATCGTGCCGTTGCATGGCATAGTCGAAGCGATGGAAGCAGCCGAGGCGGCGGCGTTTATAGGGGAGGCGTGGAAGCGGCCTTCTACCTCCCCCTTGAGGGGAGGTCGCGCCGAAGGCGCGGGTGGGGGTATCGGCGCCAAGACACCCCTAACCCCTTCCCTCAAGGGGGAGGGCGACACTTGCGCGCTGGACGAAGCCGAGGCCAAAACCCTGCTCGCCAAAGCAAGCCTGCCGGTCCCGAAGGGCCAGCGCGCCGGAGCCGTGGCGGAGGCGGTTGTCGCCACCGACGCGCTCGGCTTGCCGGTTGCGCTGAAAGCGCTGGGGGTTGCCCACAAGAGCGAGCTGGGCGCAGTCAGGCTCAATTTGAAATCCGCCGAAGAGGTGCGGGCCGCCGCGGCGGCGCTGCTGCCGCTCGGCGACGAGCTTTACATCGAGCGCATGGTCCAGGGCGCGGTCGCCGAGTTGATCGTCGGTTTCACGCGGGACCCGATGTTCGGCCCGGTGATGACCGTCGGCACGGGCGGCGTGCTGGTCGAGCTTCTGAAGGACTCCGCCACGCTGATGCTGCCGGCGACGCGGGATGACATCGAAACCGAACTGCGCGGGCTGAAACTGTTTCCGCTGCTGGATGGCTATCGCGGCCGGCCGAAGGCCGATCTCGATGCCGCGATCGAGGCTATTCTGGGCATTGCGGCGTTTGTGCTGGAGAACGCTGATAGGGTCGAGGAGATGGATATCAACCCGCTTATCGTTTGCCGGGAAGGGCAGGGCGCGTGGATTGCCGATGCGCTGATGGTGATGCGGAAAGCGCCCTCCTCCCCCCTTGCGGGGGAGGTGTCGCCGGAGGCGACGGAGGGGGGTGGAGACGAAGCGCTCGGTTCTTCACCGACACAGTATTCTGCGCCACCCCCACCCGGCCCTCCGGGCCACCCTCCCCGCAACGGGGAGGGAGTCGCGCACGCTGACGCCAAGGGAGAAAACCCATGACCGAAGTAATCACCACGCGCCGCGAGGGCGGCATTTTCGAGGTCACGCTGGACCGGCCGAAGGCCAACGCCATCGACCTGCAGACGTCCCGCCTCATGGGCGAGACCTTCCAGGCGTTTCGCGACGACACGGACCTGCGCGTCGCCATCGTGAAAACCGCGGGCGACAAATTCTTCTGCGCAGGCTGGGATTTGAAGGCGGCGGCCGGCGGCGACGCGGTCGACGGCGACTACGGCGTTGGCGGCTTCGGCGGCCTGCAGGAATTGCGCGACATGAACAAGCCGGTGATCGCCTGCGTCAACGGCATGGCGGTCGGCGGCGGTTTCGAGCTCGCGCTGTCGTGCGACCTGATCTATGCCTCGGATCATTCGAGCTTCGCGCTTCCGGAAATCCGCGCCGGCACGCTGGCCGACGCCGCAACGGTGAAGCTGCCGAAGCGCATTCCGTATCATGTCGCCATGGACCTCCTGCTCACCGGGCGCTGGATGGATGTGGCGGAGGCGCATCGCTGGGGGCTGGTCAACGAAATGCTGCCGAAGGACAAGCTGGAGGACCGGGTCTGGGAGATTGCGCGCGTGCTCGCCGGCGGGCCGCCGCTGGTTTTCGCCGCGATCAAGGAGGTCGCGCGGCGCGCCGAGGCAATGGAATTCCAGGACGCGATGAACTGGATCACCAAGCGAAAATTCCGCACGGTGGACGAATTATATGCGTCGGAGGACAACCAGGAAGGCTTTCGCGCGTTTGCCGAAAAGCGGGATCCAGTGTGGAAGGGCAGATAGGCCGCCATCGTTTTCGAGAGGAACTCGCCGTGGCTGATGAACTGAGCCGGCTCGCGATCTGCAGGATCTTGAGCGCTTTCTGGTCACTCGGCAGAGGGTCGGAGATCTGGATGGAATGGTGGCGCTCTATGAACCCGGCGCCATCATCGACAGCGGCGACGGCTTGACCGAGGGCAAGGATGCAATCCGCACCTTCTTTGCGGAGATCATCGCATCAGGGGCGCCAGTTCCAGTTCGGGGAGCAACGCCCCGCCGTCGTCAGTGGAGACCTGGCGCTTACCTCTACACGTTTTCCCGACGGCAGCGTCAGTGCCGAAGTCGCCCGCCGCCAGGGTGACGGAACATGGCTTTGGGTGATCGACCGATTTTCGAACTCGTAGGGCGCGCCAGTTCGAAGACAGGTCGGCGGCCGCAACTGAAGCGCAAGGGAGTCGGCAAACGATCGCCATGACCGACTACGAAAAACTGATCGACGCGGAGACCTGGGCGTTCATCGAGCGCACCAATTCCTATTATCCGCCCGATACCGTCGACTACACAATCGACGAGCAGCGCGAGATCTATGACCGCATGTGCCGCGCCTTCCATGCCGGTTATCCGGAAGGCGTGACGGTCGAGGATTCGACGATCAGCACGCCGGCGCATGCCATTCCGATCCGCACCTACCGCACCGCCGCGCCGGAATCCTCGGCCATGGTGCTCTATTTTCACGGCGGCGGTTTTATCCTCGGTGGGCTCGACAGCCATGACGACATCTGCGCCGAATTGTGCGCCGGCAGCGGTTACGAGGTGGTCTCGGTCGATTATCGCCTCGCGCCAGAGCACGTTCACCCGGCCGCATTCGACGATGCGCTGGCGGCGTTCGACTGGGCGACGACTGCCTACAAGCGGCCGATCCTGCTTTGCGGCGATTCGGCCGGCGGCAATCTTGCAGCCGCGGTCAGCCACGCGACGCGCGGCCACAAGCGCCACCCGGTCGGGCAGGTGCTGATCTATCCGGGGCTCGGCGGCGACGCTTCGAAGGGTTCCTATATCACCCATGCCGAGGCGCCCATGCTGACCGTGCGCGACCTGGAATTCTACAAAAATATCCGCACCGGCGGTATCGACCGCACCGGCGACATCACGCTCGCGCCGCTCGCCGATGCCGATTTCGCCAATCTGCCGCCGACCGTGATCGTGACCGCCGAATGCGACCCGCTGTCCTCTGACGGCGAGGCCTATGGCAGCCGCGTAGTTGCGGCCGGAGGCAGGGCCTGGTGGCATGAGGAGCCGGGGCTCGTGCACGGCTATCTGCGCGGGCGGCATATGATTTCACGGGCCCGCGCCAGCTTTGGCCGGATCATCGAGGCGGTAACCGTGCTCGGCAAGGGCGAGTGGGCGTGGTGAGCGTTTCCAGGGTACCCTGCGCCGCACCATTTTCACGCGTCCTGATGACGACGCCGATGCAAATGGCAAGCGCAAATCGACGGGCGGAGAGCAAATCAGTTAACCCGGTGTTGCACAACGTTAACGCGAACCCGGTCGCCCCGGTGGGACATGGATGCTAGCCTGCTGCGGGGAGGATAAAACGCAGGAACAGGAGGCCGTATGGCTACCGTACTCAACGCCAAAGGCGTTCCCCTTCCCTATAGCGGATCTTCCGTCAATCACTTCTCGGCGACAAATTCCGGTCCGCGGCTTTACGGCAGCTCCAGCAATGATTCGATGTGGGGCGACAGTTCCGTAAACGTGGTCATGTCGGCGGGATTGGGCGATGACATTTACTATCTCTATTCGGCCCGCAACAGCGCCTTCGAAAGAGCCGGCGAAGGCGTGGATACCATCAATACGTGGATGAGCTACACGCTCCCTGAAAATTTCGAAAACCTCATCGTAACCGGCGACGGGCGCTACGCCTTCGGAAATTCGGGCGACAACATAATCGCCGGCGGTTCCGGCCGGCAGACGCTCGACGGCGGTGCGGGCGACGACGTGCTGAAGGGCGGATCGGGCGCGGACATCTTCATCGTCTCGGAAGGCAACGGAAGCGACCTGATCCTCGATTTCGGAGCCCAGGATCAGGTACGCCTCGAAGACTACGGGTTCATCTCGTTCGACGCCGTGCGGTCGAACATGACCCAGACCGGCGCCGATACGCGGCTCGATCTCGGCGACGGCGAGATCCTGGTTTTCGCCAACACCAGCGTCGATGAGTTCCACGCGGCGCAGTTCAAGCTCAACCTCGATAAATCGGAGATGCGCCTGTCATTCTCGGACGAATTCGACACGCTCAGCCTGTGGGACGGCGCGAGCGGCACCTGGGACTCGAATTTCTGGTGGGGGCAGCCGAACGGAAGCACGCTGGCGGAAAATGGCGAGAGGCAATGGTATATCGATCACGATTACGGCCCGACGAGTTCCGTCAACCCGTTCAGCATCGATGATGGCGTGCTCACAATCACCGCCGCGCGGGCGCCGGAAGCAATCAGGCCCGAGATCAACAATTACCAATACACGTCCGGGCTGATTACCACCTACGAGTCCTTCTCGCAGACCTACGGCTATTTCGAGATGCGCGCCGACATGCCGGACAATCACGGAACCTGGCCGGCCTTCTGGCTGCTGCCGGCGGACGGGTCCTGGCCGCCCGAAGTCGATATCGTGGAAATGCGCGGACAGAATCCCGAGACTATCCAGGTGTCGTTGCATTCGAACGAGACGGGAAGCCGCACGACGGTGTCCTCGGCGGTTAATGTGTCCGACACCGAAGGTTTTCATACCTACGGCGTGCTTTGGACCGAAGAGGAACTCGTCTGGTATTTCGACGATGTCGAGGTTTTCCGGACCGACACGCCGGACGATATGCACCAACCCATGTACATGCTGGCCAATCTGGCCGTGGGAGGCGTGGCCGGTGAGCCGGCCGACGGGCTGGCCACGCCCGCCGAAATGCAGATCGACTACATCCGCGCCTACGAGCTGGATTGGCTCGCCTGAGACCCAAAGATCAGCGCCCGCCGCTCGGGCGGCGGGCGCTGAATGACCGTTCAGTCCAGGAAAGGTCTCGCCCGCATTGTTTCCGGGATGCGGACGCCTAGGCGTGAAAGCACTGTCGGCGCCAGCTGCAGCTGGTCGAGCAGAACATCCTCGTTCGGTCCCGCGCCCCTGCCGAAATAGTAGAGCGCGAAATCCTGCATCTCGTCGTCATGGCCGCCATGGTGGCCGCGAGCAGTCTGGCCGTGGTCGGCCGTCACGATCACCTCGTAGCCGGCCTTCAGCCACCGCGGCAGGAACGGCGCCAGCATGGCGTCCATGGCAAACAGCGCCTGATCCATCTCGCCGCAATCATGGCCGTAGCGGTGACCCATCGAATCCAGCGTGCAGGTGTGCAGGATGCCGTAGTCGATGCCGTGCCGCTCGGCCAGCATGGTCAGCGTGGCGAACAGATCGATGTCGCTCGGCGTCATCTGGTTCTTGTGATTGTAGCCGGTCATGGTGTGGAAGCGGCCATGCGTGATCGGCCCTTCCGGCTCGTCATATTCGATATCGCGCACCAGATCGAAGGGCGCGCGGTTGAAGAAGATCGACCAGAAGGAATGCGTCACCGCGCCGGTCCTGCCGCCGGCCTTCGTCACCTCGGAAAAGATGTCCGGCTGCGCGACACGAAACAGCGTCTCGTTCGACACCACGCCATGCACTTGCGGCGGCACGCCGGTGTGAATCGAGGCGTAGCAGGAGGCCGAGGTGGAGGGCAGGACGGAGCGCATCTTCCAGACGCGCGCCTCGCCCGACTGCACCCAGCCCTCGAGGTTGCCCATGAACTTGCGCCAGTTGCGCCACGGCAGGCCGTCGAGGACGATGAGGAGGAGTTTGGTGTTCATGTCGTCGTTCAACTCGATCTGCCCATTGTTCGAGTTCGGCGCAGGTCAGTTCGGTTTGCCGGCGACCTCATATGACCTAGGGGTCCGAACCTTGAACCAGCCGGCGGGGGACCGCTTGGAGTGAAGCAGTCCGTCGCCGGAACAAAGTCCAGGCTTCAGCCGACCAGCCAGCATTTGGACAGCGCATAGCCGCCCATCATCTCCTGGTTGCCGTCGGGCGTCCAGCCGCCGACCTGCGGCCCGGTCGCGTCGATGAAATCGTTGAACATCGGCGTGATGACCCCACCCTCGTCGCGCACCAAATGGCCCATGTCGGCGTAGATCTTCTTGCGCTTCTCGGCGTCGAGTTCGGAACGCGCCGCAAACAGCATCTTGTCGAAGCCTTCATTGAAGAAACGGGTATCGTTCCAATCAGCCTTGGAATAGTAGGCCGTCGAATACATCTGATCCTGGGTCGGACGGCCGCCCCAGTAGGAAGCCGAGAAGGGCTGTTTGTTCCAGACCTCGGCCCAGTAGCCGTCACCCGGCTCGCGCTTGACCTCGATGGTGATGCCGGCTTTGGCCGCGCTCTGCTGATAGAGCTGCGTTGCGTCAACGGCGCCCGGGAAGGCGACGTCTGAAGTGCGCAGCAGGACAGAGCCACTGTGACCGGATTTCTTGTAGTGGAAGGCTGCCTTGTCCGGATCGTAGGTGCGCTGCTCCATTGCGGTGAACAGCGGGTAGGACTTGTTGATCGGCGTATCGTTGCCGACCGAGCCGTAGCCTTGCAGAATCTTCTGCACCATCTCGTCGCGGTCGATGGCGTATTTCAGTGCCAGGCGCAGATCGTTGTTGTCGAACGGCGCGGTGTTGCAATGCATGATGAAGACGTAGTGGCCCTTGCCGGCGACGTTCTGGATGGTGACGCCGGGCACGCGCTTGATCAGCTCGACGATCTTCGGCTCGACCCGGTTGATCATATGGACCTGACCGCTCTGCAGCGCAGACGTGCGCGCTGTCGCGTCATTGATAATGACGATCTCGATCTGGTCGGCGAAGCCGCGGTCATCGCGCCAGTAGCCGGCAAATTTCTCGCCGCCAAGCCGCACGCCGGCCTCGTTGACCGTGACCTTGTAGGGCCCGGTGCCGATACCTTCGGCCGGATTGTCCTTGCCGCCGTTCGGCTGGATCATCAGGTGATAGTCGTCGAGCAGGAAAGGCAGGTCGGCGTTAGGTTCCTTCAGCGTGAACACGACCGTATCGCCATCGACCTTGACCGCGTCGATACCCCCCATGATGCCGAGCGCGCCGGACTTGGATTCCTTGTCCGAATGCCGCTCCATGGTCGCCAGCACGTCGGCCGGCGTCATCTCCTTGCCGTTGTGGAACTGCACGCCCTTGCGGATCTTGAAGGTCCATACCCTGGCGTCGTCCGATGCGTCCCATTCCTCGGCGAGCGCCGGCTTCACGTCGCCCTCGGGCGACATCTGGACGAGCTGCTCGCCCCATTGACGTCCGAAGAAATAGGGGACCTGGCTTGACCAGGCTGCCGGGTCGAGGCTGTCCGTCGCCGCGCCGCCCTGCATGCCGGCCTTGAGAATGCCGCCCTTGACGGGCGTCTGAGCGCAGGCTGAATTCGCAAGAAGCGAATTTGCGAAGGCGGCGCTTACGCCGAGCGCGGCAGCGCGTCCGAGAAAGTCGCGGCGACTCAGTTTGCCGGCGGCAATGCGCCCGCTCAGATATTCGAGTTCACTGGGCATGTCTTCTCCGTTGGACTTGAGACTTCACGGACCGAGAGCCGAGGACAATCAATTCCCCGCGCTCTCCATCCGCCTTCCCTTGATCGCCTTCTCCAGCCAGCCGATTTCCATCTCCGGGACCGATGACAGGAGCAGGTCGGTGTAGGCGTCGAAGGGTGGCCTAAGTACTTCGGATTTCGCGCCGTAGCGGACGACTTCGCCGCGGTACATGACCGCGATGGAATCGGCGATGGATTTGACGGTCGCCAGGTCGTGGGTGATGAAGAGGTAGGCGACGCCTTCCTCCTGCTGCAGGTCGAGGAGCAGGTTGAGGATGCCGTGGGCGACGAGCGGATCGAGGGCCGAGGTCACCTCGTCGCAGATGATGAGCGTCGGCTTGGCGGCGAGCGCGCGGGCAATGCAAACGCGCTGCTTCTGGCCCCCGGACAGTTCGGCCGGGTAGCGGTCGATGAAACCCTTGCCCATCTCGATCTTCTCGAGCAGTTCGGTGACGCGCCGGTCGCGCTCCTTGCCGCGCATGCCGAAATAGAACTCCAGCGGCCGGCCGATGATGGTGCCCACGGTTTGGCGCGGGTTCATGGCGACGTCGGCCATCTGGTAGATCATCTGCAACTGGCGCAGGTCTTCCTTGGTGCGGTCGGCGAGGCGGTTGGCGAGCTTTCGCCCGGAGAATGTTATGCTGCCTTCCATCGGCGGCAGCAGGCCGGTGATGGCTCGGGCCAAAGTGGATTTGCCGGAGCCGGACTCGCCGACCACCGCAAGCGTCTGGCCAGGGAAAATGTCGACGGTGACGTTCTTCAGCACCTTCACCACGCCGCCGCCATAGGTGGCGGTGACGTTCTTCACCGACAGGAAGGGCTTTGTGCCGGGCTTCTTCTCCTGGTGCTCGATCTGATGCACCGACACCAGCGCCCTGGTGTAGTCCTGCCTCGGTTCCTTGATGATCTGGCGGGTTCCGCCCCATTCGACCAGCTTGCCATGGCGCAGCACCATGATCTCGTCGGCGACCTGGGCCACCACGGCGAGATCGTGGGTGATGTAGAGCGCCGCGACGCCCGTGTCGCGGATGGCGTCCTTGATGGCAGCGAGAACGTCGATCTGCGTCGTCACGTCGAGCGCCGTCGTCGGCTCGTCGAAGACGATCATGTCGGGCTCGGAGCACAGCGCCATCGCCGTCATGACGCGCTGCAGCTGGCCGCCCGAAACCTGATGCGGAAAGCGCTTGCCGATGTTTTGCGGGTCGGGCAGGCTGAGCTTCTTGAACAGGGCTATGGCGCGCTTTTCGGCTTCAGCCCGGCTCGCGACGCCGTGCAGCAATGCCGCCTCGACCACCTGATCCATTAGACGATGCGCCGGGTTGAAGGCGGCCGCTGCGGACTGCGCGACGTAGCAGACCTCGCGGCCGCGCAGCTTGCGGAACCCTTGCTTGCCGCCCTTCAGTACGTCGCGGCCGTTGAGGATGACCTCGCCGCCGGTGATACGGCAGCCGCCGCGGCCATAGCCCATGGAGGAGAGGCCGATGGTCGATTTGCCGGCGCCGGATTCGCCGATCAGGCCGAGCACCTTGCCGCGTTTCAGCGTCAGCGACACGTCGTCGACGATCGTGATGTCCCTAGGCGCTTCGCCGGGCGGAAACACCCTTGCCTCGATCCGGAGGTTGCGGATGTCGAGCAGGATTTCCGGCTTTTCTTTCGTCCCAGCCTTGGCCATCAGGCGCGCCCTCCCTTGAGGCTCGTCGTACGGTTCAGGATCCAGTCGGCGACCAGGTTGACCGAGATCGCCAGAGCGGCGATCGCAGCAGCGGGGATCAACGCTGCCGGAATGCCGAAGACGATGCCGTCCTTGTTTTCCTTGACCATGCCGCCCCAATCGGCGGCCGGCGGCTGGACACCGAGGCCGAGGAAGGACAGCGCCGACAGGAACAGCACGGCGTAGATGAAGCGCAGGCCAAGCTCGGAAACCAGCGGCGACAAGGCATTGGGCAGGATCTCACGAAAGATGATCCAGCCGCGGCCTTCGCCGCGCAGCTTGGCCGCCTCGACGAAATCCATGACGTTGATGTCGGCCGCGACAGCGCGAGACAGGCGATAGACGCGAGTGGAATCGAGAATGCCCATGACCAGGATAAGGGTGACCAGGGTCGAGGGCAGGACCGACAGCACGACGAGGCCGAAGATCAGGGTGGGGATGGCCATCAGCAGATCGACGAAGCGCGACATCAACGTGTCGAACCATCCGCCGACGACGGCCGCGGTGAAGCCGAGGATCGAGCCCAGCGAGAACGACAGCGCCGTCGCCAGGACTGCGATGAAGATGGTCGTCTGCGCGCCGTAGATGATGCGCGACAGAAGATCGCGGCCGAGATTGTCAGTGCCGAGCCAATATTGCGCCGACGCCGGTTCCCAGACATTGCCGACGATCTCGCCGAGCCCGAACGGCGCGATCCACTGCGCGAAGATTGCGGCGATCAGGAACAGCGCGGTGAAGAACAGGCCGAGCAGGGCGCCGAGCGGAATACGTTTTATGTCGAGCACCGCGCCGCCCTCACTTTGGATGCCTGAGCCGCGGATTGGCGATGATCGCGGCAATGTCGGCGATGATGTTGAGGCCGATATAGACGGCGGCGAAAATCAGCCCGACGGCCTGCACCACCGGTACGTCGCGCTTCGAGACGTGGTCGACGAGATACTGGCCCATGCCGGGATAGACGAAGATGACCTCGACCACGACGACGCCGACGATCAGGAAGGCAAGGTTGAGCATGACGACGTTGATGATCGGCGCAATGGCGTTCGGGAAAGCGTGCTTGCGGATGACGTCGAACGCCGACAGGCCCTTGAGTTCGGCGGTCTCGACATAGGCCGACTGCATGACGTTGAGGATCGCCGCGCGGGTCATGCGCATCATGTGGGCGAGAACGACCAGCGTCAGTGCGGTGGCCGGCAGGGCGATTGCGGCCATCCGCTCGCCGAACGGCATGCCGTCATAGACGGTGGAAATGCCCGGGAACCACTGCATCTTCACGGCGAAGAAATAGACCAGGAGATAGCCGATGAAGAATTCCGGCAGCGAGGTCGAGGCGAGAGCCAGGCCGGAGATCAGCTTGTCGACGAAGCCGTTGCGGTAGCGCACGGCGAGCAGGCCGAGGATGATCGCCAGTGGGACGGAAACGACGGCGGCCCAGAAGGCGAGGAACAGCGTGTTCCACAGCCTTCCGCCGATCGATGTCGCGATGTCCTGGCGGCTGGACAGCGCCGTGCCGAGATCGCCGGTCACGACGCCGCCGAGCCATCTGAAATAGCGGATATAGGCCGGGTCGTTGAGGCCGAGTTCCTCACGCAGATTGGCGAGCGAGGCCGGCGTCGCCGACTGGCCGAGAATGGATTGGGCGACGTCGCCGGGCAGGATCTGCGTGCCGGCGAAGATCAGGACCGAAACGGCCAGAAGCAGTAGCAGGCCCAGCGCGATGCGCTGGGCCACCAGTGTCAGGATGGGTGACGACATCTCCGCAAGGCCGGACTCAAGCCTCGAGCCAGCACTTCGACAGCGCGTAGCCGTTCATCAATTCCTGATGCGGATCTTCGATCCAGCCGCCGACCTTTGGGCCGGTCGCATCGATGAACTGGTTGAACATCGGCAGGATGAGACCGCCTTCGTCGCGCACGATCATCGCCATGTCGCGATACATCGCCTTGCGCTTGTCGTTATCGAGTTCGGCGCGGGCGGCGAACACCATCTTGTCGAAATCCTCGCGCAGGAATCGCGTGTCGTTCCAGTCGGCGGTCGAGATATAGGCCGTCGAATACATCTGGTCCTGGGTCGAGCGGCCGCCCCAGTAGGACGTGCAGAACGGCTGCTTGTTCCAGACTTCCGACCAGTAGCCGTCGCCGGGCTCGCGCTTGACCTCGATGGTGATGCCGGCCTTGGCGCAGCTTTGCTGGTAGAGCTGGGCAGCGTCGACGGCGCCGGGGAAGGCGACGTCGGAAGTGCGCAGCAGGACCGATCCGCTGTGGCCGGACTTCTTGTAGTGGAAGGCGGCCTTGTCGGGGTCGAACTTGCGCTGCTCGATATCGTCGGAAAACAGCGGATAGGACGCGTTGATCGGGAAATCATTGCCGAGCGAGCCGTAGCCGCGCAGGATCTTGTCGAGCATCTCCTCGCGGTCCATCGCGAGTTTCAGCGCCATTCGCAGATCGTTGTTGTCGAATGGCGCGGTGTTGCAATGCATGATGAAGACGTAGTGGCCGGGACCCGAATGGTTGCGGATCGTGACGCCGGGCACGCGCTTGATGAGGTCGACGATCTTTGGCTCGACGCGGTTGATCATATGGACCTGGCCGCCCTGGAGCGCCGAGGTGCGGGCGGTGGCGTCGTTGATGACGATGATTTCGACCTGGTCAGCATGGCCCATCTTGTCGGCCTGCCAGTAGTTGGCGAAGCGTTCGCCGCCATGGCGGATGCCGGGTTCGTTGACCGTGACCTTGTAGGGCCCTGCGGAGATGCCAGCATCCGCACCGTCCTTACCACCATTTGGCTGGACGATGAGGTGGTAGTCCGACAGCAGGTAGGGGAGGTCGGCATTGGCCTCCTTCAGCGTCAGGACCACTTCCTTGCCGTTGACCTTGATCGAGTCGATGCCCTTCATGTAGCCGAGGGCGCCCGATTTGGAACCTTCGTCGGAATGGCGCTCCAACGTGGCGGCCACGTCCTCTGCAGTCACGGTCTTGCCGTTGTGGAACTCGATGCCGTCGCGGATCTTCAGCGTCCACACTTTGGCGTCGTCTGACGAGCCGATCTCCTCCGCGATCCGGTATTCGAGCGCGCCATCAGGCGACAACTCGACGATCATCTCGCCCCACTGCTTGCCGAAAGAAAAGGGGACCTGCGTCATGAACAGAGCGGGGTCGAGGCTGTTGGTGGATTCACCGCCCACGAGGCCGGCCTTGAGGATGCCGCCCTTGACCGGGCCGGCCGCGCGGGCGGCGGAGGCAAGCAGCGAATTGGCGAAGCTGGCGGTGACGCCGAGTGCGGCGGCGCGGCCGAGAAAATCGCGGCGGTTCATCTTGCCGGCGGCGACACGACGGCTCAGGAAATCGAGTTCGTTGGACATTTGTAGTTCCTCACTCAGGCGGTTTTGCCGACATCATTTTTGTATTTTTTGTGAGTTGAATATTGGCCGCAACATCGCCGCTGGCGCAAGGCAGAATGCGACATGACGTGGCGTAAATGGTATGTCGCTTCTGGACCAACCGTGTCTGGGGCTCAGATGTGATCACGGCGGATTTTCGCCTCGAAATCGCGCGAGAACACCAGCTTTTCCCCCTCATAGGCTTCGATTCGCCCGGTCAGGTGGAAATTCTCTGCGTCGGAGTGCATGGTGGTGAACGTCTCGGTCCGGACCGACCAGTCATTTCGCGACAAGCTCTCCGTCCAGCGGGTTTGCCCATGGGCGGAAAGCGGATCGTTCGGATCGATGGTCCAGGTTTCGCGGGCGATGCTACCGGTGACCAGACCATGGTCGCTGTCGCGCTTCTCGCCGAAATCGTCGACGATGTTCAGCGAGACCTTTCCGGTGGTGGAATCGCGCTCGACGGTGCGGCTGTTGGAGCTTTGCCGCAGCGTTTCGGTGCGCCAGGGAGCGGCGGCCTCCGGCTCCTCGAATGAGACCTCGTCGCCCGCGCCGGAAGGCCGGACCGGCAGTTCGAGCACGCCTTCGTGCAGGGTGAGCGTAACCATTTCCGGCGACGGCCATACCAGCGGCCAGTAGGTCGACGAAACTGCCACCCGCAAGCGGTTGCCCGGCGCTGCGCTGTATGCGATGTCGTCCAGCCTCAGCGCGACCTCCATGATCTCGCCGGGGACTATATCTTTGGGATGTTCGTGGCCGCTGCGATGGCAGAGATTGAACACGCCGTAGGTGATGCGTGTGGAGGCGCCGTCGGGCTGCACGTCGCATAGCCTGACCGCGATCATGGCGCGCGGGCGGTCGGCGGACAGTTTAAGGCGAAGCACCGGCGCGCCGACAATGTCGGTCTGCTCGCCGAGCGGTGCGGTGTCGAAGCAGACGGATTTCTCATCGTCGATGCGCTGGTCGCCCGGCAGTTCCGGCCCGAGCCAGATGGCGCAGTATTCGCCGCCGGCCATGCCGCAATCCTGCGGCGAGGACATATGGATCGTCGGAAGCACGCCGGCCTTGTCGAAGAGGACGCCGCCGGCGCCGAGATGCAGCCGGCGCGCCGTAATGCTGGGCGAAGGCCAGCTTTGCTCGGCGATCCAGCGTCCCGGCCGCTCCTCGTACCAGTCGCGTGGCGGGGCTGAATCCATCAGGTAAAGCCGCATCGCCGGGTCGTTCTCGACGCCCGTCTCAATGCCCTTCAGCCAGCGGTCCCACCAACGCAGCGCCTCCTGCAGGAAGCCGATGGCCGGATTTGGCACGGCGAAATGCGGGTATTTGTGAATCCACGGCCCGATTATGCCCTTGGCCGGCGCGGAAATGCCTTCGACGAGCCGGGACACGGCGTTCTTGTAGGCATCGCCCCAGCCGCCAACGGCAAGCGTGGCGGCCTTGATCGCCGAAAAATCCTTGCAGACCGAGCCGCGCTTCCAGTAGGCGTCGCGGTTCTGATGTCTCAGCCATACGGCGGGCAGGAAAGGTTCGTTTTCCAGCCGCTCAAGCCACATCTCGCGCCATTTGTCGCCGACCAGTACGGGATCCGGCGGCCGCGACGAATAGGCAAGCATGGTCGCGCCCCAGCCCTGGTTTTCGTTGAGCAGCAGCCCGCCCTTGTAGTGGATGTCGTCGGCGTAGCGGTCGTCGGTGGAGCAAAGCGTGATGATCGCCTTCAGCGCCGGCGGCTGCTTGGCGGCGACCTGGAGCGCGTTGAACCCGCCCCAGGAGATGCCCATCATGCCGGCCGTACCCGAACACCAGGGTTGCGAAGCAGCCCAGGCGATTACATCGCAGGCATCCTGCAATTCCTGCTCGGTGTACTCATCCTCCATCAGGCCTTCGGAGTCGCCATTGCCGCGCATGTCGACGCGTATGCAGGCATAGCCATGGCCGGCGAAATAGGGATGGGTGAGACTGTCCCGCGCCGTCGTGCCGTCGCGCTTGCGGTAGGGCAGATGTTCGAGGATCGCCGGTACCGGATTTTCCACCGCGTCCTCCGGCATCCATACCCGGGCCGACAGCCGGCAGCCATCCGGCATGACGATGCCCATGTCTGGAAATTCGATGACTTTGCGGGGGAAGGTCGTGATGGTCTTCATGCCAAAAACTCCTGACGGGCAGTATCAGGCATGGAGACGGCTTTAAGTTCAATGCGGATTAGCGTCCTGCCCCATCGCATTTGCGTCCGGAGGAGCAATCGCGGCCCAACTCCGGCAGTCCCGCTCGCAGCTAGAGGACTTGCATTCTGATCTGATTTTTTGTATTACTTTTATCGTTCAGCAGAACGCTGCCGCGGGAGTCTTGCCTGAAGATCGTCTGGGATGAGCCGAAGCGAACTGCTAACCTAAGAAATCGCGGGCTCGACTTTGCCGATCTCGACATTGAGTTTTTCGCAGCTTCGACAGTCGTCCCCGCCAAGGTCGGGCGGCTTAAGGCGATCGGCGAATTCGGTGGAATGGTTCTCACCGTGATTTTCAAGCCGCTCGGGCTAGAAGCGATCTCGGTGGTTTCGATGCGCCGCGCCAGCCGTAAGGAAAGGAAAGCACATGGGCAATCCTAACCGCATCCGCCCCCTTACCGATGAGGAAGAAGCGGAAATTCAGAAGCAGATAGCTGCCGACCCGGATGACTCCGACGTCACGGACGGGGAACTCGCACAGGCGCGGCCTTTCAAGGACGTGTTTCCCGACCTGTACAAGAAGATTGAACGGGCACGCGGACGTCCAAAACTGGAAAAGCCCAAGCAAGTGGTTTCTATCCGTCTCGATCAGGATGTCATCGCCAAGTACAAGGCGACCGGCAAAGGCTGGCAGGCACGGATCAATGACGTCTTGAAGAACGCCAAGCTCGGTTAATCGCGTCGGAACCTTCAATTCAGCGGAATGTCGTTCTCAATCTTCCTGTCCTGGTATTCGGCCGAAAGCGCGTCGTAGCGAGCGTAGATTTTTGTGATCCGCGCTTCCAGCCTAGCCCGGTCGGCTTCGGGCAAAATGCGCACCAGCTTGCGGATTGAATAGCTCTTCCAGTAGGCGTTCTCGGCATTGTAGCCGCCCGGATCGAGTGTGAAGACCTCTTTCAGGATTTTCAAATCGTGTGGGATGGCGAAGCTGTCGCGCGAATCCTCGTGGCTGAACAGGTAGAAGAAATTGTCGAAACCGGTCCAGGTGATCGCCGAGAGGCAGAGCGAGCAGGGCTCGTGGGTCGCCAGGAAGATGCAGTCCCTGGTGTCCGGCCGCTTCTCGCGCGGCATCTCATAAAAGCGTTTCAGCGCGTGGATTTCGCCGTGCCAGAGCGGGTTTTCGATCTCGTTGTTGGTCTCGGCGAGCACCAGCGAGCGATCGTTCTTCCGCAAGATAGCTGCGCCGAAAAGCTTGTTGCCGTGCGATACGCCTTCGGCCGTCTTGGGCACGATGTCGTGCTCGATCACGTCGAGCAGGCGGTCGATGAGGGCGTCGTCGTTCAAAGCGTCATTCCGGGCAAGTGGATTTCCCAGGGCTCATCGAAGAAGAACTCCTCGAGATTGGAGCCGTCGCCGCCGCGGTCGACCACCAGGAACTCTTGCGGCTCGTCGATCGGGGTGAGCACGCCATGCCAGGTGTTGCGCGGATAGTTGACGCCCTGTCCAGGCTCGGTGACGAAGGCGTGCGGCGCGCCGGGGCCGTTTTCGCCGTCATGGCAGACCACCACGACGAACGGCCGGGGAGCGAGCGGCATGAAGGCCTGGCTGCCGAAGGGGTGGCGCTCGACCATGGTTAGCCGCAGCGGAAACACGTAGGGCGCGCTCTTAACAATAGAGATCAGCACGCGGGCATTCGGTCCCTCGGCCTCCACCCTGGCGAGGTCGTGGTAGCGCTCGGCCTTGCCGCCATTGATCGGGTAGTGGTTGTCGCCTTCCATATCGAGCACGTCGCCGAACTCGGCGAAGGCCTCGCGGGTCAACGTCTCTGCAAGGATCTTTTTCACGGGAACATCCCTATCCGAAGTGTTTCGCGGCGCCCGGCGCGCCGAGCTTCATGTGCCGGTTGACGTCCTTGTAGAGGAGATAGCGGAACTTGCCGGGGCCGCCAGCGTAGCAGGCCTGCGGACAGAAGGCCCGCAGCCACATGTAGTCGCCGGCCTCGACCTCGACCCAGTCCTGGTTGAGACGGTAGACCGCCTTGCCCTCCAGCACATATAGGCCGTGCTCCATCACATGCGTTTCGGCGAAGGGGATCACCGCGCCCGGCTCGAAGGTGACGACTGTGACATGCATGTCGTGGCGCATGTCGGCCGGGTCGACGAAGCGCGTTGTCGCCCATTTGCCGTCGGTGCCCGGCATCGGGGTAGGCGCGATCGCGGCCTCATCGGCGAAGAAGGCTTCTGGAATTTCGATACCGTCGACGAAGTCGTAGGCCTTGCGGATCCAGTGGAAACGGACCGGTACTGAGCCTTCGTTGCGAACGCTCCACCGGCTCGCCGGCGGGATGAATGCAAAGCCGCCAGGCCGCATCGACTGTTTGCGGCCTTCAACGGTGACCGTCAGTTCGCCCTCCACGACGAAGAGCGCCGCTTCGGCGCCGCTGTCCGGTTCGGGCCGGTCGCTGCCGCCGCCCGGGCCGACCTCCATGATGTATTGCGAAAACGTCTCCGCAAAACCTGACAAAGGCCGGGACAGCACCCACGCCCTGGTTTCCTCCCAGAATGGCAGGCAGCTGGTCACGATATCGCTCATCACGCCTTTCGGAATGACTGCGTAGGCCGCGGTGAAGACGGCGCGGCCGGTGAGCAGATCCGTCTGCGGCGGCAGGCCGCCATGGGGCGCGTAATAGGTGCGGCCGGTCATGTTCGTTTCCTTAATTGCTCGCCGGCGCGCGCAGGTCTTCGGTGACTGTGCCGACCGCATCAATCTCGTGCTCGTGCGGCCAGTCGCGGAACGTCTCCGCCAGGCCGCCGGCATACCACTCCCGCATGGCAGGCAAGCCCAGCAACCGCGCCACGTAGGCGGCGGAGGTGGCGTCCAGTTCCAGGCCGTAGGTCTGGACGCGAAAAGCGACGGGGCAGAAGAAAGCATCAGCGGCGGAAAAATACGGGCCGGCGAGGAAAGGACCGCCGAAGCGGCTGATTCCGTCATTCCAGAGCACGGAAAGGCGAGCGATATTGGCCTTCAGCGCGTCCGGCTGTTGGTGAAGTTTGACTCGAACGCCGATATTCATGCCGCAGATATTGCGCAGGGCGGGAAAGCCGGAGTGCATCTCGGCGGCGGCTGAGCGGGCGAAGGCCCGCGCTGCGGGGTCGCTGGGCCAGACGCCCTCATGGCGCTCCGCCAGATACTCGGCGATGGAAAGGGAATCCCAGACCAAGATATTTCCGTCCCCAAGCAGGGGAACCATCCCATTGGGGGACAATAGGCGATACTCGGACCATGCGTCGTGATCGTGAAAGGGGATCAGGTGTTCGGAGAACAAAATCCCGAGCGTCTTCATCAGGACCCAGGGCCTGAGCGACCAGGAGGAGTAATTTTTGTTGCCGATATAGAGATCGTACATTGGGTGGCTCGTCTTGTTCAATCAGGCAGGATGTCGGCAAGGCGCAGAAGCGCGATGCGCTCCACCTCCGTGCATGCAGTGGCGAATTCGACGCCGCGATCGTTGCCGATGCGGGTTTCGAAAGCGGCCAGTATCTCGTCCTTGGTCCTTCCTTTGACGGCGATGATGAAGGGGAAGCCGAAGGTGGTGACGTAGGCCGCGTTGAGCTTCGAGAACAGCTCGCGCTCCTTGTCGGTGAGCGCGTCCAGCCCGGCGGAAGCCTGCTCCCTCGTTGATTCGGCGGTTAGTCTTTTTGCGGCCGCTAGCTTGCCGGCAAGATCGGGGTGCGCTTTCAGCACACCGAGCCGCTCGCTCTCGCTCGCCGACCGAAAGACGCGGCAGAGCGCATTGTGCAGGCCGCCGGCGCTGTCATGCGCGGGGCCAAGCTCCAGTTCGAAGGCGCGCTCGGCGACCCAGGGCGAGTGCTCGAAGACGCCGCCGAATTTTTCGACGAAGTCTTCCCGATCCATGCGGGAAGGACGCAGCGCCAGCGCCTGGTACGGGTGGTGCTCGCGCCAGTGGCGGGCGATGTCGATGCGCCGCGTCAGCCAGATTTTGTCGTGACCCTTCACATAGTCGATGAAGCGCTTCAGCGCCGCCGCACGGCCGGGCCGGCCGACGAGCCGGCAGTGCAGCCCGATATTCATCATGCGCGGCCGGCCCGCTTTGCCCTCCTCGTAGAGCGTGTCGAAGGAATCTTTCAGATAGACGAAGAACTGATCGCCGGAATTAAAGCCCTGCGGCGTGGCGAAGCGCATGTCGTTGGCGTCGAGCGTGTAGGGGATGATGAGTTGCGGCGGGATCGCGCCGCCGTGGCCGTCGTGATCGAGCCAGTAGGGCAGCTCGTCGTCATAGGTGTCGGACACATAGTCGAAGCCGCCCTCGGCCGCGGCGAGCCGCACCGAATTGATCGAGGTGCGGCCGAGATAAAGCCCCGTCGGGCGCTCGCCGGTGACTTCCGCATGCAGCCGGATCGCCTCCTCCAGGTCGCGGCGCTCGTACTCCATCTTATGGTCGCGGTAGTCGATCCATCGCAGCCCGTGCGAGGCGATTTCCCAGCCGGCCTCCTGCATGGCCGTTACCTGGTCGGGCGAGCGGGCAAGGGCAGTGGCGACGCCATAGACGGTCACCGGAATCTCGGCCTCGGTGAACATGCGGTGCAGGCGCCAGAAGCCGGCGCGGGCGCCGTATTCATAGATCGATTCCATGTTCCAGTGGCGCATCCCGGCCCAAGGCGCCGCGCCGACGATCTCGGACAGAAAGGCTTCTGAGGCGGCGTCGCCGTGGAGGATGCAGTTCTCGCCGCCTTCCTCGTAATTGACCACGAACTGCACCGCAATATGCGCGCCGCCCGGCCATTTCGGGTCCGGCGGGTTCTGCCCATAGCCGCGCATGTCTCGCTGGTAACGCATCAATCCCTCGCCGCAAGTCCTGTTGGATCTGCCAATCCAAGATAGTCGACGGGATCGGCCGGCATTCCCCCGAAAAATTTTGAAAGTCTTTTTGTGGCGTTCCGCTTCACCCGGACTTATGCATGGCATTTAATCGCCGCACAATCGACCGCTTAACACTTGAACGGTCTTGAGGGAGGCAGAATGTCGGGAACTGAAGGCGGGCGCCTGACCACCCATGTGCTCGACACCGCTTCGGGAAAGCCGGCGGCGGGCCTGTCCATTTCGCTGTTCCGCATCGAGGGCGAGGAGCGCACGCTGCTCAAGACCGTCTCCACCAACAGCGACGGCCGCTGTGACGCGCCGCTCCTGGCCGGCCCGGAGTTTGCGACCGGCGAATACGAGCTTGTGTTTGCGGCAGGCGACTATCTGAGGGCGCAGGGGATTGCGCTGTCCGAACCGGCCTTCTTGGACATCGTCCCTATCCGGTTTGGCATGGCCGAGCACAGGCACTACCATGTGCCGCTGCTTGTCTCGCCCTACGGCTACTCGACCTATAGGGGGAGCTGAAGGATGGCCGCAGTGAAGATCCGCAACGAAATCCGCTTCCTGCTGAACGGCGAGGCGGTGGCGCTGTCCAAAGTCGCGCCGGACGAGATGCTGCTCGATTTTCTGCGGCTGCGGCGTTCGTTGCGCGGCAGCAAGGAAGGCTGCGCCGAGGGCGACTGCGGCGCCTGCACCGTGCTCGTCGGGCGGCTCGCAGGTGGCGAGCTTGCTTATGAAAGCGTCAATGCCTGCATCCGTTTCCTCGGCTCGGTCGACGGCTGCCATGTCGTCACCATCGAGCACCTGCGCGGCGAGGGCGGCAAGCTGCACCCGGTGCAGCAGGCGATGGTCGATTTCCATGGTTCGCAATGCGGCTTCTGCACGCCGGGCTTCGTGATGTCGCTCTATGCGCTGTGGATGCGGAACGCCGCGCCGTCGGACGCGCAAATAGAGAAGGCGCTGCAGGGCAATCTCTGCCGCTGCACTGGCTATGAGGCGATCGTGCGAGCAGCGCGCGCGATATCGAGCTACGGCAAGGCGGCGAAAGACCCACTGGCAATGGAGCGCGCGGCGGTCGCGAAAAAGCTCACGGCGCTAAAGGACGGCGCGCGGGTCGAGATCGGCGAGGGCAAGGGAAGGCTGGTCGTGCCGGCGAATGTGGACGATTTCGCCGGTGTGCTCGAAGCCGAGCCGAAGGCGACCCTCATTGCCGGCTCGACCGATGTCGGGCTCTGGGTGACGAAATTCATGCGCGAGATTTCGCCGGCGGTATTCATCGGCGGTCTGGATGAGCTGCGGCGGATTTCTGAGCGCGACGGCATGATTTCGATCGGCGCGGGCGTCACCTACACCGAAGCTTTCTCGACGCTGTCCGAGCGCATCCCGGCGCTCGGGCCACTGTTCGACCGCATCGGTGGAGACCAGGTACGCAACATGGGCACCATCGGCGGCAACATCGCCAATGGCTCGCCGATCGGCGACACGCCGCCGCCGTTCATCGCACTCGGCGCGACACTGACGCTGCGCAAGGGCAATGAGCGGCGGACAATCCCGCTGGAGGATTTCTTCATCGCCTATGGCAAGCAAGACCGGCGGCCGCGCGAGTTCGTCGAGGCGGTGGACGTGCCGGTACCGGCCGAAGGCGCGCATTTCGCGGTCCACAAGATCACCAAGCGGTGCGACGAGGATATCACCGCGGTGCTCGGCGCATTCCACCTGAGGCTGGCCGGCGACGGCACGGTTGCGGACGTCCGCATCGCCTATGGCGGCATGGCGGCGACGCCGAAGCGGGCGAAAGCGGTCGAGGCGGCGCTGATTGGCAAGGCGTGGAGCGAAACGACGGTGGAGGAGGCGGTCGAGGCCTATGACGAGGATTTCACGCCGCTGACCGACATGCGCGCTTCGGCGGAGTACCGGATGCTGGTGGCGAAGAATTTGCTGCGGCGGTTTTATCTGGAGACGACCGGGGCGACGGTGCCGGTACAGGTCTCAAGGCATGAGGCGGCGTGATGGGCATGTTCATTCCGGATACTGGACCGACCCCCCTCTGGCCTGCCGGCCATCTCCCCCTCAAGGGGGGAGATTGGCAGTCCCACCCTCGGCGCCTTATCTTCAGGGATTGGCGAACGCGGTGCGGTCAGCCGATCTCCCCCCTTGAGGGGGGAGATGTCCGGCAGGACAGAGGGGGGCGCGAAGGATCGCGGCCTTGCCAGGTTTAGCCAATGACCAAACACCAGATAGTGAACCTCAAGGCCGAAAAAATCACAGGCGGCGTCGCGTCCGACCAGCGCCACGATTCGGCGCATAAGCATGTCGACGGCTCGGCGATCTACATCGACGACATGCCGGAGCCGGCCGGCACGCTGCATGGCTGCCTCGGGCTGTCGACGGTGGCGCATGGAACGATCCGCTCGATCGACCTGATGGGGGTTCGCTCAGCATCCGGCGTGGTCGACGTGCTGACAGCGAGCGATGTGCCGGGCGAGAACGACATTTCGCCGACCGGCCGGCATGACGAACCGGTGCTGGCCGACGGCGAGGTGCAGTTTCATGGCCAGCCGATCTTTGCCGTGATCGCCGGGACGCGGGAAGAGGCGCGGCGCGCCTGCCGGCTGGCGAAGATCGAATATGACGAATTGCCGGCGATCATCGATGTAGCCGACGCCGGTCGTCAGGGTGCAAAACTCGTGACGCCGCCGCTGACGCTGTCGCGCGGCGATGCCGCCGGGGCGATCGCCAAAGCGCCGCGCAGACTGAAGGGCCAAATGCGGGTCGGCGGGCAGGACCACTTTTATCTCGAGGGCCATATCGCTATGGCCGTGCCGGGGGAGGACGACGACGTCACTGTCTATTCCTCGACGCAGCATCCGAGCGAGGTGCAGCATATGGTCAGCCATGCGCTCGGCGTGCCGTCGCATGCGGTGACGGTCGAAATCCGCCGCATGGGCGGCGGCTTCGGCGGCAAGGAGACGCAGTCCAACCAGTTTGCGGCGATCGCTGCGATCGCGGCCAAGCGGCTTGGCCGGGCGGTGAAGATCAGGCCCGACCGCGACGACGACATGACCGCCACGGGCAAGCGTCATGATTTCCTCATCGACTATGAAGTCGGCTTCGACGACGACGGAAAAATCCGTGGCGTCGATTTTTCCTACGCGGCGCGCTGCGGGTTTTCGTCGGACCTTTCGGGGCCGGTGACGGACCGGGCGCTGTTCCATTGCGACAACGCCTATTTCTATCCGGCGGTGAAGGCGGTGTCGGCCCCGCTCTACACCAACACGGTTTCCAACACGGCATTTCGCGGCTTCGGCGGGCCGCAGGGCATGGTCGGCGCCGAGCGCGTCATTGACGAGGTGGCGTTCGCGACAGGGAAAGACCCGCTCGAAATCCGCAAGCTCAATTTCTACGGGACAAGCGACCGCAACGTCACGCCCTATCACCAGACGGTGGAGGACAACATCATCCAGCGGATCGTCGCCGAACTTGAGGAGAGCTCAGATTATGCGCGGCGGCGGCGCACGATCGATGCGTTCAACGCCAACAGCCGGGTGATAAAACGCGGGCTGGCGCTGACGCCGGTGAAATTCGGCATCTCGTTTACCGCCACGCATTTCAATCAGGCTGGCGCGCTGGTGCATGTCTATACCGACGGTTCGGTGCACCTGAACCATGGCGGCACCGAGATGGGGCAGGGGCTCTACGTCAAGGTCGCGCAGGTGGTGGCGGAAGAGTTCCAGATCGACATCGACCAGGTGAAGATCACCGCGACGACGACCGGCAAGGTGCCCAACACCTCGGCGACGGCGGCGTCGTCCGGTTCCGACCTCAACGGCATGGCGGCGCGAAACGCCGCGCGCACGATCCGCAACCGGCTCGCCGATTTCGCGGCTGAGAAATACGCGGTGCCGCTCGACCAGATCGAGTTCCTGCCCAACCGCGTGCGCATCGGCAACCAGCAGATCGCCTTCGCAGACCTGGTCAAGCAGGCCTATATGGCTCGCATCCAGCTTTCGGCCGCCGGCTTCTACAAGACGCCGAAAATTCACTGGAACCGCGATAAGGGGCAGGGCCACCCGTTCTATTATTTCGCTTACGGCGCGTCGGTGTCGGAGGTGTCGATCGACACGCTGACCGGCGAATATGTCGTGGAGCGCACCGACATACTGCACGAGACGGGACGGTCGCTGAACAGGGCGATCGACCTTGGCCAGATTGAAGGCGGTTTTATCCAGGGCATGGGCTGGCTGACGACCGAGGAACTTGTCTGGGACGAGAAGGGCCGGCTGCGCACCCATGCGCCGTCGACTTACAAGATACCGCTTGCGTCGGACCGGCCGAAGATTTTCAACGTGCGGCTTGCCGACTGGCCGGAAAACAGCGAGCCGACGATCCATCGTTCCAAGGCGGTCGGCGAGCCGCCCCTGATGCTGGCGATGTCGGTGCTGCATGCGCTGTCGGACGCGGTGGCGAGCGTCGCCGACCACAGGATCTGCCCGCGCCTCGACACGCCGGCGACACCCGAGCGCGTGCTGATGGCAGTCGAGCGGCTGAGGGCCGAAGCGGCGCGAAAATGAGCGGCACGGCCAAAGGCCTGCGGGCTTTCCTCGACGCGTCGCCATTAGCGGCGCTTGTCGAGGTGGCCGAGGCCAAAGGCTCGACCCCGCGCGAAAAAGGCGCCTGGATGCTGGTTTCGCCGGAGAGGATTTTCGGCACGATCGGCGGCGGGCAGCTCGAATTCATGGCGATCGACAGAGCGAGGGAGATGCTGGCGGCCCAACCCTCCCCCTTGCGGGGAGGGTTGCCCGAAGGGCCGGGTGGGGGTGGTTCCGCCAGGCAGGATTCCAAAAGAAATCCAGCAGAGGGCGGTGCACTTCATCTCCACCCCCACCCGTCGGCTACGCCGACACCCTCCCCGCAAGGGGGAGGGTTGGGCGCTGCGCTCACCCTCGACATCCCGCTTGGACCCGAAATCGGCCAATGCTGCGGCGGGCGGGTCGAGGTGTCGCTCAAACTTGCAGACGAGGCGGTTCGGTCCATGCTCCTTGAAGAAGCCGAGGCCGAGGACGCCAGGCTCCCCCATGTCTATGTCTTCGGCGGCGGCCATGTCGGCCATGCGCTGGCCTCGGCCTTCGCACTGCTGCCGGTGCGCGTGATCGTGGTCGAAACGCGTGCGGATGCGCTGGAGGGCATACCGGAAAGCGTCGAGACGCGGTTGACCCCGGTACCTGAAGAAATGGTCCGCGACGCGCCGGCCGGTTCCGCCTTTGTCGTTCTCACCCACGACCATGCGCTCGATTTCCTGATCGTCGCCGAGGCGCTTAAATGTGAGGACGCCGCCTATGTCGGGATGATCGGCTCCAAGACCAAGAAGGCGACGTTCAAGAGCTGGTATCTGAAGACAGTTGGCGGCAGCGAGGCCGATTTTGCCCGCCTCGTCTCGCCGATCGGCGGCGATCAAGTGAAGGACAAGCGCCCGGCAGTGATCGCTGCGCTGGCCGCGGCGGAGATCATGACGGCGCTGGCGCAGCCGGGGTGAGTTGACATTTGTACACACATCTCTACATCCATTATGGACGAACTTTTCGGGATTCCAGTGGGACGATGGCAACTGGCCGAAATGCGGCAGCCATGGTTTCACCAAACCTGAAATAGAAGCGGTGTTCCAAGGCGATGTACGTATCGCACCCGACTTCAAGCACTCCGCCGACGAGAGGCGCTACATCGCGGTTGCACGGCATGCGAACGGACGACCTCTCTTCGTCGGCTTCACCTTGAGGCAGGTCGATGACCGGCTGCTCGTCAGGCCGTTCACCGCCCGCTACATGCATGGAAAGGAGGCCCTGGGCTATGAAACGGAAAGTTCCAGTCATGACAACCGATGAGGAAGCCGAGGCTTTCCTTGAACAGGATCTGTCCGATCTCGATTTTTCCCAGTTCAAGCCTTACCGGTTCGAGTTCGAGAACAAGACCGCACGGGTCAATATGCGGCTTCCGGAAGGCCAGTTGGCAACGCTGAAGGCAGAGGCCAGGAAGCGCGGAATCCCCTATCAGCGGTTCATGCGGGAATTGCTGGAGCGCGGGCTGCAGAATTTGAAAGCTTCGTAGCGCATCCGCCTTACCTCCCCGCCAGAATATCCCGGATCAGACGCTGGCAGCGCTCGGCCATGAAATCGAGCAGCAGGCGCACCTTCGGATCCTGCAGCTTCTTGTGCGGATAGACGGCGGCGAACTGCACCGGGGTCGGCGGCGTGTCGGCGAGGATTATCTTCAGCCGGCGGTCGCGGATGAAGGGCTCAACCTCGAAGCGCGGCTTGTTGATGATGCCGCGGCCGGCCAGAGCCCAGCCGGTCAGGACATCGCCGTCGTCGGAATCGAACGGCCCGTGCACCTCGAATTTGGCCGGGCCCGATCGCGTCTTCAGCGTCCAGAAATATTCGCGCATGCCGGGAAAGCGCAACATCAGGCAATCATGCCTGTCGTCGACCAGTTGCTGCGGTTCAGTCGGCTCGCCCCGCGCCTCGAGATATTTCGGCGCGGCCACCAGCACGCGCTCGCATTCCATGATGCCACGCATTCTGAGGCTCGAATCCTCGATCAGGCCGAGCCGGAAGGCGACATCGATGCCTTCCTTGAGAATGTCGACATTGTGGTCGGAAAGCCGGAGCCGCACCTCGATGTCGGGATATTTGTCGCGGAAATCCGGAATGCCGGACGCGATCAGCCGCCGCCCGAGGCCGAGCGGCGCGGTCACCTTGATCGTGCCGCGTGGCTGGCCGGAAAGCGCGCTGACGGCGGCCTCGGCCTCGGCGATCGCTTCCAGCACCTGCTTGGCGCCGGAATAGAAGACCGTGCCCTGCTCGGTCGGCATCAATTGGCGCGTGGTGCGGTTGAACAGGCGCACACCGAGATGCTTCTCCAGTTCCTTGATGCGGTTGGAAGCCACGGCGGGCGAAATGCGCATGTCGCGGCCCGCCGCCGACAGATTGCCCAATTCGACGACGCGGACGAAGACAGCGATGTTGTCGAGATAGGCCAATTTGCCGGCTTCCACTGAGTTTCGGAGGCGACGCTACTATTTTCCAGTTTTTTTTGAAAGTCATCGCACACCTGCCCTCTTTCCGTTTGCATCGCAGGCCGTAAAGTCGCGGACAGGCAGGAAGGATGGGCATGACCGATTTCGCGATTTTCTGGGATTGGCTGAGTTTCGCCGTGCGCTGGCTGCACGTCATCACCGGCATCGCCTGGATCGGTTCGTCCTTCTACTTCGTGGCGCTCGACCTCGGCCTGCGCCAGCGTCCCGGCCTGCCAAAAGGCGCGCATGGCGAGGAGTGGCAGGTCCATGGCGGCGGCTTCTACCACATCCAGAAATATCTGGTCGCGCCAGCCGAGATGCCCGAGCACTTGACCTGGTTCAAATGGGAATCTTACGCCACCTGGATGAGCGGCTTCGCGCTGATGGCCGTGGTCTACTACGCCGGCGCCGACCTGTTCCTGATCGACCGCGACGTGCTCGACGTCTCCGCGCCGGTGGCGATCGGCATATCGATCGCGTCGCTCGGGCTTGGCTGGGTCGTCTACGATCTTCTGTGCAAGTCGCCGCTCGCCAAGAGCGACACGCTGCTGATGCTGGTGCTCTATGCGGTGGTGGTGTTCATGGCCTGGGGCTACACGCAACTCTTCACCGGCCGCGCCGCCTTCCTGCATCTCGGCGCCGTCACCGCAACCATCATGTCGGCCAATGTCTTCCTCGTCATCATCCCGAACCAGAAGATCGTCGTCGCCGACCTGATCGCCGGGAGGAAGCCCGATCCAAGATACGGCAAGATCGCCAAGACGCGCTCGCTGCACAACAACTACCTGACGCTGCCCGTTCTGTTCCTGATGCTGTCGAACCATTATCCGCTGGCGTTCGGAACGCAGTTCAACTGGGTGATCGCCTCGCTGGTGTTCATCATCGGCGTGCTGATCCGGCACTTCTTCAACACGCGGCATGCGCGCAAGGGCAACCCGACCTGGACCTGGCTGGCGGCCGCGGTGCTGTTCATCGTCATCATGTGGCTCTCGACCGTGCCGAAGATCCTGACTGGCGAGCCGAAGCAGGCAGCTGCCAGCGAGATATTTGTCGCGTCCACGCATTTTCCGGCGGTGCGCGACACCGTGCTCGGCCGCTGCTCGATGTGTCATGCGACGGAGCCGTCCTATGAAGGCATCTATCAGGCGCCGAAGGGCGTGATCCTCGAAACCGACGCCACGATTGCCGAGCATGCCCGGGAAATCTATCTGCAGGCCGGACGCAGCCACGCCATGCCGCCAGGCAACGTCACCGCCATGACCATCGAGGAGCGGGCGCTGCTTGCGGCCTGGTTCGAAGGAGCGGGGGAGTGAACACCTTTCCAATGAGATTTGCGCATATCCGAGCAAGGCTTTCCGCATGACCGATCTTCTGCTTCGCGGACGCACGCTCACCTTCCTGCGCTGGCCCGATTCCACCGACGACCACGCCGCCTATCGCTACGAAGAAGATGGCGGGCTGCTGCTGCGCGGCGGCAAGATCATAGCTGCCGGGGCCTATGCGGATGTCGCAAGCCAGGCCGGCGAGGGCGCGGAAAAAATCGATCACCGGCCGCATCTCGTTCTGCCCGGCTTCATCGACGCGCATGCGCATTTTCCGCAGATGCAGGTCATCGCGTCCTACGGTGCGGAACTGCTCGACTGGCTGAACAAGTACACGTTTCCCGAGGAGACGAAGTTCCGCAATGCGCAGCATGGCCGGCACATCGCGCGCCTGTTCCTGGACGAGACGGTGCGGCACGGCACCACTACCGTCGCTGCCTACTGCTCGGTGCACAAGCAATCGGCGGAGGCGTTTTTCGAGGAGAGCCACGCTCGAAATATGCTCAACATCGCCGGCAAGGTGATGATGGACCGCAACGCGCCGGAAGGCGTGCTCGACACGCCGCAGTCGGGCTATGACGACTCGAAGGCGCTGATAGCGGAATGGCACGGCAAGGGCCGGCAGCACTACGCGATCACGCCGCGCTTCGCGATCACATCCTCGCCCGAGCAGCTTGAGATGGCCAGCGCGCTGATGCGGGAGCACCCGGACCTGCATATGCAGACGCATCTCTCGGAAAACCATGCCGAGATCGCGTTCACGCAGGAACTCTATCCGTGGTCGAAGGACTACACCGACATCTATGAACGCTACGGGCTGCTCGGGAAGCAAAGCCTGTTCGGCCACTGCATCCATCTGTCGGAGCGCGAAGCCGACGCGCTGTCGGATTCGGGTTCGGTGGCGGTTTTCTGCCCGACCTCCAACCTTTTCCTGGGCTCCGGCCTGTTCGACTATCAGCGCTACCGCCGGCGGGAGAAGCCCCTGCGGATAGCAACGGCAACGGATGTCGGCGGTGGCACCAACTATTCGATGCTGCGCACCATGGACGAGGGCTACAAGGTCGTTGCGCTGAACGGCGAGAAGCTCAATCCGTTCGCCTCGTTCTGGCAGATGACGCGCGGCAATGCCGAGGCGCTGTCGATCGCCGACAAGGTCGGCACGCTCGATGTCGGGACCGATGCGGACATAGTCGTGCTGGACAGCCGCGCGACGCCAGGCATGCGGCTTCGCATGGAGACAGTCGAAACGCTGGCCGAGGAGCTTTTCCTGCTGCAGACGCTCGGCGACGACCGCGCCGTGCGCGAGGTCTATGTCGCGGGCAAGCCGGCCAAGAGCGTTATAGTGGCGTAGGAACAAATGAATAGTGCGTCCCTCGAGGCTCGCTGCGCTCGCACCTCAGGATGAAGAAGGTTGGGTGGCCTACAGTCTTTTCATCCGGAGACGCCCGCACTGGTCTTCAGGATGAAGGAGGGATGCGCCAATCTCCCTCATCCTGAGGTGCGAGCGTAGCGAGCCTCGAAGGACGCACCGTAAGAGCAATCTTGCGGCCGCGCCATGCTTGACCCAAGGATAACGATCGGTCAAAGCGGAGCTTTCGGAGGAGCGTCATGAGCGTTGCCGGCGATATTGAGAAGATCAAGGTTCAGGAAACCGAACTGGTGTTTGACGCCTTCGACGAGGCGACGGCGTTCGAGATCGGCTCGGCGCTGCGTACACGAGCCTTGGCCGAAAACTGGCCGATCATCGTCGACATCAGGCTTTGGGACCGGGCGCTTTTCTATTGCGCGCTGCCGGGCTCGACGGGCTCCAATGCCGACTGGGCGCGAAGGAAGCGCAACGTCGTCAAGATGTTCCTCAAGAGCACCTATCGGATGATGCTCGAGCAGGGTGGCGAAAGCGCCCTGTTCGCAGAGCGCTACGGGCTTTCGGCGTCCGAGTACGTGCTGGCCGGCGGCGGTTTCCCTATCCGCGTCAAAGGCGCCGGCGTCATTGGCGTCATCGCGGTTTCGGGCCTGCCGCAGAGGCAGGACCACGGCATCATCATCGACGCTCTGTGCGATTGTCTGGGGCGGGATCGGCGCGAGTTGGCGCTCGCGGCTGCAAGTTGAGTTCCGTTTACATGATGGTGCTCTACGTTGCCCCCCTCTGGCCTGCCGGCCATCTCCCCCACAAGGGGGGAGATCAGCCGGCCGCCCGTGTTTCGCCAACCGTCAACGTGGCAGAGAGGGCGCCGGCGTGGATGGCAGCCAATCTCCCCACTTGTGGGGGAGATGGCCGGCAGGCCAGAGGGGGGCAACGTAGGACTCCGAGCCTAGCCACAGGGTGCTGGACCATGGGGACACGCTCTTGACCATCGATCCCAAATCTCTCCTCACCGCCGTCTTCAACGCGGCCGTTGCGGCCGCGGATCCGGAACTGACAATCCGCAAACATCTGCCGGAAAAGCCGAAGGGCCGCACCATCGTCGTCGGCGCGGGCAAGGGCTCTGCACAGATGGCGGCGGCGTTCGAGAAAGTCTGGGACGGGCCGCTGGAAGGAGTAGTCATCACGCGCTACGGCTACGCAGCCAGATGCGAGCGCATCGAGATCATCGAGGCGGCGCATCCGGTACCGGACGCCGCAGGTCTTGAAGCGTCGCGGCGGCTGCTCGAAAAGGTTTCTGGCCTGACCGCAGACGATCTGGTCATTGCGCTGATTTCCGGCGGCGGGTCGGCGCTGCTGCCGTCGCCGCCCGAAGGGCTGACGCTGGCGGACGAGATCGCCGTCAATGAGGCGCTGCTCGCCTCCGGCGCGCCCATTTTCGCGATGAACACCATCCGCAAGCATGTCTCCACGATCAAGGGCGGTCGCCTCGCCGCCGCCGCCTCGCCGGCGCGCGTGGTTTCGCTCGTCGTGTCCGACATTCCCGGTGACGACCCGGCCCTTGTTGCTTCGGGTCCGACCATCCCGGATATCGGCAACCGTGAGACTGCGCTGAGCCTGATAAACACCTACGGCATGAAGCTGCCGGCAGCGGTGATGGCGCATCTCAACTCGGAAGCCGCCGACGCGCCGCGGCCGCACGATCCGCGTTTTTCGCGCAACAAGGTGCGCGTCATCGCCTCGGCCGCCGTCTCGCTGGAAGCCGCCGCTGCGGAGGCAAAGAAGCAAGGCGTGGAGGCTGTCATCCTGTCGGATTCGATCGAAGGCGAGGCGCGCGACGTGGGCTCCGTGCATGCGGCGATCACGCGCGAGATCGCTACCCGCGACCGACCGTTCAGGAAGCCGGTGATGATCCTGTCGGGCGGCGAGACCACCGTGACGCTGCGGGCGAAAGGCAAGGGCGGCCGTAACAGCGAATTTTTGCTGGCCTTCGCGCTCGGCATCGACGGTGTCGCCGGCGTCCAGGCGCTGGCCGCCGATACAGATGGCATCGACGGCTCGGAAGACAATGCCGGCGCCTTTGCCGACGGTTCGAGCGTCGCGCGCATGCGTGCGGCCGGCGTCGACGCCAAGGCCATGCTCGCCGGCAACAACGCCTGGACGGCGTTCAACGCGGTTGGCGATTTGTTTGTGCCGGGGCCGACGGGGACGAATGTGAATGATCTGAGGGCGATTCTGGTGAGGTGAGGGCCGGGTGCGTCCTTCGAGGCTCGCTGCGCTCGCACCTCAGGATGAGGGAGGCGGGTGCTCGGCCCCCGAACTTCCCGCCCCTCCCGAAATTATTATGTGAACACACCCGATTATGAAGCGCAAACAACCTCCTCATCCTGAGGTGCGAGCGGGTGAGCCTCGAAGGACGCACCTCTTCGTTTACGCCGCCATCAGTTTCTTCACCGCCTTCATGTCGTCCAAAAACCGCGCGCGCTCGGCCTCCTTGTCGGCCCGCTCGCGAATGCGCAGGATGAATGACGGGTGGATTGTCACGTAGATGCGGAGGCCGTCCTCGCGCTGCACAAGGTCGCCGCGCATCTTGGTTATCGGGACTGCCTTGCCGAGCAGCGACTGCGCCGCCGTCGCGCCGAGCGCCACCACAAGATCGGGCTGAATCAGCCGCAGCTCATTGTCCAGCCACCAGCGGCAGGCCCGGATTTCTCCAGCATTCGGCTTGGAATGGATGCGCCTCTTGCCGCGCTGCTCGAACTTGAAATGTTTTACCGCATTGGTGACGTAGGTGATCGTGCGGTCGAGATCGGCCTCCGCAAGAATCTGGTCGAAAACCCTGCCCGCCGGGCCGACGAACGGTTTGCCGGCGAGGTCTTCCTGGTCGCCGGGCTGCTCGCCGACGAAAACCACCCTTGCCTGCTGCCGGCCTTCGCCGAACACCGTTTGTGTCGCATCGCGCCACAGCGCGCAGCGGCGGCAGGCCTCGGCTACCTCACGCAACTCGTCGATCGAGGTCGTGTCGCCGCCTTCGCCCTCATCCGTCGGCTTGGGTTCCGGCCAGTGCCTGACCTCCGCCTTCGCGTGGCGCGCAGCTGGCTCGGCAGAAATTCTCGCAATCATCTCTTCACCTCGCACATTGCAGGAATGAGCGGGGCAGGAGGAGGTTCCGGAATGCGGAACGCCGGGGACAGTTTACTTTCTTACCCCCGAAAGGCAGTGGCCGCGTCGATCTCGCGCAAGGGGTAAAAAGTAAACTATCCCCTTATTCCGCTTAAACCTCGTGCAGGTAGAGGTGATAATCCAGCTCGCTCACCGTACGGGCCACGCGCAGATACTCGGCGTGCTTGATTGCCGTGAAGGTACGGTGGAGATCCGGCCCGAGCGCTTCCTTCAGGAATTCGGAAGCCTCCGCGGCCTCGATCGCCGAGCGCCAGTCACCCGGCGCACCGGGCAGTTTCGGTGCGTTCTCGTAGCCGTTGCCGGTCGTCTCCGGGCCGGGATCGAGCTTTTCATCCAGCCCCTTTGAAATGCCGGCGAGCACGGTCGCAGCAACCAGGTAGGGGTTGGTGTCGACGCCGGCCGGGCGGTGCTCGATGCGGCGGTTCTTTACGTCGCCGGCAGGCACGCGCAGCGCCACCGAGCGGTTGTTGACGCCCCAGGTCGGCGCGATCGGGGCGTAGGACTGCGCCACGAAACGCCGCCATGAATTGGCGTGCGGCGCAAACACCAGCATGGCTTCCGGCATCGTCGCCGCAAGGCCCCCGAGCGAATGGAGCAGCGCCGGCGCCCATTTTCCTTCTTCTGCCTCTGAAAAGATGTTGCGGCCGGAATCGTCCAGCATGGAGACGTGGAGGTGCATGCCGGAGCCGGCATATTTCTCGATCGGCTTGGCCATGAAGCAGGCGGTGACGCCGTGCCTGCGCGCCGCAGCCCGCACCAGACGCTTCAGCATGACGAGGTCGTCGGCGACCTGCATGATGTCCTTGCGGTAGTGCAGCGTCAGTTCGTACTGCCCCGGCGCATATTCGGAAATCACGGTCTCGGCCGGAATCCCCTGCACCTTCGCCGCGGCGTAGATGTCGGAAAACAGCGGCTCCATGCCGTGCAGATGATCGACCGAATAGACCTCGGTCTTGCCGCTCTTGCGGCCGTCGAGCACCGCGCCCGCCGGCTGCACGCGGCCTTCCGCGTCGCGCTCATTGGCGAGCAGGAAAAATTCGAGCTCGAAGGCGCCTGCCGGATGCAGGCCCTTTTCCGCCAGCTTCCGGACCTGCCGCGCCAGGGCATGGCGCGGGTCGGAGGTCATCGGCGAACCGTCGAGATGGTACATCGACATCAGCACCTGACCGCGCGCGGGGCTGGTGCCATGGAGCGGCTTCAGCGTGCCGGGGATAGGCCATGCGCGCAAATCGCCGTCGCCGGAATCCCAGATCAGGCCTGTCTCGTGGACATCCTCGCCGGTGATGTCGAGGCCGAGGATGGAGATCGGCATGTGCCGGCCGCTCTCGTAAATGGCGGCAAGCTCGTGGCGGCGGATGATCTTGCCCCGGCCGACGCCATTGGCGTCCGTCACCACGATATCGAACGCTTCGATCTCGGGGTGCTGGTTTAGAAACGCCGCCGCTTCTTCGGCGGTCGAACCTGATGGGGACTTCATGATGCTGCCCTGTTGCCGGAAAGGGGCTTGTCTCATGCCGCGAGTTCGGCGGCAATATCGCCGAATGCTGCGATGAGCCGGTCGACCTGGTGCTTGGCGGTGGCGGGTGAAACCAGCGCTGGCTTGAACCGCCCCTACAGCCGTTGACTCCTCGCTTCGGCCGGCTGTCTATTGTTCATCCATGCGCAAAATGGGGGGATCACGTGCGCTTCATCATTCTGGCCGCCGCGCTGGCTGCAGCCGCGCCGGCCCACGCATCCGGCGGGCTCTGGTGCGACAATGTAGGCGGACCGGTCAAGATCAGCATCCAGAGCGGAGTGACCCGCGGAATGGGGTTTCCGGTTTTCGATTTCCGCGCTTCGTCGGAAGTCGATAACGCGACGATCGGCGACGATCTTCGCAAGACCACGTTCGACGGTGGGAATCTGCCGCAGTATTGGTCTCACGGCGAGAACCTGAACATGGTGCTCTATCGCGAGCGCGATACGGACATCTTCGGATCGGTCGAAATCATCATCCTGACAATGGCGGCCGGGGACGACATCGAATACAGCGGCACCTATTCCTTCACGGCGTACGATGCCGGCGGCAACAACGGGCAGGGCAGCACGGTCACCCATACCGGTAAGATTTCCTGCGGGGTCGAGTGAGCCTTGGTTAGCGCAATGCAACAAATCTCCAATTCGCGCATTTCCCACAAATTTCTACCGGCCTTCGGGTTCTTACTACTCGCTTGTATGACCGTCGATGCTGAAGCGGCATGCCCCCCGGCCGCAGTTGCAGCGGAGCGCAACGCGTTGCAACGCCTTCTCATGGCTAGAGGCGTTTCTCAAGCAGAGAGACAATTCCTGCTAACCGGAGCTGATAAAAGGATCAGAGAATTGCGGCATGAAGGGCTTAACAAGCGTGGCGCGGAGTGTGGCGTGGCAGCTGTGAGAGCCCATGTCCTGCGCTGCGTGGGAGACACGCTGCCTTCTTTTCCGTCTTCCAATCAAAAGACGAACGCTTCCTATTGGGGAAAGACCAACGTGTCCGCCCGTGAAGCGGCGTTTATTGGAGTTTTCCATGCGTGCCGGGCAGGAGCTTTAGAGGTATTCATGAAGAACGACCGGTGAAGCCGACGTTCTGTCACCGTTTATTCAGCTCCTTCGTCAGCCGGTGATGTCGATCACGCCGCAATCGCCGGCTTCGCTGCCGAAAGCGATGCGGCGTTCGTCATCATCCCACATCATCGAGGTGATCGCGCCCTTGCCGGGGCGGCGCAGCAGCACTTCCTTGGCATCGGCGAAGCGCGCGGCGATAATCATGCCGTCGTGGTAGCCGATGGCCACGATCTCCTCGCTCGGATGGCAGGCGACCGAGGTGACCATCGAGTTGCCGCGCGTGCCGAGTTCCAGCGGCGCCTTGCCCATCGGGCCATCCTTGCCCGAAAAAGGCCAGACGATCGCCGCGGGCGCGCCCGAACTCGCCAGCCATTTGCCCCTTGCGCTCCAGGACAGGCTTTTGACCTTCGCCGGATAGCCGCTCATGCGCATGTGCTTGCCGTCGGTGAGCTTCCAGCCGTGCAGCGCGTTTTCCTGCATGGTGGTGACGACGAAGTTGCCGTCGGGCGAGAAGGTGATGCCGGTATGGGCGCCGGCCCATTCGAGCTCGACCGGCTTGCCCTCGGTCGCAGGAAAATGCAGCGTCGCGCCATTGTAGCGGGCGACACCGAAGCGCATGCCTTTGGGCGCGAAGGCCAGGCCCTCGACCGAGCGTGAATGCACGAATTCCTTCGCCCGCCCGTCGGCAAACCGAACGGTCGCGATCTTGCCGGTAGCGAAGGCGATTGCGCCTTGCGGGCCGGCGGCGACGCTGGTGATCCATTTCCGGCCGGCCTCGGCGACGACCGCCGCCTCGCCGTCCGGGCCGGTGGCGAAAACCTTGCCGTCCTCGCCGCCGGTGATCAGCTTCGCGTCGGCCAGGTCGAGCGTGGCGCAGAGCAGCCCGTCATTGGCCTGCGATGTCTTGTGGCCGTGGTCGAGGCGATGGATGGTTCCGTCGGCGAGCGCGAAATGCGGCACACCTTTCAGGAAGGCGGCGGCAATGCAATGGCCGGAAAGATCGAGCGGTGCGACTGTGGGCATGGATCAGGCGTCGCTGCAGGATGGGGAGAGCGAGGACATTGCCGAAAGCCCTCAAGCTGCCTGACACGCGTCGAAGCTCTTCTTCAGCCGTTCGGCGTCGAGTTCGCGGCCGATGAACACCAGCCGGCTCTCGTGCTTCTCGCCGTCCTTCCAGGCACGCTGGTGGTCGCCTTCGACGATCATGTGGACGCCTTGGACGACATAGCGCTCCGGGTCGTCCTTGAACGCGATGATGCCCTTCAGCCTCAGGATGTTCGGGCCTTCCATCTGCGTGACCTTCTCGATCCAGGGGAAGAATTTCTTCGAATCCATCTCTCCGCCGCGCAGCGAGACCGACTGGACGGTCACGTCGTGGATCGGCGAGACCGCGCCGTGGTCGTGGCCGTCGTGATGATGATGATGGTGCCCGTGATCGTGGTCATGATGGTCGTGATCATGATCATGTTCATGATCGTAGTCGCCATCGAGAAAATGCGGATCGTTTTCGAGCGCCCGCTTCAGGTCGAAGGCGCCGCGGTCGAGCACTTCGTCCAGCTTCACGCCGGCGCGCGTCGTGCGATGGATCTTCGCGGCCGGATTGATGGCGCGGACCGCCGCTTCGACATCGCGCAGTTCCTCCGGAGTCACAAGATCGGTCTTGTTCAGCACCACTACGTCGGCGAAGGCGATCTGGTCCTCGGCCTCGCGGCTGTCCTTCAGCCGGAGCGGAAGGTGCTTGGCGTCGACCAGGGCAACGACCGCGTCAAGGCTGGTCTTGGAGCGCACGTCCTCGTCCATGAAGAAGGTCTGCGCAACCGGCACCGGGTCGGCGAGGCCGGTGGTCTCGACGATGATGGCGTCGAAGCGTCCAGGCCGCCGCATCAGGCCCTCGACCACGCGGATAAGGTCGCCGCGCACCGTGCAGCACACGCAGCCATTGTTCATCTCGTAGATTTCCTCGTCGGATTCCACGATCAAATCGTTGTCGATGCCGATCTCGCCGAATTCGTTGACAATGACGGCGTAGCGCTTGCCGTGGTTTTCCGAAAGGATGCGGTTCAGCAGCGTCGTCTTGCCGGAGCCGAGATAGCCGGTGAGCACCGTAACGGGAATCTGCGTCTGTGCGTCGCTCATGATGGTCCTCGATAGGGATTGGTCGCTCCCATATAGGACGGCGAAACCGGTTTTGCACGTCGCAATCGAGGCCAGATTTCCGGCCGGCGCATTACAGAAAATTCATTGGGACAGGTTCGGGTCCGGCGTTAGATTCGATTTTTTGGGCGATCGCTTTGCAGCAAGGGTGCGTTCCATGAAAGCTGAGCCGCAGACCATCCAACTCACCCGCCGGCGGGCCTTGGGCCTGATCGCCGTGACCGCCGGCGGCGGTGCGTTCCTGCCCGCCGAAGCGCTGGCGGCAAGCGATTCTCCGTTTGCGGGCGCTTCGCTGCTGATGCCGGGCGCAGGCCTGTGCGCGATCACGCCGGAGACCACCGAGGGGCCGTTCTATTTCGACCCCGAGCTAGAACGGCAGGACATCACCGAAGGCCGCGAAGGCGTGGAACTGATGTTGCGCCTGCAGGTGGTCGATGAGAACTGCCGGCCGCTTTCGAAGGCGCGCGTCGATGTCTGGCATTGCGATGCCAGGGGCCACTACTCCGGCTATCCGGGGCAGGGCGACGGCCGCGACATCGACACGACGGGCGAGAAATTCCTGCGCGGTGTCCAACATACGGACGAACAGGGGCTCGTCTCCTTCAAGACCATCTATCCCGGCTGGTATCGCGGACGCACCACGCATATTCACTTCAAGGTTTTTCCCGACGAAAGCTCGGTGATGACCGGGCAGATATTCTTTCCCGACGATCTCAGCGAGCACCTGTTCTCCAATGTCGCGCCCTACAACGAGCGTCCCGAAAAGCGCGACGTGTGGAACAGCCAGGACGGGATCGCCAGGCGGGCGGGGCCGTTGTCGCAGGCGGCGCTGCGCGAAACGCAATCGGCTTACGAGGCGCTGATGATCATCGCGGTCAACGCGGGAGCGTGAGATCGCCCGATTTTCCGTCGAAAATTTTCCTTTGTCATCTAACTGAAATACAGCTCTGGCATTAGCACGGTCGGCGATGGGTTTGCTTGCCGGCAAAGGTCCGGAAATGCCGGCCCAGCCGTCAGATCGCGATTGTCAACGAGGCCGCCGCGACTATCCTGTCGGAGGCGGTGCGAAGCCTAGGGGTGTCAAATGGCCAAGGCGGATAAAAGCGCAACGATGAGCCGGCTGCATTCGGCGGCGCGCCTGTCGCGGACAGCGCTTGCGGCGCGGCTCCTGTCTCAAGGGTTCTATGCCGGGCAAGACCAGATCATGCTGGCGCTCGACCAGCAGGACGGCCAGACGCCGGGCCAGCTGGCGACACGGCTCGGCGTGCGCCCGCCCACCATCACCAAGACCATAAACCGGCTGCAGGTGCAGGGCTTCCTCGAAAAGCGCGCTTCCGATTCCGATGCTAGGCAGGCGCATATCTTCCTGACGGAAGCCGGCCGGGAAACGATCCGCGGCATCGAGAAATCGGTGCGCAAGACCGAGAAGCAGGCATTTCGCGGGCTCGACAAAAAGGAGCAGAAGGCGCTGTCGAAGCTCTTGTCCCGCATCGAAGCCAATCTCAATGGCGCGGTGGCGGCCGAGGTCGACGAGGACGTCGAGCTCGAAGACTGAACTCCGTCCGCTGGACCAGACGTTTTGGGGTTGTGCAGGACAGTCCGCGCGCCCAAAAGCCTTCTGAACATACACTCTCAGCCGACTGCCGACATTGAACGCACCTGAAAACAGACCCGAAGCCGCCACGCCAGTGTCGGCGATCCTGCTCGTATTCGGCGCGGGCCTGCTGTTTTCCTTCCTCGACACCAGCGCGAAATATCTGGTTCTGTCGGGCATGGCGGCGCCGTTCGTCTCGTGGATGCGCTTCGCCGTCCATGTCGTGCTGGTGCTGATCCTGTTCCGCTCCTGGAACAACCCGGCGATGTTCAAGGTCGGGAGCCTGCCGCGCCAGATCCTGCGCGGCCTGTTCCTGTTTGGCTCGACCATTTTCAACTTCGCGGCGCTGAGATCGCTGCAACTCGCCGAGACCATGTCGATCTATTTCTTCGCGCCGATGGTAATCACGGCGCTGGCCGGGCCGCTGCTCGGGGAATGGGCAGGCTGGCGTCGCTGGATGGCGGTCATCGCCGGCTTCGTCGGGGTTCTCGTCATCACGCGTCCGGGCGTCGGCGTATTCGAGATCGGCCATGTCTACGCCATCTGCTCGACGCTCTGCTATTGCTCTTACGTGATCATGACCAGGCACATGGCCGCGTCGGAGACCGCCGAAAGCCTGATCTTCTATTCCGCGCTGGCGCCGGTCGTCCTGATGGCGCCAGTGGTGCCCTACACGGCGTCGCTGCCGGCGGAACCCTTCCACTGGGTCATCCTGATTTCGCTCGGCTTCTTCGGCGGTTTCGGCCACTGGCTGCTGATCAAGGCCTACCGGCAGGCAACGGCGACGGCGCTGGCGCCTTATCCCTACCTGCAGATGGTCTGGATGATCGGTCTCGGCTACCTGGTTTTCGGACAGCTGCCCGACAGCTGGACGCTCGGCGGCGCCGCCATCATCGTGGCGAGCGGCCTCTATATCGTCCATCGCGAGCACAGGCTGCGCCTCGCCAGCCGTACCGCGCCCAATACGGAAAATGCCGAGCTGGCAAAAAAGCTTTGACTCCGCATCGGGCCGTGCCGTAAGCCAAATTTAAACAGTTTAAATGCTGGCTGAAGGCGCAGCCGGGGAGGGCGAACTGGCGCAAAAGATCAAGCTTTCGACGATTGCCGACGCGCTCGGCGTCTCGACCGCCACCGTGTCGCTCGCCCTGCGCGACAGTCCGCTCGTTGCCGGCATGACGCGCGAACGCATCAAGGAACATGCGCGCGCCATCGGCTATATCTACAATCGCCGGGCGGCCAGCCTGCGCACCTCGCGCTCGGGCATCGTCGGTGTCGTCGTCCACGACATCATGAACCCGTTCTTCGCCGAGATCCTGCGCTCGATCGAAAGCGAGCTCGACCGCAGCCGGCAAACCTTCATCCTGTCCAACCATTACGATCAGCTCGAAAAGCAGCGCACCTTCATCGATACGCTGCTGCAGCTTGGCGCCGATGGCGTCATCATGTCGCCGGCTATCGGCACGCCGCCGGAAGACATTCTGATGGCCGAGGAGAACGGCCTGCCGGCGGTGCTGATCGCCCGTACTGTTGAAGGCGCGGAAGTGCCGGTGTTTCGTGGCGACGACGCTTATGGCACCGGGCTCGCCACCAACCATCTGATTTCGCTCGGCCATCGCCGCATCTCGATGATCGGCGGCACCGACCAGACCTCGACCGGCCGCGACCGTTTCCAGGGATATGTGACGGCGATGGAAAATGCCGGGCTGGAGGTCAAGCCTTCCTGGCGCATTCCCGGTCCGCGCACCAAGCAGGCCGGCTTCGAGGCGGCCGGCCAGTTCCTTGCGCTGAAGGACAAGCCGACGGCGGCGGTCTGCTGGAACGATCTGGTGGCGATCGGGCTGATGAACGGCATAGCGCGCGCCGGGCTGGTGCCGGGCGTCGACATTTCGGTCACCGGCTACGACGATCTCGAGGAGGCGGCTATCGCCACGCCGGCGCTGACCACAGTGTGGAACGGCCAGCGCGAAGTCGGCCGCCGTGCGGCCAGCGCGTTGCTCGACAAGCTGAACGGCCAGGCCGTGCGGCCATCGCAGGAATTGATCCGGCCCGAACTTCATGTGCGCCAGTCGACGGGCAAGCCGCGGGAGCGCGGCTAGGGCGTGTCGATATTCAGGTGAGGCCGGCCTGCAAATGGCAGCTTTCTCCGCTTCCGGTACTCGCGTACCTGAACGTACGCTGTGTTCCGGTTCTCGAAATCCACCATTTTCGCCTCGGCCTGACCTGAATCTCAACACACCCTAAGGCAACATTCCGCATCCGTAATTGCCCGGCGGCGCGCTCCTATGCTAAAGTTTTTTCGTGCTCGAGTGGTGATCGGCCAGCAGGCGCTCTCGCGCTCGGCGCCCCTGCGGTCGGAATTTGCTGTTCTGGCAAATCACGGCGACGCCGGTCTGGCGTACGTCCTCGGCCGCAGGGCCATCGTCCCTCGAAGGCTTCCTGAAAGAAATCCGACATGACCAGCGACCGCTCCGCCGTGACCATCCTCGTTCCAGGCCGGCTGCACGAGCGCGCCTTGGCGCGTGTCGACAAGGCTTTCAAAATGGTCCGCCTGGACAGGGCCGATAAGTCGCTCATCTCCGACGGACTGGCAGGCACGGTGCGCGGCGTCGCCGCGATGACGGCGATCGACGCAGCCTTCATCGACGCCCTGCCCAATCTCGAAATCATTGCCAGTTTCGGCGTCGGCTACGACGCGGTCGACGCCCGCCACGCCGCCGCCAAGGGCGTGATGGTGACCAATACGCCCGATGTGCTGACCGAGGAAGTGGCCGATACAGCGCTCGGCCTGCTCATCAACACGGTGCGCGAATTGGCGCGCGCCGAAAACTGGCTGCGGCAGGGCCGCTGGGTCAAGGAGGGGCCTTATCCCTTGACCAAGGCGACGCTGCGCGGGCGGCATGCCGGCATTTTCGGCATGGGCCGCATCGGCATGGCCATTGCAAAGCGGCTGGAGGCGTTCGGCCTGTCGATCGCCTATCACAACCGGCGCCGCGTCGAGGGGCTTTCCTACGAATACCATCCGACCCTGGCAGGCCTTGCAGCCGCCGTTGATACGCTGATATCCGTCGCGCCCGGCACGGCTTCGACCGAAAAGGCGGTCAATGCCGAGGTCCTGAGGGCGCTCGGGCCGGACGGCGTGTTCGTTAATATCGGCCGCGGCAGCACGGTCGACGAGGAGGCGCTGATCGCGGCGCTTTCCGGCGGCGTGATCCGGGCGGCGGGCCTCGATGTCTTTGCCGACGAACCGCGCGTTCCGCAGGCGCTCATCGACCTGCCCAACGCGACGCTTCTGCCGCATGTCGGCTCGGCTTCTGTCCACACGCGCAACGCCATGGCGGATCTGGTCGTGGATAATCTCGTCGCCTGGTTTTCCGAGGGAAAGCCGCTGACGCCGGTACCGGAGACGGCGGGCGTCGCCAAGTCGGCGTGACGCCGCGGCTTTGCCGCATTTGTTAACGAAGGTTAAACGCTCGGCGATTCATGTTTGCGAATCATTGGAGCGCCGCCGTCGGGACATAAGGGCGCTTCAGCACTTTAATCCGGGCACTGCGCCGATGTGAGGGGCCTCTTGATATGAATTTAGCGATTTCGACTGTCGTAGCCGCCGGACTGCTCGTGGCAGCCGGCGTGCTTTCCTCCGGGCCGGACGGCGACCGCCAGGCCATTGCCGCATCTTCTATCGCCATGCCGCGAACTCAGGCGTCGGACGGCGATATGTTCCGTCTGCGTTCGAGCGCAAACGTTTCCTGTGCGGTTACGCGCGGCGATCGGGTTGCCGAGGACCGGTCGGAACTCGAAATCGAGCCCGCCTGCGCGACACTTCTTCCCGGCATCGAGCGCGCGAAATTCTGGCAGGAACATGAGGACGGCTCGGTCGCGTTCACCGAGAACGGCGTCGATGCAATCGTCAGCTTCTCGGTCGGCGACGGCGTAGCTTATGAATCGTTCGAGCCGTCGACGCCGCTCATCTCGCTTGACGAGGCGGACTGAGTTTACGATTAGCTTATTCGGCGGCGGTCCTGACGCCGGCTTTCGCTGCCGCGTGCAGTCGCACTGCATCGCCAAATGCGCGGAATATCTTTGCCGAGGCGCTGTCCGAATTCACCCAGTATTCGGGATGCCATTGCACGCCGACGGCGAAGCCGCGCGAATCCTTGACCGATACGGCTTCTACGGTGCCGTCGGCCGCTACAGCTTCGACCTGCAGCCTCGAGCCGAGCCGGCCGATCCCCTGGCGGTGGACCGAATTGACCATGATATCGCCGGCTCCGAAAACACCTGCGAGGCAGCTGCCCGGCTTGATCGACACATTCTGCCGGATGGCGAAGCGTTCATCCTGGCTGTCGCTCACCGGCGCGCGATGATCGAGTGAGCCCTCGCGCTCCTGGATTTCGGTGGCCAGCGTGCCGCCCAGCGCCACGTTCAACTCTTGGATGCCGCGGCAGATGGCGAGCAGCGGCACGCCGTGCTCGATCGCCTTGCGGATCAGCGGCAGCGTGGTCGCGTCGCGCGCCGGATCGTAGGGGCCGTTCGCCTCGCTGGCCTCGCCGCCATAGAGGCTCGGGTGGACGTTGGATTTGGAGCCGGTGACCATGATGCCGTCGACCGACAGCAACAGCCGGTCGAAATCGAGCCGATCGCCGAAGGATGGCACGAGCACGGGAAAGACACCCGCACCTGCGATCGCCGCCTCCAGATATTGCTGGGGCGCCGCATGCCATGTGTAGTTCTCGAATTGACGGACATCGGTCGAGACGGCGACGAGCGGCTGTTGCATTGCGGATTCCGTTACGGCATTAATGGCATTATGCTTGCAAAATAGGCGATCTGCCGGGGGTTTTCCATGGGAGATTGCGCTGCGCCGTGCGGTCTCGACAAGCACTGTTAGACAATAGTTTTGGGCCAGCGCCGTTTGACCTGCGGGAAGCCGTCCGCGTGCTGGACTCGACTCCGCCTGTGTGTATTGTGCGGCCTTCGCCGAAATCCCAATTCAGACTCCAGTCTGCTGGACGGCGTTCTGTACTGATCCAAGCGTGGAGGATAATTCATGGATCGACGTTCATTCATCACAAAGGCCGGCGTCGCCGGCGTCGGCGCAGCGGCGGCGGCAACGACGCTTGCTGCTCCGGCCGTCGCCCAGAGCAATCCCAAGGTTACCTGGCGGCTCACCTCGTCCTTCCCGAAGTCGCTCGACACAATCTATGGCGGTGCGGACGTCTTTTCCAAGATGATCTCGGAAGCGACCGATGGCAATTTCACCATTCAGCCCTTTGCCGCTGGCGAAATTGTTCCAGGCCTGCAGGCTGCGGATGCAACCGCGGCCGGCACGGTCGAGGCCTGCCACACGGTGGCATATTACTACTGGGGCAAGGATCCCACATGGGCGCTCGCCTCGGCCGTGCCCTTCGCGCTCAATGCCCGCGGCCAGAATGCCTGGCTCTACCATGGCGGCGGCAACGATCTCGTCAACGAGTTCTTTGCCACGCAAGGCCTGGTCGGGTTCCCCGGCGGCAATACCGGCGTCCAGATGGGTGGCTGGTTCCGCAAGGAAATCAACACCGTTGCCGATCTTCAGGGTCTTAAGATGCGCATCGGCGGCTTTGCCGGCAAGATCGTCGAGAAGCTCGGCGTCGTGCCGCAGCAACTTGCAGGCGGCGACGTTTATCCCGCCCTGGAAAAAGGCACGATCGACGCCGCCGAATGGGTCGGTCCCTACGACGACGAAAAGCTCGGCTTCCAGAAGGTCGCGCCATACTACTACTATCCCGGCTGGTGGGAAGGCGGGCCGACCGTCCACTTGATGTTCAACAAGGAAAAGTTCGAGGCGCTGCCGGCAAACTATCAGTCGCTGATCCGCACCGCCGCACAGGCTACCGACGCGAACATGCTGCAGAAATACGACTTCCTGAACCCGACGGCGGTCAAGACGCTGGTCGCCAACGGCGCACAGCTTCGCCCGTTCAGCCCGGAAATCCTTGAAGCCTGCTTCAACGCCTCTAACGAGGTCTATGCCGAGATCACGGCATCGAATGCCGGCTTCAAGAAGATCTGGGATTCGCTGACGGCGTTCCGCAAGGAGCATTTCCTGTGGGCGCAGGTAGCCGAATACAATTACGATACCTTCATGATGATCCAGCAGCGCGCCGGCAAGATTTGAAACGCCAGTTGCTTGCCTGAGAAAAGCCCCGGAGCCGCAAGGTTCCGGGGCTTTTTTCATGGCGCGATTTATGCATGGAACAGCGGAGCCCTCCCGCTGGACTAAATGGTCGCGCCGTGCATTGATTGTGCTGCCCGGGCGCTCGGCAAAGACCGATCCGGCGCATCATCAATCTGGGAGGAAATGGAATGGATCGTCGTAGTTTCATCAGAAGGGCCGGGTTCGCCGGCGCCGGCGCGGCAGCCGCCACAACGCTGGCCGCGCCTGCCATCGCGCAGACCGCGCCAAAGGTCACATGGCGCTGCACCTCGTCGTTTCCGAAGGCGCTCGACACCATCTTCGGCGCGGCCGAGACTATGGCGAAGTACGTCCGCGAATCGACCGACGGCAATTTCGACATCCAGGTTTTCGCGGCTGGCGAACTGGTGCCCGGATTGCAGGCGATGGATGCGGCGGCGGCGGGAACGGTCGAATGCGCCCACACCGCCTCGTACTATTACTGGGGCAAGGATCCTACGTTCGCGCTGGCGACCGCCGTTCCCTTCGGCATGAATGTGCGTCAGATGAACGCCTGGATGTACTACGGCGGCGGCAACGACCTGCTCAACGAATTCTACGCGACGCAAGGCCTTTACGGGCTGGCCTGCGGCAATACCGGGGCGCAGATGGGCGGTTGGTATCGCAAGGAGATCAACACCGTCGAGGACCTCAAGGGTCTGAAGATGCGCATCGGCGGCTTCGCCGGCAAGGTCGTCGAGAAGTTGGGAGTCGTGCCGCAGCAGATCGCGGGTGGCGACATCTACCCGTCGTTGGAAAAAGGCACGATCGACGCCGCCGAATGGGTCGGCCCTTATGACGACGAGAAGCTCGGCTTCTACAAGGTCGCCAAATACTACTACTATCCGGGTTGGTGGGAAGGCGGCCCCGTGCTGCACACGCTGATCAACCAGGCCAAGTGGAACGAATTGCCTAAAAGCTATCAGGCGGCTCTGACCTCTGCCTGTCAGGCCGCGAATTGCGACATGATGGCGAGCTACGACCACAAGAACCCCGAGGCGTTGAAAAGGCTGGTGGCCGGCGGCGCGCAATTGCGGCCGTTCAGCCAGGATGTGCTCGCCGCCTGTTTCGAAGCGGCCAACTCCACTTACAAGGATATCAACGCCTCGAACGCCGCGTTCAAGAAAATCTACGACAGCCAGATGGCGTTCCGCAAGGATGCCTATCTGTGGGCGCAGGTGTCGGAATACACGTTCGACACCTTCATGATGATCCAGCAGCGCTCAGGCAATATCTGAGCCATCCGCCTGCAAAAGGCCCCGGGAGAGATCCCGGGGCCTTTCTGTTTTCGGCAGCGCTCAATTGAATTTCGGCGGCTGCGACAGGTCTGTGGCGGGCGGGGCCGGCTGCGCCGGCGCCGAGTTACCGAAACTGGGCGGCTGCGACAGATCGGTGGCGGGGGGCGCGGGCTGGGCCGGCTGCGCTGGAGCGCCGCCGCCATTGGCGGGAGCCGGCGCGCCGAGCGGCGGCAGGCCCAGGCCCGGCAACCCCTGCTGCTGCCCGCCGCCAAAGCCCGGCACCACGATTTCGACGTCGCTCGGGTCGATGACCGGGCCCTTGTAGTGCATGACCATTTGCGGGAAGCCGATGACCAGGCCGATCATGATCACCTGGATGCAGACGAAGGGAACCGCGCCCCAGTAGATCTGCCCGGTCGTAATGGGCTGAATCGTCTTCCCGGTCACCCTGTCGAGGTAAGGCTCGCGGGCGGCGACTGAGCGGAGGTAAAACAGCGCGAAACCGAAGGGCGGATGCATGAAGCTCGTCTGCATGTTAACGCCCAGGAGCACGCCGAACCAGATCAGGTCGATACCGAGCGCGCTGGCCGCAGGCGCCAGAAGCGGCACGATGATGAAGGCCAGTTCGAAGAAGTCGAGGAAGAAGGCCAGGAAGAATACGAGAATATTCACGACGATCAGGAAGCCCATCTCGCCGCCGGGCAATGAGGTCAGCAGGTGCTCGACCCAGAGATGGCCGTTGACGCCGTAGAATGTCAGCGAGAAGACGCGAGCGCCGATCAGAATGAACAGCACGAAAGATGAAAGCCGGGTCGTCGAAGCTAGTGCCTGGCGCACGACATCGAGGCTCAGCCGTCCTTTAGCGGCAGCCATGGTCAACGCGCCGACCGCGCCCATCGCGCCGCCTTCCGTTGGCGTCGCGATGCCAAGGAAGATGGTTCCCAAAACCAGGAAGATCAGCGCCAGCGGCGGGATCAGCACGATGACCACCTGCTGCGCCAGCCGAGACATCATATTGAATTTGAGCGCCCTGTCGGCGATGGCTACGGCATAGATTGCCGCAAAGCCGATCGTCGCGCCCCAGATGCCGGCGTTGGCGCCGGCGGAAGACGCGAGATAGATCGAGGCTGCATAGGCGACCGCGACCGCTGATATGAGCGCAACCAGCAGCGATACGACGCCATGGCCGAGCGTCCGCGCCTCGAGCGGCAAAGCCGGCATCGAGTTCCTACGGACGAACGTCATGAGAAGCACATAACCGAGGTAGAGCGAGGTCAGCACCAGGCCGGGGATAAGCGCGCCCGCATACATGTCGCCGACCGAGCGGCCGAGCTGGTCTGCAAGCACGATCAGCACCAGCGAGGGCGGGATGATCTGGGCCAGCGTGCCCGAAGCGGCGATGACGCCTGTGGCGGCGCGCCTGTCGTAGCCGTAGCGCAGCATGATCGGCAGCGAGATCAGGCCCATGGCGATGACCGAGGCGGCGACGACGCCGGTCGTTGCGGCAAGCAGCGCGCCGACCAGGATGACGGCATAGGCGAGACCGCCGCGGATCGGGCCGAACAGTTGGCCGATCGTGTCGAGCAGGTCCTCGGCCATGCCCGACCGCTCGAGCACGATGCCCATGAAGGTGAAGAACGGGATGGCGAGCAGCGTGTCGTTGGACATGATGCCCCAGAACCGCTCGGGAAGCGCATAAAGCAGCGGCCACGACAGCGTGATCTCGTTGCTCGAATAGGGCGCCAGTTCGACGCCGATGAAGAAGAACAGCAGGCCGTTGGCGGCGAGCGAGAAGGCGACGGGATAGCCCAAAAGCATGAAGACGATAAGCGAGAAGAACATGATCGGCGCCATGTTCTCCGCAATGAAATGGATCATGAGCGGATCTCCTCGGCCAGCGCCTTGGCTTCCAGTTCAGCGTGTTCATGGGCCGAGATGAAGGGCGTCGGATCATCCATGTCGCCGCGCATGATGGCGATCTTCTTGATGATCTCCGAAATCCCCTGCAGCGCTAGCAGAGAGAAACCGATCAGCAGCAAGGATTTCGCCGGCCAGATGATGAGGCCTCCGGCGTTGGTCGAAACTTCGCCGCTGCGGTAAGAGAGCGATACGTAAGGCACGAAGTAGTAGATCATCAAAAGGACGAAGGGCATCAGGAAGAAAACGTGCCCGAAGAGGTCGATCCAGTGCTGAACGCGCCTGGAAAACATGCCGTACACGATGTCGATGCGGATGTGCTCGTTCTGCCTCAAAGTGTAGGCGGCGGCGAGCAGGAAGGCGGCGCCGAACAGGTACCACTGGAGCTCGAGCCACGCGTTCGACGACATGTTGAGCGTCTTGCGGATGACGGCGTTCGCCGCGCTGACCAGCACGGCCAGCAATATCAGCCAGGAAACCCATTTCCCGATGAACTCGTTCATACGGTCAATGGCTCTCGATAGAGCGAGCAGCCCTGCCATGCGATCCTCCCAGATTTGTACGAGGCGAGCCTTTAGCGTTTCCCCGGATTTTTTTCGCGCGCCGCGATGCCATCGGATATGCCGAGTGTTTGGCGGCGCGTCAACACGCGATGGTGCAGGTACCCAAGGTCATTGTGCCAAATGGGGAATGCAGCGCCGGCTGCGGCGAGTGAGACTACGCGGATGTTCCGGGCTCCTGCCGGGCCGGCCGAAGCACCAGCAGCGCGACCAGGAACAGGAACATCCAGGCGTCGCGCCATTCGATCGGAAAATAGCCCGACCATAGCGATTCGGCGATGCCGAACGTCATCGCGCCGAGCGCGGCGCGCGCCGGCGCGAGGTAGCCGCCGACGGCGGTCACGAACAGGACCTTCAGCCCGAAGACCAGGCCGGTGTCGAAGCTGATGTTGCCGAAATAGAGCCCCGCCAGAATGCCTGCCAGCGCCGCCGCCATCGCCCCGAACAGTATCGAGCGGTGGAAGACCAGGCCGGTGTCAACTCCGCAAAGCGCCGCCGCCGCGGGATCGTCGGTGACGGCGCGCCATTCGCGCCCAAAGCGGGAGCGCGCCAGCATAGCGCTTGCCGCTACAATCGCCGCGAGGGCGATGCCGCAGTTGACGATCTGCATCGCCGTCAGCGTCACCTGGAACCCGTCGTTCGCCGCAAAGATTACCGGGCCAGCCAGAAGCGGCGGCAGCCAGAAGTCGCGGGTCTCGGCGGCGATACGGCCAAGCTCCAGCAGCACCAGCGACACGCCGAGCGTCGCCGCGACGATGGTGTTGGGAGAGCGTCCGGCGAGCTTCTGGAACACGCCGCGCGACAATATCCAGGCGGTCAGCGCCGAATAGGCGAACGCGGCGGCGATGCCGAGCGCCAGGGTGGCCGGCAGCGTTAGCCACAGAACCTGCCAGCCAAATACCGCGACAAGGATCATGGTCTGCCCGGCAAACGCAAACAGGGCGCCATGCGCAAGGTTGGTGCGGTGAAGCACGCCGTTGCTCACCGCATAACCGAAGGCCAGCAGCGCGTAGATCGCGCCGATATGCAGTCCATTGAGCAATTGCTGCAGGAAGTAGAGCATGCGCGTCCGTCCGCCGCGGACCTCCGTGGCGGAGCCGAAACTGCGCTGCAGAATCTAACTTGTCAAATGTGATTTGCCAGTTAGATTTGCCGCATGGCGGTTACCTGGACACAGCATCGGTTCTCCGGTGGCGCACTGGCGCTTGACGCGGCCAACACGGTCGTGCTGCGCGACGATGTGGCGCGAACATTCGACCGTTTCGACGACCCGGTAGAAATTGCCCGCTTCGCCGAAGCAGCCAGCGACTTCCGCGCCGAGGAGCTTGGCGGCCGTGCGCTGGCCGTCGCCGATCCGCACAGAATCGCGCCCACAGTGATCGCCATTCGCGAGACCACGGATCGGCTGTTTCGAGGCGTTGCGTCCGAAGGTTTGGTCGCGACCACGGCTTTGCCTGATTTCCTGGAAGCCTGCGCCGCCGGGCTGCGCGGCGATCATTCATCTGTCGCTGCGCCGGGAAAGCCGTTCGGCGACCCGGCGACACCGATCGCCCTGGAGGCGGCGCTGGCCGTCTCGGCGCTTTCGCTGATGACGCAGGACAGCCTGCGCAGGCTTAGAATTTGCAGGAACTGCAACTGGCTGTTTCTCGACCGCAGCCGCAACGGCAGCCGCCTGTGGTGCGACATGGCGGTTTGCGGAAACCGCCAGAAAGCCAGGCGCCATTACCGCCGCCGCAAGCCCGCCACCGAGGAACACGAACATGCGTAACGTCAAACGCGCCAGTCTAACGCTCGCGCCGCTTCTCTTCGCCATGCTGGCGCTGGGCGCCTGCCGCGACACCGGCGGGGAGGGCGAGTATTTCGAAATCGCCGGCAAGCTTTTCGTCTTCAACTATCGGGTCGCGACCGCGACCTATCTCGTCAATCTACGGCCGCTCCAGCCGATGCGCGAAGGCGAGACTGCGGTCGCCAGCTTTGAGGACCCGGCAGGAGGCGCCCCGATCGTCGTACGCCAGAAGATCTGGCCGAAGCTCGAAAAGACGACGATCGAAAGCCCGCCGTTGCGCTGCGTCGTCAAGGATCGGCCCTACAAGGTTTCGATCCGCATCGAGGGGGCGGACGGCCGTGTCATGCAGACCATTGAGACGACCATGACCTCATCTGAAGATCAGTCCGTGCTGCCGGATTTGCCGCTCGTCGTCGGTCCGGCTTATACACCAAATCCCGATCTTGTCGGCCATCCCGATGGCAAGCTGTCCGGCGGCGACGGCGAGCCATGCCCGCCTCCGGCTTGAGACGGACCCGCCCGATTTCGTTTGACCTTCTCGGCAATGAGCGAAACACTCCGGCCAAAACTTGCCTGGCGCGGACGGCCGGATTTGAGCTGCCACGTCGAAGGAATTGCAGATGACGCTTCACGACGTTGCGCTTGACGACAAGTTCGACCTTTCCAAGGAGCGCATCTTCCTGTCGGGGGCGCAGGCGGTCGTGCGCATGCTCCTCATGCAGCGCGAGCGCGATCGCCGCGCGGGGCTGAGTACCGCCGGCTTCGTCTCGGGCTATCGCGGCTCGCCGCTCGGCGGTCTCGACCTCCAGCTCTGGAAAGCCAAGCGGCAGCTTGCCGACGCCAATATCGTTTTCCAGCCGGGGCTGAACGAGGAACTTGCCGCCACTGCCTGCTGGGGCACGCAGCAGACCGAACTGCTGGGCGAAGGCAAATATGACGGCGTGTTTTCGGTCTGGTACGGCAAGGGACCGGGCGTCGATCGCTCCGGCGACGTCTTCCGCCATGGCAATCTCGCCGGATCGTCGAAGCGTGGCGGCGTGCTCGCCCTGATGGGCGACGACCACATGGCGGAATCCTCCACCAACGCGCACGCCACCGAATTCCTGTTCGTCGATACGATGATCCCTATCCTCAATCCGGCGGGTGTGCAGGAACTGATCGACTACGGCCTCTACGGCTACGCCATGTCGCGCTTCGCCGGCACGTGGGCGGCGATCAAATGCGTCAAGGACAACATCGAATCGACGGCTTCGGTGGATGCCTCGCTTGATCGGCTGAACATCGTCATTCCGGAGTTCGACATGCCGCCCGGCGGCTTGAACATCCGCCACGAGCTCGACCAACTCGGCCAGGAAGCGCGCCTGCACGAACACAAGCGCGCAGCGGCGGCGGCCTTCATCAAGGCCAACGACCTCAACCGGATCGTCTATTCGGGCGGCCGCAATCCGAAGATCGGCATCATCACGATCGGCAAGAGCTATCTCGACGTACGCCAGGCGCTCGAGGACATTGGCGTCGACGAGGCCCGCGCCAACCAGCTCGGCGTGCGGCTGTTCAAGGTCGGCTGCCCTTGGCCGCTCGACTTCGAGCACATCGCGGATTTTGTGCGCGGCCTGGAGACGGTGATCGTCGTCGAGGAGAAGCGCTCTCTGATCGAGGTCCAGCTGCGCGAAAGCCTCTACAATACCGCCACGCAGCCGGTGATAATCGGCAAGAAGGACGAGCGCGGCGGCTGGCTGTTCCCGGCCAAGGGCTCGCTCGATCCGAATGACATCGCGATCGCGCTCGGCGAGCGGATCGTCAAAACGATCGGCCCGTCGGAGGAGATTTCAGCGCGGGTCGCCCGGCTCAAGCAGTTCCAGGCGATGCTGGCGGACACGAAGGATATCGGTGCGCGAACGCCGTTCTTCTGCTCCGGCTGCCCGCACAATTCCTCCACCAAGGTGCCGGAAGGCTCGATCGCCGCCGCCGGCATCGGCTGTCACTTCATGGCGCTGTGGATGGACCGCTCCACGATCGGCTTCACCGCCATGGGCGGGGAGGGAGCGCAATGGGTCGGCCAGGCGCCGTTCTCGACGCGCGAGCATATTTTCCAGAATCTCGGCGATGGCACCTATAACCATTCGGGCTCGTTGGCATTGCGCTTCGCGCTCGCCTCGGGCGCGAACATCACCTACAAGATCCTCTACAACGACGCCGTCGCCATGACCGGCGGCCAGCCGCACGAAGGCAACCTCACCGTCGATATGATCGCAAGCCAGGTGCGCGCCGAGGGCGTCGAGCGCATCGCTGTCGTCACCGACGAACCGGGCAAGTATGCCGCCGCCGGTATAGTGTTTCCGGCCGGCTCCACCATCCACCACCGCGACGAGCTCGACCTGGTGCAGCGCCGGCTGCGCGAGGTGAAGGGCGTGTCCGTTCTGCTTTACGACCAGACCTGCGCGGCAGAAAAGCGCCGCCGCAGGAAGCGCGGAACCTTTCCGGACCCCGACAAGCGCGTCATCATCAACGAGCTCGTCTGCGAAGGCTGCGGCGATTGCGGCGTCCAGTCGAACTGCGTGTCGATCCAGCCGGTCGAAACCGAGTTCGGGCGTAAGCGCCGCATCGACCAGTCGAGCTGCAACAAGGATTTCTCCTGCGTCAACGGTTTCTGTCCGTCCTTCGTCACCGTGCACGGCGCGAAGGTCCGCAAGGCCGAAGGCATGGCCGGGAAATCCGATCCGCTCGAGGGCGTGCCGGAACCTGAACAGTTCGCGCTCGACCGTGACGGCTGGTCGTCCATCATCGACGGTGTCGGCGGCACAGGCGTCGTCACGATCGGCGCCGTCCTCGGCATGGCCGCGCACCTGGAGGGCAAGGGCTGCGGCATGATCGACATGGCGGGCCTGGCTCAGAAGGGCGGGGCGGTGTTCTCCCACGTCCGGATCGCAAGGACCCCGGAGGACATACACGCAATCCGCGTCTCTGCGGGCAAGGCGGACCTCGTTCTTGGCTGCGACCTCGTCGTCTCAGGCAACAAGAAGGTGCTGGCGGCGGTGCGCGAGGGCCACACGATCTTCGTCGCCAATACCGCCGAGATCATGCCTGGCGATTTCGCGCGCTCGGCCGATTTTTCCCTGCCCGTCGAGCGGCTGAAGAAGGCCATTCGCGAGGCTGCAGGCGAACACAAGGCGCACTTCTTCGACGCCACGCGCACTGCCTCGGCGCTGTTCGGCAACTCGCTCGGGGCAAACATGTTTATGCTGGGCTTCGCCTACCAGCATGGCGGCCTGCCGCTGTCGGCCGAGGCGATCGAGCGCGCCATCGAACTCAACGGCGAGGCGGTCGCCATGAACATTGCGGCGTTCCGTTGGGGGCGGCGCGCCGCGCACCGGCCGGATTTCGTCAAGGCGATAATCGCCCAGTCGGGCCAGCCAAGGGAGCCCGGTATCGCGCAGTCGCTCGACGAGATCGTCGCGCGCCGCGTGGAATTCCTGACCGCCTACCAGAACGCCGCCTATGCGAAGCGCTACGCCGATCGCGTCACGGCCGTCCGCAAGGCCGAGCAGGCGGCCGTGCCGGGCTCCACTGCGGTCGCCGAGGCCGTGGCGAAAAACCTCTTCAAGCTGATGGCGATCAAAGACGAGTACGAAGTCGCCCGTCTCTACACCGACGGCTCGTTCCAACGCCAGCTGGCCGCGCAGTTCCAGGACTATGACAGGCTGGAATTCCACCTCGCACCTCCGATCATGGGCCGGCGCGGCGCGGACGGAAGGCCAAGGAAATCAAGTTTCGGGCCGTGGATGATGAAGGCGTTCCGCCTGCTTTCGTCGCTGAAGGGCCTGCGCGGATCGGCGCTCGATGTGTTCGGCTACACCGCCGAGCGGCGGATGGAGCGCGATCTGCTGGCGCGATACGAGGCCGATGTCGATCGCATCGCTCGCATCCTGACGCCGGCGAAGATGGGGGCAGCGGCTGCCTTGGCGTCAGTCCCGGCTCTCATTCGCGGCTACGGCCACGTCAAGCAGGCCAGTGTGGAAAAGGCTGCGGGCGAGCGGACCCGGCTTGTGGCGCGCCTTGAAAGCGCAGAGGCAAAACCGGAGCTGGAAGCGGCCGAATAGAGCCGCTTTCTCCGTGCGGCCAAGTATCCGCCAATTGTACAAGTCTTACCTTGACGTAAAGATTGCGCCGATACGCTGTATAAGCCTTTTTTAAGGCGATTGTGGCAAAGCTTGGCTCCCGAAAGCGGGATTCCAGCGTGCCCACGAGACGAAAAAACGAGATTCCCGTCGACGTCTATATTCCGTTCGTGGAGACGTTGTTCCGCGACGGGCTGACGTTGACGATCGGATTCGCGGCGCAAACCCTGCTCGTGATCCTAGTCTATTGGAAGACCGCGAACCCGCTCTATCTCCTACTGGCGTTTGGCATGATCGCCGTGGCGATCCTGCGCATGCGCAACATGCGCAAGTACCGCAACGCGCCGCCGCCGAAAGACAGGCAGGAGGCCCGTCACCGCGAAAACGACTATATCCTCTACGGTTCCATGCATGGGTTCATGCTTGGAACGTTCTGTTTCCTCGGCATCTACCTGGCGTATGACGGTTTCGCCGAGATCGCCTCGGTCGCAGTCACGCTCGCGTCCGCCACCTCCATCGCCGGCCGCAATTATGGCTCGCCGCGCATGGTGATGATCTTCATCATGGCGTTGACATGGCCGATCTCGCTCGGCTTCATCCTGCGCGGCGACCCCTATCACATCATCCTTGGCTTGCTGTCGGCGCCGTTTCTCTTCGCTATCAAGCGCTTTGCCGACACGGTTCGTGACGTGTTGTTCACTGCGATTTCGGAGGAGAAGAAGGCGAACCGGCTCGCCCAGCGGTTCAACCGGGCGCTCAACACAATGTCGCACGGCCTGGTCATGCTTGGCCCCAACGGCAAGGTCGTGGTCGCCAACGCGGAAGCCGCTCACCTGATGTCGCTGAAATCGCCCGACGCGCTGCTCGGGCGCTCGATCCATTCGCTGCTCATGCGCGGCGTGGCCGGCGGCATGCTGGCGCTGAAGGACTGCCGCTACATCGAGGCGCAGCTCACGCGCGCGCTGCGCGAGGGGCGCGACCGCAAGGTGCTGGTCTCGTTCTCCAACGGCCAGCATTACGAATTTTCGGCGCGGGAAGGCAGCCAGGATCTCGGCGTCATCACCTTCGAGGATGTGTCGCAGCGGGTCGAGGCGGAAGAAAAGATTCGCTCGATGGCGCGCTACGACAATCTGACAGGCCTGCCGAACCGCGCCTATTTTCATGAACTCGTCGGCGAGTTTATGCAGGCCGGTGACCGGGACCGTCTCTGCGGCCTGGCGGTTCTCGACCTCGACGATTTCAAAAGCGTCAACGATACGCTCGGCCACCCGGTCGGCGACGGGCTGATCTACGCAGTCGCCGAACGGCTAGCCGCCTTCGCCGACGAAGGCGTCCGCGTCGGCCGCTTCGGAGGCGATGAGTTCATGATCTATTTCGACCGCCTCGACGACGACAGCCATCTTGCCGAGATGCTGGACGGCATTTTCGCCGGCCTGCAGGGCGATGTCGACATTGCCGGCCATGTGCTGCGCATCCAGGCCAGCGGCGGCGCGGTGCTCTGCCGCGTCAGGGACACCGAAGTCGATGCGATGATCGTGAAGGCCGACCTGGCGCTCTACAAGGCCAAGGAACTCGGCAAGAACGACTGGCAGCTCTTCGAATCGGCGATGGACGCAGCGTTCCGCGACCGCCAGATCATGAAGGCGGATCTACGCAGCACTGTCGAGGCCAAGGGCCTGCGCGTCGTCTACCAGCCGATCGTGGCCATGGACACGATGCGCATCGCGAGTTGCGAGGCGCTGTGCCGCTGGGACCATCCGGAACTCGGCTCCATCTCGCCGGCCATCTTTATTCCGCTCGCCGAGGAAATGGGCATCATCTCCGAGATCAGCAGCTTCGTGCTCCAGGCCGCCTGCGCCGAATGCGCCCGCTGGCCCGAACAGATCAGCGTTTCGGTCAACCTTTCGGCCAAGGATTTCCGTCACCGCAACGTTGTCGACAAGGTGCGCGACGCGCTCGCCCAGTCGGGACTCGCCGCCCATCGGCTGGAGATCGAGGTGACGGAAACGGCGCTGCTCGACGACAAGTCGCTGACCGGGCGGTACATCGAGGAGTTGAAGGGGCTCGGCGTGCGGATCGCGCTCGACGATTTCGGCACCGGCTATTCGAGCCTGAGCTATCTGCACAAGCTGCCGCTCGACAAGATCAAGATCGACCGCAGTTTCCTGGTCGATATGGGCCAGAATCCGCGTTCCCTCGAGCTGTTGAAGGGCATCGTCAATCTCTCGCGCCCGCTCGGGCTCATCATCACGGTCGAGGGTGTTGAAACCTTCGAACAGTTGAAGATTCTGGCGCTCTCCGTGAAACCCGATCTGGTGCAGGGCTTCCTGTTCGGATCGGCCCTTTCGGCCTCCGGCATCGAGACGATGTCGAACACGATCTGGCCCTTCGCCAAGGACATCAAATCCGCCGAACGCGGCGCTGCGGGCTGAGTTCCCGGAAAATCCGGCGAAACTTTTTTGCCAGTCGGGCAACCTCACGAGGTTAACCTTAACCTTCGGTAAACAGCTCCTGCGGTATTTTCAACTTTACATATGCCGACCTTGGCGTACGTTTGCGTCACGGCGCAGTACGAGGGGTATCTATGGTTGTGCAGCAGATGGCGTCCGGCAAGAGCGCCGGGGCGGATAGCGCCGACACGTCTGAAGTATCGAGTTTCGCCAGGAATATTCTGGCGCTGCTGGAACGCACGGAGTATCGCCGCTGCGATAAGGGCGAAGACCTCGAGGACATCTACCGCCTTCGCTACAAGTCGTACCGTCTGAGCGATATGGTCCCGGAAAATCCCGCCCACATCGTCCATGACGATCTCGACGAAGCGCCGAACTGCTACAAATTCGGTATCTATGTCGACGGGGCTCTCGTCAGCACCTTGCGCATCCATCATGCGTCGCTGGCTACGCCGCAATCGCCGTCGACGACGGTCTATGGCGACATCTTGCGCCCGATGATGGCCGGCGGCCTTACTTTCGTGGATCCGAGCCGCTTTGCAGCCGACCCCGACTGGTCGCGCGTCTATCCGCAGATTCCCTATCTCACGCTGCGGCTCGCCGGAATGGCTTGCTTCCACTTCGGGGCGCCCTACTGCCTGTCCACCATCCGAGAAGAGCATGCCGGCTTCTACAAGCGCATCTACTGCTCCGAGCAGATCGGCGAACTGCGCAACTATCCCGGCTTGAACTATCCGGTCGTTCTCTACCGCGCAGACGTCAGCGCCATTCGCGAGCGCTCCTTCTTACGCTTTCCCTTCTTCAAATCGACGGCGATGGAGCAGCGTTTGATGTTCGGCAAACCTCTCCGCGGCGAACTCGCGCCGCTGACCATCCTGCCGACGGCGAAATATTTTCGCGACGCCGCCTGATCCCGGCGAGGCGGGGCGCATTGCCTTGCCGGAGCCGAGCGTTCATAAACTTGGCACGAAGGGCGGCCGGGGCCGTACTTTCGCCGAGGCTAGATGAACAGCAGAAGCGACCTTGTCCGCGCGGCGATCTGGGCCGCCGAACTCGCCGACAATGAAATCGAGCGGGCAAGCCGCGGCATCAGCGAAAAGACCTTCGCCAAGGGCGGCTATGTCTGCCACCGCGGCGACAGGCTCGACTACTGGACCGGCGTCGTCAGCGGTCTGGTCAAGATCAGTGCGATCTCGCGCGACGGCAAGGCCATGACGTTCGCAGGCGTGGGTCCCGGCGGGTGGTTCGGCGAAGGCTCCGTGCTGAAGGACGAGCCGCGCAAATACGACCTCGTCGCGATTCGCGACACCCGGCTGGCGATGCTCAACAAGGCGACTTTCTTCTGGCTCTGCGAGAACAGCGCCGCTTTCAATCGCTTCCTCGTTCGCCAGCTCAACGAGCGCCTGGGGCAGTTCATCGCCACGACCGAGTATGACCGGATCCTCGATCCCAAGGCGCGGGTTGCCCGCAACCTGTCATGGTTCTTCAATCCCGTGCTCTACCCGGATATGCGCGATCACATCGAGATCACGCAGGATGAACTCGCGCTTCTTGCCGGGGTATCACGACAGGTGGTCAACAGAAGTCTGCGCGCGCTTGAGGAGGAAGGGCTGCTGCGTGTGGAGCACGGCCGTATCAACGTGTTCGACGTCGAGCGCCTGGCGAACTACGGCGCTTGAAGAGCGTTGCAGAATTTTGAGGGAATAGCGGCGCATGTGCCGCGCATTCAAAAGACAATCTGCGGCCCTGTCTGTCAAGGGGCGCGTTGTCCGCCATGCATTTCCATAATAGCTTAAGTTCAAAGCCTGCCGGATTCACGGACAGGCGCCGCGGCGGGATGGGACCCGGCGCGACAACGGGAGGAAATGGAGTGGCGAAACCTTGGCGTCGAGCCGGGTCGGAATGGCCGCGCATGCGGCCGCTGCTGGATGCTCCGGGCGGCAATTGGCCTAATGACGCATTTGCGCCGAAGCCCGGCGCTGACATCATGGGCGCGCTCACTGCTGACATCGGGCCGGGAGAAGCATTGCCATGGTAGCGACGGTGGCCGCCCATGCGGGCGCCCTCGACACGTTTCCGAAATACCTGCAGCTCAATGCGCAGCGGTTCGGCGATCGCCCTGCCATGCGCCACAAGGATTACGGCATCTGGCAGAGCTGGACCTGGGCGGAGCAGCTCGCGCAAATCCGCGCATTGGCGCTGGGGCTCCAGGCGCTCGGCCTCGGCCATGGCGACAAGATCGCCGTCGTCGGCGCCAACCGTCCGCGCCTCTACTGGACCTTCGCCGCCGCGCAGTCGCTGGGCGCCGTGCCGGTGCCGGTCTATGCCGACGCGGTGGCCGAGGAGATGGCTTACGTCCTCAATCATGCCGGGGTGCGCTTCGCCGTGGTCCAGGATCAGGAACAGGTGGACAAGATCCAGTCCTTCTCCGACCGCATCCCCATGCTTCGCGAGATCATCTATGACGAGCCGCGCGGCCTCGACGGCTACGACCACTCCGGGCTCACCGCCTTTACCGCCATCCAGAAAAGGGGCGAGGCGCTGCTTGCCGCCGACCCTGGGCTTGCCGAGCGCTGGGAGCAGGGCATCCGCGAGGCGAGCGGTGACGACATCTCCGTGATGCTCTATACGTCCGGCACCACCGGGCGCTCCAAGGGCGTCATGATCACGGCCGCCGGCGCGGTCAATGCCGCGCGAGACACCGCCGAATTCGACCGGCTTTCCGAGAATGACAGCGTGCTCGCCTATCTGCCGCTTGCCTGGGTCGGCGACCACTATCTGAACTACGCGCAAGGCTACGTCTCGGGGCTTTGCATGAACTGCCCGGAAAGCGCCGAGACCGTCGCGCAGGACCTGCGCGAGATCGGGCCGACCTTCTATTTCGCGCCGCCGCGCATTTTTGAGGGGCTGCTCACCAGCGTCACCATCCGTATGGAAGACGCGGGATGGGTGAAGCGCAAGCTGTTCGAGCATTTCATCGGCGTAGCGAGGCGGTATGGCGAGGCTATCCTGGAGGGCCGGCCGGTGCCGCTGTCCGGCCGCATCTCATATGCGCTTGGAAAAATTCTGATCTACGCGCCGCTGCGCAATGTGCTCGGGCTTTCCAACATCCGCGTCGCCTATACGGCGGGTGAGGCCATAGGGCAGGATCTGTTTTCCTTCTTCCGTTCGCTGGGCATCAATCTGAAGCAGCTTTACGGGCAGACCGAAGCCTTCCTCTATGTCACCGTGCAGAAGGATGGCGAGGTGCGGGCCGACACGGTCGGGCCGGCCGCGCCCAATGTCGACATCCGCATCTCCGACACAGGCGAGGTGCTGTTCCGCTCGCCCGGCATGTTCGCCGGCTATTTCAAGCAGGAAGACACCACAGCCGAAACACTGACGGAGGACGGCTACGTCAAAACCGGCGACGCCGGCTTCTTCGACACCGACAGACAGCTCAAGATCATCGACCGGGCCAAGGATGTCGGCAAGCTCACCTCAGGCGCGCTGTTTGCGCCGAAATACATCGAGAACACGCTGAAATTCTTTCCCAACATCAAGGAGGCGGTGGCGTTCGGGCACGGCCGCGATTTCGCAGCAGCGTTCATCAATATCGACCTGCAGGCGGTCGGCAACTGGGCGGAACGCAACAACATCGCCTATGCCTCCTACCAGGAACTGGCCGGCCATCCCCGCGTCTACGAGATGATCGCCAGGAATGTCGATGAAACCAATCTGCGCCTGTCGAAGGAGCCGGTCATGGCGGGCGCGCAGATCAAGCGGTTCCTGGTGCTGCACAAGGAGCTCGACGCCGACGACGGCGAACTGACGCGCACGCTGAAGGTCCGCCGCGCCTTCGTCGCCGAACGCTATGCCCCGCTGATCGAGGCGCTATATGACGGTTCGACCGAAAAATACGTAGAAACCGAGATGACCTATGAGGACGGACGCAAGGGCGTGGTCCGCGCCACGGTGAAGATCGTGGATGCGAAGACCTATCCGGTCGCGCAGCGAGCGGCCAGGGAGGCGGTGGAGTGAACGTGCACCCGGATGCGGTGGAGATCGTCGCGGCGCCGGATGACGGACTGGCGCCGGGCGAGTTGCTCATGGAGGTGAAGAACGTCTCGCTGCGGTTCGGCGGGGTGAAGGCGATCACCGACATCTCCTTCGACGTGAAGAAGGGCGAGATCCGCGCCATCATCGGCCCCAACGGCGCCGGCAAGACGTCGATGCTCAACGTCATCAACGGCTTCTACACGCCGCAGGAGGGCACCATCGTCTTCAGGGGCCAGGAGCGGCGGGCGATGAAGCCGCATCACGCCGTCCGCCAGGGCATAGCCCGCACCTTCCAGAACGTCGCTCTGTTCAAGGGGATGTCGACGCTCGACAACATCATGGCCGGCCGTTCGGTTATGATGCACCGCACGCTGTTCTGGCAGATGCTGTGGCACGGCCCGGCGCTCCGCGAAGAGATCGAGCACCGCGAAAAAGTCGAGGAGATCATCGACTTTCTCGAAATCCAGCACATCCGCCGCACTCCCGTCGGCAAGCTGCCCTACGGGCTGCAGAAGCGCGTGGAGCTTGGCCGCGCGCTCGCCATGGAGCCGTCGCTGCTTCTGCTTGACGAGCCGATGGCCGGCATGAACCTCGAGGAGAAGGAGGATATGAGCCGGTTCATCATAGACGTGAACCGGCAGCGCGGCACGACGATCGCGCTGATCGAGCACGATATGGGCGTGGTCATGGACCTTTCCGATCGCGTCGTCGTTCTCGACTATGGCAAAAAGATCGCCGACGGCACGCCCGATGCCGTGAAATCCAACCAGGACGTGATTGACGCCTATCTCGGCGTCGCGCATTGAAAGGAAATCGACATGGATATCGGAACCCTGCCGCTGTCGCCGCTGATCGCCCTGATTGCCGGGGTCTTGATCCTGATCGTACCGCGGCTTCTGAATTACATCGTCGCCATCTATCTGATCATCGTCGGCCTGCTCGGGCTGTTCCCGCAACTGGCTGGCTGAAGCGCATGGAAGTGGCGGGGGGAGAATCAAGGTGAGCCAGCGACCGAAACCGACAGCCGCGTCGAGCTTTCCGCCGCCGGAACAGAGCGGCGTTCGCATGCATGAAGTGACGCCGTTGTCGGCCAACTGGTATCATCTGAGCCGCTACGATTTCGATCTCCGCCTTGCTGACGGCTCCTGGCAGCGGCAGACCCGCGAGGCCTACGATCGCGGCAACGGGGCGACGATCCTGCTTTACAACCGCGCGCGCCGCAGCGTCGTGCTGACGCGGCAGTTCCGGCTCCCTGCTTTCCTGAACGGCATTACGAGCGGTCAGATGATCGAGGCGCCGGCCGGCCTGCTCGACGACGACAGTCCGGGCGATGCGATCCGCCGCGAAGTGGCCGAGGAAACCGGCTATCGCATCGGCGATGTCGAGCCCGTCTTCGACATCTTCATGAGTCCCGGTTCGGTTACCGAGCGGCTGCATTTCTTCATGGCCGAGTACAATCCCTCTGACCGTCCGACCAATGGCGGTGGCGCCGACGGCGAAAACGAAAACATCGAGGTCCTGGAAATCGGCTTCGAGCGCGCGCTCGCGATGGTGGCGAGCGGCGAAATCCGCGACGCCAAGACTATTCTGCTGCTTTATCACGTTCGCCTGCGGGGTATCCTATGAACCTGGTCGAAGGCATTTTCGTCAAACCGTTCCAGGACATGTTCGGCGCGCCTGATTTTCTGATCCAGGTGCTGTGGGAGGGGCTGGTCGCCGGCGTGCTCTATGCGCTGATCGCGCTCGGCTTCGTGCTCATCTACAAGTCCTCGCGCATCTTCAATTTCGCGCAAGGCATCATGGTGGTGTTCGCTGCGCTCACGCTGGTCGGCCTCTATGAAAAGGGTGTGCCGGCGCTGCTCGCTCTGCCTTTGACGCTGGTCGTCATGTTCCTGCTCGCCGTGGCCATCGAGCGCGTGGTGCTGCGCCCGCTGGTCAACCAGCCGGACATCATCCTGTTCATGGCCACGATCGGCATTACGCTGTTCCTGATCGGCTTCGGCGAGATCATCTTCGGCGGCGAAAACAAGGTGATGATCACCGAGCAGTTGTTCATCCCGACCGGCAGCTTCACTTTCGAACCGTTTGGCGGCTTCGTTTCGATCGAGCAGAAGGATCTGACCGCCGTCGTCGGTGCGGTGCTTCTGGTCGCGGGGCTTATCCTCTTCCTCAACAAGTCGAAGATGGGCCGCGCCATTCGCGCGCTCGGCGATGACCACCAGGCGGCGCTATCGGTCGGCATCTCACTGTCGACGATCTGGGTGCTGGTCTGGTTCATCGCCGGCGTCATCGCGCTCGCCACCGGCATCGTCTGGGGAGCCCGCGCGGGTGTCTCCTTCGCGCTGGAGGTGATCGCCTTCAAGGCGCTGCCGGTCTTGATGCTGGGCGGTCTTGAATCGGTGCCAGGCGCGATCATCGGCGGCCTCGCCATCGGCATTCTGGAAAAGCTGTTCGAGATCTACTGGGGCCAGCCGCTGCTCGGCGGCAACACCGAAACCTGGTTCGCTTTCGTCTTCGCGCTGATCGTGCTTCTGTTCCGGCCGCAGGGCCTGTTCGGCGAAAAGATCATCGAGCGGGTGTGAGGTGATGATGACAATGACCGCCGCGTTCCTTCCCACCCCCCGTAGCAGCATCGCCGCAGGCATTTTCAATGGCGGGAGGTCATAACCATGCTCTACCGCACCGCAGGCCAGTTCAAAACCAGCTACGAGGCCGATCACGCGCTGTTCCCGGTCAAGCAGGATGCGTGGCTGCTCGGTTTTATCCTGGTGCTCGCCTTCGTCGTGTTTCCGATGACGGCCAACGAGTTCGCATTCAAGGCGCTGCTGACGCCGGTGCTGATCTATGCGCTCGCGGCACTCGGGCTCAACATACTGACCGGCTATGCTGGGCAGCTCTCGCTCGGCACCGGCGCGTTCATGGGCGTCGGCGCCTATGCCTGTTACAAGCTCCTCACCATTTTCCCGGAGCTCAATATCCTCATCGCCATCGGCCTGTCCGGCTTCTTCTCGGCCGCCGTCGGCGTTGCCTTCGGCCTGCCGTCGCTGCGCATCAAAGGCTTCTATCTCGCGATCGCGACGCTCGCCGCCCAGTTCTTCCTGGTGTGGCTGTTCGAGAAGTGGGCATGGCTCTACAATTACAATGCCTCCGGCGCGATCCAGGTGCCGACGATAGAAATGTTCGGCGTCGCGGTCGCCGGCCCCAACGCCCGGGCCATCGTGCAATATTATTTCGTGCTCTGCGTAGTCGCCCTAGTAACCTGCTTCGCCATCAACATCACGCGCGGCCGCATCGGCCGCATCTGGAAGTCGGTGCGCGATATGGACATCGCCGCAGAACTTGTCGGCATCAATCTCATGAAGGCCAAGCTGTCGGCCTTCGCCGTGTCGTCCTATATCGTCGGCATTTCGGGCGCGCTGTTCGTGTTCCTGTGGCGGGGTGCGGCCGAGCCGAACCTGTTCGACATTCCGCTGTCGTTCCGCGTGCTGTTCATCGCCATCATCGGCGGGCTCGGCTCGATCCTCGGCAATTATCTCGGCGCGATCCTGATCGTGGCGCTGCCGGTCATCATCGGCACGCTGCCGGCCACCTTCGGCATTCCGATCAGTTCATCGATGGCGGAACATCTCAACACCATGATCATCGGCGGGCTGATCATAATGTTCCTGATCGTGGAGCCGCACGGGTTGGCTCGCTTCTGGGAAATCATCAGGGAGAAACTGATCATGTGGCCGTTCCCGCATTAGGACCATGATCCCGAAAAGTGGTACCCGGTTTTCGGAAAAGGTCATGGTCGATCAAGATCGGCCAGGGAATACGGGGTTGGTTCGCCCGATCCGTAACGGAGAAACGAACAAGTGGAGGAAATGAAATGAAAAGACTGCTGAAGACCACCCTGCTTTGCGCGGCGCTCGCCGCGGGTACGGTGCTCGCCGCCCCGGCCATTGCCCAGGACAGCGTCAGCCTGCCCAACCTCAGCTACCGGACGGGTCCGTTCGCGTCCACCGGCATCCCGCTGATGAACGGCCAGCGCGATTACATGATGATGCTCAACGAACGCGACGGCGGCGTGAACGGCGTGACGCTCGGCTATGAGGAATGCGAGACCGGCTACAACACCGAAAAGGGCGTCGAGTGCTACGAAAAGACCAAGGCGACAGGCATCGTCACCCAGCCCTGGTCGACCGGCATCACACTCCAGGTGCTGCCGAAATCCAATGTCGACAAGATCCCGATTCTCGCGCCGGGCTACGGCTTCTCGGCCATGCAGGACGGCAAGACCTTCCAGTGGGCGTTCAACCCGCCGGCCTCCTATTGGGACGGCGCCAACATGGTCCTGCAGGCGATCTCGGGAGGCGATCTCGCCAGCCTCAGCGGCAAGAAGATCGCGCTTCTGCATCTCGACCATCCCTACGGCAAGGAGCCGATCCCGCTGTTCGAGCAGGCCGCCGAGAAGCACGGCTTCACTCTCCTGCCGATCCCGGTCGGTCTGAAGGAGATGCAGAACCAGTCGGCCCAATGGCTGCAGATTCGGCGCGAGCGGCCCGATTTCGTGCTGATGTGGGGCTGGGGCGCGATGAACGCCGGCGCCATCACCGAAGCGGTCAAGACCAAATATCCGATGAACCAGTTCGTCGGCATCTGGTGGTCCGGCCATGACGGCGACATGAAGGTCTCGGGCGAGGCCGCCAAGGGCTATCGGGCGATCTCGTGGAGCCTGCCCAATTCGCAAGCGCCGGCCATGCAGGACATCAAGAAGCATATCGTCGATACCGGCAAGTCGATGATCGACCAGGCCGGCGGCGAGTTCGACTGGGTGTTCTACCAGCGCGGCGTCCTGATCTCGGCGATGCTCGCCGAGGGCGTGAAGGTCGCGCAGGAGCATTTCGACACTAAGGTCGTCAACGCCGAGCAGCTGCGCTGGGGCCTGGAAAACCTCAAATTCGACGAGGCGCGCATCGCCGAACTCGGCCTTGAGGGCATGATCCCGCCCTTCTCGACGAGCTGCGCCGACCACACCGGCCATTCCGGGGCGTGGATGATCGAATGGGACGGCACGAAGTTCAACAAGGTGTCGGAACTGCTGACTGCCGACCGCGCGGCGATCGACCCGCTGGTTGAAACCGCGGCCAAGGACTACGCCGCCGCCAACGCGCCGTGGCCGGTCAGCGAAGAGTGCAAGATGTAGCACTTTTCTCCCTTCTCCCCGTTCACGGGAGAAGGTGGCCCGAAGGGCCGGATGAGGGGCAGCGACAACATTTGCAAAGTTAACGCCGCCCCTCATCTGCCTGCCGGCATCTTCTCCCCGTAAACGGGGAGAAGGATCGCTGCCGCGATGCGGCGTCTATCCATCAGGGAAGCAACAAGATGCACGGCACCGAACCTGCCATCGACCCCGCCACCCCGATCCTCTCGGTCAACAATATCGAGGTGATCTACGATCACGTCATCCTCGTCCTGAAGGGCGTTTCGCTGACCGTGCCGCAGGGCGGCATCACCGCGCTGCTCGGGGCCAATGGCGCGGGCAAGACGACGACGCTGAAGGCGATCTCCAATCTGCTCCACGCCGAGCGCGGCGAAGTCACCAAGGGCTCGATCGTGTTCGAGGGCAATGAAGTCCAGGCGCTGTCGCCCAACGATCTGGTCAGGCGCGGCTGCATCCAGGTGATGGAAGGACGCCACTGCTTCGGCCATCTCACCGTCGAAGACAATCTGATGACCGGCGCATTCACGCGCCGCGACGGCAAGGCCGCGATCCGTGCCGACCTCGACCTCGTCTACGAATATTTCCCGCGCCTGAAGGTGCGCCGTTCCAGCCTCGCCGGGTACACGTCGGGCGGCGAGCAGCAGATGACGGCGATCGGCCGGGCGCTGATGAGCCGTCCCAAGATGATCCTGCTCGACGAGCCCTCCATGGGCCTGGCGCCGCAGCTCGTGGAAGAAATCTTCGAGATCGTGAAGAAGCTGAACGAGGGGCAGGGCGTGTCCTTCCTGCTTGCCGAGCAGAACACCAACGTGGCGCTGCGCTTCGCCAAATACGGCTACATCCTCGAATCGGGCCGCATCGTGCTTGACGGCGAGGCCTCGGCGCTGCGCGAAAACGAGGATGTGAAGGAATTTTATCTCGGCGTAGCCGGCGAGGGCCGCAAATCGTTCAAGGACGTGAAGCACTACAAGCGGCGCAAGCGTTGGCTGGCTTGAGGCGGCTCAACCCCTCAAACGTGAACTTCTCCGTAGGTCGCTTCGACGGTCTCCACATCGGGCCTGAGCGCGGTATAGGCAAGCCAGCAATAGAAGGCCGCCACGCCGAGCAGGATGACCCAGCCGGATATCGGCCCGAATGCTGCGCTGCCGATGACCTCGTTGAAAGACCAGGCCAGTTCGCGCGCGGTCCCTTCCTCCTGCAGCTTGGGCGTCGAGATCTTGAGCACCCATGCGAGCAGAAGGATAAGAAACATCCACATGTAATTTCGCTTCAGCCGCCGCGACATCGCCACGTGTAGCGGGATCAGGAATCGCGGCCGGCGCAAATCCTGGCCAAGGAGTTCTGCCCAGCCCGCGCTTGGATCCGGCAATGGCGCGAGGATCTGGGCGAAATAGTGCTTTTCCAGCCGGCGCACCCGGCCTCGATAAACGTCGAAGAAGCGGTAGCGCCGCGCTTCTATCAGGAGCAGCAACTGCACCAGAACCATGGCGAACAGAAGCACGCCGTGATGCGAGGTGGGCGACGACAGCGACAGCGAGAGCATCGCCGCCACGCCGGTGATCGCCCAATTGGTGGTGCGGTCGATGCGGTCGCGCCAGCCCGCCATCCGGCCCATTTCTGCGCGATGGTAATGCGCCAGCACGGTGATGTATTCGCTGGAACTCGCGGGAAATGGTGGCGCCTCCCATCTTGCGATGTTGTCCACGCTCGGTGGTTCGCGGGTCTCGTCCATGTCTGCCTCCCAACCAGAAACCTCCGCACCTATTTAACGCGCGTTCGGGCGGAAACGCTCCGCCAAAATCGATTCATTACGGGAGTTTGGACGTGGTAGGCGTCGCACCTACCACGTTTTTGCTGATCTCTTGTCGCATCCAGAACGGCAATCGCGGCATTGCCCTTGCGCGCCGTTTTCGCTATGTGCGCAGGACAGGATTTTCAAGGGGTTTATTGATGGCTGACCACGCGCCGAACGGCCCGCTCGAAATGGGCGCCGACATGGACTATTCCGAGCACGAGAAAACCTATCTGGGATTTCTGCTGCTCGCCAAATACGGTTCGCTCGTCTGCCTGGCGCTGCTTGTGGCGATGGCGTTCGGCTTCTTCACCAATGCCGGCTTCTTTTCCGCCTTGTTCCTTTTCCTGATCATCTGCGCCATAGGCATCTATCTGATCCGCCGCGCGCCGAGGCACGTCGCCTGACGATCCTTCCCGGCCGCGGGTTCTCCGCGTCCGATTGAAATCCAGCCGAAGAGGGACACGCGGTGGGGCAGATTGTCTTCGTTCCGAAGGAAGTGGATTCGAACGAGCCGCGGGTCGCGGCTTCGCCGGATACGGTGAAGCGGATTTGCGGGCTTGGCCTCGATGTGATCGTCGAGGCGGGCGCCGGCTTGGCTTCGCGCATCACCGACGAGGAGTTCGCCAAGGCGGGAGCCGCGATCGGCAAGGCGTCGGACGCGGCGAAGGCGGACGTGGTGCTCAAGGTGCGCCGCCCGAGCGAAGCCGAGCTGAAAAGCTACAAATCGGGCGCGGCCGTTATCGCCATCATGGATCCCTACGGCAACGACGCGGCGGTCGCTGCAATTGCCAAGGCCGGCGTGACCGCCTTCTCGATGGAGTTCATGCCGCGCATCACCCGCGCGCAGGTCATGGACGTGCTTTCCTCGCAGGCCAATCTCGCCGGCTATCAGGCCGTCATCGACGGCGCGGCCGAGTATGACCGCGCATTGCCGATGATGATGACCGCGGCCGGCACGGTGCCGGCGGCGAAGGTCTTCGTCATGGGCGTCGGCGTCGCCGGGCTGCAGGCGATCGCCACGGCACGCCGCATGGGCGCGATCGTCACCGCCACCGACGTGCGCCCCGCCGTCAAGGAGCAGGTCGCCTCGCTCGGCGCGAAGTTCCTGGCGGTCGAGGACGAGGAGTTCAAGGCAGCCGAAACTGCTGGCGGCTACGCCAAGGAAATGTCGAAGGAATACCAGGCCAAGCAGGCGGCGCTGACAGCCGAGCACATCGCCAAGCAGGACATCGTCATCACCACCGCGCTCATTCCCGGCCGGCCGGCGCCGAAGCTGGTCTCGGCCGCCATGGTGCAATCGATGAAGCCCGGCTCGGTCATCGTCGATCTCGCGGTCGAGCGCGGCGGCAATGTCGAAGGCGCTGTCCCCGGCGCGGTGATCACGCTCGACAACAGCGTCAAGATCGTCGGACATCTGAACGTGCCCGGCCGCGTCGCGGCGTCCGCCTCGCTGCTTTATGCGCGCAACCTGTTCGCCTTCCTTGAAACCATGGTCGACAAGGGCACGAAGCAGCTCGCGATCAATCGCGACGACGAACTGGTCAAGGCGACCATGCTGACGGATGGTGGCAAGGTCGTGCATCCGAACTTCGCTGGCAAGGAAGCTGCGGCGCCGGCCGCATCCAAGCCTATCGTTCCCGGCCAGAATCGCGGCGACGACCCTGCGGTCAAGAAGGCTGCCAAGGGCGCCGAGTCCGGCCTCGATGTCGCGCCGAAAAAGGCTGTCGCGAAGAAGCCGACGGCGCCCAGGAAACCGGCGGTGGCTAAGCCCAAGCCGATCGTGCCCGGCAAGAACAGGGGAGACGCGTGATGGAAAAGACCGCTCTCGAACAGGCGCTCGACCAGCTCGAGCAGGCCGTCGCCACCGCGCGCGCGGCGCTTGAAAGCACCGAGGCGGCGGGTGATGCGGCCGCAGCCGCCGCCCATGTCGTCTCCGGCGGCGTGATCGATCCCTTCGTGTTCCGCTTCGCGATCTTCGTGCTCGCCATCTTCGTCGGCTACTAC
>NZ_JAAKZF010000229.1 GCF_011045125.1 Allomesorhizobium camelthorni | reverse complement strand
CTTGTATGGGGAGGTTTTTGTCAACGATCTTTTTTCATTCATTCATGGCCTCGTTCGATTGGAGGGCTGGTCGATTGGTGACTAAAACGATGACGCTGGGCCAGCGGCATAACAGCAAAGCTTGGGACTGCGGTCGTCACGAACGTCGATGCCGAGGGGAGCCTGCCAGGTGCGAGACAATGTTCTCGCGTACTTGTATGCGGCGGGTGCTGAGACCCGGACCATGATGCAGTAATGCGCATCGCGAGCAAGGCTCCGGGGCGGCGGGACCATTCTTAATCACGGTGAAAAGCCCATGTGCCAAGCCGGTACGCCACCGCCTCGGATTATTGGGAACCCGGCGAGCTTGGCGCCGCAGGCTCCGATGGTTGGTCCTCTCCGTCTATGCTACGCAGCCGCACGCAGTGCGACGCCCTGCGGGATCTCGCCCATGGTGGCCATGCGCCAGAGCGCGATGAGCAGGCGCCGCGCGACGGCCACGATCATGGTCTTGCGCGTGCCTCCGCGACCATCCTCTGTCCGCTTCCGAAACCATTGCGCCAAAGCGCTATCCTTCTGGAACCGGAGAAAACGCCAGGCGAGCTGGATCATCCCGCGCCGCACCCGGGCATTGCCGGCTCTTGCGAGGCCTCGCTCGCGCCGTCGCGTGCCGCTCTCGTCAGGAGAGCCGGTGAGGCCAGCATAGCGCGCTACCGCCTTTCGATCCCGAAGGTTGCGGGACAAGACCTCGTGCACGAGCATATCCGCGGTCTCGATGCCGACGCCGATGACACTCGCGATCAGGCGAACCATCGCGTGAGGTCCCTTTTCGGCAGCCGCGGCCGTCTCCAGCTTGCGCAGACGTTCCTGCTCGATGGCCTTGATCTGCTCACGCACCAGACGTAGCCGCGCCATGTCGCGGCGGAACTCCGCCTGGGTGTTTTCAGGAAGAGGGATACCTTCCGCCGTGCGCAACGCAACGAGCTTTTCCTCCGCCTTGCGCAACGTCGGATTGAACCCACGGATTCCCAGGCGGGCCAGCGCCGCCTTCATGCGGTTGATGATGCGCGTGCGATCGCCGACCAGCTTTTCTCGCTCGCGGTTCGGCCGCTTGGCGTCTTCCTCTTCGATTGTCGGAATAGCCGCCATGCTGCAGTGGCGCTTTTCTCCACGCAGCCAGCCAAGGAAGGCGCGCATCAGCAGCTCCGTGTCGAGGCGATCGGTCTTCGCACGCCGGTGCTCACGCGACACGGCGACGCTCGATGGATGCATGACATAGGCTTCGATACCGCGCGTCCTGAGCCAGCGTGCCAGCCAAAAGCCGTCACGCCCTGCCTCGAAGGCGACAACGATGCGTTCGATCTCGCGCTCCAACTGGGCCGCTTCGTCACGCCAGCGATGGACAAGCCGCAACAGCCCATTCTCATCAGGCGCCAGCTTCTTCAGGGGGTGTCGTTCAACGCCCGGCAACATTCCCGCGACAAGCCAGCTCGATTGACTCATCTCGATAACGACGACGATTGTGCCTTCCTGGCAGAGGGTGGCGACGGACCGGCTCAGATCGTTTGATTGCGGCATGGGGGCTCTCCATCGAGTTGGTTGGAAGCGCCGAAAGTGCCACCTTCGCCGCCGGCCCCATAGCATCTTAA
>NZ_JAAKZF010000228.1 GCF_011045125.1 Allomesorhizobium camelthorni | reverse complement strand
CAAGCTCACCGCGCTCGCCTTCACGGCCGCCGTCGATGATCCCGAGCGCTTTCGCAGGTCTCGCGACATCGGCGCCTATCTCGGCCTGGTGCCGCGTCGCTATCAATCGGGCGAGGTCGACTATACCGGCAGCATCTCAAAGTGCGGCGACCGGCGAACGCGATCGCTGCTCTACGAATCGGCGAACGTCATGCTGACGCGCTACAAAGGTCCGCTGAAGCTGAAGGACTGGGCGCTGGCGATCGCGGCGCGGTCTACAATGCGAAAGGCGCGGATCGCACTCGCCCGGCGGCTTGCGATCATCATGCATGCCATGCTCCGGCACGGCACCGAGTTCAAACCCGCGTAGCCGATCGGCAGCGAACCGGACAGGACAGGAGACCGAAACGAGCTCCCGAGCGGGAGCGACGCCCGAGGGAGGGAATGGATGACGGCGCCGATTCTGTAGCATGCGGTCGATCTGATCGGCCGACTGCGATTTCAACCAAGCCGCTCCATACCCAGCTGACCCCATCAAGTGCCCAGGAGCACGTAGAGAACGCAGGCACCCGAAAGCGTCGATAACGCTCCCAACCGAGCCGCCGCCCCTTGACCCATTAGAGAACACTATCGGCGCAACCGCGACCTCACCGTGGTCGCCGTCAGCGTCCGCTTCTTTGGTTGGTCGAAATAAGACCAGTGTATGATTCCACTGCCTGCGCAAATTCATCAACATAGCGTGCATCTACACATGGAGGTTCGCATGACGGGTGATTTGAGCAGCAGGTCCGCAGACGCGACAATAGTTGTACCGGTTGCGCCCATGAGGCAACAGGAGATCGACCATCGCATCGCGAACAGCCTTCAACTCATCTCCTCCCTCCTCTCCATGCAGGCCAGGGAAACGTGCGACCAACTGGTCTGCGATTCCCTGCGGGCTGCGGTGCGCCGCATCGATGCCGTGGCCGCCGTCCATCAGCAGTTATACCAATCGAGTTCGGCGCATACTCTCGACATCGAGCCCTATCTCCTCGAGTTAACTGCCAAGATCGAGCAAGGCTGTAGCGGCGGCGTGGCTCGCAAGCAGATCACCGCAGAAATCCAGTCGTTCGAAGTGCCGGCTGACTTTGCGAGTATGCTGGGTATTCTGATCAATGAGCTCGTCATAAACGCTTGCAAACACGCCTATGCTCCTGATGAGCCGGGCGACATCGACATTTGCTTGTTCTTCCTGAATCAATCCGAGTTTCGGATGGAGGTCAGGGACTATGGCATCGCGGATGTTCACAAAGCCCCGATAACGTCAGGCCTAGGTATGCGCATCATCGAAGCCATGAGCCGCAAGCTGAACGCCGTCCACGTGCATATCGCCGACGAGGAGGGCACCCGCTTTCTGATGCGCGGCACCGTCTTCCCCTCGAGGGTGTGATGTAGACCTGGCACCCAAACGAACGCCTTTCCGCCCGTCGGCGGCAGCGGTGGCACGCTGGCTTCACGATATGGTGCCCCCGTGCCCCGCAGCCGCTGTAAAGCAATCGCGAACGGCGCAGTAGCGACCGCAACAACTCACGGTGAACATCCATGGAACTCCATCAAGTTCGGTACTTTCTAGCTGTTGCGAGCACGCTGAATTTCACGCGTGCTGCGGAGATGTGCAACGTCACGCAACCGGCGCTGACCAAAGGCGTGCAAAAGCTGGAGCAGGAGCTTGGGGGTCAGCTT
>NZ_JAAKZF010000227.1 GCF_011045125.1 Allomesorhizobium camelthorni | reverse complement strand
AACCGGGGCAGATTTCCGGGCGGCGGGGGTTTGCAGGCGATCGCGTTCGTGATTCACCATTTGCGTGACGCTACCACCGACTGATTCGCTTGAAGGCCTGTCGCTCGCTCATCTCCGCGGGCTGGTTGCTGCGCTGATCGGCGAAGTACGCGGTCTTCAAGGCCGGGTTGAGATCCTTGAGATCGAGAAGCAGGCGCTTCGTGCCGAGAACCAGACCCTGAAGGACGAGATCGCCCGGCTGAAGAACCTGCCGCCGCGCCCCCCGGACAAGCCGCCCAGGCCGTCGGGCATGGAGAAAGCGACGCAGCCGTCATCTAGTAAAGGCAAGCGCCGCCGGCGCGGCGCCAAGCGCGACGGCGGTCGCGTGAGCCGCGAGGTGACGGTTGCGGTGAGTCCCCCCGCGGGCTCGCGCTTCAAAGGGTATGAGACGATCCTGGTACGCGATCTGATTCTGTCGGCCGAAGTGGTGCGCTACCGCCGCGAGCGGTGGGTGACGCCGGCGGGCGAGACGATCGTGGCGCCGTTGCCGGCGGGGATTGTTGGCGGCTGGGGGCCGAACCTGCGCCGCTTCATCCTGGCCTGCCACATTCAGGGGCAGGTAACGACGGAGCGGTTGACGGCGTTGTTGACCGGGATCGGGGTCGACATTTCGAAGCGCCAGGTGGTGCGGCTGATTTCGGAGGAGGATCTGGAGGCCTTCGCCGCGGAGGACCGTGATGTGCTGCGCGCCGGGCTGGCGACGGCGCGGTGGATCACGGTCGATGATACGTCGGCGCGCCACGCCAACCGGGACGGCTACACCACCCAGATCGGCGATGACCGCTTCACCGCGTTCCGCACCGGGCGCTCGAAGTCCCGCGCGGCGTTCCTAGCGACGCTGCGCGCCGGGCACAGCGATTACATCATCAATGAAGAGGCCCTGGCCTATATGCGCGGCCGCAACCTCGCCGGTCCAGCGCTCGAGCGGCTGGCAGCTGCGCCGCACAGGGCATTTGCCGACAGCGCCGCGTGGGCTGCGCATCTGGCCGCACTCGGCCTTGACCAGCTTGCGGTTGAGCCCAACCCGGTCAAGATCGCCACCGAAGGCGCGATGTGGGGGGCGATCCGCCACCACGGCTTTCTTGCCGACGCCGTGATCGTCTCCGATGATGCCGGTCAGTTCCGCATCGGCGATCATGCGCTGTGCTGGGTCCATGCCGAGCGGCTCGTCCACAAATTGATGCCGATGACGCCGGATCAGCGCCAGGCCGTCGACGTCATGCGCCAGTTGATCTGGTGGTTCTATCGCGATCTGAAGAGCTATCAGCGCGCCCCGTGTCCGCGCCGCGCGGCGGCCCTGCGCGCCCGCTTCGAGCGCCTGTTCAAACGACGAACCGGCTATGTCATGCTCGACCGGCTGCTGGCCCGGCTGCATCGCCGCAAGCAGGAACTCCTGCGCGTTCTCGACCGCCCCGAGATCCCGCTGCATACCAATGGTTCGGAAAACGACATCCGCGCCTTCGTCACCAAGCGCAAGATCTCCGGCGGAACCGTCAGTGAGGCAGGCAAGAACGCCCGCGACCTCCTGCTCGGCCTGATGAAGACCTGCATCAAGCTCGACATCTCATTCTTCCGCTATCTCGGCGACCGCCTCGGCATACCAACTCAACAGCCCATTCCGCCGCTTCCGGACCTCGTTAGGCAAGCCGCTCAAGCTTGACTGCCCGGTAATCTGCCCCGCTT
>NZ_JAAKZF010000226.1 GCF_011045125.1 Allomesorhizobium camelthorni | reverse complement strand
GGTCTGTTGAAGAGGCGAAATGGGTTTCGGCGGTTCAGCCGATGATGCCCATAATGTCGGATTCCTTCATGATCAGAAGGTCTTCGCCATTGAGCTTCACTTCGGTGCCGGACCACTTGCCGAACAGGATGCGGTCGCCAGCCTTGACGTCGAGCGGAACAAGCTTGCCCGCTTCGTCGCGCGCGCCGGAGCCGACGGCGATGATCTCGCCTTCCTGCGGCTTTTCCTTTGCGGTGTCGGGAATGATGATCCCGCCGGCGGTCTTTGCTTCGGATTCGACGCGGCGAACGACCACGCGGTCGTGCAGCGGCCGGAAATTCGATTTTGCCATTTTTGGATGTCCCTGGTGCGGATGTTGAACGGTTCTCCGTTGCCGGAGCTTGCGAATGCTAACGTGGCGCTGAGATAGGCGGCCGGCTGCGTCCCCGTCTTCCCCGCCTGTGGGAGCAGGTGGATCGGCCGGCAGCGCCGAGCCGGCTGAGCAACCGTCTTCATGTTGCCAAGCCTTACTCGAGCGCCATCTTTGATGGGTCCGGGAGACCTGCGGCGGCGGTTTTTTTGGTGAGGTGATCAGGGACGTCTTCTCCTTGGTCGGTCACGTGTTTGCGGATGACGGCGAGGCTGGGCTGGACACCTGGGCCGACCGCACACCCACGCCAGGGAAATGGACGAATTGGCCAGTAAGGCATTCCGACTATCGCTCCTTCTTAGGTTTCCTCCGCGGCCGCCGCTTTGACCTTTTGGGAGGATCCTTTTGCGGAGCCGCACAGAGAGCGCCGTAACAAACCTTCTCACCCTTGTAGTTGGCCAGGGCCTGCAGCAAATCCGGTAGAAGGTGCTGTTTCAGTCCGTCCGCGATAGGCTCTGGACCGTCCAGCGACTTCAGCGCCAGCTCGATCAACTCGATCGCGCGATCTTTGTTGCCGCTCTCATGATGGTACCGGGCGACCGCCGGATAAGACAGGAACTTACGGCCGTCGCCTTGCGGGGGATTGAGTGCCAGCATGTGTTCGGACAGCTCCTTGCCCATCGCGAAGCGCTCAGCAGACGGAAAGCGCGAATGATCAAGGTTCGGATGGAAGAGTTGGTCTAGCGCCACGATCATCCAATGCTCGGAGTTTCTGTCGATCGCGTCGCGAACCAATTGGCGTATGACCGGCAAACCGGCGCGCATGTCGCGCATTCTGTGAAGCAACAAATGCACATGAGCCTGGCGGAAATTGATGTCGTCCGGCGTCAAGGCGATGCCCTCTTCGATTGCCGAGAGCGCCGTCTTCCAATCCTCTGTCTTCACCGCCGCCCAATATCTCTCATTGATCGGCTTCTTCAACGCCTGTTCGCGCGCTAGGGGTTCGCTTGTCGCGATCCGCTCCGCATCGGCGGCTTTCGCTTGATCGCTGGTGCGCCAGCTGCCGCTGAGCACCTTCGGCAAAACCTCATCGAGTTGCATCGGATGACCGATAAAGGCGATGTGGCCGTCCCGGTCGACCACGAACGAGGTCGGAATCCCGACAGCCAAGCTGGGTTCCATCCAAAGCCTGTTCATTTCGCCTGTGTGGTCGAACGCGATCCGATAGTTCAGATTCGAGCACTTTTCGGTCAACCACGCGTCCAGCTTGGTTCGGGCCTCAACGGCCGTTGGAGCGGCTTCATGTGCCGCGACTCCGACGACCTCCAGTCCGCTGTCCTTGTGTTTCTCCTGCAGCTGCACCAGATGGGGCATCGCCGCCACG
>NZ_JAAKZF010000225.1 GCF_011045125.1 Allomesorhizobium camelthorni | reverse complement strand
GTCAAGCGAGGCAAGAACGATGCGGCGGATGCCGAAGCGCTGTGTGAGGCGATGAGCCGACCGACGATGCGGTTCGTGCCGGTAAAGACAGCCGACAGCCAGGCGGCGTTGATGCTGGCCGGCGTGCGCGACCGGCTGGTCCGCAATCGAACGCAACTCGCCAATGCGATCCGCGGCTATGCAGCCGAGTTCGGTCTGACGGCCGCGAAGGGGATGAGCAAAATCGAACCGTTGCTCGAGCGCATTGCGGCAGACGAGACGCTGCCGGACTTGGCGCGGGAGCTTTTCGCTCTTCACGGCAAGGAATACGCGCAGTTGCAGGTGCAGCTGGAAAAGGTCGATGCCAAGCTGATGGCCTGGCATCGGGCCAATGAATGCAGTCGACGTCTGGCACAAATCCCCGGCGTCGGCCCGATCGGTGCGTCGCTGCTGGTGATGAAGATGACCGCACCTGAGACTTTCCAATCGGCTCGGCACTTCGCCGCCTGGCTCGGCCTGACGCCAAAGGATCACTCTACTGCCGGCAAGGTCAGGCTCGGGATCATTACACGTGCCGGCGACGAAGCCTTGCGCAGCGTGCTGGTGGTCGGGGCCACCGCCGTCATCCGGCATGCCCGATGCGGTCGAGGCACTGTTTCGCCTTGGCTTTTTGATCTGCTCAAGCGCAAACCGCCGAAACTCGCTGCCGTGGCTTTGGCCAATAAGATTGCCCGCATCGCTTGGAAGATGATGGTGACCGGTGAGCCCTACAGGAAAAATGCTGCGACGCTTGCCTTGGCGCACGCCGCATGAAGATCAGACAGCTACGGGGAGCGCCTCTACCGCTACCGTGCTGAGCTGAGGCCGGAACTTGCAAGAGAAGAGGCAGATGGTGTGATCGATCGATCCGAGACGCGAGACACTCCGAAAGAACCATCGGTCGCCACAGGCCGCTAGCGTGTTGGGAACTTGCGTCGCGGAAACCATCTTGGCCAGCGGTCATGTGTGATCGCGCCCACAGGCCGGACATATGATCGCAAGCGATCCGATCAAATAGCTTGCCAGCTTTCTTGCAAGGATGGGGCCGTCCACATATGGTTCTTGTAGCCGAAGGCGGGAATGGCGATGTCGCGCAGCTTGGCCTTGCCCTCCTCGGCAGCCTTGGCTTTCGAGAACTTCACCGTCCAGCGGGCGTCGCGATCCTTCTGGCGCAGCCTGGCCGGCTTCTTCTGCCACTCGTCCGGCACCTTTCCTGCCTTGTTACCGGCCCTTTTCGGCATCGCTGTTGCGTTGCTTCGGCGCCGCCACGATCGTGGCATCCACGATCTGCCCGCCCATCGCCAGATAGCCGGCCTTGCTGAGGTGCTTGTCGAACCGGGCAAACAGGTTCTCCACCGCCCGGGCCTGCGTGAGGTGCTCCCGAAACAACCAGATCGTTTTGGCGTCCGGAACCTTGTCGCCGAGCCCCAGCCCCAGGAACCGCATGAAGGAAAGCCGGTCCTGGATCTGAAACTCGGCCTGATCGTCCGAGAGACTGTAGAGCGCCTGCAGCACCATGATCTTGAACATCATCACCGTATCAAAGGGCGGCCGGCCGCCTTTGGCGCCATCGGAGCGCTTCAGCGCCTTGGCCAGCGGCTTGCGAAACACCTCCCAAGGCACCACCGCGTTCAGCTTCTCCAGTGGATCGCCGGCCTCGCTCAGCCGCACATAACGCTCATCAATGTCCCAGAACCCCGCCTGTCCCCGCATCCAACGCCTCCGAGCAAATCACCAGGCGAAGTGAATCAAAATGCGGTCCCGAATGCGAGGTTTTTCGAGGTGTCC
>NZ_JAAKZF010000224.1 GCF_011045125.1 Allomesorhizobium camelthorni | reverse complement strand
TCCTCACGCCATTCGTAAATCGAGGCGAGTTGCGCGGGCCCGCGACGGCATCACGCGTGCGGCGCGGCAATAACGATCGGCTATCGACTCTATGGCGAGAGGTCATTTCCCTCGCCCGCGGCGGGAAGTCATTTTCCAAAAGTTGGTCCAATCAATCCCAGCATCCGGCACCGCGATGGCGCGGCGCCAGCTTGGGTTGGTGATCGAACGATAAAAATGGTGCGAAAGAGAAACACGCTGATGTCCGAGGAAGCCTACGATATTGTCATTGTTGGCGCGGGCGCGGCCGGCTGCGTCGTTGCGAGTTATCTCGCCGAACACACCGATGCTTCGATCGCACTGATCGAAGCGGGTGACACGGATCGCGATCCGTTCATCCACATTCCAGCCGGCTTCGCCAAAATGTTGGCCCACGACCGCCATGTCTGGAAATACGAGACGGTTCCCCAGCACGGCACCAAGCGAGCATATCGCTCAGGCAAGGTGCTCGGCGGCGGCTCTTCGATCAACGCGATGGCCTACGTCCGTGGTCAGACACGCGATTACGCCGCGTGGCAGGACGCGGTCGGCGACACCGGCAAATGGTCGTATGAAGACCTGCTGCCCGTCTTCATGGTGCAGGAAAACAACGACACCTTCCACGACGAATACCACGGCATCAATGGTGGTCTGGCGGTTCAGTTGCCCAAGGGCATCAACAAGCTGAACCAATACTGCCTCAAGGCCTTCCAGGAATACGGCGTCCCGTTCAATCCCGACTATAACGGCAAGAGCCAGATCGGCGTCTCGCCCGTGCAGTCTACGGTTGGAAATCAACGCCGATGCAGTGCGGTCGATGCTTATCTGCGTCCGCACCTCGCGTCGGGCCGCGTGACCCTTCTCACCGGGAAGGCGGTCGTTCGCATTCTTATCGAAAACGAGCGGGCTGTCGGCGTCGAGCTCATGGACAATGAGGTGATCATGGCCGGCGAGGTCGTGCTGTCGGCCGGGGCCGTTCATAGTCCGACGATTCTCATGCACTCAGGCATTGGGCCGGCCGAGCACCTGCGCCAGCATGGCATCGCCGTGATCGTCGATTCTCCGGAGGTGGGCGAAAATCTCCAGGACCACCCGATGGTACCGGTCCGTGCCTACGTGAAAGGCGATCTCGGCTATCAGGCCGCCGCGCACGGCCTTGGTACCGTGAAGGCGGGCCTGCGCTACCTCATCACCAAGGATGGGCCGGCGTCGGGTAACGGCATCGAGACTGTATCCCACTGGAATCCGTCCGACTTCACCGCCGAACCCACGATCCAATGCTATCACGCTCCTATCATCGCGAACCAGGACCTCAGCGCGACGGGGGACCGCTCCGGCATCACCTTCGAGCTTGTAGTGCTTCAGCCCAAGAGCCGCGGCTGGGTGCGGCTCGCCGACAGCGACCCGACGTCGATGCCCCTCATCAACCCGAACTTCATCGGCGATGAAGAAGACTTGAGGGCCGCGGTGCAATCGGTGCACGCGATCCGCAAGGTTATGGCGCAGGAGTCGTTGGCGCCGGTGATCGAGGAAGAGATTGATCCTGGTCCGGGCATCCAGTCGGACGCCGAGATCGGCGAATGGGTAAAGCGTGCCGTGACGACGATGTGGCACCCAGTCGGCACGTGCCGGATGGGCCAGGATGAGCGAGCGGTGGTTGACGCGAAGCTCAGGGTCCGCGGCGTCGATGGCCTCCGGGTGATCGACGCCTCGATCATGCCGAACATCACCAGCGGCAATACCAACGCCCCGACCCAGGCTCTCGCGCGCCACGCCACGGCGATGCTGGTCGAGGACCTGAAGC
>NZ_JAAKZF010000223.1 GCF_011045125.1 Allomesorhizobium camelthorni | reverse complement strand
CCCGGTTCAGAATCGATGATGGTGATTTGGGTGACGGGCTGGTTGTCGGCTCGGATCTGTGTCATGGAGACCTCGCTGGATTGGCGGTTGGATGGGCTGGCCGAGCTTGGGAATTAATGCCAAGTAGTCTCTCGGCCGCCACGCAGAACGCATGCTCTCGGTTCATCGGCGCGACGTAATCGAGCCGGTTGAAGTAGTGACATGATCCCATTGCTGGTTTCGGCCAGCGTGCGATGAAGCGCTCGTTTGTCACAGCGGATCGCCAGCGCCAGATGCGATACGCAGAGCGGCAGGGCCGAATCGAACAGAGGCGACCGGAGAAATTCGATCGCCTCTTTCATTTCCGGCCTTAGTGTCGGTCCACAAAGAAGTTGAATGATATGAATCGTTTGTGATTCCATGCAGTTGAGTTGATTCGATGAGGGCATGGAAGCGATGTGGAGAGCTATGACGGATTTTGGGTGACGGGGTAGATCAAGCGGCGCTTTGCGGCTTCATTTCGATGACCTCGATCCCATCCTGGAATCTGGCACCTGCGAGCAGTTTCGGCAACTGATTTTGTCCCTTCAATCGACGCCAGGATTTGGCGGCGGCCATGACGAGCTTGAAGACCATCAGCCTGGCGGTCTTCGACGACAGGGAGCCCTTCGTGCGCACCGTTCGGTGGCGAACGGTGGCAAAGACGCTCTCGATCGGATTCGACGTTCGCAGATGATCCCAGTGTTCGGCGGGGAAGTCGTAGAACGCCAGCAACGTCTCGCGATCCTTCGTCAGGCAGTCGACCGCCTTGTCGTACTTCACGCCGTATTTCTCGGTGAACACATCGATCGCCATTTCGGCTGCTGACCGTGTCGGCGCGCCGTAAATCTCGCGCAAATCCGTCTTCATGTTGACCTGCACCGAGAGCGGCACCTTGTTCAGGACGTTGGCTGTCTTGTGCACCCAGCAGCGTTGGTGCCTGGTGCCGGGAAAGACCTCGTCGAGCGCCCTCCAGAAGCCGAGCGCGCCATCGCCGACGGCAATATCGGGCGCGATCTTCAGGCCACGCCGCTTCACGTCGACCAGCAACTCGCGCCAGCTCTGCGCGCTCTCGCGAACGCCGGTCTGGAAACCGACGAGTTCTTTCCTGCCCTCGGGCGTGGCGCCGATCAGGACCAGCATGCATTCGGCTTGGTCTTCCATGCGCGCCTGCAGGTAAACCCCGTCCGCCCACACATAGACATAGCGCCGCGCCGAAAGATCGCGCTTTTGCCAACGCTCGTAGTCGGCGTTCCACTCCGCCGTCAGCCGCGTGATCACCGAGGGTGAAAGGTTCCGCGCGTCCTTGCCCATAAGCGCGCTCAGCGCTTCCTGGAAATCCCCTGTCGAAACGCCGCGCAGGTAGAGAACGGGAAGCAGCGCATCCAGACTTCGCGTCCGACGCGCCCATTTCGGCAGGATCGATGAGGAGAACCGGACCCGATCAACCTCGCCATTCGCGCCGCGATCCCGGATCTTCACCCGGCTGACTGGCACCGGCCCGATGCCCGTCTGGATGCTCCGTTCCGGGCCGTGACCATGCCGGACAATCCGGTCACGGCCATCGGCAAGCTTGAGATCCCGCATCTCGGCAAGAAACGTCTCGGCCTCGATCTCGATCGCCTGCGCCAGCAATTTGCGCGCCCCGGTGCGAAGCACATCCGTCAGTGGATCATCAAACTCGTCAGGCTGACGAAGGCGAACAATGTTGATAGTCTCGTTCATGGCGTATCGCTCTCCTCGAGAGGTTCTGGCAGGCTTCATCACCCGCCTCGATACGCCGCTCTCCTCAAACCGTCATCACCCAGTTTCCACCATAGCTC
>NZ_JAAKZF010000222.1 GCF_011045125.1 Allomesorhizobium camelthorni | reverse complement strand
TGAGCGCCCGGTTCCATCGCAACTCCAGTTCGGCCGCGACCAACCGGTTCTCGGGATCGGCCATGTCATATTGCCGGAATGCCCGATCGGCAGCGTAACGCGCCGCTTCAAGGTCACGGTCGAGAGCATCACGAACCTGGTCGCGGCGACTGGCAGCTTGCGCTTCGGCCTCGGCGGCGGCCGCGATGGCACCGGGCTCGACAACCCGCAGAAGAGCTTCCTCGATGGCGTCATCGACACGCAATCCGCCGAATGCGATGCAGCGGGGTTCGGCATTGTCCATCCAGCCGCGGCTGCAGCTGTAGCGCGGAATATGATGCTTCGCTCCGGAGTAGCGGAGCGTCAACTTGCGTCCGCAGCGCCGGCAACGGATCAGCCCGGCGAGGAGCGCACTGCCGTGCTTGGGCGCGCCATGATGCCGGCTCGTGGGTACGTTGTCGCTCACCATCTTGCGGATCGCTTCCGCCCTTTCCCAGCTGACGTAGCCTTCGTGTGTGCCCGGGATTAGCGCCAGCCACTCGTCGCGCGCCTTGCGGCGAGCGCCTGACCGAACGGCGGACATGCCAAATCCCGGCGCGACACGAGTCTTACCATAAGCATAGGCGCCGCCGTAGATCGGGTTCTCGATCATCCGGTGGATGGTCGCATAGTTTGGTCTGCGCCAGATGACATCGCCATTGTTGCGTTTGGCAGGTAAATCCAGTCCATGCTCGAGAAACCAAAGCAGCGCCTGCCGGGCACTGCCGAGTTCGGCGACTCTGTCGAAGATGAGCGTGATGGCCTCCTGCACGCGGCGATCGGGATCCTTCTCCAGCTTGTCGCCGACCTTCACGAAGCCGACTGGGGCAGCGACGACGAGTTCGCCGCGCCGCGCCTTCTCGTAGCGGGCCGAGAGAGAACGCTGTCGCAGAAGATCGAGCTCATATTCGTTGAGGCTGCCCTTCAATCCCAACAGCAGCCGGTCATTGCCCTGACGCGGCGCATAGATCGCCTCCTGGTCGATCAGCACGGTATCGACGACGCGGCACATCTCGATGAGCTGTTGCCAATCACGGCTGTTGCGGGCGAAGCGCGATACCTCCCGCGCTGCAACCGCCCCGACCTTGCCGAGGCAGACTTCGGCCACCATCCGGTCGAATCCGGCGCGCGCGACACCGCCGGCTGCGGAACGACCAAGATCATCATCGACCGTCTCGATGTGAGACCAGCCGAGCGCCGTCAGGCGCTCGCGCATTGCATATTGCAGGGCACTGCTTTCGCGATTGTGCAGAACCTGATGGGGCGAGGATTGCCGCACATACAGGATCGCCTTGCGCTCCAGATGGTGCGGCCTGATCTTCTCATGCATCATGATCCGCCTCCTCCCGTTGCACGGCGCACTCGCCGTCGACGTGGTCGAGGATCAGGCGCACCATCAGCTTTGTCAGCGTCAGGCGCGTCTCTTCCGGCAGCGCCCGCCATGGTGGCATCTGTGCGGTCTCCGGATCCTGCGGGTTGGAGAACAGATCGAACTGGTGTGTCGTGGACTGGCGCGGCATGGACCTCTCCCCGATTCGCGTCGTGAGAAGCCGATGGTGCGCCCGAATCTTGCGATTGCGATGAGGTGCCGGAAATCGTCGCCGCGTCCTGAAGCAATGTCGCCAAGTCTGCCAAAGCGGCAACCTCGACATGGGGAACGGCAGCGATGCGCCAGCCAGTGCTTGCCGCCCGATCAAACATCCAGGCTGGGACCTCCAGCCAGCGATCGAAAGCCCGGCCGGAGAGGCTGCAGCGGAATACGTCCCAAGCCGCCTTCTCGATCACCTCATGAACGTGAACACAACGCCCAGCCCAGGGATGCCATGGGTAAAAAAGCTCGCGTTCCTCGGTCCTGTGGGCGGTGTGTCGTCGTGTTGTA
>NZ_JAAKZF010000221.1 GCF_011045125.1 Allomesorhizobium camelthorni | reverse complement strand
TAGACCACCCTTGCGACAGGCTAAGCCCTGGAAAGGAGAATGGAATGTAGATCCTGAAACCTTTCGAAGCGATCCAGAGGGTTCGACCCCCTCCCGGCAAAGGCGCAGCCCGCCAGCCGGAAGCGAGTCTTGCATGGGCGACGGCAACGCCGCTCGTGAAGCGTAGACAGCGGATGCTGAAGCCATGTGTCAGCCTCGAGATTATGTGCATGCGGAGGCCTTCGGCGTGGGTAGCCCGGGGGCAGCATCGTCGGAACCGCCAGGGCGAGGTTCTGGCGGCTCGGCCGGGGTCTTGGAGCAGGGCAAAGGCATGGGATGGATCGCCAGGGAACCTGTGAGATCCCGCTTACGTCCACAAGCGAAGTACGCCGGAACAGGGACCGCCGGTTGACCATGGGTCCAGGCTCGACGAGCGTCCTCCACGCTCATCGAGAGCGCCTCGGCGAGCACGAACATGGGAGGCGCATGTGGGGCCTGTGACCGAAACTATAAGGGAGCAGGTATGCGTGAGCGGGAAGTCGTAGCGCCTTCATAGTAGCGGTGAAGACGGGGAACTGGGCTCACCGGGACCCGACGGAGCGAAGGGAGGCGTCATGTGTAGAGAACCGTTGACCTGAAACATGGGAGGGGGCTCTGAACCCCACAAACCTGTCTACGAACCGACAACGGATAGCCGAACTGGCGAGGACGAAACGGGGTGTGGCGCTGTGCTCGCTCCACCATGTCATCGATCTGGACTGGATGAAGGAGGCCTACCGGCTGACCCGCAAGGATGGTGCCCCCGGCATCGACGGCGTCACGGCGGCGGACTATGAGGTGAACCTGGAGACCAGACTTCTGGACCTCCTGGAGCGCATCAAGTCCGGCCGATATCGTGCGCCGCCGGTCCGGCGGGCCTATATACCCAAGGCGGATGGGTCGCAAAGGATGCTCGGCATTCCGACCTTCGAGGACAAGGTGGCGCAACGCGCCATTACGATGGTGCTGGAGACCGTCTATGAGGAGGATTTCTACCCCTGCTCGTACGGGTTCCGACCGGGCCGCTCGGCCCATCAGGCGCTCCGCAATATGCAGAACGTGCTGTGGGCAAAGCGGCTCTATTGGGTGATCGATCTCGACATACAGAAGTACTTCGACTCGATTCCGCACTCTCACCTCCGGGCGTTCCTCGACCAGCGAGTCACGGACGGCGTCATCCGACGGATGATCGATAAATGGCTGAACGCAGGAGCCGTCGAAGACGGTCTTCTGCGCCGAACGGCCGAAGGATCCCCGCAAGGAGGCGTGGTCTCGCCCTGCCTCTCGAATATCTTCCTGCACCACGTGCTGGACGAATGGTTCGAGACCGAGGTGCGGCCGCGGCTCCGTGGGGGCTGTACCATTGCCCGCTACGCTGACGATGCGCTCATGGCGTTCGACAACATCGTCGACGCCCAGCGTGTCCTGGCAGTGCTGGACAAACGTCTTGGACGGTTCGGGCTTACGCTCCACCCCGACAAGACGCGTCTCGTCGACTTTCGCCCGCGAAGGACGGAGAGCACACGGCATCCGGAGACGGAAGGCGCCAACTTCGACTTTCTCGGCCTGACCCACGTGTGGGGACGGTCGCGCAAAGGCAAGGACATGGTGATGCAAGTCACGGCCAAGGGCCGTTTTGCCCGTGCGCTGGCTGCGGTAAGTGACTGGTGCCGGAAACACCGGAACTGGTCGATCCGCGATCAGCATCGCCATCTCTCGTCCATGATGCGGGGCCACTTCGCCTATTATGGCGTCGGGGGAAATGCTCGGCGATTGCGATGGTTCGCCCACCAGGTCGTGAGGATATGGCAGAAATGGCTATCTCGGCGAGATCGTCAAAGCGTGTTCCGATGGACCCGCCTTAACGAAATCCTGAAACGCCATCCGCTGCCGCCAGCCAGGATTCTTCATTCGTTTGCCACCGTGAGCGAAACTCTACCATGAGGAACCGGATGCGGGAAAACTGCACGTCCGGGTCTGTGAGGGGTGGGGGCAGTAACGCCCCCACCTACTCGGCA
>NZ_JAAKZF010000220.1 GCF_011045125.1 Allomesorhizobium camelthorni | reverse complement strand
ACAGACCCCCGTACAATGTTGCCAAATGTGGCTTTGAGTGGTCGGTATGCGTCGAGCGTCCAAGGCATAGGCGGCAGCATGTTGAGACCTGTCGTGGTCGGGATGCGAGTCGATTTGTCGCGGGCGAATCAGGGCCACCACAGGATTTAATGCGCCATCGACGGCCCGGCTGTGAGCCGGCCTATGGAGGCGCACATGGTCCGGCGCATGGATCGCCCTGTGCTGCGCGTGCACGTGTCGTTCGAAGCGACAAGAACCGGCCCCCAACATCTGCTCGAGGCCTATGCTCGGCTTGTGCCGACCATCCGGCGCACGAGCCAGCGGCCAGCACGTCGCACGGGCCTGTCATCGAAGGTGACGGGCGTGACAGCGAGATCGGGAGGTGAGCAATGACCGAGGCGCGATGTGCACTTTATGCGCGGGTGTCGAGCGAGGCCCAGACGCGCGACAACACGATTGCCAGTCAGGTCACTGCGTTGCACGAACGCATTGCCGCCGATGGTTTCGTGCTTGAGCCAGATTACAGCTATCAGGATGACGGTTACAGCGGTTCGATCCTGCTTCGCCCGGCGTTGGAGCGGCTGAGGGATGCGGTTGCCAGTGGCCACGTCGAGCGTCTCTACGTCCATGCTCCCGATAGGCTCGCCCGCCGCTACGCTCATCAGGCGCTGCTGATGGACGAGTTCCGTCGTTCCGGTGTGGAGATCGTGTTCCTGAACCGCCCCATCGGCGGCACCGCTGAAGATGATCTGCTGCTCCAGGTTCAGGGCGTGATCGCCGAATATGAGCGGGCCAAGATCCTCGAGCGGAGCCGTCGTGGTCGCCGCCACGCGGCACGCTCCGGCTCCGTCAGCGCTCTGACGGGCGCCCCCTTCGGCTACCGCTATGTGGGCCGGGAGCAAGGCGGCGGCGTGGCACGCTTCGAGGTGGTGGAGGCGGAGGCGCACATTGTTCGTCTGATCTTTGCATGGGTCGGCCTGGATCGCATGAGCCTGCGGGAGGTGTGCCGGCGGCTCGAGCAGATCGGCTGCCCGACGCGGACAGGAGCCACGCATTGGTATGCCTCCACGATCCGCGGCATGCTCGCCAATCCGGCCTATGTCGGACACGCCGCTTTCGGCCGGGCCCGCTACTTGCCACCTCGACCGCGGTTGCGGCCGATCCGCGGCCATCCGCAGCCCTCGCCGCGGGCCACTTGCCGCGTTCCCGTTCCTCCAGAAGAGTGGGTCGAGATCCCTGTTCCCCCACTCGTCGATCCGACCGTATTCGAGGCGGCCCGTGCACAGCTTGAGGAGAACCGGAAGCGCAAGCGCCAACGCATGCCGAGTGCGGATTGGCTGCTGCAGGGCCTCACGGTCTGTCGGCGTTGCGGCTACGCCTACTATGGCAAGCGCGCCCCTCGTTCCCGCAAGTACGACCCGGCGAATACGCTGCGCTACTATCGTTGTATCGGCGCGGATGGCTATCGCTTCAGCGGCCGCTCCGTGTGCGACAACTCGGCGGTGCGCGGCGATCACCTGGAAGAAGCGGTGTGGGATCAAGTGAAAAGCCTCCTGAAGGACCCGCGCCGCGTGGCCGACGAATACCGCCGCCGCCTCGTCCAAGTTCGCGACGAAACCCGCGAGCCGGATGAGATCGTCCGCCTGGAGCGACAGATAGCCAGCTTGCGTCGCGGCATCGGCCGGCTGATCGACAGCTACGCCGAGGGCGTCATCGACAAGGCGGAATTCGAACCGCGGATCGCTGGCCTGAAACAACGCCTTTCCCAGCTTCAGGAGCGACACCAGGCGGCGGTCGAAGTGGCTGAGAACGAACGCGAACTCTCACTCCTCATCAGTCGTCTGGAAGACTTCTCCGCCAAGGTGACAGCGGGGCTTGCCGGCCTTGATCGGACCGGCATGCAGCAGATCATCCGCACTGTGGTTCGCCGGGTCGAAATCGACGACGCGCACATCGAGATCATCTTCCGGGTTCCCCCGCTCGATGGCCCCGCCGGCCCAAAATCACCAAGCGAAATGACCCTTTCCAGGCAACATTGTACAGCGGTT
>NZ_JAAKZF010000022.1 GCF_011045125.1 Allomesorhizobium camelthorni | reverse complement strand
GTTTGCAGGCCGGCATTACCTGAATATCAACAGACCCTAAGCCAGGCTCATAAAGAATCGCGCCGATACGAACAGGCAGAACAGCCCAAAACCGATTTCGAGGTGGCGTCTCTTCAGCCAGTGGGCGAGTTGCACGCCATAGGGCGTGACTATCAAAGCGATCGGGATGACCAGCGCCACGGCAATCCAATTGATATAGCCGGTCGAGGCGATCGGCAGGTCCGGATTGGCCCACCCCGCCCAGATGTAGCCGACGGTGCCCGGTACGGCGATCAGCAGGCCGACGCCCGATGAGGTCGCCACCGCCTGATGCATCGGCCGGCCGTAGAGCGCCATGAAAGTGCCGTTCATGATGCCGCCGCCAATGCCCATCAGGGTCGAGAAGAAGCCGATCACCATTCCGGTCAGCGCGCGCCAGGGGTTGCCGGGAAGGTGGCCGCCGAGCCGCCAGCTTTCGCGGTTGAACAGGAGGCGGATGCCGAAGAGCAGCGCCAGCACCGCGAAAATCATGCGCAGTTCCTCACTGGATATCGAGGCGGCGGCGAGCGAGGCCAGCACAACACCCGCCGGCACCGGGATCAGGAACGACTTCAGGAGGTCCATGTCGACCGCGCCGCGCGCCTTGTGCGCCATGAAGGACCGGAACGCTGTAGGAACGATGATGGCCAGCGAAGACCCGACCGAGACATGCATGCGCACGCTTTCATCGACGCCGAACAGGCCGAACACCTGATAGAATACCGGCACGATGACCGCGCCGCCGCCAATACCGAACAAGCCGGCCAGAAGTCCGGAGATCACACCCGCCGCGGCAATCGCGGCGGCGAAACCGGCGATCTCACCCCAACCCATATCCAACGCCGGCATCCGTCATCCCCGAGAAAAGACCGGACCGTCGCTAACCCGCGTGGCCGGCATTGTAAATCAGATGGAGAAGTTTGGCGGAGTCAGGCGGCTTGGCGAAGGCCCTCGAGATCGACCACGGCAAATGCCTCGCGCAGCACTTCCGGTCCGGCGCCTGGCCGGTTGGCGTCGGTTGACAAAATCTGGCGGAAGCGGCGCGCTCCGGGCAGTCCGTGGAACAGGCCGACCATATGGCGCGTGATGTGGCCGAGACGGCCGCCGGCTGCAATATGGCTGGCGGCATAATCCGCCATCGTCTCGACCAGCGCTGCGAAATCGAACTCCGCCTGCGGCTCGCCTGAAACCAGCGCGTCCACGCCGGCGAGAATGCCGGGAGTGTGATAGGCGGCGCGGCCGAGCATCACGCCATCGGTGTGGGCGAGATGACCGACGGCCTCCTCCAGCGACTGGATGCCGCCATTGATACCGATGAATCGGCCCGGATGCTTCTGCTTCAGCCGGTATACGCGGCCGTAGTCGAGCGGCGGGATATCGCGATTCTCCTTCGGCGAAAGCCCTTCGAGCCAGGCTTTGCGCGCGTGCACCCACAACGCGTCGGCGCCGGCGGTGAAAACCGCCTCGGCGATCGTGTCGAGCGCCTCTTCCGGATCCTGGTCGTCAACGCCGATGCGGCACTTCACCGTCACCGGAATTTTCGTCGCCGCCTTCATGGCAGCCACGCCTTCGGCGACGAGGTGTGGCGTCTTCATCAGGCAGGCCCCGAATGTGCCCGACTGAACCCGGTCGGACGGGCAGCCGACATTGAGGTTGATCTCGTCGTAGCCGAACGCCTCGCCGATCGCGGCCGCTTCGGCGAGCTTCGCCGGGTCTGACCCGCCGAGTTGCGACGCCACCGGGTGCTCGTTGGGATGAAAGCCGAGCAGGCGCTCGCGCGCGCCCTTGATGACCGCGTCGGCGACGACCATTTCCGTATAGAGCAACGCACGCCGCGTCAGCTGCCGGTGAAAGAACCGGCAGTGACGGTCCGTCCAGTCCATCATCGGTGCAACGCAGAAGCGTCTATCTAAGTTATTCATTTTGCTATACTTTTCGCTACAAGTCGGTCCATTGCCCCGTTGGACCGACCGCTAAAGTAGTTGCCATACCATATCCAAAAGCACACTGAATTGCGACACAAGCTCTCCGAAGCAGAAACTTGAGCCCGCATTTGGCCACCTGAGTGTACACGAGGGCGATGCGATTAGGTCACCCGAGGCGGTATCCCGCTGAAAAACGCAAGCTCGCCCGCGACCGGATTACATTGGTGTTAATCGGCGGGGGGTCTCCGCGCCGATCGGCACCGATAACCTGTTGAATCTCAACGGCATGTGAGGTCACACTTTGCGCCGGTTCACACCGTTGACGAACTCGTTAACGCCCAAAAGGACCCGCCGCCGGTGCCTACATCCGGTTGCATTCTTCTATCAGTGTTTTTTGGGCATGGGATCAGCCCTGCGACGGCCTCCAGTCAGCCGATGGAATGACGTTGACCATCCACGGGACGCCGAACCCGTCGATCAGGGAGCCGAAGCCGGGCGACCAGAAGGTCTCGCCAAATGGCATGACGGCCTTGCCGCCTTCAGACAGTTGATCGAACCAGCGTTGGGCTTCGGCCTTGTCCTCGGTGTGCAGGGTGACGTCGAAGCCGTTCTTGGGTTTGTCGATGTTGGGTGCCCATCCGGCGTCCATGTCGGCACCCATCAGCGCCTGGTCCCCGACATCGAGCCAGCAGTGCATCAGCCAATTCTTGTACTTTTCATCAGTGATCGGCATGCCGGGAGGCGCATCGCCATAGGGCATGGCGGCGGTGATCTTTCCGCCCAGGACCTTGGCGTAGAATTCGAATGCCTCGCGGCACTGGCCCTGGAAGCTCAGGCTGGTCACGATCTTCATGGTCGTCTCCTTTTTGATTGGTGCTGCGACGCGCGTCAGGGGAGATTGAGCTGCCAGGACACGCCGAAGCGGTCGGTGACCCAGGCGAAGCGCTTGCTGAAACCGTAATCGTCCAGCGGCATCAGTACCCCGCCACCATCCGACAGTTCGGCGACAAGCCGCCTCTGCTCCTCGTTCGACGCGCAGTCGACGAAGAAGGACCAGGATGGCGTGAAGTCGAAGGCGTGCTTTACCGGGCTATCGCTGGCCAGCACGCTCTGCCCGGCGGCCCTGAAGCGGGCCAGTTTGATGCTGCCCTCAGCGCCCTGCTCGCCCTTCTGCCAGCGCGTGGCCTCGAGAACCTCGCTGTCGTCGAACAGCGAGACATAGAAGTTCATCGCCTTTTCGGCATGGCCGCCCTGGAACATGAGGAATGGCTGCATCGTGGACACGATCCGCTTCCTTCTACGTCAGATCCTTGGGAAAGCGGCCGTCGATTGACCCTTCCGCATCTATGTTGATATCAACGTAAGGAGTCTATGGATGTCAACCCTTCAGATGCACGCTCCTGCCGACCTTGCCTTCGAAACCACCCTTCTGGTGCGTGACACCTGCCTGTGCCTGCATACGCAGAGGGCGGCACGCGCACTCGCACGCCGTTTCGATGTCGCGCTGAAGCCCGCCGGCATCACCAGCGGGCAGTTCTCTCTCCTCATGTCGCTCAATCGGCCGAAACCGCCGAACCTCGGCAGCGTGGCGGCGCTGCTGGCGATGGACAGGACGACCTTGACTGCCAATCTCAAGCCGCTGGAGCGTCGTGGCCTCGTCGAGACGGCGCCCGATCTGACGGACAGGCGCGCCCGACTGCTGCGGCTGACGCCAGCCGGCCGGGCGGTTCTGGCCGAGGCGGCGCCGATCTGGAGGCATCTCCATGCGGCGATCGAAACGGCGCTGTCCGACCCGAATCATCTTCGCTCCGAATTGAACCTCCTTTCGAGGTCTGACGGCGTCGCCGGGTGATGTCAGGAACGACGTGCAAGGCAGCCGGCCGCATCGGCCGGTCGTGACCCGTTGCCGACCTCCGTGACGTCACGCGATCGCGGCACTCGCGTCGCCGCCACCGGCGATGGTGACGGTCGGGAAGGCGAATTTGGGTTAGGCGAAGAGCAGCGGATTTGGCGCCTCGGGATGCGGAACCCCCGCCGTTGCAAAATCGGCACGCGATGCGCTGCCGGCTTCTGAGTCACCTTGCGGCTGTCTTCCAAAGTGCGTGCGGCGATCGATTCCGACGTTGCCGGTAACCTATCGCTGTAGATGGGCTGACAGAGCGACAGAAATGGCTACCAAAGCCGCGGTCGCCAAGCCAGCAATCGGAATTGGCCAAGGGCTGAACGTGGCCACAAGGATCACAGCGACGGTGGCCAGAAACAGGAGGGCAGAGGCAAGACCCGTCCGATGGGGCCGGATATGCAGCATCCACAAAACAAAGAGATAGACGGCCACAGGCACCGTGACCGCCGCTCCCGCCGCTGTATTGCTCAACGCCGAATGGCCGGTGACGTGGTCAACATTTACGGCGAGACCGGCACCCACGGCAGCTACCGATGCAAAGATGAAATAATGGCCGTAGCCCCATAGGAACGCCAGTCGGTTGGACGTTAGGAACCGTTGCGCCGGTTTGGCGAAATACAACCACCAGAGGGAAAAAACGATGAGCAGTCCACCTCCTATGATCCGGAGCAGTGCGGGCGAGGCTCCCTGATCGCCAAGGGCTGACTGGACGGCGAGCGTGGTGGCAAGGACAGACTCGCCCAGCACGATGATCGTGAACAGCCCGTAACGCTCAGCAATATGGTGAGGATGCCAGGGTGTGTTGCCGCCGCGTTCCGCCCAGATCGGCACCGTCATTTCGACGGCCGCCATGAGCCACCAGCCCCAAAGCGGCCATTCGCCGGAGAAAAGCATGACTGCCCAGCCGATCATAGCTGCGGAGATGCCGCCAGCGTAGCGCAGAGCGGTGATACGCCGGGCCGTATCGCCCATGGCGGCGCGCAGCCACAGAGCGACCAGCCCCACGCGCATGACGGCATAGCCTAGAAAGACGACATCGAACTGGTGGATCTCAAAGGCGCGTGGCACCCCGGCCGCCAGGATCAGCGCGCCCACAATCTGCACCATCGCCGCGACCCGGTAGGGTACGTCATCATTGTCGTACGAAGAGGCGAACCAGGTGAAATTCATCCAGGCCCACCAGATTGCGAAGAATACGGTCAGATAACTGAGGATGCCGGCTGCGAAATGCTCCTCAGCCAACGCGTGGTGCAGCGATGAGGCCGCTTGGGCGACAGCGATGACGAAGCACAAGTCGAAGAACAGTTCCAGAAATGATGCCTGCCGGTGCACCTCGTTGGGATCGCGGGCCGGCATCGGACGGCGCCAGGGCTGCCCGGTCGAATTGTGAGGGACAATCATGCGTAATCTGCGTTCCCGATTCCGATTGCGACATCTCGATGCGTCGAATTGCGATATGGGCCAGCATACAAAATCAGGCCGGCGGAATTACGCACCAGCCCGATTCTGGTTGCATGGCTGCCTCCGCAGCAGCGACAAGCTGCCATATGGGCTAGCGCGACAATACAACACCCTATCATCCGCAATGAGCCTTTTGTCATAGCAATCGTCGCGCCGGCCCATTTCAGCGAAGGCACGTACTTTAATAGTCGAAGGTGTCCGAGGCGTAAGTTTTCCGGCACGGCAGACGTGGCAATGCCCTTTGACTCGCCTTGCACGTGCCAAAAAGCATGAGGCCGCTTGCCGTTCTTTTTTAGGGCTTGCAAAATGTCGTCGTCACGTAAGGCAGGAAAAGGCCGGGTAGCAGCCACTGAGAACGATCGCCTCCAACGTCCACACATGGCGCGACCAAGCCGGCCGGCGGATCGGCTCGGATTACACCGCAATCGGGCGTTCTAGTACCAATCGGGCGGTTTTCTGCCTTACCTTCCCTTGCGAGAAACGCGAAAGAAGCGCCAACTGCAGACATTCCGGTCTGCTAGTTGAGCGGCAATTTTGCGATGGGATAACGGTCATCCACCGGCCCTTGGCAGTCCCGGCCAATCGCGGCCGAAGGCAAACGCGGAGTCGCAGCGGTCTGGAGCTTCGCCACCTTAAAATTGCACCACCATTCCGAGAATTGGACCTTGCTGGACGACATCGAAGATAAATCCGTCGTCGTTGCTGTAGTCGACGCCCAGGGCGCGGTAACCTGCCACCGCCGAAATCTTCTCGTTGAAGCGGTAGCCGACTGCCCCAGCGACGTCCCAGTCGATATCGGCTCCACCTGCCCCAACTAGGCCCCATCCGGTCAAATAGATCTGGGGTGTGATCGCGTAATTTCCTCGAAGGCCCGCCACGGCATCCACCCAGGTCGCGCCGTCACTTCGCGAGACGCCGTCGAGAATGCCGCCGCTGAAGGAGATGTCGGTGTCGACCGACCACACCCTGGCCCCGCCGACGACTTCAAGCCGTCCGGAAGTGTCTTCAAGGAGCGCGTAGCCGGCCCCGATCAACCCGGCAAATGTTTCCGAGGATACCTCGACGCTTGAGGCAAGAATGCCTCGTGGCGTTCCGGTGGAGCCGGAGATCTTGGAGTACATGATGTCGCCGAAGATGCTGTAGCGGTCGTATCGCGCCTCGCCGATCGCCATGGCCCCAAAATCCAGGTGATCGAAGATGTCGCCGAAACTCGCATCGACCTCGACTGGCGGCAGCCCGAACTGCCCGACGTCCCCGGATATGCCCGCCGCCCAGAAATAAGGGGCGGCCGAGAACGTCCAGCCCTGCTCGGTCACGACTTGTTGGGTTTCCGGCGTCACAGGCGAATAAACGTCGGCAGCTTTGGCCCCACCGGCAAACAGCAGGCCGACACAGGCGAGAGTAGAAGCCAGGCCAAATTTCATAATTCCCCTCCAATTGTAGCTTGTTACCGGTCACATACCTTGGTCGCGGCGGCTTTCCTGGAATTGCAATCGGTGCTGACCGGGTTCTCGTTTGCTGGTCCACCAGGCACAGTTGCGGCCAGCGCTCCCACGTGGTTGGCAAAGTTGTCCCGCGTATTCTGGTCGACCACCGCGACCGGAGCGGCAATCACCAGTCCCGCCGTAGTGCCTGCCGCATGCGCCACACCCGCAGTCGCGGTGACGATGTGGTCCCCAAGGCCCAGCCGATTGTCGCTCAACGCCTGGCCGCTCGAGAGGCGGGTGCCGATGAGTTGCACGATCTCGGGCGACTCGGCAAATTTGCTGTGATGAAGATCATCGCCAGCTTGGATCTTGGTAAGATCGATGACCGTGATGTCGTTGGCCGCGAGCTCGGTCCTGTATGGCTCCTGCTCCGGATCGATCGAACCCAGCCGGGCCACATCTCCCCAGACGCGCCGCGATACCGCCAAGGCCCGATCGTCACGCGAGACAAACAGCGTAAATTGTGGGCGCGGAGCTCCCATGTCGGCGATCTGCGACCGGAAAACGTCGACGTCGACGTCGGGCGCTGCCAGCATGACGTTCTTGAATTTTGGCGGGAGACGGCCATTGCGGATCGCCATCTGCCGAAGAGACTCCAGCGCCAGCCAGTTTCCCATCGAGTGGGCCAGGACGGAAACTTCTTTAACGTCGGGATCACGCGCTAGATACTGAAACAGGTTCTCCAATGCGTTGCGCGTATAGTTGGTGCTTTCGCGGTCGTATCCATAGGCGAGAAGACTCCCCCGCGACGGCCAGGTGACCAGCACGGGAACGCTGCGCGTCCCGGAATCGTGAACGATTTGGGCGAAACGATAGACCGAGTCCTCGAACCGGTTGTTGAAGCCGTGGATGAAGACAAGGACGCTGCGATCCGAACTCTGCGAAACAGACGTCTTGAGCCAATTTTCGGCCGTATCCCGAGAGACTTCCTCCGCCCGCAGGGTCGCAAAATCGGTAGCGGGATTCGAGGGCAGTTTCTTTGGCCAGGCGACCTCGCCAATCTTGCGGACATCGTCCGGCGGAATCGACACGGTGATCTCCGCGAAGGACGGTGTCATTCCGCGTTCCCCGGCGAACATCTCGCCGGGTTTCGAAGCCCGGCCGCGAGTTGTCGCAACCAGCATTTCGACCGTGCTGTTAGTCGGAGAGGTGTCGGCTACTGGCGACAGGACACCCGTCGGGCGGCTGGCGCAGCCCTCCAGAAGGGCGAGCAGGACAACGGCCGCCAAAATTCTTTCGGCGCGTCCAGCAAGGGAAGCCGAACCAACGCGATCGAGAGAGCTTCGGGAGCGGCCGCTAGTCCACATAGACGACGACGTATCTCGACCCTGAGGACTGATAATAGGTCCCGCCGCATCGCCAAACCAATGTGCCGTAGACGGTTACCCGTGCGCAGCCCGCAGGGAGCGCGCTGATGTAGATTGCCGACCGACGAACAGTCCGCCGGGTCGTGCGGCGGGCCACGCCAGCGACGCTGCCCGGAGTGGCAGGGCGTCCTATCCGGGCATTCGCATCCGGCACAAGAGAACCGTTTGTCACGACTGACACCGGATCGACCTCGATGAACGTCAGCAAGGACAAAGCAAAAATAGCTGTATTGCGAAGTGTGAGTCTCATCGTCATCACTCCTTGACCATCTCGATTTCGCCGATCTCGTCAACGGAAAACGTTTCGAGCTTCTTGGCATCCTTTGAAGGTTTGAAGACGAAGCTGGAGTCATCAATCGACGGCGCGGTGTTCCAGTTTCTGAACTCGATCGAATATTCGGGAGAGGCTGCAACCCATTTGCTTGTAATGACATATTTGAGCGGCAAGGGTTTTTCGCCGTCGCTCACCCAAAGCTGCCAGTCGACCTCCCTGCCTCGGAAAGCGAGATGGTGGACCTGAACGCCGTCGAGAAACGCCATGCCGACGTGCGTGCCGCTGGCGGTATCCGTTTCAGCGTGCTGCAAGGGCTTCTCGGAGAGAAGGTCGGCTCCGGGCGCATCGAAACCAACATCGTTGCGAAGGGCATCGACAGCTTGGTCGATGGTTGTGGCGGGCAGTTGGAAGAACGTATTCGCTTTTTTACCGTAGAGCGTCAGCGCGCTGCCGTCGAGGATCAGCTCCAGGTCGGCAATCGCGCCTTTGCGGGATGCGTGAAGCTTGTCGGGCCTTTGCACTTTTATCTCACCCGAGCTGGCGAACTGAAGCTTCTGCCCGTCGTAGGACACGACCTCCGTCTCCACGTCGTAGTCGACTGAGAAGCGTTGGAGCGAACCAAGATACTCGGACATTGCGCCAAGAACCTTGGCGGCGTCTGCCTCGACTTCAGCCTGTGCGAAGGCCCTTTCGACCGAAAAGGAAGCCAGGAACAGGGCCATTAAAATTCCAGCTTTGCCGACACGACATCTCATTGCAGCCTCCATATGACTTCTGACATGAACATTCGCGCATTTTTTTGCTTCGTCGGAGCGATTTATTCCACCAGTCCAAGATTGATGAGCTGTACCCGCCGATTGACTGCGGCTTTCGGGTCGGTTGAGGCGAGCGGCAGTTCTTGCCCGACGCCAATGGCGACGAGACGGTTTGCCGGCACCGCGAATGTGGTTGCCAGGGCGGTCATGATGGAGTCGGCGCGCTTGAGGCTGAGTTCGAGATTGTGCTCGGGCTTGCCGGTGGCGTTAGTGTGCCCCACGACAAGGAACTTGTAGTGGCGCAGCAGCGGATGGTGGAGCGCATCGGCGATCAGTCCGATCGTCCGATAGGATTCAGGCTCGATCGCAATCGAATTATTCTCGAAATCGATCTCGACCGCAAACTGCGGAAGGTGTGTAAGCTGGCTCCAGTTCGGCAGGCCGGCGACGCCCTTTCCGACATTGGCATTCGCCTCGTCGATCAAAAGGGTGATGTCAATGGCCGGCGCGGCCGCCTTGACCTTGCCCAGGCTCTGGATCAGTTGGTGGTCGCTGAGTTGTTGAGCCTCGGCGGAGCCAGCGGCGAATATGAGGGCCAGCGTCAGGCCGGCAAAGCTTCGACGTAAGAACATTTTTGCTTCTCCCCTTCGGACCGGCTCAGCGCCATCCGGCGTCGGTTATTGCTTGATTGCACTTCTGGCTGTCGATGCGCTTGGTCTTGATGAGGCATTGAAGGAGGTGCGCCTCACCCTTGACGCCCTTGCACAATGTCGCCGCATCCGCGCCGCATACCTTGAAAACGCCGGCTTGCGCCGCGAGCCGCCGCTCGATCGAAACGGTGATGTCGGCCAGGGTGGAGATGCAAGTTGGCGACACCTTCGCCTGATGCTTTTCCAGGCACGTCTGGATCTGATGGTTGCCGAGATTGATGCCTCTGCAGAGCTTCTTGATGTCCGCGCCGCAGTCCTGGGTCAGGGCGGTCGCGGCATCGGCAAAGCTGATCGTCTGCGCATGGGCAATGCCGGCCGCGCCGAAGGCGGCCATCAGGACCGCTCCTGCAAGCATGTTACGAGTTGCCATTGATAACTCCCTCAATTGAATTTGCGGCACTGCGGGTAGGTCTGGTCGGAATACCCGGCGTTTTAGAACTTCATCTGCACCGGAGCCGGATGGTGATCAGTTCGCCCGCCCGGCGTGTCGAGTGCGCTCGCTTCCGCGCTCGTGCGATTGTCTCTCTCCATTTGGCAGGTGGTTGTCCCAGCGTGCTTGGCCGATCTGGAGGTTGGCGCATTCTGCTTCGGAGCGGGAGGTAATTTACTGTAACCTACAGGCGGAATTGGGCTGAGCCAGGAGGGAGTCAGTCCTCGATGGCGAGGCCAGCCTTCTTCAGCGAGCCAATGAAAAACTCGGCGTCTTCCGAACGGGCAAGCCTCGTCGAGACCTCCAACCGCAAGTTCCTGACCAAAGCCGGCTCATTTTCTTCCAGCCAGGCACGTTCGCGCTCGGCATCGATTTCGTATCCGCCTTCGCCGAAGATCGCGGCCGCAATCGCGTGGTAGAGCGGATTTTTCGGAACGGCTGTCTTCTTGATCCACATGGCGGCCTTCGCATAATCCCCGCCGAAATAGGAGCATAGCGCCAGTATAGACTCGTAGTACGCGAACGGGCCCGGGTTGCGGTCACGCGCCTCTTCCACCAACGGGCAACCGTCGTCCCAGCGTCCTGACAAGGCCAGGCGCGCCCCGAAGCCCCCCATGAGTTCGGTGTCGTTCGGATTGATCGCCAGAGCCTGCTCGCCCACCCGCCTCCCCGCATCAAATTCCTTGCTGAAGAAAAGCGCGGACATTTCGGCGTGCAGGGCGCGCACGTTGCGAGGATCCAACTCCACCGCGTGGCGGGCGATGGCCAAGGCACGACCGACCGCCGGTGACGAGGCAGGGTCAGCCGGAAAACTGAATCGGACTTCGTCGATAGTGACATGCGCCAGCAAGGCCCAGGCCGTCGCATAATTCGGAAACCGCTCGACCGCCTTCTCCAGGCACGCGCGCACTTCAGCACGGGCCTTGGGGTCGAGGCTCACCCGGTACGCATAGTAGGAAAGCGTGCAGGAGTAGGCAGCCCAATCGTCGGGAGGATTCGAAACATTCAGCGCCGCGTCCGCCTGGGAAATCACGCCATAGGATTGGGCAAGGCTTGTCGCCACGTTCCGGGCTATGTCGGCCTGGGCGTCCAGAATTCCGGAGACCTTCGTTTGTCCGTTGTAGCTGTTTGCCCAAAGGATCGAGCCGTCGGCCCGGTTGCGAAAACTTACCTGAAGGCGGAAGGCGTCCGGTTCCAGATTTACGCTTCCGGAAAGAACGAAGCGCGGCGGCAAGGTCTCTTTGCCTGGTGCGGTTTCGACCGACTGGAGGACGACGATGTCTCTGAACTTGGAAAGCTGCCCGGCGACTTCCTGCGCCAATCCACTCGTTATGGCCGCCGAGGCTTGCGTGCCGGTCAGGTCGTCAAACTTCTCGACCAGCACGCGGGGGATTTTGGGCGCGCCCGGGCTGGTTTGTGGCGGATTCCACCACCATGCGCCGGCAGCCATCGCCATTGCTGCAACCAGCGCCAGAAGCCCTATCCACAGCCCGGCCGCCTTCGGCCGTGCTGAGATTGCAGCGGCAACCGAAGCAACGGAGGTTTCCGGTACGTCCGCAACGGGCGGCTGCGGTCGAAGCGAGAAGGACGGGACATAGCCGCCCTTCGGAATCGTGATGAGAATTGCGTCGGATTGTCCCGCCGTGAAATAGTATCGCTCGAGCGAGCGACGCAGATGGCCGGCCTCGATGCGGACAATCGGATCCGACTGAGGGTCGAAGGATGCGTCGCGGCCGAACACTTCGACGGCGATCGAGTAGGCCTTGATCCGGCCGCCGCGTCCCGACAGCGTCTCTTCCACCACATGACTGAGGAAACGGTGCTCGCGGTCAGTCGCCTCAAAGTCGGCGCTGTTCAAGATCCGGTGAAGCTGGGCGCGACAGTCCTCCGCAGGGAGACCCCGCTCCCTTGCCGCGGGTGCTTCCGCCTGGACCACCGAAACCCCCGTTTGTTCTTTAGTAAGTTCTTAAGTAAGCGACCGTTGTCGGCCTTTTTCCATGTAAATTACATGGTCGCCCACGTAACTTACATACTGCTGGTCGCATCATCAACAGTCTAGGCCTAGTCTGGCGCAATCAATGGATCGCGCCATGGCACCGGAAAGCGGGTCTAACAAGCGAGAAGCGCTTTCGGCGGCACTTCGCCGATATCCGCAATTTGAACTCGCGATCCGCAGGCTGATGGCCCGAAGCGAGGCCTTTTGCGACATGTGCGAGGAACTCGCGGAAGCCGAGTTGGCGCTGTCGAGGGTCGACGGGGTCCCATCGGGGCTGCGAGAGGCAAGGAGAGCCGAATGGCAGGAATTGGTAGATCGATTGGTCGCGGAAGTCGGAGCCGCGCTGCTGGACAAGGACGTTGTGGTGAAGCCGCGGCCGGATCGGTGATCCCGACGGCGAATGGTTCCCGCATGGATCCTGGCCACCGAGCAATGCAGATGGCGGCTCTCCTCGTTCCGGCCTTGCTGTTTGCCACCGCCGCGTGGGCCCAGGACGACACGCAGGAACTCGCCAAGAAGCTGTCGAACCCGATCGCCTCGCTGATCAGCGTGCCGTTCCAGTTCAACTACGACAGCGGGTACGGCCCGAACGACGGCGAAAAGGCGTTCGTCAATGTCCAGCCTGTCATCCCGATCACGCTCAACGACGACTGGAACCTGATATCCCGCACCATAGTGCCGATCGTCTGGCAAGAAGACATAGCGGGCCCGTCAGGCGACCAGTTCGGCCTTGGCGACATCACCCAGAGCCTGTTCTTCTCGCCCAAGGCCCCGACAGAAGGCGGCATCATCTGGGGAGCCGGTCCGGTGTTCCTGTTCCCGACCGCAACCGATGATTTTCTCGGCGGCGAAAAATGGGGAGCCGGACCGACCGCAGTTGTCCTGAAGCAATTCGACGGATGGACGGTCGGCATGCTGGCCAACCACATCTGGTCATTCGCCGGCGACGAGGCCCGCAGCGATATCAGTTCGACCTTCCTGCAGCCCTTCGTCTCGTACACCACAAAGGACGCGTGGACTTTCACTCTCAACACCGAGAGCACCTACAATTGGGAGGCCGAGGCATGGTCGGTCCCGATCAACTTCCAGGTCGCGAAGCTTGTTGTCATCGACAAGCAGCCGATCAGCCTCTTCGCCGGTGTCCGTTATTGGGCCGAAAGTCCCGTGGGCGGACCCGAGGACTTCGGCTTCCGCACCGGGATCACGTTCCTGTTTCCGAAAAAATGAGAAGACCTGCGCGCCTGCCGGCGCGAAACGAAGCGATAACTCATCGAACAATAAAGGAGTACGGCAAATGTTGACGAAGCGAGATCTACTTCGCTCCGCCGCGGCCTTGGCAACTATCGCCTGCGTCGGGATCGCCCACGCCGACGTCTCGGAGGACGTGGTGAAGTCGCTCGGTGCACCCGACAGGATCGAGACGAGCATCGGCACGCTGGAGTTCAAGGACGGCGCTCCGAGTGTTGAGACCGCGCAGAAGGTGTTCGACGCGCTCGACTTCACCCGCGCGCTCAACGTCTACAACAACAGCTTTCGCGGTGCTTCGGCCCTCGGGTTCCACAAGGGGTTCCAGAGCGTTGGCGCCGACTACAATGACGTCGTCATAACGTCCGAACTGGCGGACTCGGCGAACCTGTTCCTGACCGGCAACGCCGACACCGTCTATTACATCTCGGTCATCGACCTCTCGAAGGGGCCGATGGTGATCGAACAGCCGTCAAATGGCGTGGGCACCATCAACGACATGTGGTTCTCGTGGATCATTGACGTCGGCGGCCCAGGCCCGGATCGCGGACAGGGCGGCAAATATGTGATCGTCGGACCCGATTACGACGGACCGCTGCCCGAGGGCGGATATTTCGTCGCCCATTCGAAGACCAACCGGGCGCTCTATGCCTCGCGCGCCTATCTGGTGAATGACGATCCAAAGCCTGCGGTTGAGAACATCAAGGCGAACCTGAAGATCTATCCCTACGCGGCGGGCGGTTACGGCACCAGCATCGCTCAGGCGCTGACCGGCGCGGTGCGCCTCGGGGGAAATGCGAAGATCCCCGACACCAAATTCGTCGAGATCAGTGGCGTGTCGATGAACACCATCCCTCCCAGCGATTTCGGCTTCTACGAGTGGATCAACGAGAACGTCCAGGCCGAGCCCGCCACCAGCTATGACGTGGAGCTTTCCGGCCAGCTTGCCGCCATCGGCATCGTCAAGGGCCAGGAATTCGCGCCCGACGAGCGGATGAAGAAGATCCTCACCGACGCCGCCGCCGTCGGCCAGGCGGCCGGCCGGGTGCTGAACTGGCGCCCCTACGTGGCCCACCCGGACTGGGCCTACTATGAGGGCTCGCAGTGGGGCAGCATGCTCTGGGAGGGCGGCGCCTTCTTCGAAACCCCGCCGCCCGCATTTGAGGATGGCGAATTCAAACCGCTGCCACCGACCGGTGCCCGCACCCTCGATTCGCGCACGGCCTTCTACTACGGCTACACGCTCGACAGCCCCGGCATGATCATGAACATCCCCGGCGTCGGATCGCAGTATCTGATGGCTTTTCTCGATGCCAAGGGCGACGTGTTCGACGGCGCGAAGACCTACAAAGTGACGCTGCCCAAGGACATCCCGGCCGAGGCGTTCTGGTCCTTCACGCTCTATGACAACCAGACCCGCTCGATGCTGCAGACGCCGCAGAAATACCCGCGCGCCGGATCGCAATCCTACCCCTCGCCGGCGGCGGCGGCGGCCGAGGACGGCTCGACCACGGTCTGGTTCAGCCCTGAACAGCCGGACGGCGTCGATCGCGGAAACTGGGTCCAGACCGACCCCGAGAAGGGCTGGTTCACCATCCTGCGCCTCTACAGCCCGCTGCCGTCGTTCTTCGACAAGAGCTGGCGGCCGAGCGAAATCGAGCTCGTGAACTGACCCGTGAGCCGGCCTGCGGAACATCGCAGGCCGGCTCGCCGATTTAGGAGACCCACGATGACGTTTCATTCTCCACTCATCCGCCGCGCCATCCCGGTGCTGGTCGCGGGCATTCTGCTGGCCCCGCCATCGGCGGCGCAGACCGACCCCCTGCCATCCTGGAACGACGGTGCGAACAAGCAGGCGATCATTGCCTTCGTCGAGGCCGTCACTGAGGAGGGCGGCCCCGACTACGTGGCCCCCGGCGACCGCATCGCTACTTTCGACAACGACGGCACGCTTTGGCCAGAGCACCCGATCTACACCCAGCTCGCCTTTGCGATCGACCGGCTCAAGGCGATGGCGCCCGAGCATCCCGAATGGCAGAACACCGAGCCGTTCAAGTTCGCGATCGAGAACGACATGGAGGCCTTGGCGAAGGGCGGCGAGAAGGGGTTCATGGAGATCATCGCGGCCACCCATGCCGGGATGAGCACCGCGGATTTCGAGAAGATCGTCACCGATTGGTACAAGACGGCCAGACATCCGAGGTTCGACCGCGCCTACACCGATCTCGCCTACCAGCCGATGCTCGATCTGATGGACTACCTGCGCGCGAACGAGTTCAAGACCTTCATCGTCTCGGGCGGCGGCATCGAGTTCATGCGGCCGATGACGGAGGCGGTCTACGGCATCCCGACCGAGCAAGTCGTCGGCTCGTCGATCAAGACCAAGTTCGAGATGGTCGACGGCAAGCCGATGCTGATGCGTCTCCCTGAGGTCGCATTCGTCGATAACGAAGGCGGCAAGCCGGTTGGCATAAACGCCCATATCGGCAAGCTGCCGATTGCCGCCTTCGGAAACACCGACGGGGACATCCAGATGCTGGAATGGACCGCCGCTGGCGACGGCAAACGCCTGATGATGCTGGTCTTTCATGACGACGCGGACCGGGAGTACGCCTACGGACCCGCGAATGGCGAGCCGGAAACGCATTTCGGCGCCTTCACCCAGGCGCTGATGGACCAGGCCACCAGGAGCGGCTGGAATGTGATCAGCATGAAGAACGACTGGGCCACGATCTTTCCGCCGATGAAGTGAGGCAAGCATCTCCAACATCGGCAAGTAGTAGCAACTTGCAAGAGCTGGCGGCCGAGCGAGATCGAGCTGGTGCAGAAATAGAGCTGGTTAGTGCCGCGGCGGACGCCGCGCCGCGCCGGTGGTCATGCCGATGAGCAACAAATGCAGGCAACCACGGACGAAAATATAGGAGGTCGAAACATGAAACGCTCGAGCAACCCTATCTCGGAAAACAGGTCACTCGCGACGAAACTCGGAGGAGCTCTGGTCGCTTCAGCCCTTGTCGCCGTGGGGTCGCCGCAGTTTGCGGCAGCGGATGTCACGGAAGCGGAACTGGAATCGATCTCGATCCCCGACAAGGTCGATACTTCGATCGGCACGTTAGAGTTCTTCGACGGCATACCGATCGGCAACACAGTCGAGACCGTTTACGACAACCTCGACAGGATGCGCGCCACAGACGTCTATCTCGACAATCTCGGCGCCGTGTCGATCAACTACATTCTCGACGGATTTGCCAGGGCAGGCGCGGACGCGCCGAACAAGATCGCCGTATTCGAGCAGTTGATGGATTCAGCGACCGTTGTCGTGACGGCGAACACCTCGACGCTTTATGCGTATTCGGGGACGGATCTCGCCAAGGACGGCCCGACGGTCATCGAAGTGCCGCCCGGGATGCTCGGTTTTCTCGATGATTCCTGGCAGAGATTTGTCGGCAATATCGGCGTCACCGGTCCGGACAAGGGCAAGGGCGGCAAGTATCTCGTGCTGCCACCGGGCTACGCTGGCGATGTGCCTGACGGATATTTCCTGCTGAAGCCCTCGACCAACAGGAACTTCCTGTTCCTACGCGGCTTCATCAAGGACGGCCTGGAGCCGGCGGTCGAGAACATCACCATGGGCCTCAAGATTTACCCGCTCAAGGACGCCGGCAACCCCCCGCCGACCGAATACGTCAATGTGTCGGGGAAGTCTTTCAACACCGTTTTTCCGAACGACCTGAAATACTTCGAGATCCTCGACGCGATCATCCAGCGCGAGCCCATCGACGCGATCGGGCCCGAAGTGCGCGGCGAAATCGCTTCGATCGGCATCGTCAAGGGCCGGAAGTTCGAGCCCGATGAGCGAATGAAGAAGCTGTTGGCCGAAGCGGGCACGCTCGGCAACGCAACCGCGCGCGTTATCACCGCCTATCCGCGGATTGGCGGGGTCCAGATCTATCCTGACACCGACAGTGCCTGGATTATGGGATATGCGAACAAGAACACCTCGTTCGAGGCGGATGGGGCCATGAACCTCAGTGCGAGGGCTCTGTTCTACTTCAATGCTGCCGGCGTGACCCCTTCCATGGCGGTCACAACGGCCGGGGCGGGGTCGGACTACGCCATGGCCAGTCTCGATGCCGACAAGAAGCCGCTTGACGGGTCCAAGACCTATAGGCTGCATCTGCCGCCGAACGTGCCGGTGAATGATTTTTGGGCCGTCACGCTTTACGACAGCCAGACCCGGTCGCAACTCCAGACGAGCCAGAAGTTCCCGACGGTTGGCAGCCAGACCGAGGGAATGAAGCAGAACGCGGACGGGTCTTACGACGTCTATTTTGCTCCCAATGCGCCGGAAGGCAAGGAGGGCAATTGGCTTCAGACCGTCTCCGGCAAGAGCTGGTTCCCGCTCCTGCGGATGTACGGGCCATTGGAGCCCTGGATCGACAAGACCTGGCGACCGAGCGAGATCGAACTCGTCCCCTGACTTTGGCCTCTTGACCATGGGGCACGGATCCCATGGTCCACCATCATCGCGAATAGCCACTGATCACAGTCGGACGATTGCACAAAGGTACGCGCAATTCAGATGAGGAGGTTTCGATGCTTGCCTCGACGGCTTACTTGCTGATCCAAGCGACAGCATATTCTCAAGAGAGGCAGGCATATTTCGGCGAGACGCACGTCCATACGGGCTGGTCGTTCGACGCCTACATCTTTAGCAACACCAAGACGACGCCAGCCGACGCTTACAAATACGCAAAAGGCCAGACCATCAAAGAGCTTGGCTAAAGCGGGTCCGGCTGTTCCGTCGGCCTGACCCGCTTCCCATGGAGATTGATCTGTTGCCAGCGAGATTGCTATCCACACGAATGCTGTCGCTGCTGTTCAGTCTCGGCGTGCTGATTCTTGCTTTCATGGCCCAGGCCCAGGCCTGCGCAATCTGTTTCTCGGGAACGGTTATCACGCCTGGGCAAAGACTGGACTCCGCCGACGAGGCAGTGTTGGCCGTTGCTTCGGACCAGCAGGATCAGTTCCGCATCATTGAAGTAATCAAAGGGAATGTCGCGGCAGGCGATATCATAGCTCAATCCGATCTTCTGGCGCCGGCGACCGAACCGGTGATGTCCCTGGATGGTCCGATTGACAGTCAGAATGCGCCGCCACCGCCTGACGGAAAGCCTTTGTTGCTCGTCCGCAATGAGACGTCCGAGAAATGGACAAGCCTCGGGGCAATCGGTGCCGAGTATGCCGGCTGGCTACGCCAACTACGAGGTTGTTCCAACACCGCAGACGCTTGATCCGGCGGATCAGCAAAAGTCTCCACACCCGGGGAGAGAACGGCCAGACGGTTCCGGCCGTTTCTTCGGAGGACCCGTCCTAAGTCCCCCGCACCAGTTCGAATTCTGGCTACATCAGCCCCACTTCACCTCGCCCTTGGCGACCTTCGCGCCGATTTCCAGCGCGATCTCCAGGCCGGCCCCCGGGTAGCGCTCTTTCATCGCCGCGATCAGCGCATCGCCGTTTGCGGCCTTGGCGAACTCCTCCTCGTAGGCGACGAGATAATCACGCGTGAAGGCGACGCCGGAGGCATCGGTCGGCCAGTCCGGCGGCATGTGGCCCGGGACGACAATCTGCGGCTGGCGGGATGTGATTTCGTCCAGCGCGCGAATCCACGCCGCTCGGTCCTCGGGCTTCGGCATATCGGCGATCCAGGGGTGCAGCCCGCCATAGACCAGCGTGCCGCCGAAGACTGCCTTGAGCGACGGCACCCAATGATAGCGGCGGTCATGCATGTCCGCGACGGTGACGATCTCGACGGTCTCGCCATCGACGCCTAGCGTGGTCAGGTCCGAGGCGGCGGGAACGACGGCCTCGTCGACGGATTGCGGGCCATTCTCCTTGAGTTGCTTGCCCCAGACCTCGACCTTGGTCGCCACATTGCCCTTGATCGCCTCGACCGTATCAGGGGCGGCGATGACTTTGGCATCCGGGAAAGCGTCGGTCACGGGGCGCAGGCTGAAGTAATAATCGGGATCGTTGACGCTGACATAGATCGTGGTCAGCTTCTTGCCCCCGGCTTTGATCAATTCGGCAACGGCGCGCCCGTCGGCAAGCGTGAAGCCGCCATCGATCAGGATGGCTTCGGTCGGCCCGGACAGCAGCACCGTGGCGCGAAAGAAACCGTTCTCGCCAGCCGGAATGTGCTTCCAGTCGAGTGCCGTACCGGCAGCGCGGAGCAGGCCCGAGGGGGCTATGGCACCGATGGCGGTCGTCGCGATGGTCATGGTCAGCAGCTTTCTTCTCGTAAGCATATGCATCTCCTTCTCGTAAAGGGTTATTCAGCACAGCCGGTCCACCTGCCCGTGAGTGTCAGGAATTGGTGATCGGGCATGGTGATTGCGGCGTGCACCGTCGCGTTCTCGAAATCCTCGACATGGCTCACGGTGGTGCCGTCCGCTTCTCTCCAAGTCACCATGAAGACGCCGGGTCGGATGAAGGTGGCCTGATAGGTCTCGGTTGCTGCCTCGGCGTCGAAATCGGCGGCAGCGAACGGCGCCCAGCGCAGCGTCTTGCCGTCGGTATCGAAAGCGACGCGAAAGACAGGGTCGCCATAGTCGGCCTTATAGACATGGCCAGTTGCCGGAAATGCAGTGTCGGTCACTTGGTCACTCCTTAAAATCTAAGCTATTCTCACTCATGCGGCGCGAAGACTCGCGATCAGGGCATCGGCACCGCTATAGAGCGCGCTCGAACTGACGACGCGGGCGTCCCGGCCCCGTCCGACGATAAGGGTCGGTACCCCACGCGCACCGAAACGGCGCATCTCAGCCTGTGCCGCCTCGATCCGGTTCCGGTTGGCTGCGCGCGCTGTGGTGGATACTGGTTCGTTCACGCGCGCTGCCGAGAGGCTCGGGATCACCAAGACGGTCGTCAGCCAGCAAGTGACCCGGCTTGAGGATGAGTTGAAGACGACGCTTCTGATGCGGACGACACGCCGCGTCGAGCCCACGGAAGCTGGCCGACTGCTTCACACCCGTAGCGTCTTGATTCTGCGCGAAGCGGAAGACGCGTTCAGCGAAATCGGCCGCTCCAATGCCGAACCCACCGGCGTGCTGCGGATAGCTGCACCCAACGATTATGGCGCCTCGGCCATAGCGCCGCTCGCTGCCGCATTCTCGCGGCGCTATCCCGCCTGCCAGGTCGACCTGAGGCTGTCGGATGCGCGTATCGACCTGATCGCCAACCAGATCGATCTCTCGATCCGGGTCGGCTGGCTCGATGATTCCAACCTTCAGTCGAGGCGGATCGGCTCGTTCCGCCAATATTTGGTCGCCGCACCGGATGTTGCGGCGATGCTGCGTATCAGCGATCCGGACAACCTCTCCAGCGCGCCGTTCATTGCGAATGCCGCGCTTCGGGAGCCCATTGTCTGGCACTTTACCAAGGAGGATTTCGACCGCACGATCCGCATGCGTCCGGCACTGGCGATCGATAGTACGCCCGCCGTGCTTGCAGCGACGCTCGCCAGCGCCGGGCTGTCTGTGCTGCCGGATTTTCTGATCGCCGGGCATGTCGAAGCGGAATCGCTCGTCTGTGTCCTGCCGGAGTGGTCGCTGCCGGCTGGCGGCATCCATGTCGTTTACCCGACGGCCCGCTTCCGCCCGCCCAAGGTGACCGCCTTTGTCACGATGCTCGTCGACCATGTTCGAAAAACCGAGCAACCACGGTCAAAGTGACGAGCATTCGGGAGCAGCACGAGATCCGCGGCTTTCGTCATTTGAAGATCAGGCGCCATAGCGCGAAATGGCAGTTGGCCATGCCGCTTTGTGTCACGCGGTGATCGGCAGGCTGGCGAACCGGGCGGGATTCGAACGCATACGCCAAAATAATCGGCGGGCACTCGGTCGTATCGTAGCCATTGTCCGCTTTTGTGTAGGGTTTCGGATGCCGGCCCAAGCAGCTGCGCGTCCAGCCACGCGGGCAAGCTGGACCGCGCGTCAGCCATCAGCTCGAATTGGACCGGGCCGGCCGGTATTCTGCTGAACCACGATCGCACGCGCTCGAATTGCAGGACCGACGACCAAAACGACCCAACCATAGGCTCAGCTTCGAAGACATGGGTTTTCGCGTGGCTGAAGGAGGCCAGATGCCGGCGGATTGTTCAGCGCAGCTATACATGCAGTACAGCGATCGCATGTTTATTTCGGTCATCAGAATAATCATGTTCGGCCGGGCGCTAGTGGTCGAAATCGGAGTACACGAATGACATTTTCGGTCCAAATCAACGACGGCACTTACACTGTGGATGTAGACGGCGACACCCCGCTCCTCTGGGTGCTACGGGACGTCCTTGGTATGACCGGTACCAAGTTCGGGTGCGGACAAGCACTTTGTGGAGCCTGCACCGTCCACGTTGATGGCGTGCCCACTCGTTCTTGCGTCACTCCCATGGAAAGCGTCGCAGAAAGCCAGATCACGACGATCGAAGCTTTACATACCGTTGCGCTTGGGAAGGCGCTACAGGACGCGTGGATCGAGCTTGAAGTCCCTCAATGCGGTTACTGTCAGTCAGGACAGCTGATGTCTGCCGCAGCATTGCTAAACGAAACCCCGAAGCCGACGGACGACGACATAGACAACGCAATGTCAGGCAACGTCTGTCGCTGCGGGACGTATCAGCGCATTCGCGCCGCCATCAAACGTGCAAGCGCGTAACGGGAGACAAGACCATGTCAAGCAGTGCTCTCGGCCCACAGCTGAACCGCCGCCTTTTCCTGAAGGCCAGCGCTGCGCTGGGAGGTGGTCTCGTGGTCAATCTCGCGCTTGGCCCGTACCTGTCTGCGGAAGCTGCCACGGACTTCGCTCCCAATGCTTTCATTCGCATCGACCGGAAAGGCCTTGTTACACTGGTCATGCCGCAAGTGGAAATGGGCCAAGGAATCTACACCGCCCACGCAATGCTGCTCGCCGAGAGCTGGAAGTCGCACTTGACGATGTAAAGCTCGAACATGCTCCCCTCGATGAGACCCTGTACGCCCATCCGATGCTCGGGCGTCAGATGACGGGCGGTTCTACGTCGATACGCGCGTTCTGGACACCCTTGCGCACGGCCGGTGCGACGGCACGCACCCTACTCATTCAGGCTGCAGCAAAGGAGTGGAACGTCGATCCGGCAACCTGTCGCGCCGAGAATGGCTTTGTCCTCAGCAACTCTGGAGACCGGAAGCTGGCCTATGGCGAGTTGGTCGACATTGCTGCGTCGATCCCCGCTCCTGCCCCGGAAAACGTTACGCTCAAGTCTCCGGAGGATTTCAAGCTCCTGGGAACGTCAGCAAAGCGGCTGGATACGCCGGGAAAGGTCAACGGGTCGCTCAGGTATGGCATCGACGCATTTCCTGATGGGACCAGGATTGCCGCAATAGCTATATCTCCGGTTCTTGGCGGCAAGCCGAAGTCGGTAAATGAGCAGGCCGCGCTCGCGATCAATGGGGTGCGCCAGGTCGTGCTGACGGATAGCGCCGTGGCGGTCGTGGCGGATCACACCGGAGCGGCCAAGAAGGGGCTCGCGGCAGCTTCGATCGAATGGGATGACGGTCCTAACGCACAGGTGTCCAGCGCCGACATCGTACGACATCTGGATCAGGAATCACACAAACCCGGCGCCATTGCACGCAGCGAAGGCGATGTGACAAAGGCGCTGGCAAGCGCAGCGCAGCGGATCGACGCCGTTTACCAATTGCCTTTTCTTTCCCACACGGCAATGGAGCCGATGAATTGCACGGTGCACGTGCGTGAGGATGCCTGCGAGCTCTGGGTCGGGACCCAGAACCTCTCTGCGGCCAAAGCGGCTGCCGCGACAGTCACCGGCCTGGAGCCGGAGAAGATCATCATCAACAATCATATTGTCGGCGGTGGTTTCGGCCGCCGCCTCGAAGTCGACGGCATCGTCCACGCTGTGGAGGTTGCGATGCACGTCGACAGCCCGGTCAAAATTATCTGGAGCCGCGAGGAAGATGTTCAGCACGGCTACTACCGCCCGTACTACTACGATCGAATGTCAGGCGGGATTGACGAGCAGGGAAACCCTGTCGCCTGGATGCATCGCGTCTCCGGATCGTCGATTTTTGCCCGGATCGCGCCACCCGTAATGCAGAACGGCGTGGATCCCGATGGCGTGGAGGGAGCGGCCCATCCGCCATACAGGCTTTCGGCAATCCAGGTCGAGTTCAACCAGGTCGAGCCACAAGGTGTTCTCACGAGTTGGTGGCGCGGTGTCGGGCCTTCCCACAACGTCTTTGTGGTCGAGAGTTTCATCGACGAACTCGCTGCTGCAGCGAAAGCCGATCCGGTCGACTACCGCAAACGATTGCTGACGGAAAATCCTCGTGCGTTGAGGGTCCTGGAACTGGCTGCAGAGAAGGCCGAGTGGGGTAAGCCACTATCGGCCCGGCAGGGCCGTGGTGTCGCCGTGCAGTTCGCATTCGGCTCCTATCTCGCAATGATTGCCGACGCCGCTGTCGAGGCCGACGGCGCTGTCAGGGTTACACGTATCGTGACCGCTGTGGACTGCGGACTGACAGTGAATCCCGATACGATTGCGGCCCAGATGGAAGGCGGAGCCTTGTACGGCCTGACAGCGGCTCTGTATGGCGCGATTACCTTCAAGGACGGCCGCGTCGAGCAAAGCAATTTTGACAATTACCTGCCGCTTCGCATCGACGAGGCACCACTCGTTGAAACCCATATCGTCCCGAGCGTCGAGCCACCAGGAGGAATAGGTGAAGCGGCGACATCGGCGGTGTTTCCAGCCGTCACGAATGCGATCTTCTCGGCAACAGGGAGGCGTGTGCGAACACTGCCAGTCAATACCGAAGACCTGAAGGCCTAGATGGGTTAGCGGGCCTCTCGCGCCGGCGACTGAGGAGGGGTTGGTCGAGGCGGTCGTCTCTCACAATGACGGTGTGAACGGCGTCATGGCCGGGGCCAGCGCCAAACATCAAGGAGAGACGACCGTGGACTACTATGCCGGGATTGATGTGTCATTGGAATGCTCCAGTGTCTGCGTTGTTGATGAGCGTGCCGGGTGTCGGGGTTTTGGTCGCTCCAACATTCTCGGCCGTTGACGACCCGGCGCGGTTTCGCTCGTCCCGCATGGTGGGCGACCTTTTCGGCCTGACGCCAAAGAAGTGCCAGTCGGGCGAGACCGACGTGACGGGTCGCATCTCGAAGGATCGTCGTCACGGTCCGGAAAGACAGTATAAGCTGAGGCCGGCGCTACTGTCGCGAGCGCCGCGATTAGCATCGTCGTCCGCAGGAGTCGCATCGGCTTTGGTCCTTTAGCCGGCATCATCCTAGCGAGCAGCCGACGGCGCAAGCCCGACCGGGCTTCGTGGGTCGGCTTGTACCGTTCGGTGCAACTCCACGTATGGTTTTGCTGCGCCAGAGCCCTACACCAGGTCGCAATTGTCGTATCGATGTCGCAATCAGGACCATGACGCTCGGATAACCGAGTCACTTTGCGAACGGTCATGTGCGCCGATGGCCGAACCGACGCACGGCGAAAGCTCAGGGAGGGAAGCATGTCATCTGTTGAAACGACCGCGACCGAGGAACATGGCCTCGAAGCCGGCCAGGACAACATCCGGGTTCTGGGGCTGGACATTCACAATCCGGTCTTCTTCGTCTCGGCGGTAGTCATCGTCGGCTTCGTCATCTTCACCCTGATCTTCAGGGATTCCGTCGGCCCGGCGCTTGGCGACCTGCGCGTATGGCTCACCTCCACCTTCGACTGGCTGTTCATTATAGCAGGCAATCTGTTCGTCCTGTTTTGCCTCGCTGTTGTCCTGTCGCCGCTGGGGCGCGTGCGCATCGGCGGAGCCGACGCCGTTCCGGATTTCGGCTATGCCGGCTGGTTCTCGATGCTTTTCGCCGCCGGCATGGGCATCGGGCTGATGTTCTTCGGCGTGCTGGAGCCGATGTATCACTTCAACAACCCGCCCCTGGGAATCGCCGGCCCGGTTGCCGACGGCGCGGTGAATGCCGGCGCGGTCGAGGCCGCGCGCGAAGCCGCCATGGCAGCCACCATCTACCACTGGGGCCTGCACCCGTGGGCGATCTACGCCGTCGTCGGCCTGTCGCTGGCTTTGGCCGCCTACAACAAGGGCATGCCCCTGTCGGTGCGCTCCGCCTTCTATCCGATTTTCGGCGAGCGCGTTCGCGGCTGGATCGGCCATGTCATCGACACCATGGCCGTCTTCGCCACGCTCTTCGGCCTGGCGACATCACTCGGCTTTGGCGCGGAACAGGCGCTGGCCGGCCTCAATTTCCTCTACGGCGTCCCGGTGACGGATACGATGAAGGTTCTGCTCATCACCGGCATCACGGCCGTCGCGCTGGGTTCGGTCGTCGCCGGCCTCGACGCGGGCGTCAAGCGCCTGTCCGAGATCAACATGGTCCTCGCCGTGCTGCTGGTGGCTTTCGTCTTCGCCCTCGGACCGACCGGGGAAATCGCCACCGGCTTCTTTAGCAACACCTGGTCCTACGTGACCCATCTGCCTGCGCTGTCCAATCCCTTTGGGCGAACCGACGACGAGTTCGTGCATGGCTGGACCACCTTCTACTGGGCCTGGTGGATCTCCTGGTCGCCTTTCGTCGGCATGTTCATCGCCCGCATATCGAGAGGCCGCACGGTGCGCGAATTCATCGTTTGCGTGCTGCTCATCCCAACGATCGCGTCGATCTTCTGGATGACGGCCTTTGGTGGCACCGCGCTTTCGCAATTCCTGAACGACGGTTATCAGGGCGTGCAGGAGACGGTCGTGGCCTACACGCCTGAACTGTCGCTGTTCCGGATGCTGGAGCCGCTGCCGCTGGCGGGGCTGACCTCCCTTATCGGCATCGTGCTGGTGATCGTGTTCTTCGTCACATCGTCCGATTCGGGCTCGTTGGTCATCGACACCATCACCGCAGGCGGCAAGGTCGACGCTCCGGTGGCGCAACGCGTCTTCTGGGCCACGTTCGAAGGCCTTGTCGCCATTGCGCTGCTGCTCGGCGGCGGGCTCGCCGCGCTTCAGGCGAGCGCCATCGCCACCGGCTTCCCCTTCGCCCTACTGCTGCTGCTCATGATGGTGGCGACCTGGAAGACGCTTCAGTCGGAACCGCGCTGAAAAATGGCCGGCCGGACGGCTAGATGGGTTAACGGGCCTCTTGCGCCGGCGACTGAGGATCAAAACAAGTCGGGACCCGCTTTGAATGGCGTGTTCGGCCGGAACGCCGGCGCTGGGGAGGGCTATCGTTATTCCACGGCCATCGTGAATTCGAGCGTAATCTAGAACTGATGAGACGCTCGATGCCTACTTGTCGGGTCCAGCCAGGATGTTGCGGGGCACCCGCATGACCACAAGTGTTGTGAGACTGGATGATCGGTCGGACATCATCGCGTATCTCAAAACGCTTGCTGCCCCATGAGACCTTCACGACGCAACGCCTCGCGGTGCAGGCTTGCATCATTTGGGCCGTTAATCGGCGCGCAAGATTTTTCACGCCGGTTCTTTGGGCCTGTGGGAGTTGAGCTGTCGCTGGTTAAGCAGCCAACGACCGCCTTAGTTGGGAACAGGTGTCAATGAACGCACGCAGCTTCGGCTGGTTTTGCGCTGTTTTCGTAAAGTATAGAAAGAGCCCATCGCTCCCTGGTGAATAGTCAAGCAGGACTGGTTCAAGCTGGCCATCTGCAAGCTTTCTCGATGCGTGAAATGTTGATGAATAGATCAGGCCCAAGCCTTGGGAGGCGATGTTCTGCATGAGCTGGCCATCGTTCACCGTCAGAGGCCCGTTTGGCTCGATGCTGACATTTTGTCCGTCTTCGAGAAACTCCCAGCGATAGATGTCGCCCTTCCCCGGCCGGCGGTACCGGATACACTGATGTTTAGTGAGATCACTCGGCACCTGAGGACGTCCATGTTCCCTGAAGTAACCGGGTGACCCGAAGACCGCCCATTTGAAGGGCGGCGAAAGCCTTACCGCGATCATCTCCTTGGCGATATAGGATCCGATGAGGATGCCTGCGTCGTAACCGTCGGCGATGAAGTCATCATGCTTGTTGCTTACAGTTATGTCGATCTTTACGTTCGGCCAAGCTTCGCGAAAAGCCGGTAGTATCGGCTCTATGACATGGGGCAACGCAAGGCGCTCGACGATGAGCTTCAAAGTGCCGGACGGTTCGTTTGAAGAATGGAGCGTCTCCCCCAGGCTCGTCTCGATGAGTTGCGCTGCAGGAGCAATTTTTGCAAGCAGGATCTCCCCTGCCTCTGTCAACGATATGCGCCGTGTCGTGCGGTGGAAGAGCGAGGCTCCCAGACGCCGCTCAAGCTTCTGCAGCGCCTGGCTGACCGCTCCCGGCGTCACTTCAAGGTCGAGTGCAGCCTTTCGGACGCTCTGCCGCTTCGCAACAGCTAAAAACTCGGATAACCCATCGAATGTGTTTTGGCGGCCCATTTCATTCCTTTTTCAAAGCAATCCCTCGTGACGGCATACTCCTGTGAATCGGCACCGAATGTTGCCCCTCGCCGGAGCCGCGTAAAGCCTTGATTTGCCGTTACGAAATGTGGAGTCAGTGGGTCACGACCGGCGTCGATGACGACCCCACCGGCGTTGCGAATTTGTCAGCAAAGTCATGTATTTGAGACCTTTTTGGCTAGAGGGTTAACATTCGGTGCTTGTTCACACCGGAGAACATGCGGAACTGGGGACCTTGTCGGAGGGGTTTTCGACGCGCTCGAAGCGGGGGCTTGACGTTGAGATTGAGGGTCTTGATGGCGCCGTTGAAGGCATCACTATTTCTTCAACGGACCGGTCGAGTCGCGGACCACCAGCTTCACGGCAGTCTCCGTATAGGTCACCAGCTGGTCCTGGGACCTGATCCGTTCGATGAGGCGATTGACGCTTCGCGCGCCGATGTCCTCGGTTTCAACACGTATGGTCGTCAATGTCACCGAGTTCAGGGCGGCCGTCGGAATGTCATCGAACCCAACCACCGATACGTCGCCGGGAACGCTTAGCCCTGCCTCCGTCAGCGCGGCTATGGCGCCGAAAGCGCAGGAATCATTGCAGCACAGGATGGCCGTGAAGTCGCAGCTGCCCCTGGATTCCAGACGCTGTCTGATCGCGTGGTAGGCCAGGTTGGTGCGCATAGCCTCCAGATCGATCACCAGATCGGCGCTGGCCTCCACCCCGGCCTCCTGCATGGCCTTGCGGTTGCCGGCCATGCGGTCGCGGATTGTCGGGCGTGGAGAATGGCCCAGCGCGAGGATTTTCCTGTGCCCAAGCTCCAGAAGATGACAAGCGGCGAGATAGCCGCCGGTCCGGTTGGCCGGCGCGACGGCGTCCAGCCGCATGAGCGGTTCGCGGCCGTTGACGATGACGGCCGGGATGGCCCGCTCGGACAAGAGCTGGATCAGGGCCTCCGGCTGCATTGACAGAAGCAGATAGCCCGCCGTCTCGTCGTCAGGCGTCAGCCGCGCCATGCCGGAGGGGCCGACGAGTTTCATGGAGAGATTGATGCCCAGTTCGCGCGCCTTCCTCTCCATGCCGCGTTGCACGGCCTGCATGAACTCAGCACCACTCTCGGTGAGATGCACGTCGTAAAGTACGGTTATCGAAGAATAGCCCGCCGACGCGCCGGCATAGTTGAGGCGCTCCGCTGCCACTTGGACGCGCGAGCGCATCGCGTCGGAAATGCCGGGCGCGCCATTGAGGGCCCGAGATGCAGTGCTGATCGAAACACCCACGGCATCAGCAATATCGCGCAGGGTAACCCGGCCAGGCGATGCGACGACCGTATCCTCGCCGGCAGGCGCATCATGCTCGGCCATCAGCGCCCCCTCCTAATGTAGCTGCGATCATCGCAATCGGGTACCGGTTCTGAAAGCCCTGCACAAGGCGGGCAGGGACGCAACTTTGCGTTAGTTTCGCAATGTTGCGACTTATCGCAAATTTTCCTTGACTTCGCAACACAACGCTGGCTGATTTCGATGCCAGAATTCGCCGACCAGCCTGACGGGAGGAAACGTGTCCAGCGTGGCGGAAATCTTCCAGCGCGCCGAGCCAGGGCCCCGGGTCGCCTGCTGCCTGCAAGGGCTTGGCGACATCCTGCCTCTGTTCGCGCCGGCGCCCGCCTCCGCCGATCGTCCGTTCTGGACCGGCTTGCCCGAAATCATGAGATCCCGGCTGATCGCCGACGCCGAGGCGGAACTCCGGTCGCCGTGGCCGGTTCTCACCGCACAGGGCTATCGCGCCTTCACCCTGACCGGGGACCGTGTCGGCTATGAACGCGACTATTTCGCGCGCCGGCGGCGCCTAAACACGCTTGCGCTGGCGGAGGCGGTCGAAGGGCGCGCGCGGTTTGTCGACGCGCTGATCGACGGGATTTACCTAGTCTGCGAGGAAAGCGGCTGGCAGCTGCCTGCGCACAACGCGCAAGAACGCGAACAAGCGCGCGATCCGCTACCCGACTCGGCCCGGCCTGTGATCGATCTCTTTGCGGCGGAAACCGGTGCCCAACTCGCGGTGATAGCGTCAATCCTTGGCGACGTGCTCGACGCCGTCAGCCCCGCCATCGTCGCACGGATCGACCAGGAAGTAGAGACGCGGATCACCCGCCCCTATCTCGATCGCCACTTCTGGTGGATGGGCAATGGCGACGAGCCGATGATAAACTGGACGCCCTGGTGCACGCAGAACGTCCTGCTCAGCACCTTCACGCGCCCGACCGATCAGGCGGTGCGCCGGGCCGTCATCACCAAGGCGGCGCACAGCCTCGATGCCTTTCTCAAGGGCTACGGCGAGGACGGGGCCTGCGACGAGGGCGCGTTCTATTATCGCCATGCCGCGCTCTGCCTGTTCGGCGCGCTCACGGTGATGGATACGGTCGCGCCGAACGTGTTCTCTAATCTCTGGCGCGCGCCGAAAATCCGCAACATGGCGGAGTTCGTCCTCCACGCCCACGTGCTAGGCCCCTACTACATCAACTTCGCCGATGCATCGGCGGTGCTGGAGCCTTGCGGCGCGCGGGAGTTCCTGTTCGGCAAGGCCGTCGGATCGCAGGCGCTTTGCGCCTTCGCCGCAGCCGACGCCGCCCGCAACGAAAGGCCGGAACTGCCGGAGGAGATCAATCTCTACTACCGGCTGCTGGCGATCTCGACGGCTGGGGAAATGTCGGCTTTTGAGCCGAGCCCCGTTGAGAAACCGGATATCTACTATCCCAGTTGCGGCTTGTTCGTCGCGCGCGACGTCCGCTTCGTCGTCGCCGCCAAGGCAGGCGACAATGGCGACGGGCACAACCACAACGATGTCGGAAGCGTGACGGTCTACAAGGACGGACTGCCCCTTCTCATCGATGTGGGCGTGGAAACATACACGGCCAAAACCTTCTCGCCGCAGCGCTACGAGATCTGGACCATGCAGTCCGCATTCCACAACCTGCCGAGCTTCGAAGGGGTCGGGCAGCAAGTCGGCGAAGCGTTCGCCGCGCGCGATGTCGAGGTCGCCCTCGGCGACGCCGTGTCATCGATCAGCATGGACATCGCCGGGGCCTATCCCGAGGGGGCCCTGCTTTCGCATTACCGTCGCACGCTGCGGCTCACCAAGGGCGGAGCGGTCGAGATCGTCGACAGATATGCCGGTGCGCGGCAGGCCGAGCTTTCGCTGATGCTGTGCGAAAAGCCGGTGCTTTCAGATGGGCGCATCGACGTCGGCGACCGCGGTGAAATCCTGCTCGCCGGCGCGGGGCTTCCGCGTGTCGAGGAGATCGAAATAGCGGACCCCGGGCTACGGCTGGCTTGGCCCGAGCGCATCTACCGCGTTCTGGTGCCAATCGCCCGGCGCGAGCTGCGGCTCAGGATCGCTTGAAGGGAGGCGGGCCGAGTGAGTGTCATCGCGGACACCCCGACGAGACCCCTGCCGGCGCGCGCGCCGATCTCAAGGCGCTGGCGCAAGGTGCTGAACGCACTCACTGCCTATTCGTTCATTGCCCCCAACTTCATCGGCTTCGCCGTCTTCACGCTCGGGCCGATCGTTTTCGCCTTCGCCCTTGCCTTCATGCACTGGGACGGCAGCAACCCCATCCGGTTCGCGGGACTGGACAATTTCTGGAAGCTGTTTTCGGACAGGGTCTTTCACGCCGCGTTCTGGAACACGATCATCTATACCGGCTTCGTCGTCCCCCTGACCCTGATATGCTCGCTGGCCCTGGCCGTCCTGCTCAACCAGAAGATCTTCGGGCGCAATTTCTTCCGGACGGTCGCCTTCTTTCCCTACGTGGCCTCCCTCGTCGCGGTCGCGGTCGTCTGGAACATGATGTTCCACCCCGAATTCGGGCCGGTGAACATGGTCCTCTACACATTGGGGGTCGATCCGTCGGACCTGCCCGGCTGGGCGGCGGACCGGCATTGGGCCATGGCCACGGTGATCATGTTCTCGGTCTGGAAGAACATGGGCTACTTCATGGTGATCTACCTTGCCGGCCTCCAGGGAATCAGCTCGGAGCTGTACGAGGCGGCGGACATCGACGGTGCATCGGGCGGGCAGAAATTCCGGTTCGTCACCCTGCCGCAGTTGGCGCCGACCACCTTCTTCGTCTCTGTGATGCTGATCATCCAGTCGTTCAAGGTGTTCGACCAGATCTTCATGATCACCCAGGGCGGACCGGGCACGTCGACGCTCGTGCTTGTCTATCACATCTACAACGAGGCGTTCATCTCCTGGGACCTCGGCTATTCGAGCATGGTGGCGCTGGTGCTGTTCCTGCTCGTGCTCGTCATCACCATCGTCCAGTTCCGCTGGACGCAGGACCGCGATGAGGACACGGCATGAGCGCGGCCACGACACCGCTCCGCCGTCCCCGCCGCCGGGTGAACTGGGGGCTCATCCTGACCTATGCGGTGGCCATTCTGGTCACTTTGACCATGCTTACTCCCATCGTGTGGATGCTGTCGGCCTCGCTCAAGCTGGACAGGGACGTCTTCGCTTTTCCGATCGAGTGGATACCGGCCGAGCCGCGCTGGCGGAACTACATCGACATCTGGACCAAGATCCCGCTCGCGCTTTTCGTCTGGAACACGACGAAGCTGACGGTCATCGTCACGCTGCTGCAGCTCTTCACCTCAAGCTTTGCCGCCTACGCCTTCGCCAAGCTGCGCTTCCCTTACCGTAACGCGCTGTTTCTCGCCTACATCGCCACGATCGCCATGCCCTGGCAGGTCTACATGGTGCCTCAGTTTCTGTTGATGCGAGAATTCGGGCTGAACAACACCCATTTGGCGCTCATCTGCCTGCAGGCATTCACCGCCTTCGGCGTGTTCCTGATGCGCCAGTTCTACATGTCGATCCCGGACGAGTTGTGCGAAGCAGCGCGCATCGACGGGATGAGCGAATATGGCATCTGGTGGCGCATCATGCTGCCGCTGTCGATGCCGGCGCTCTCCACGCTGACGATTTTCACATTTGTGAACACCTGGAACGACTTCCTCGGACCCCTGATCTACCTGACCAAGACCGAGCTCAAGACCATCCAGATCGGCATCCGGATGTTCGTCACCCAATATACGCAGGAATACGGGCTGATCATGGCCGCCTCGGTCGTCTCCCTCATTCCGGTGCTCATCGTCTTTCTCGCTCTTCAACGCTTCTTCGTCGAGGGCATCGCCTCGACCGGGATCAAGGGATAATTCATGCTTCAGACGGCCGCCCGTCCTGCCTCCGCCATTGCGGCGATCACCGATGACGAGATTTCGTCCGCGATCCGCACCTCTGTTTCTCAGGTCCGGCGCAACCTGCCGGCCTTCACCTACTCGGCGCAGAACCATTCGAGCGTGAGCAATTTTTATCCGGCGGTGCCTAACGACCAGTGGACCGCCGGCTTCTGGCCCGGCTCGATCTGGCTCGCCTATGAAGTTACCGGCGACAAGGTGTTTCGCTACGCTGCGCAGATCCAGGTCCAGAGCTTCCTGCACCGCATCGAGAACCGAATCGCCACCGACCATCACGACATGGGTTTTCTCTATTCGCCCAGCTGCGTTGCGGCATGGAAGCTGGTCTGCGACGAGGATGCCCGCAACGCCGCACTTCTTGCGGCCGACCAGCTGATGGAGCGTTTCCACGAAAAGGGCCAGTTCATCCAGGCTTGGGGGCGGATGGGGGAGCCGGACAACTATCGCTTCATCATCGACTGCCTGCTGAACCTCCCGCTGCTCCACTGGGCCAGCGGGGAAACGGGCGATCCCCGATACCGAGAGAAGGCGCTGGCGCACGCTCACACTACGCTTGCGCACTCCATCCGGGCCGATCACTCGACGCACCACACCTTCTATATGGACCCCGAAACCGGCGCCCCTGTTCGTGGCGCGACCCAACAGGGCTTTCGCGACGAGAGTGCCTGGACGCGCGGTCAGGCCTGGGGCATTGCCGGCATGGCCTTTTGCTATCGCTACGAGCGGCAGGAAGTCTATCTCGAGGCATTCGAGAACCTGCTCGGCTTCTACCTGAAGCGCCTTCCCGACGACCTAGTGCCTTATTGGGACCTCACCTTCACGGAGGGGGACGAGCCGCGCGATTCCTCGTCGGCAGCGATCGTCGCTTGCGGCCTTCTCGATATGGCGGGAATGGTCGGGCCGGAGCGGGCGCGCGATCTGCGCGAGCTCGCCGCGCGGATGCTGGGCAGCCTGTGGCGCAACTACGCGGTACGGGACCCGGCCGTTTCCAACGGCCTGCTGCTGCACGCGACCTATTCAAAGAAGACACCGTTCAACAGGTGCCGCGGCGAGGGCGTCGACGAGTGCGTGACCTGGGGCGACTACTACTATTTCGAGGGTCTGACGCGCCTTTCGCGCGACTGGACCCCGTATTGGTGACGGCCGGGACGAGAGAGAGATAGCAAGATGGCCGGCATTTCACTACACAAACTGCGCAAGTCGTTCGGAGCACTGACGGTGGTCCACGACGTCGACCTAGAGATCGCAGACAAGGAGTTCATCATCCTCGTCGGACCGTCGGGCTGCGGCAAGTCCACCACGCTGCGCATGATCGCGGGTCTCGAGGAGATCACCAGCGGTGAGCTCATCATCGGCGACACGATCGTCAATGACGTGCCGTCCAAGGACCGCGACATCGCGATGGTCTTCCAGAACTACGCGCTCTACCCGCACATGACGGTCTACAAGAACATGGCGTTCGGGCTGAAGCTGCGGCGCGCGCCGCGCGACCTTATCGACCGGAAGGTCCACGAAACCGCGGAAATCCTCGACATCAAGCATCTGCTGAACCGCAGGCCGAAGGCGCTTTCCGGCGGCCAGCGCCAACGCGTGGCGCTCGGTCGGGCCATGGTGCGTTCTCCGGCCGTGTTCCTGCTCGACGAGCCGCTCTCCAACCTCGACGCCAAACTGCGTTCGACCATGCGTTCGGAGCTGACCAAACTGCATCGGCGGCTGGACGCCACCTTCATCTACGTCACCCACGACCAGGTCGAGGCAATGACGATGGCCGACCGCATCGTGGTGATGAAGGACGGCCATATCCAGCAAGTGGATACGCCGCAGGCACTCTACGACAGGCCGACCAACATGTTCGTTGCCGGCTTCATCGGTGCTCCGCAGATGAACTTCCTGCCGGTCACGATCAGCAAGCAGAATGGCGTTCCGGTCGCCGAATTCGACGGCAATTCGTTGCCGCTTCCTACGCGGCTCATCGACCGGGTTGGTGTCGACTATGCGGGACGGGATTGCGTGCTTGGCCTGCGCCCCGAGAACTTCCACGAGCGTCCGCCGATCGATGTGGACCCCGCCCTTACCGTTCCAGTCGAGGTCGATGTCGAACTCGCCGAGCCGATGGGAGCCGAGGTGCATCTCAACGCCGCTCTCCGCAGCCGTTCCATCGTCGCGCGGGTGTCGCCCCGCTGCCAAGCGAGGGCGGGCGACCGGCTGACGCTGACCGCCGATCTTTCATCCGCGCATCTATTCGACAGGGAAACCGAAAGGGCGATCGGAGCCTGAAACCAGGCGCAAGGAACCAACGGGCATGAACTGGGTCTACAATTTCTACTTTCGCGAAGGGCCGGGCATCCCGAAGGATGCTCCCAAGCCCGTGGGCATGCGCCTTCTCGCACATGTGCTCGGCCGCGAGTGGTGGGAGCTGATCAAGCTCAATCTCCTGTTTATCGCCTTCTCGCTTCCACTCGTCACACTGCCGGCCGCCTACATGGCGACGGTCGCCATCTGCCTGGCGATGATCGAGGACCGCAACGTCTACCTGCTACGCGACTTCTGGAGCGCGTTCCGGTCACGATTCCTGACCGCAACCCTGCTAGGCCTCTCGTTCTGCGGCGCCGGGGCGCTGGTCGTTCTCGCCGTCCGCACTTACGCGGAGGCGGCCAAGGCAGACCTTCTGTTCGTGGCGCCGTTCACGGTCGCCGTCGTGGTTGCAATTCTCCTGCCACTCGGGCTCGCACATCTCTTCGTCGTGCTGGCGCTGGGGAATCACGGATCGTTGCGCGATATGGCGAAGGTCGCGGCGACCGGCATGCTGGCGCGGCCCCTTCCGGGCCTGGCGGCGCTCCTGTTCGTGGCGCTGCTCTGGCTCGCCCACGTCCTTTTCTATCCCGCATCGGTCTTTCTACCGGTGCTGGTCAATTTCTCCCTCGGCGCTCTGGTTACAAGCTTTGCCGTGCTCAAGGGAGTCGAATTCGGCTTCTCGCACACCGGGAGCGCCGCCGGGGAAGGGAAAGCGGGAAGACCGGCAACGCAGTCGGCGTAATTGTTCAAAATGATGGAGGAGAAGAAAATGACCAAAATGAGCTTGATCAAGTCCGCGGTACTCGCCGCGGCAGGCGTGCTGCTTGCCCATGGCCAGGCCATGGCGGAGCAGGTGACCCTCAACTGGTCCCTGTGGGACTGGGATAAGGTTGCGTACTACAAACCGCTGATCAGCGCCTATGAGGCGGCCCACCCAGATGTGAAGATTGAACATACCGATCTCGGCTCCGCGGATTACAACCAGATGGTCATGACCCAGTTGACCGGTAGCGGCGGCGATATCGACATCGTCTCGATCAAGGACGTCCCCGGCTATGCGCAGATGGTCAACACCGGCCGGCTGCTCAACCTGGCCGATATCCGTCCGGCCGACACCTCCGGCTATGGCGGGCTGATCGAGTCGCTGACCGTCGACGGCGGTATATACGGTCTGCCGATGCGCACCGACTTCTGGATCGTCTACTATAACAAGGACGCGTTCGATGCGGCCGGCGTCCCCTACCCGACCAACGACATGACCTGGACCCAGTTCGACGAGACGGCGCGCGCCGTCACAAAGGGCTTCGGGCCGGACAAGATTTTCGGCGCGCATTTGCACACCTGGCGCTCCACCGTGCAGCTCCCGGCGATCCAGAGCGGCGAGCACACGCTCGTTGCCAAGGATTACGGCTTCCTCAAGCCTTGGTACGAGCGCGCCCTTGCACTTCAGGAGGACGGCATCGTCCGCTCCTACGCCTCGCTGAAGACGTCGCAGACTCACTACTCGGGTCCCTGGTTCGCCAGCGAGATCGCCATGCTGCCGATGGGAACGTGGTTCATCGGCACACAGATCGCCAAGGTCGCGTCGGGCGAATCGACCGCGAAGAATTGGGGGATTGTAAAATTCCCGCATCCTGAAGGGATCGCGGCGGGCGCGACGGCCGGTCAGGTGACGTCGCTGGGCGTAAACGCGAATTCCAAGCAGATCGATGCGGCCAAGGATTTCGTCGCCTGGGTTTCCGGGCCCGAGGGCGCCGCGATCGTTGCGGGCACCGGAACTGTTCCGGCACTGCGCGACGAGAAGTCCGTCAAGCTGATCGCCTCCACGCCGGGCTTTCCTGCGGACCCCGCCAGCGCCGGGGCTCTGACTACCACGGCCACCTATCTCGAGATGCCGGTGGACCTGAAGGCAGCCGAATACGAGCTTGTGCTGAACCGCGTGCATGACGCAATCATGACCAACAACACGCCGATCGACGACGGCATCGCCGAGATGAATGCCGGCGTCGCCGACATCAACTAGCACAACAAACAAGAACGCGGGGCCGGTCCCGATCGCCGGCCCCCGCATCCCGGCATTCCGAACATGCAAAATCCCCTCGCCGGCAATCAGTTCCGCACCCGCGCCGACGTCCAGCGCGCGGTTGGCGCGCTCTTTTCGCCGCTCCTTCCTCATTTCTCGGCCTCCGCGGCGCGGGTGCGCCTGAGCGCAGCCGCGGCGCATTTCGACCAGGCGGCGGCCGAGCTCGAAGGTTTCGCCCGTCCGCTCTGGGGCATAGCGCCGCTGGTCGCTGGCGGCGGCGACTTCGAGCACTGGGCACGATATCGAGAGGGACTGAGCAACGGGACCGATCCCGATCACTCCGACTATTGGGGCGACATTTCCGACATCGACCAGCGCCAGGTGGAATTGGCGGCTATCGGTTTTTCGCTGCGCATCGCGAAGGGCCAACTGTGGGACCCGCTGGACGCCGCCGCAAAGCGACGGATTGCCGCCTATCTCATCAGCGGGCGCGAGCATGAGTTCGTCGACAGCAACTGGAAATTCTTCCGGGTGCTGATCGATCTGGGGCTGGCGCATTGCGGCGTCGAGGTGGATCCAAGGAAGCGGGAGGCCTATCTCGACGGTCTGGAGGGCTTTGCAATCGGCAATGGCTGGTATCGCGACGGACCGATCCGCAGCGCGGACCACTATATTCCCTTTGCGTTTCACTACTACGGGCTGATCTACGCCGCGCTCTCGGGCGACAAGGAGCGCGCGGCGCGGTATCGCGAGCGGGCCGGGGAGTTCGCCCGCTCGATCCGGCACTGGTACGCTCCGGATGGATCGGCCCTGCCCTTCGGCCGAAGCTTGACCTACCGTTTCGCCCACGCCGGCTTCTGGGGCGCGCTCGCCTTCGCCAGCGTTGAAGCGCTTCCCTGGGGGCAGATCAAGGGCTACTACCTACGCAATTTGCGCTGGTGGGCAAGGCAGCCGATGTTCGACCGCGATGGCGTGCTCTCCATCGGCTATGCCTATCCCAATCTCATGATCAGCGAGGGCTACAATTCCGCCGGGTCGCCCTATTGGGCGATGAAGGCATTTCTGCCGCTGGCGCTTCCGGGAGATCATCCGTTCTGGGCTTGCGCGGAAGAAGGCCCCGAAACTTTCGAAAGCCCGGTTGCCCTGCCAGAGCCAGGCATGGTGGCGCAACATCTTCCCGGTCACGTCGTGGCGCTGGCATCAGGCCAGGAATACGCCCGGTGGCGCGGCACGCCGGAAAAATACGGGAAATTTGCCTACTCGACGCGCTACGGATTTTCGCTCGAGGGCAACGACCGGCACTTTCCGAGCGCAGCCTGCGACGGCATGCTCGGGTTGTCCGAGGATGGCCTGCATTTGCGCATGCGCGAAAGCAGCGAGGCGGCGCTGATCGCCGGCGATCGCATCTACGCGAGATGGCGGCCCTATGAGGACGTCATCGTCCAGACCTGGCTCGTGCCGACGGGACGGTGGCATGTCCGGCTTCACGAAGTGACTACCCCGCGCCGACTGGAGGTCGTCGAGGGCGGCTTTGCAGTTCCCAAACCCGATTTCGGGGCCTGGAGCGAAGCCGTTTCCGCCGGCCGCGCCGAGGTCGCAACAGCCCAGGACGTGAGCGTGATCGTCGGCTATGACGCGCGCGCCGCCCAGGTCATCAGCCCGCTTTCCAACACGAACGTGATGGCGGCGCGGACCCTGCTGCCACAACTGCGCGGGGTGGTCGAGGCTGGAACGACCCTGCTCGCATGCGCGGTTCTCGCCGAACCGCGATCGGATGGCGACGTACCCCCCGCTCCCGAGTGTCCCGATGTCGACGAGTTGCGTCGGTTCTTCCGCGCCGAGGGGCGCGTGGTTTCGGTATTCGACATGAAGGCGCAGGGGTGAGGCGGATCGACCACCGCACGGCGACATCGAACGGAATAGCAAGGCGGGCCGGAGAACGGCGGTCGTTATCGACGAAGTGTGCACAACATTCTCGCCGGCCCCTACCGCGAGCAGCGGATCGTGTTGAACCCTCCACGTTTCGTGAGCAACAGTCTCCAGATATCTGCTTGGCGTGACTGGCAGCGCGAGCCGCGAAGTCGGCGGCCTCCCAAAAGGCTTCGCAATGCCGCCCAACTAGACCGCGGGCCAGGGATCGACCGCGTCAATAAGGCCGAGAGTTGAGCAAGGCGCTTCAGCGAGCGTGCCGCCGGCTATCTGCAGTTCCCGAACGCCCCGGCTGCAGAGCCATCGGGCGACGTCCGTCGCTTGTCCCGTGATCGTGATCTCGGGCGCGTCCCCGATTACGAGCGGTTCCGGCCGGTCTGAGAAGGAAAGCGCGAAAGCGACCTTGCCGGAATAAGCCGCCGCATGGTGCCGGATCAAGGCATCTATGAAGTCAGGCGGCATGTCGGCAAACCGGCTGCCCGCTCCCAGATCCACCGCGTGGAGCCATAGCGCACGGGCGCGGATTACCGGCGTCTCGCGCAGCGCAATGCGCCGGCCCGCCACATCCTGAACCGAAGCGCCCCAGACGGCATCGCTCAAGTCGCGCCATTCGACATTGAGGTGGACTTCGGAATGATCAAAGAGATAGCGGAGCGCGCGCGACGGCAGGCTGGCCCCGAGGGCGACGTCGCTCATCGATACCTGCGCCGCCTTTGGAAACGGCGCCTCCTGCCCTGTCCGGGCCCAAGCGACGATTTCGCTTAAAAACCGGGCGTGGTAGCCGACATGCGCAATGACGTGGCGCCGGGACAGCCTCGGCAGCGCCGACGGCGCATCGAGATCGCGGTCCGACAGCTCGTTGAGGAGGCGTGCGAAATAGGCCGTGCCGCGCCGCGCCCAATCGAGCTGGTGGGCGGGTGCGGCGGCCGCGTCGTATCGGGCGCCATTGCCCTGCCTGGCTCGAAGGGAGGCGCGCGCCTCTTCGATGCTCTCAGCCATCAATCGCTGCCCTCGATGTGGGTGCGCGCGAAGTTCAGCCGCTCCATGATCGGGGCATCGGAGAAGCGGAACAGATCGAATTGGGTTTCGGCCTGAAGGGACCACGGCACCCAGGACGGAATTACGAACAGATCGCCGATATTGAGCTTATGCGTCACCCCATCGATGGCGACGGCGCCCCCTCCCTCGAACACCTGGAAGACGGACGAGCCCACCTCCCGCCGCGTTGGCGTTTGCGTGCCGGCGCGCAGGCGATGGAACTCGCAGCGGATCGTCGGCATGACATCGCCGCCGGTCGTGGGATTGACGTAGCGGATGGCCGCATGGCCCTGCTCCACCGTCGCGGGCTGCCCTTCTTCTTCCAACAGGAGCTGCTCGGTCAGGGCGCGGTCCGTGTGCTCCCAGCGATAGGCGCCGATGGGCGAGCTGACGGTGTCGCGAAGCCCGGACAGGGGACGCAGGCCCGGATGGCACCAGAGCCGCTCGCCTCGCGAGAAGCGCGGCGTGGCGTAGTCGGTCACCCGGCCCGATCCGAACTCAAAGAAGCCGACATCGTTCTGCTGCGCAAAGGGGATGTCGAGCCCGTCGATCCAGGCCATGGGTTTGTCGGTGTCATTGTGATGACCGTGGAAATGCCAGCCAGGGGTCAAGAGCAGATCGCCGCGGCTCATGCGCACCGGATCGCCATTGACCACGGTCCAGACACCCTCCCCCTCGACCACGAAGCGGAAGGCGTTCTGCGCATGGCGGTGCTCGGGAGCGGTCTCCCGGGGGCCGAGATACTGGATTGCGGCCCAGAGCGTCGGGCTGACATAAGCATGGCCGCCAAGCCCCGGGTTGGCCAGGCCGATGGCCCGCCGCTCGCCGCCCCGCCCGACCGGCACAAGCTCGCCGGACCGCTCCGCCAACGGCAGCAGGTCCGCCCATTTCCAGACATGCGGCACGGCCCGCGGCCTGGGATGGATCGGCATCAGGTCGCCGAGCTGGGTCCAGAGCGGCAGCAGATGTTGCTCCTCGAAGCCCTTGTAGAGCGCGCGCAGCTCAGGTGTGTCCTCGGGTTGCATTTCGTTGGCGGGAGTGTCTTCTTCTTTGTCGAGCACCGCGCGTCCTCCTGGTTGCGAATTGGTGTCAGGTAGCGTCCAGCTGGTTGGGGGGTGCGGCATCACTGAAGGCGGGGATTGCGTCCAGCCGCTCGAAGATGCGGCCGATCGTCGGCCACGCCGACGTGCCGATGTCGAAGCGGCGATTGTTCCAGACCTGCGCGTAAAGGCAGAGGTCGGCGAGCCCCGGCGCGTCGCCATGGCAGAATGCGCCGGTCCTCGGGTCCGACGACAACATCTTTTCAAGGGCATCGAAGGTGGTTTCAACCCAGTGGGTGAACCATTCCTTTTGCGCCGCCTCATCGGCGCCGAAGCGGTCTGCCAGATAGCCCAGCACCCGGAGATTGTTGAGCGGATGGACCTCGCAGGCGATCATCAGCGCCAGCGCCCTGACCCGCGCCCTGCCATCGGGATCGGACGGCAGAAGGGCGGGCTCGGGATGGGTTTCCTCCAGCCACTCGATAATCGCCAGCGATTGCGTCAGATAAGTGCCGTCGGGGCGCTCCAGCGTCGGCACGAGGCCGGCCGGGTTCATCGCCAGGTACTCCGGCTTGCGCGTGTCTCCCCGCCGCAGGACATAGGGCACGTAGTCGTAGTCAAGGCCCTTGAGGTTCAGCGCCGCGCGCAGCCGCGTGGAGGTCGAGGAGCGGAAGAAATTGTGCAGCGTCAGGGTCATCGTTATCCTCTGGGGCCGATCTGGGTAGCGATCTCGCCCAGCCCTTCGATGCTCACCACGCATACGTCGCCCGGCACCAGCGCGCCCACGCCTGCCGGCGTACCGGTCATGATCAGGTCGCCCGGCGCGAGCGCAATGGAATGCGACAGGAACGAGATGATCTCGGGCACCGACCAGATCAGCTCGGTCAGATCCGCGTCCTGCCTGGTCTCGCCGTTCACGGTGAGCCGGATCGCGCCCTTGTCCAGATGCCCGACGGTCGCCACCGGATGAACCGGGCCGATAACGGCGGAGCGGTCGAAGGCCTTTCCGAAATCCCAGGGCCGTCCCTTGTCGCGCGCCTGGAGTTGCAGGTCGCGCCGGGTCAGGTCGTTGCCGATGGCATAGCCCCAGACATGCGTCAGTGCATCCGCCTCGGGAATGTTGCGCCCGCCCGTGCCGATCGCCACGACCAGTTCCGCCTCGTAATGGAAGTTCTCCGTCTGCGGCGGATAGGTAACGGTCTCGCCCGCATCCACGACCGTGTCTGCCGGCTTGCTGAAGAAGAACGGCAGTTCGCGCTCCGGGTCCTTGCCCATCTCGCGGGCATGGGCGGCGTAATTCCTCCCGACACAGAAGATGCGCCGCACCGGAAACCTGTCCGGGTTGTCGGCGACTGCCACCGTCGCGACCGGTGCGGGAGAAAAGACGTAGGACATTCGTGTCTCCTTGTTGTTGAAGCCAGTTAGCAATGTTGCTGCGGTCGATGCGTCATTGCGCAGGGTGGGGAACGGAAACGGCGCTTTGCCTGTCTCGCCCCAGCAGCCAGAGCAGAGCCAGCGCGGCAAAGCCCGCCGCGTTGATCCAGAGCGTTGCGGCTCCGAGAATTCCCGGCGGCAGCAACAGCGCCGCGCCTGCAAGCCCCGTCAGGATGCGCCGGACGATGCCGGCGGGGCCATGCAGCCAGCCAACGAAACCGCTCGAGATCGCATAGACCCCAAGGATCGCCGTCGTGACCGCGATTGCGATTTCGACCGGATCGCCGATCAAGAGCAGGGCGGGCGAGAAGACGAAGAGGAAGGGGATGATATAGGCAGTCCAGCCGAAGCGCATCGACTCGAAGGCCGTCGCGAGCGGCGGAGCCTTGGCGATGGAGGCGGCGAAGAAAGCGCCGATGCCGATGGGCGGCGTCACCATCGACATCATGCCGAGATAGAAGATGAAGAGATGGGCGGCGATGGGCTCCACGCCCGTCTCGATCAGCGAGGGGGCGACGAGCACGGCGAGAAGCAGGTAGACGCCCACGGTGGGCATGCCCATGCCGAGCACGAGGCAGACCGCAGCGGAAATGAGCAACAGCAAGAACAAGTTGCCCTGCCCCAGGTCGACCAGAGCGAACGTCACGGCAAATCCGAGACCGGTGACATTCAGCACGCCGATGATGAAACCGGCAGCCGCTGAGATCATGATGATGTCGATGATCGACTGACCGCTTTCGACGGCGGCACGCCAGAGGTCGCGCATCGACATGCGGGACTTGCCGTAGCCCATGAAAAGCCCGATCAACAGGGCCGCACCGCCACCCCACAGAGCCGCTGTCTCGGCCCGCTGGTTGAACCAGAACAGCGCGGCAACGATCGCCGCAAAAGGCAGTGCGAAAACCCATCCGCGCGACAGGACGCGGCCCACGGGCGGGATCTCCTCGCCCTCCACCGGCCTGATATTGTGCTTGGCTGCTTGCAGATCGGCCTGCACATAGAGCGCGACGTAGTAGAGCAGCGCAGGCACGATCGCTGCTACCACGATTTCCGAATAGGGTTTTTGCAGGATATCGGCCATCAGGAAGGCCACTGCGCCCATAACAGGCGGCGCGATCTGCCCGCCGGTTGAGGCCACCGCTTCCACGGCGGCCGCCGTGGTGCGGCGGAAGCCGGAATTGATCATCAGCCGGATCGTCACCACGCCGGTCGCAACGATGTTCGACACGACCACGCCCGAGATGGAGCCGAACAGGGCCGATGCAACGATGGAGATCTTCGCGGAGCCGCCGCGCCTGTGGCCCATGGTGGCGAGCGCGATGTCATTGAAGAAATCGGCGCCGCCCGAGCGCAACAAAAGCTGCCCGAACAGGATAAAGGCGACGACGACGGTCGCGGCGACGTTGAGCGTTATTCCGAACAGGCCGTTTGGATCGAAGGCGAGATAGACGGCCATGCGCGGCGCCTGAACCTCGCGGGTTTGCAGGATGCCTGGCACCAGATGGCCGATAAGCCCGTAAATCACGATCGCCAGCACGACGACCACGAGCGTCATGCCCACCGTTCTACGCAGCCCCTCCAGCACGAGGAGAAACAGCAAGCCGCCGACGGCAAGCGCGTCCCAAGGCAAGGACATGGCGCTGCCCAGAAGAACCGGATAGGCCCAGGCGACATAGAAGGAAAGGCCGAGGCCGAGCGCGGCAAGGACCAGATCGGGGATTGGCGGCGCATTGGTTGCGTCTTCCGACTGCCGTGCCCGGCGGACAAGGAACACGAGCCCAAGGCTCAAGCCGAGGATCACCGCCAGGAACTGCTCGGTATAGTACGAGTAGCCGAGCCGGGACGGCAGATCGGCAGCCTGCGCCACGGCGACCAGGGTCAGGGTGCCGGCGAGCGCATGGACCAGGCGCCGGACCCATGCCGGTCCGCTCACATCTTCCGGGGTTCCGGATGCGATTTGCGGGATGTTTTCGGTCACGCTATGCCCTCCCGATCCAGGTCGACCGGGGCGGCGTGAAGCCGCCCCTCGCAAAGCTAAAGATTATTCGGAGTCCGACTGCTCGACACCGCGCTCTTCGAAGAAGGCGATGGCGCCAGGGTGGTATTCCAATCCGGGGTAGCTCTTGTAGGCGGTCTCGAGATTGAGGGCCTTGAGCGGCGGGTAGGCATTGCCGATCGCTTCGATGTTGTCGAAGACGACGGACAAGAAGCGCTTCACCTGCTCATCCGGCACGTGGCTGCCCGCGACGAGGACATTGTCCCAGGTCACGAACATCATCGGCTCCTTGACGCCCACGCGCGGCGGGGCGGGGGTAACTTCGGAGAAGTAGAAGGCCGGGCGGACCGCCCGAATCTTCGCAAGGTTCTCTTCATTGGCTTCGACGGTCAGAAACCGCACGCCGCCGACCGAGGCGTCGATCTCCGCAACCTTCGGTCCGCCGACGGCGAAGAACGCGCTGTCGACACGCCCGGAAGCCATGTCATCCGAGCCGCGGATCAGTTCCGGCACCGGGACCTGGCTGACGTCATCCCAGGTCAGCCCACCGGCGGCGAGGATGGCGGTGATGTGGGATCGCGCGATGGGAAAGCCGTCCCAGCCCGAGGGCACGCTTTTGCCTGTGAGATCCGCTACCGCGGTCAACCCGGAACTTTCCTTCACGTAAAGCCCTACCGGGAAGGGATTGATGCGCGCTACGGCACGCAGATTGGGCATCGCAGCGCTATATTCGCCGCTGCCCGCGACCGCCGAAATGGCGTCATTGACATCATTGAGCGCGAATTCCGCGATGCCTTCGTTCAGGGCCTGCATCATCTGTGCATTGCCGCCGTAAGGCTGCACCACCATGCGCAGGTCGCTGCTTTCACGCGCCTGACCGGCGATGACCGACGACATGGTGTTCCATACCGATCCCTGCGGCGGGGTCGCAATGGAGCTGACCTGCGCGGCGGCGGGCACGGTGAGCCCGAGCGCCAGGCCGGCTGCGAATAAATAGCTGCTGATCTTCATTTCATTCCTCCCGTTGATAAGAACTGCCTGGCGAACCGTTGCACGGAGCCTCCCGGCTCACCGGCATGCCGGCTCGTGTTCGACCCATCGGGCCTCCGGCCCGGCGATGTCACAAACTTTTCTCTTTCACCCGCAGCAATACCTGCCGGTCTATTTTGCCGGTGCCGGTCTTGGGCAGGTCGGCGACGTACTCGACGATGCGCGGATATTTGTATGGCTGCAGCCGCGACTTGATGTAGGCGCGCAGGGCTTCGCTCTGCTCCTCGCTCCCGGCCTTGCCATCACGCAACCGCACCACGGCTCTCAGCGTCATCCGGCGGTCTGCCATTTCATGCGCCATGACGGCGCATTCGTGCACGTCGGGGTGCTCGTTAAGGCAGCGCTCCACCTCCAGCGGCCAGACCCACTGGCCCGACACCTTGATCAGCTCGTCGGCGCGCCCCTGGAAGTAGTAATAGCCGTCCTTCTCGATGAAGCGGTCGCCGGTGTAGAGCCAATCGCCCCGCATGGTGTCGCGGGTCTTGTCCGGCCGGTTCCAGTAGCAGGGTGCCGAGGAATGGCCGCGCACGAACATCACGCCTTCCTCGCCGGGACCGGCCGGCTTGCCGTCGGGCGTCTCGAGGCGCACCTCATAGCCTGGCACGCACGCGCCGGCAGAACCGATCCGGTGATCGTCGAGGCTATTCGAAAGATAGATGTGCAGCATCTCCGTCGAACCCAATCCCTCGGTGGGGCCGTGACCCGTCAGCGCCTTCCAGGAGACATAGATTTCTTGCGACAGGATTTCCGCCGCCGACATGGACTGGCGCAGCGAACTCAAGTCGCGCGCCTCCACGTCCTCGGCCCGCGCCAGTGCGGTGTAAAGCGTCGGCAGGCCAAAGAGCACCGTGGGACGAAAACGCTCGATCGCGTCCAGCACAGCGTTGGGGCGAGGCTGGCCCGGCAGCAGAAGCGCGGTCGCGCCGATCGAGAAGGGAAAGGTGATCGCATTCCCGAAACCATAGGCGAAGAAGATCTTCGGAACCGAGAAGCAGATGTCGTCGGGACGCAGCTTCAAGACGTGCTCACCGAAGGACGCCTGCGTATAGGCCATGTCGTGATGCAGGTGCACGATGCCCTTGGGCCGACCGGTGGAGCCGGAGGAGTACATCCAGAACGCCATGTCGTCCGGGCCGGTGTCGGCACAGTCGAGCGTCTGCGGCTGGCCGGCGAGGAAGTCGGCGGCTGCGATGCGCCCTGCCCCCTCGGCCGTGCCGTTCGCGATCACCACCTGTTCCAGCGCGGTGCCCTTCAGCGTCTCCGGCCCGAAACGGTCCGCCAGGGACGCCTCGCATAGGGCGATCCGTGCGCCGGTGTCCTGCAGGAAGAAATTCAGAACGTCGGGCGTGGTTTGGATATTGAGCAGCACGGGCACGAAACCGGCCCGCACCGCCCCGAAGAAGGCCGCGGGATAGACCGGTGTGTCATCGAGAAAGAACGGGATGCGGTCTCCGCGCTTCAGCCCGGCGGCGATGAAGGCGTTGCCCCACCGCGCCGCCTCGGCCACCAGTTCGGCATAGGTCAGCGTACCAGCCGGCCCAATCACCGCGGGCTTGTCCGCATTGCGGGCGAGATTGTTCCACAGGATGGCCGAGCAGTTCGGGTGTGCCGCCCTGTCAAAGCCGATCTCGACGGCACCGGGCGCATCGTCCTTCACCGGGTCGGCGAGCGCGCTGCCAACCGCTGCCTTCTCGGCCTCGTAGCGGGCCATGAAGCCCGGCGCGATCTTGCGCAGACGCTCCATGTCCATGCGGCCGGATCGCGTCAGGTAGTCGAAAGCGAAATCGACTGGCGGCAGGGCCATCTTGGCGGCGAAGCTCTCATACCAATTCGCAGAGGTGTTGGCGGCGTCGACAATCTTCCTGGCGACCGGCTGCCGCTCGGCCTGGTAGGCGACCAGCGCCTCATCGATATCGTCATGCGCGGCCAGCGAGCGGACGAGCGCGATGGCATCCTCCATCGCCAGCCGGGTGCCGGAACCGATCGAGAAATGCGCGGTATGGGCGGCGTCGCCCAAAAGCACATGCCGTCCGGCGACCCAGTTTTGGCACCATAGCCTTGGAAACTGCCGCCACATCGACTTGTTAGTGATCAGCGGCGCGCCTTCCAGAACGTCGGTAAAGATCGTTTCACACAGCCGCGCGCTCTGCGTCTCGTCCATGTCCGAGAAGCCGTATGCGCCGAAGGTGGCCTCATCGCATTCAACGATGAAGGTGCTGCGGTTCGGGGCGAACCGGTAGTGATGCGCGTTCAGCGCCCCCTTCTCGGTCTCCACGAAGGTCTGGGTCAGCGTGTCGAAGGGGCGTTCCGTGCCGAACCATGCGAAGCGGTTGCTGAAGTGCTCAAGCACCGGCGCGAATTCCGCCTCGCGCGAACGGCGGACCAGGGAGTTCAGCCCATCCGCCCCGATGATCAGATCCGCCTGCAATTCGTCAAGCGCGGTCACTGTGTACGAGAAGCGCATTTCCACGCCGACCGCTTCGGCCCGCTTGCGCAGGATCTCGATCAACTCCAGCCGGCCGACGGCGGCAAATCCGACGCCGTCGAGGATCACCTGCCCAGCGGGCAGGTTCAGCGTCATGTTCCGCCAGCGCTCCATGCGCGGCGTCACAAGATCATGGGTCTCGGGATCGTCGGCCTTGAGGAAATCCAGCGCCTGGTCAGAGAAGACCACACCGAAGCCGAAGGTCGCGCCCTCTGGATTTTGCTCGGTCACGCGCACCCGCGCGTCCGACAGGAAACGTCGCAACAGGATCGCTGCATAGAGCCCCGCGGGGCCTCCGCCCAAGATCTCGACGCTGGACAGCCTAGCCATGCCTCCTCCCAAACTCACTCGACAGACCGAGACTAGAAGGATAGGTTATTTTCCAGATTATGCAATGCTTTTTATGGAGCAGAAAATTATGACGGTGCACAGCCTTGATTGGGCGATCAGTTTTGGCGATTGCGACCCCGCCGGCATCGTCTTTTATCCGCACGTTTACGCGTGGTTCGACCGCACCTTCCATGACTGGCTCAGGCGTTTCGGCGGGCATGGCGCGCTCTGCGAAAGACTGGGAGCCATTGGCCTGGGGCTAATGGAGGCTGGCGCCCAATTCCGTCGGCCGATGCGCGACGGCGATGTCCTGACCCTCACCCTTTCCGTCGAGGAATGGGGCCGCAAAACCCTGCGTCTTTCCTATGAAGGGCGCGTCGGCGGCCACATCACGGTTGTGGGGAGCGAGTTGCGGGCGCTGTTCAAGCGCACCGATAACGGTATGGTCGCCGCGGAAATCGAAGCATTGCGCAGAATGGTGGAAGACAATGGCCAGGGGCGATAAGGGCGAAGGGCAGACGGGCGGCATCCAATCGCTCGACGCGGCATTGCGGCTCCTCGGCGCCATGATGGAACGCCGCGGACCGGCGTCGCTGTCGGAGCTCGCCCGCGAGTGCCGCATGCCGCCCAGCAAGGTTCACCGTTACCTCGCCTCCTTCCAGCATGCGGGTCTTGTGGAACAGGCCGGCCGCTCCGGGAAATACGATCTCGGTCCTGGCGCGGTCACCCTCGGCCTTTCGGCACTTGCCCGGCATGATTTCGTCAACCGTGCCTCCGACGCCTTGCCCGATCTGTGCACGGAGTCGGGTCTGACGGCCCTGCTCTCCGTCTGGGGAAATCAGGGTGCGACGGTGATCCGCTGGGAGCGCGCGGCATCGCCTACCGTGACTTCGATGGGCCTTGGCACCACCTTGCCCCTGCTCAATTCCGCCACGGGCCGCGCCTTCCTCGCCTGGGCGCCGCCCGCGCCACTCCGAGCGATCCGCGAGGCCGAGATGCGCCACGCCCGCAAGAACCCGGCAATCGCTTCGGATCTCGTGCCAACGCAGCGGGATATCGATAAGCTGGTCGAGACCATTCGCGCCCAGGGTTACGCCTCGGTAGAAGGCAGATTCATTCCCGGCCTTGTTGCCATCGCTGCTCCCATCCTCGACTGGCAGGGAGAAGCGCAGGCCGTGGCGACCTTGATTGGCACCGACCCCATTTTGGTCCAGCCGGGATCGGAAGCCGTTACGCGCCTCATTGCCTTCTGCAAGGAGCTTTCCTTCGCCCCCATGACCATGGCCGACGCGAAATAGACCACGCGGATATTCCCTGCGTGGTCGACTGCTCTCACGCATCTGAGCCATGGAACGCGCGCTCCAGAAGTTCACGGATGCGGGTCTCGACGAGCGGCTCGGGGTTCCAATACGGGTTCGACATCGCTTGCGCTACCGCCGGCTCGATACCCTCCGCGGTCATGCCGATCTCCCTGAGCGACACCGGTGCGCCAACGCGGCGCGCGAGATCCTGCAAACCCCTTGCGGCGTCCCCTGCCCCGAGAGCGCGCGCCACCTTGGCCGCCGCCGCAGGTGCCGCGTTCGTGTTGTAGCGCATCGCATGGGGCAGGATGACTGCGTGCGTTTCCGCGTGGGGAAGATCGAACATACCGCCCAGCGTGTGGCAGAGCTTGTGATGCAGAGCCATGCCGACCGAGCCGAGGCAGATGCCGCAGAGCCAAGCGCCATAAAGCGCATCCGACCGCGCATCGAGATCGTCGGGTTTCGCTACGATGCCCGGCAGCGCCCTGGCGAGCGCGGCGAGCCCTTCATCGGCCATGAGGTCGACCACAGGGTTGCGGTCCTGCGCGTAAAGCGCCTCCACCGCATGGGCGATAGCGTTCATGCCGCTGACGGCGGAAAGCTTCACAGGCAGCTCGAGCGTCAGCGACACGTCATAGATGACCGTTTCGGGAAGCACCTTCGGGTTGCGCAATGTGGTCTTGCGGCCGTGCTCCGTCTCCCCGAGGATCGGCGTCATTTCCGAGCCCGCATAGGTGGTGGGCACCACAAGCTGCGGCAGGTTCGTGCGCAGCGCAATTGCCTTGCCGAGTCCGGTGGTCGATCCGCCGCCGATTGCGACAATGCCGTCCGCGCCGCAGCGCTCCACCTCCCGCATTGCCCGCTCGGTCACGTCTACGGGCGTGTGCATGGCCGCTTCTGAGAAGATGCCGGCGGCAAGCGCCCCGAGGCGCCGCGCCGCATCCTCCACCATTTCCCGCTGACGGGGCGTGGAGAGCACGAGCGCGCGCGAGACGCCGAGGCGCTCTACCTCGGCGGTGAGCTTGTCAAGCGTGCCAATGCCGAAGATGACCCTTGTGGGAAGGCCTGTATAGGTGAATGCCTGCATGTCAGCCACCTGACCTCGTCAGTACGAAGTCCCAATTCACGCTCCAGAAGGGCCCCGCGAGACCAGCATCTTCGTCCGTTCCGGGCTCCTCGATACGCCGGAAATCCGCGATCAGGCTCTCCTTTACGCCGAACACAGCGTCCTGGTCGAGATATTCGCAGTCAGGCGGGAAGATGTGGGTGATGAGTGGTTCGTAGCCCGGCGCGGTAACGATGAAATGGATGTGCGCCGCGCGGTTTGGGTGCCGCCCGAGCTGGCCCAGCAGCTTGCCCACCGGCCCGTCATCCGGGATGGGATAATAGCGCGGCTTGACGGAGCGGAAGCGATAGCTGCCGTCAGCGTCCGTGGTGAAGACGCCGCGCAGGTTCCAGTCCGGCTGCACGCCCTTCTGCTGCACGTCGTAAAAGCCGTCGTCATTGGTCTGCCAGACGTCGATGAGCGCGCCCTCGATCGGCTTTCCCTCCGTGTCGCGCACGCTGCCGCCCACGACCAGCGGCTCGCCCTTGCCGTCGAGACAGATATTCGTGCCGCGCTCGTATCTGGGAGCCTCAGGCACGTAGAACGGTCCGAGGATCGTGTTTTCCGTGGCGCCGGATGGGCGGCGATGGTTGATCGCATCGACCAGCATGGACACGCCGAGTACGTCCGACAGCAGAATGAACTCCTGCCGCCAGTCCGTGCACATGTGGCCGGTCCTGGTGAGGAACTCGATGGCCGCCAGCCATTCCTCATGCGTCGGCTCCACTTCCTTCACCGCCGCATGAAGATGGCGGACGATCGCCGCCATCACTTCGCGCAGCCGCGGATCCGCGTCCGCGCCCATGCGCGCATTGACCACCTCCGCGGAGGTCTCTTCGGAGAAGAGCGGATATCGCCTGGCCGTCATTCCTCGTCTCCTTACAGCTTGAACAGCGCCTTTGCGTTGGTGCGGCCGATCTTGACGCGGTCCGCCTCCGAGATGGTGGCGCTGTCGAACCAGTCGGCTGCATGATCGATGTTCTCGAACGGCCAGTCGGTGGAGAAGAGGATGCGGTCCGAGCCGATTTCCAGCATCGCGTCGATCAGCGTCTGGGTGCGGAAGTTGCCCGAGGTGGTGATGTAGAAGTTCTCGTTGAAATAATCCGCGATGCGCCGCTTGGCCGGGTATTTCGGCGGCACTTTCACCCACGCATTGCGGTTGTCGATGCGCCACATCATATAGGGCAGGCCCTCGCCCATGTGGCCGAGGATGATCTGTAGGCCTGGATGCTCGTCGAACAGGCCCGAGCCCATCAGCCGCAGCGCGTGCACCGCCGTTTCCTGCGCGAAGGCCCAGGTGGGACCCATCAGCCACGGATGGCCCTCATAGATGCGGCTGTCCTGCGGCAATGGATTGCGCGGATGCAGGTAGAACGGCATGTTGAGCGCGGCGAGCGTGGCCCAGAAGCTGCGATATTGCGGCAGATCGTAGTAGAGCAGATCGCTGGTGTCGCTGCGCTGGCTGAAGCCATTCACCAGTGCGCCGACGAAGCCGAGATCCTTGACGCAGCGCTCCAGCTCGCGTGATGCCGCTTCCGGGTCCTGCAGCGGCAGGGCTGCAAAGGCGCGGAACCGGTCGGGGCGCTTGGCGCACTCCTCGGCCAGCGCATCATTGGCGCGGCGTGAAATTTCGAGGGCCCTGCCGGTGTCGGGGATGGCCTGAACGGCAGGCGCGTTCAGCGACAGGATCATCATATCGATCCCGTGCTGGTCCATAAGCCTCAGCCGCGTGTCCTGGATGTCGAGCAGCCGCCTCTGCAATTCCGTCCAATAGTCCCCCGGCACGAAGCCGGCCGAGTCCATCAGCGTTTCGGGAATGGCGAAATGCTCCTCGAGCGCGATCTTGCCTTGCATGTTTCCTCCCTTGAGGTGCGTTCGAGCGCGGGTCAGTACTGACCCTTGGGTTCGAGGCCGAGCATGTGCTGGCCGATCATGGTGCCGACGGCATCCCAGTTCATGCTGATGTGGCGACCGACGGCGTTGGCGTCGCGCCAGGCACGCTGGACGGGATTCTCCAGGTTGAGCCCCGTGCCGCCGGTCGAGGCGTTGAGCGCCTCCACGGCGCGCAGCGCAAGACTCACGGCGAAAGCCTGGCCACGACGGCTGACAAGGCGGTCCTCCACCGAGAACGCATTCCCCGACCCGGCCCCTGACCCGGCCAATGCCTCGGCGTGCGCGACATCGCGCAGCAGGATTTCGCGCGCGGCATCGACGCTCGCCGCCGCTTCCGCGACGCGAAGCTGGATGGTGGGAAACTCGGCCATGCGATTGTTGCCGCCGGCCACCGCGCCGCGCGTAACGCGCGTTGAGATCGAGGCGACGTAGCTTTCCAGCGCCCCCTTGGCAGCGCCTACGGCAGCTGAAGCCAGGCAGGAAGGGATACCCGTCAGCAAGGGCATGTTGAACAGCCCCTGACGCGGATAGACCTTGGCACCCGGCGTCCTGCCGCTGGTAGCCTGCGGGAAGGTGAGCACGCGGTGCTCCGGCACCACCACATTGTCGAGCACGAGGGTCTTCGACCCCGTACCGGCGAGGCCCACCACCTCCCATGTATCGTCAATCATGTATTCGTGCGCCGGAACGAGCAGGAACGCGGGAACCGGCTTCTCCTCGCCACGAGTGGGAAGGATGGCCGCGCACAGCGACCATTGCGCATTGTCGCAGCCGCTGGCGAAGGACCAGCGTCCATTGAGGCGATAGCCGCCTTCGACGCGCTCGGCCATGGAGGTGGGCGCATAGGAGCCGCACAAGAGCGCGCCGGGATTTTCGTCCCAGACGTCGTCCTGCGCCTCTTTCGGGAACATGGCGAGCAGCCATTGATGCGCCGAAAGCAGGCCTGCGACCCAGCCGGTGGAGGCGCAGGCGGCGGAAAGCTCGATGTTCGCATCGACGAGTTCGGCGAAAGGCCGCGGCGAACCGCCATAGGCGGCAGGCTTCACCACGTCGAAATAGCCCATCTCGCGCAGAGCGGCGATGTTGGCCGCCGGCACGCGCCGCGCGCGCTCGGTTGCCAACGCCCGCTGCCGAATGAGAGGGAACAGTTCCGCCACGCGGTCCTTAAGGCTCCCGCCGATGACGGCAACGTCCTCCCTCCTGGCCTCGATAGCGCCAAGTGTCATGGGTTCCTCCTGAAATAGATTGCGGGACTCAGGCCGCGGGCTGCGAAACGCAGTACCGCGCGTCCTCGTAGAGAAGAGGCCGGGTCACATCGTCCACGAAGGCGTCAATCACCTGGCCGATGAAAAGGGTGTGGGTTCCGTAGGGAACCGCGGCGACGCGCCGGCAGACCACCCGCGCATGCGCGCCTGCAAGCATGACGACGCCGGATGAGTGGCGCTCCCATTCGTCCGGCCGGAACCTGTCCTCCGGCGCGACCTTGCCGCTGAACGCGTCGGAGAGAGGCCGCTGCTTCTGCGTCAGCACGTTCACCGCGAAGTTCGGCTGCTCAAGCAGCATTTCGTGCAGGTAGGTCCGGTTGTTGAGACAGACCACCAGCGACGGCGGATCCATCGAGACCGAGGTGACGGCCGTCACCGTCATCCCATGATCAACCCCGTCATTGCGGCCAGTGACGACCGTGACGGTGGCAGGGAACTTCCGCATCATGGCGCGAAAGTTTGTCTCTACGGTTTCGTTTGGAGCGACTGTCAAGGTCATGAGGGCTTCCTCCTCCCTATCTCAACAAATACAATGATTGCATTTACAAATGTTGTCAACACAATTGATGCGTGAGGAGCTGGACACCGAACTGCGAGATCGCGGGCACGTAAGTGACCAGCGCCAGCGGCAGCCAGGTAGATGACGAGGAAGGGTACCACGCCGCGATAAATGGCCGACAGCGGCATCCCGAAGAGCGACTGCATGACGAAGATGTTGATGCCGAAGGGCGGTGTGAACAGGCCGATCGCCAGATTGACGGTAACGATCATGCCGAAATACACCGGATCAATGCCGGCCGCCACGATCAGCGGCACCGGCAGCGGCGTCAAGAGCAGGATCGCGGACAGCGGATCGATCCCGAGCAGAAGAAGCCGGACCGGCAATTGCGCTTCGGTGATCCAGCTGACGAGGGTTGCAGGAACCTGATTCACTGTGACGACCCTGGAGAACACCCCGCGCAGGCGACGATGATCAGGATTTGCGCCGTGAAGCGGACCGTATTCGCCGCTGCATCCACCACGCGCCAGGGCGTGAGCTCGCGCATGACGACCATCGTGACGAAGGCTGCGTAGAGGCAGGCGACGGCTGCCACCTCCGTCGGCGAGAACACGCCGCCATAGATGCCGCCCAGAATGATGATCGGCACACCCATGGCCCAGATGCCGCACCGCAGCGCACGAAAGAAATCCCTTGAAGCTTACAGGGGCGGTGTCGTCGTGACGCCGGCGGCCTTCCCAAACACAGTAGGCGGCGAGCATCGCCACGATGTGAGCGGAAGCTTGCCCGGCACGCGGCCGATGGAGGCGCGCACGAGGTCGATCAGCCTTTCGGCGATGCGGCCTGGCCAAGCTGGTTGGCGGGATAGAGCTGAACTTCGACGCTTCCCTTGGAGCCTTCCTCGGCGCTGGCCTTGAAGGTCTCCATCCACTTCAGGATGACGTCGTTGTTGGTCGGCGAAGCGACCTTCAGCGTAAATTCCTGCGCAACCACGCCGGCCGCGCTCAATCCGACCGCGAACGCAGCCATAATCATGCTTTTCTAGTTGAACATGGAACCCTCCCATCCTGTTGGACCCGAGTCGCCTGCTCCCCCGGCGCAAGGCACGAAACCGCATCTCCGCAGCACGTGAAGAGAGGTCGCGTCTATCGGCACGCAGCGCTTAGGCACGCGCGCTTTGCTTCCCGCCATACGATGCAAGCAAGGCGTCCTCCCTTGTGCGCTCGCGCAGGCAACGCCGCGACGAGGATCAAGCGCGTTATCACACCCGCATAGCATAAACATTGTAAATGCAAATTTTGCAAATATAATATTTGCGCCGTGATTGCATGCCGGCGCGGCGGGCGCTAATCTCGATTCGCGCAACAATTGTCAATGAAAATGCCCTACCGCTTCACGAGCTCATTCCCATACCTCCTGAACCGTGTCGGCGTCAGGATGGGGGAACTGTTTTCGCGGAAGCTCGCGGCGCACGACCTCACTCTTCCTATGTACCGCGTCATGGCAGTTCTTCGGCAGGAAGGCGCCCAGCGGCTGAGCGATCTCAGCGCCATGGTCACGGTCGAGATCTCTACGCTCTCGCGGCTTGTCACTGCAATGAAACGGAAGGGCCTGGTCTCTCGCGTGCGCCCCGAAGACAATGGCCGAACGGTCCGGATCGATCTGACCAAGGCGGGTGAAAAGCTCGTCGACGACCTCATGCCGATAGCCGCGCATTTCGAAGAAGTCGGCATCAAGACGTTCAGCCATAATGAGGTCGCCTGGCTCAAGAACGCCTTGAAGCAAATCCATGACAACCTGCAGGATCTGGACAGGACAATCCCGTGATCCGGTGGCTCAAATCTTTCTAAGGCGGATGAAAGCGGTGGCGTGTCTCATTGGAACGGCTTCATTCATCCTGGCCATTTGTGAATGTCCGACGGCAAAGCCTAACCGATCGGGATAGAACAGTGCGTGCGCTTCAGAGTTCAGAGAGCGGTCTGATGATGGCTATGGGTGGATAGTGTTGAAAAAATCCGGTGTTCCGGAGGGCATGCCCCTGAAGTAGAAAGGCATTCCTCGCCGAGCGTACTGCTGGAATCAAGATTCCCAGGTAGTCCATTTGCGGAAAGAAATTCTATCTGCGCAGCCCTACGGCCTCGGTTGCGGACTTTTTCAACACTATCGGTGGTTTGTTGTTGTTCGCCTCGTCCCGATGCCGCGCCGCTCCTGCGCCCCGGAATCATGCTGGAACTGCATTTTTGGCTGCTGTCGGGAAAGCATGGCGCCGCCTTGCGCACGCTTGCGGATCCGGACAGCCACGCAAGCCGTCTCGCCGCAGCCATCGCGATCCTCAGGGCCGAGTATCGGTCGCGCGTGCCAACCGAGCGTCTTGCGGCGGCGGCGATGAACCTCACCGCCTTCCACAAGCATTTCAAGCACATGACCTCGCTGACGCGCTCCGCGCTCGATCAGAATCACGCATTGTCAGCGTACAAATTCAGGATGAGGAGTCGGCGAACGCTGCATAGCTTTACGGCTCGCGGCAGTTGTCGATGGTCGTGTTGAACCCCAGGCTGCCAAGGCGCGTTTGCGGTTCTGTTTGCAATGACGCCGAGCGCGTTGCCACCCCGCGCAATCCGGAAGCGAATCTACATCCGACAGAGGATGCGGAGCAATCTCGCGGCAGTATTTACTCTGACGCGGCAGCGAACTTAGTGCGGGTGGTTGGAACAGCTTATCGGCTGGTCTTCTTGCGCCATTCCGCATAATCGGCCTGCGCCTTCTGCGTCGTCGGCGGGTAAAGGCCGATGATCGCGGCTCCGTCCAGGACCTGCTCGAGCACGAAATCCTCAAAGCTCTCCATGCCGGCGCATTCCTCGGCGATCTCGTCTGCCAGGTAGGCCGGGATGACCATCACGCCGTCGCCGTCGCCGAGCATCACGTCGCCCGGGAAGACGGGTGCATCGCCGCAGGAAATCGGCACGTTCATGTCGAGCGCCTCGTGCAGAGTCAGATTGGTTGGCGCGGACGGACGCTGGTGATAGGCGGGCATGTCGAGCCTGCCGATCCCTTCCGCATCCCGGAAGCCTCCATCTGAGACCACGCCCGCGCAGCCGCGAACGGCAAGGCGGGTTATGAGGATCGAGCCGGCCGAGGCCGCGCGCGCATCCTTGCGGCTGTCCATCACCAGAACCCAGCCGGACGGACAGGTTTCGACCGCGACCCGCTGCGGATGATCGGCGTTGCGAAAGACGGTGATCGGGTTGCGGTCCTCGCGTGCCGGAATGTAACGCAGTGTGAAGGCCTGACCGACCATGTTGACACCCTTCCAGGCCACGGGCCGGACATTCTGGACGAACTGGTTGCGAAGGCCCCTCTTGTAGAGCGCCGTCGCCACCGAGGCGGTGGACACTTTTATCAGCTTCGCGCGGGTTTCATCTGAAAGAATATAGTTTGTCATCATCGGCCTCGCTTCGTTCATGTTGCCGGAGCCGCGGCCCAGACGGGACTGCGGCTTGTTGTGTCAGTTGATCGCCGGTTCATCGACCACCCGGCCGAATTCGGTCTTGAGGAAATCGAAGTCGCAGCCCTTGTCCGCCTGTTCAATGTGCTTGGAGAACATGAACCCGTAGCCCCGCTCGTAGCGTGGCGCGGGCGCGGTCCAGGCGTTGCGGCGGGCCGCAAGCTCCTCATCGGAGACCAACATGTTCAGGCGGCGGTCCGGAATGTCGAGTTCAACCGTGTCGCCGGTCTCCAGAAGCGCCAGCGGGCCGCCGACGAATGCCTCCGGTGCGACATGCAGCACACAGGCTCCGAACGAGGTGCCTGACATCCGCGCGTCCGAAATCCGCACCATGTCGCGCAGCCCGATCTTCAGAAGCGCCTTGGGCATCGGGATCATGCCCCATTCCGGCATCCCCGGCCCGCCCTGCGGCCCTGCGTTGCGCAGCACAAGCACCGTATCGGGCGTCATCGGGTAGTCCGGGTCGTCGATGATTCTCTTCAACTCGGGATAGCTGTCGGCCACCAGCGCGGGGCCCGAGTGCCGGTGGAATTTCGGATCGCAGGCTGCGGGCTTGATCACCGCTCCGTCGGGCGCGAGGTTGCCCTTCAGCACCGCTAGCGAGCCTTCGTGATAGACCGGGTTCGACAGGGGCCGGATAACGTCCTCGTTCCATATCTTGACCTGTTCCAGACCATCGGTCAGTGGCTTGCCGGTGACGGTGATGGCCGAGCCGTCAAGCTTGTCGCCCAGTTGCTTCATCAGCGCGCGCAGGCCGCCGGCGTAGTAGAAATCCTCCATCAGGTAGGACGTGCCCGAGGGGCGGATGTTCGCGATGACCGGCGTGGTGCGGCCGATCCGGTCGAGGTCGTCAAGCTCCAGCGGCACGCCGGCGCGGCGGCTCATCGCGATCAGGTGGATGATCGCGTTGGTCGAACAGCCGGTCGCCATGGCGACCGTCACCGCATTGTTCACGGCGGCGGGGGTGACGACCTGGTTCGGCGTCAGATCCTCCCAGACCATGTCGACGATCCGGCGGCCGCACTGGGTGCTCATCCGCTGATGGCTCGCGTCGGCGGCGGGGATCGAAGAGGCGCCGGGCAATGTCAGGCCCATAGCCTCGGCGATTGCAGTCATGGTCGAGGCCGTCCCCATCGTCATGCAGTGGCCATAGGACCGGGCGATGCCGCCCTCGATGCCCTGCCATTCTTCCTTGCTGATCGTGCCCGCGCGGCGTTCGTCCCAGTATTTGAAGCCGTCGGTCCCCGAACCGAGATGCTTGCCCGCGTAGTTGCCGCGCAGCATCGGCCCCGCGGGCAGGTAGATGAAGGGCAACCCCATGCTGAGCGCGCCCATCACGAGGCCCGGCGTGGTCTTGTCACAGCCGCCCATCAGCACGGCGCCGTCGATGGGATGGCTGCGCAGAAGCTCCTCCGTCTCCATCGCCAGCAGGTTGCGGTAGAGCATGGTGGTGGGCTTCACAAAATTCTCCGACAACGACAGCGCCGGAAGCTCCATCGGAAAGCCGCCCGCCTGCAGGACGCCGCGCTTGACCCATTCCACCCGGTCCTTGAAGTGCATGTGGCAGGGCTGGGCGTCGGACCAAGTGTTGATGACCGCGATGATCGGGCGGCCTTCCCAGTCGATAGGGTCGTAGCCCATCTGCATGGTCCGTGAGCGATGCCCGAACGAACGCTGGTCATCGGGCACCATCCAGCGCGCGGAGCGCAGTTGATCGTAGGTCCTACGGGTCATGATCCTATCCAGTGAAGGCGAAGGTAAACCAGATCAGCAGGAGCGTACCGACCACTCCCACGATTTCGGGCCAGTTGCCGAAGTCCGGCTCGCTGGCCTCGTCCGCGGCGAATTCCGAGGGCGAGATGTCCTCGTCCCCCTTCATCAGATCGCGGGTGACGTCGTGCTCATCGGTCATGACGGTCTCCTCAGTTCAGAGATGTCGGGATGAAGAGGGCGATCTGCGGGAAGAACAGCACCAGCATCAGACCCAGCGCCTGAAGCGCGATGAAGGGAAGCACGGCGGCAAAGATGTCCTGCAGACTGATCTCTTTGGGCGCGACCGACTTCAGGAAGAAGCAGGCCGGACCAAAAGGCGGCGAGAGGTAGTAAATCTGGATATTCATAGCGAAAAGCACGCCGAACCAGATCGGGTCGAAGCCCAGATCCACCACGACGGGGGCAAAGATCGGCACCGTGATGAACAGGATCGCGATCCATTCCAGGAAGGTGCCGAGCACCATCACGATCAGCATCATCACCACGATCACCCAGATCGGCGACACGTCGAGCGAGGTCAGCAGTCCACGCAGGAAGTCGCCGCCGCCGATGCGGTTGTAGATACCGATGAGCGCGACGGCGCCCAGCACGAGCCAGATGATCGAGCCCACCGTCAGCACGCTCTGACGCATGGCATCACGCATCTTCACCCAGGAGAGTTCCCTGCGGATTGCGGCAATCACGACCGCGCCCACGGCGCCGACTGCCGCAGCCTCCGTGACGGTGGCAACGCCCGAATAGATCACGCCGAGCACCGCGCCGATCAGGATTGCCGGAAGGATCACCCCTTTCAGGAAGGGCAATCGCTTTACGAAGGGTAGGCCCGTCTCGGGAATGTCGTAGATCGGCGCAAGCGCCGGATTGAGACGAACGCGCACCAGGATGTAGATGATGTAAAGCGACGCAAGCAGCAATCCGGGGCCGATCGAGGCGGCAAAAAGCTTGGTGATCGAAACCTGCGCGGCAAGACCATAGACGATCAGCACCACCGATGGTGGGATCAGCGTCGCCAGCGCGCCGGCGGCACAGATGATGCCGATCGCGAGCTTCTTGTCGTAGCCGAGCCGCAGCATCTGCGGCAGTGCGATCAGGCCGAGCATCACGATCTCGCCGCCCATAATGCCTGACATTGCGGCCAGCACCACCGCGACAACGCAGGTCTGGACGCCGACTGATCCACGGAAACGGCCGCCCATGATCGCCATCGATTCGAACAGCGAATGCGCGATTCCGGATCGCTCCAGAATATTTGCCATGAAGACGAAGAACGGAACCGAGATCAACTCGTATTTGTGCAGCACCTCGGTGACGTTCGCCGAGACGATGAAGAAGCCGGCGCGCTCGCCGAAATAAAGGATCGCCGTGCAGAGCGAGACAAGAAGCGTGGTGATCCCCAGCGGGATCCCGATGGCCATGAGCGCCAGCAGCGAAATGACGATCAACAGGGTGATGTATTCAATGCCCACCGGAGATCCCCTTCTCGGTGCGCTGGAACCAGCGGATGATGTTGGCGACAAGCTGCATCAGATAGAAGACGCAGCCCACGAGCAGCAGCACCTTCAGGTAGCTCGGCTGCAGGGAGTTCATCGCAGTGCCGGAATATTCGGGCCGGGCGATGACTTTCATTGCCGGCCCCCAGACCGCGCGCGCAAGGAAGAACACCGCGGCGACGGCAGCCAGGAGCTGGACCAGACGAAAAAAGCGCCAGACGCGCGGACCGACGACGATCTCCAGCATGGTGATCGAAATGTGCCGGTTGCGCTCCGTCACATAACCGACTGCAAGCACCCAGGCAGTGGCACAAAGGGTCATGGAAAGCTCGGTCGACCACGTGGTCGGCCGATCAAAGCCATAGCGCATCGCCACCTCGATCGCCGAGGCGATGATGCAGGCGAAGAACAGAATTGAGCAGCCATGCCCGACGACGACGCTGAAGCGGTCCATGATCGAGGCATAGCGCGCAAGAAGGTGTCTCATGATCCCTCCCGGTCGCACGATGGGGATGCCCGGCCGCGCGACGGCCGGGCGAATGGTCAGTCCTTTCTCCGCACCAGCAAAAGGATCATTTGAGCTGGTCACGCAGCGCCTTGTGTCTCGACGTAGATCGCATAGAGCGAATGGCTGCTCGCCATGTAGAGGCGGTTGCCTTTTGGTCCGCCAAAGGTCAAATTGGCGCAGCGTTCCGGCAGGTGGATGAAGCCGATCGGCCTGCCTTGCGGATTGAAGACCATCACGCCGTCAAGGTCTTCCGGCTTGCCCTTCAGCGTGTAGATCTTGCGCCCGCCGACATCGGAAGGTTCTGCATTGAGAGCGCCATTGCTGCCATAGCCGCACCACAAATTGCCGTCGCGGTCCACTTTGATTCCGTCGAGCGCGCCGAAATCAGCGGCATCCACCAGCTTCGTCTTGTTGGATGCCGCGCCGTCGGCTGAAATGTCGTAGCTCCAGATGCTGCGATTGGGTGTACCCTTCCATTCCACCACATAGAGTTTCTTTTCATCCGGCGAGAAGGCGAGCCCATTCGGATTCACGAGATCGGTGACAACGGCGGTAAGCTTGCCATCGGCGCCGATGCGGTAGACATTCGTTGTTGCCTGATCCGGCTTCGCGGGCTCACCCTCATAGTTGCCGTTGATGCCAAAAAGCGGATCGGTGAACCAGATCGTTCCGTCCGACTTGACCACCACGTCGTTCGGCGCATTGAGCCGCTTGCCGTCGAACTGGTCGGCCAGGACCGTGATTGTGCCGTCCTTTTCCGCACGCACGACGCGGCGCGTCACCGAATGCTCGCAGGTGATCAGGCGACCCTCTTTGTCGCGGGTGTTGCCATTGGCGAAATTGGCAGGAGAGCGGAAGACGGTGAAGGTGTTGTTCACCTCGTCGTATTTCATAATGCGATTGTTGGGGATGTCGGAGACAAGTACGTAGCGCCCCTCCGGGAAATAGGCCGGCCCTTCCGCCCACCGCATCCCGGACGCTAGCTGTTCCACGGAGCTTGCATAAATGCGATATTTGGCGAAGCTCGGGTCCAGGATCTCTATTGCAGGGTCCGGATAGCGCAGGTTCGGCTTAAATGGGAGAGACTGCCCCCATGCTTTGCCGGCAGCGGCTGCAACGAGCCCCGCGCTGCCGAGGGACAGAATATCCCGGCGTGTCATTCCCACAGCAATTTTCCTCCTCTGTTTCGACGATACGAAAGAACCTTAGTCACCGCGCGGCGACTTGAAGCTCCAGCGAACCAACACATACGGAAAGCCATGCTGCGGGCCGGCTGTGCTGCCGCGCCTATCTCCGGCCGCGCCAGGGGGCGGCCGGAGAGGCCGCTCATTCAGTCCTTGAGCAGGCCAATTTTTTTCATGTAGGCCAGATTCGCATCCAGCGCTTCGCGGGCGAGCTCGCTCTTTTCGGCGAATTTGAGCCATTCCGCACGGGCCACCTCGCGCAGCTGGTCGCGGTCTTCCGGCGCCCAGTTTATGACCTCAATCTTTCCGCCTTTGGAATCTGCGGCGGCCTTTTCCTGGTCCTGCTCGTCCACGACCTTGGTCAGGTCCTCCATGGCTGCATACCACCAGTCCCTGAGCGCCTTCTGGTCTTCGGCCGAAAGTGCGTCCCAGCGCTCGCGATTCATCGTGAACTGCATGAGCGGCATCGAATGAATGCCGGGATAGAGCGGATAGGGCGCTACGTCGTGCAGACCCGTCGCGACGTTATTGACATAGGCGGAAGCATCGGCCGCATCGACGATCCCTTTTTCGAGCGCCCCGTAGACTTCCGAGAAGGGAATGGAAACCGGACTTGCCCCGGCGGAGGCGAAGATCGCGGAAGCCAGCCCCTCGGGCGCGCGGATCTTCTTGCCCTTCAGGTCCTCGAATGTCCGGATTGGAATGCGCGCAGGCAGGGATTCGCGGCTATACGGGCCGCAGGCAATCAGCTTCACCTCACCGTCGGTCACGCTGTCGAGAATCTTCTGCTGGATCTCCTCGCCGCGATCATTCTTGCAGAATTCCAGCATTTGTGCCGGCGTGTCGTAACCCGAGATAAGGTCGGCCATGATCGCAAAGGCAGGCTCGATTCCGGAGAAATAGTTGACTGATGTGAAGTCGCCGTCGATCACCCCCGCCGCCACCGCGTCCGGCGTTTCCTTCGCCGGAACCACCGAAGCGTTCGGCGTCAGCGTGATTTCGATTCTGCCGCCTGTCATCTCCGGAACTTTGGGCAGCCAGGTCTCGGTCAGATATTGCATTGAGAAGTCGCCGGCATTGAACGACGATTGAATCGAAAGCGTATCGGCGCGTGCGGTCGACGCAAAAGCGAGCGCGGCGCAGCCGGCGAGAAGGGCGAGTTTGACGTTCATTCTGTCCTCCCATGGGAAATTAGGAGACCTCCATCTCCTGTTGAAATGCACTAATATATTAGTTTTCTCGTGTCAACCGCCGCGCTATAGTGAATCCCACATCGAGGACGACCAGATGACATTGCCTTCCGCCCTGCCCGATCCCGCCCTGGCTCAGCCGCTCGTCGGTGCGCTGAAACGCACGTCAACGTCGCATCAGCTCTACGAGCTGTTGCGCGGCCGGATCATCTCGCTGGAGCTGCGGCCGGGAATGCAGTTGTCGCGCAATGATCTCGCCGCGTTCTATGGTGTCAGCCAGACGCCGGTGCGCGACGCTCTGCAGATGCTGGAAAAGGAGGGATTAATCGCCGTCATTCCGCAGTCCCGCACGGAGGTGACACGCATTGATATTCATCAGGCGCGGGAGACCCAGTTCCTGCGCATGTCGCTTGAGCTTGAGGTCGTTCGATCACTGAGCACCGAGGCGGGCCGGAGCGTGGTCGCTCACGCCAGCCGTATCGTCCAATTGCAGGAAACGGCCCTCAAGGTCGACGAGGATCTGGAGCGCTTCAGCCAACTCGACCGACGGTTCCACCAGACGATGTTCGAGGCCGCCGGCGTGCCGGATCTGTGGACGCTCGTCCAATCCCGCTCAGGTCATATCGACCGGCTTCGACAGCTCAACCTCATGGATCCGGGCAAAGGCGCGACGATCCTCACGGCGCATCGCGAGATCCTCGATCGGATGAAGGCCTTGGATGCGCCGGGAGCCCAGGAAGCCGTCCGCCGGCATCTTTCGGGCACGCTCGCAAAGGTCGATGAGATCCGGCAGGCGCACAGCCAGTTCTTCTGAGCTTGCCTGCTGGCCGAAGTGCGGATCGGCCTTGCGAATTAAGCCCGGCTGAGGCTGTGAATCGGCGTGGTTTTCCGTGCCGATCGGCACGACAAGCGATTGAAATCTCAATGCTGGGCGGGTCGCGCTGGGACGCCGATCCACGGTAAACCCGCGATCAACTTGTATGCAGTTGGGTCCTCTTGGAGCAGCCGCCGGAGCTGCCCTCTCCCAGGCCTGCGGCAGCTGGCGCAATTGCGACGAGGGCTATCAGTGGGCGCGCCTGCAATGCCGGTTAATAGACATGGCAGTCATTGCGGGGTCCTCTCGTGTCATCGACATGCGAGATGATCTCGCTCTATAGAGGGTCATTCGACCGGACCCGCCGAAACCCAGGTGGCTCTTCCGGCCGCCGATCCGTCGGACAACGCAACCGCTATTCCAACGCTGACATGACCGCGGACCGGATACGGGCTGCCCATTATCGAGGCTATCGACCAAACCCCGCGCTTGTCGGCAGCCATAGCGACAGCTGCGGGAAGGCCCATATCAGCACGAGTCCGCTGACCAACAACGCCACATAAGGCGAGGAGCCACGGATGATCTGCGACAGCGGCGCGTTTGTGATGCCCTTGATGACGAACAGGTTCATCCCGACCGGCGGCGTGATCAGCGCCAATTCCAAATTGATCATCAGCATGACGCCGTACCAGATCAGATTGATGTCCAGAGCGACCATGGCCGGCAGGATGATCGGCGTGGTGATCAGGATGATGGCGATCGTTTCGAGGAACATGCCGAGCACGAAGATCGCCAGCATGACCACCAGGATGAAGCCGGTCTGCGACAGGCCGAGCGCGGTCACACCCTCCATGATCTCGGCCGGTAGGCGGATGATCGTCACCGCATGGCCGAACAGCCCCGCGCCAGCGATAATCATGAACAGCATAGCGCTCGTGCGCATGGTCTGCCACGTGCAGTCCCAGAGATCGGCCACTGATACGTTGCGGTAGACCAGAAGCGCGACGAGAAGCGCGTAGACCGCCCCGACGGCTGCTGCTTCGGCCGCGGTGAAGATGCCGAGATAGATGCCGCCGAGGATTATGGGCGGCATCATCACGGCCCAGATCGACTTCATGAAGGCGGCAAGCACCGCCTTCGTTCCGGGCCAGGCCTGCGTCTTCGTCTCGCCATGTGCGTTTGCCTGGAACCACGAGAAGACGGCGAAGACGGCGGCCATGATCAGTCCGGGGATCATGCCCGCCAGGAAGAGCGCGCCGATCGAGGCGTCCGTGACGATCGCATAGAGGATCATCGGCCCCGACGGCGGGATGAGGATGCCGAGCGTTCCGCCGGCGGCGATGATGCCGTAAGTGTCGCGTGGGCGATAGCCGAAGCGCTGCATCTGCGGGATCGCGGTCGAGCCGATCGTCAGGGCGGTCGCGACCGACGAGCCCGAAATCGTGGAGAAGATCGTGCACGACAAGATGGTCGCGAAGCCCAGCCCGCCCTTGATGTGTCCAACGAGCCTGTTGGCCATGTCATAGAGATCGTCGACCACCTTCGCCTTGATCATGACATGCGCCATGAAGGCGAACATCGGGATCGTGGCCAGCAGCGGATTGTTGAGACTGGCGAAGATCGTGTCGGCGATCGAGTCGATCCTGCCCTCGTAGATCATCAGGACAGCAGCGGAGGACAGGCCGAGCGCCGCGAAGATCGGCATACCCGTCAGGAGCAGGAGGACGAGGAAGCCGAGGATCAGAAAGGTCGTCATGGCCGTTTCCCGCCGAACAGCCTGAGAATCGCGGCCAACGCGGCGAGCGCGATCAGCACGGCGCCGGCGACCATGGTCGATTGCGGGATCCACATCGGCAGGCTGAGATAGCCGGTCGAATAGGCGCCGAACTGGCGCGAGAACACGACCGTATGCCAGGAGGTGACAAGCAGCAGCGCGGCGAAAACGATCATGCTGGCGAGCGACCACAATTCCAGCCACCAGCGCGCCTTGGGCCCGACATGGGCGAACAGCAGGTCGATCCGGATATGGTCGCCACGTCTAAGGGCCTCGGCCGCGCCGAACATGACGATGGCGACAACCAGGAAGCCGGTCGCTTCGTCGACGCCCATCAGCGGCCTGCCGAGAAAGTAGCGGTTGAAGACGCTGACGGCGGTGATCGCCAGAACCACAAGGATCAGCAGCGCGCTCAACGCTCCGCCCAGGCGGGAGATCGCCGCCGCGGCGCGTTCGGGAAAGGAGGAGGCGCGCGGCGCCTCCCCGTCGGTCGACATGTCCTCCGACACGGCGGCTACTGGATCTTCTCGATCAATCCGAGTAGCACCTTGCCGTCCTCGCCTGTTTCCTCCGCGAAACCTTCGGCAAAGGCCGGCTGCATCGCCGCGTTGAAAGCCTCGTTCTCGACGTCGGTGGCGATGTGGACCTTGACACCCTTCTCCTCGAGCTGCTTCGGCGCGTCGGCCGCGGCCTGGATGGAGGCTTCGAGCGCCCATTGCGAGGCGGCTTCACCGGCCTGCTTCAGCGCCGCCTTGGACTTGTCGCTCAAGCCTTCATGCCAGGCCGGGTTGACATAGCCGTGCAGATAAGCGGCCAGCACAGGCACTACCGTCATGTGATCCTGCACCTCGAAATATTTGCGCGAATAGGCGGCGGCGACGTCGGTTATGGCTGCGTCGATGACGCCGGTCGCCAGCGCCTGATAGACCTCGCTGCCGGGCATAGCGGCGGTGGTCGCGCCCATTGCCGTCAGGCCGCGATCGAAAGCGGGGCCGATGCCGCGCATCTTGATTCCCTTGAAGTCGTCCGGCGTAATCAAGGCCTTACCCTTGGATGTGAACACGCTCGTATTGGTCTGGAACATCCAGGCGATGTTCTTGACGCCCTTTTCGGCGAGCTTCTCCTCCAGGAAGGCGGCAGCTTCGGATGTCGGCCACTTCTTCCACGCCTCAATAGAGGACATTGTGTAGGGGCCGACCGTGACGTTCATGATCGGCAGCGTCTTGCCCCACTGGAAATTTAGCGAGAACGCGCACTCGATGTCGCCTTTGGCGACAGAAAGGATGTTGTCGTTGGCCTTTACCAGGCTGTCGGCCCCGAACACCTGAACGTCGAGTTCGCCTTCGGAGAGCTTCTCGACCTCCGCAGCCCATTTGTCGACGACGATGGCGATATGATGCGCAGGCGGCAATTGATGGCTGCAGCGCATTGGCGTTGCCGCCTGCGATACGGTGACGGCCGAGGCCGAGAGCAGCAGCGTTGCTGCGAGCATTGCTGTGTAGCGGTTCATGGCATTCCTCCCTTTGGTTTCTTTGGATGACGGCTCCGGGCCTCCGTTCCCGGTCATGCGCGCCAGTCGAGCATGCGGGGCGGGCCCGCGCGCGCGATGGCGCCATAGAACTTCTCCTTTGGCATAGCGTGTTCCGGCACGGACCGGACGGCGGCCAGCGCGTCGAGGTCGATGCCGGTCGCGAAGCCCTTGGTCTCGCAGAGGAAGACCAGGTCCTCGAAAACGACGTTGCCGGTCGCGCCCGGCGCGAACGGGCAGCCGCCGAGCCCGCCGAGCGACCCGTCGAGCACGCGGCAGCCGGCGTCGAGCGCGGCGGATGCATTGGCGATCCCCATGCCGCGCGTATCGTGGAGATGGACAATGAAGACCCCGCCGCCGGAAAGCCTCGCCATGGCTGCCGAGAGTTCAGCCACCTGGCGCGGCCCCGCGATACCGACCGTGTCGGCGATGCCGACGATGTCGGCCCCGGCCTCGATGCAGCCCCCGGCCAGCCTTAGCACTTCGGCCTGATCGACCTTGCCGGTGATGGAGCAGCCGAACGCCATGGCGATCCCTGCATTCACGATCGCCTTGTGGCCGCGCTCATCGCGCATCCGCGCCGCCATGCGCACCAGGTCGATAGCCTCGACGCGCGAGCGGCGCATGTTGGCCTGGCTGTGCTCCTCGGTCGCCGAGATCACGCAGACGACCTCGTCGACCTCTGTCTCGAACGCATCGGCCAAGCCGCGCTCGTTGAGCGCCAAAGCCGCCGATCGGGCGTGGTCGAGGCCGCTGACCATATCGATCATCTGCCTGACGTCTGCGAATTGCGGCATGCGGCTCGCCGGCAGGAATGAGCCCACCTCGAAATGGCGCACGCCGGCGGCATGCTCGCGCGTCAGCCATTCGCGCTTCTCGTCGGTCGACGGCCAGGCGTTCACCAGTTGCAGCCCGTCGCGAAGGCCAACCTCGCGCAGGCTCACCCGGTCGGCCGGATAGGCTGCGGCGACCCGGCTCATGCCGCTTTCCTCGCCGCGCCCTGCGCCTTGCCGATCGCCTCGGCATCAAGGCCGAGCGAGCCCAGCACCGAGCCCGTGTCCTGTCCCAGCGCTGGCACATCGCCGCCGCCCGTCAGCATGACCCCGTCGACATCGAATGGCAGCGAGGGCGCGCGGAAACTCTGGCCGTCCGGCAGCTTCGACGTCGCCAGCCCTCCCGGCCGCATCACATGCGGGTCCGAATACATGTCCGACGGCTTTGCGATCGGCGAATAGGGAATGCCGAGCTTTTCGAATGCCTTGGCGAGCGGTCCTGACTGACGCGATGCGATGGCCTTTGCCACTATCGGGATGGTGCGGTCGCGCGCGTCTATCTGGTCCATGCGCGCCTGCAGTCCGGGGTCGGCGAGCAGCTCATCGAGCCCAAGCAGCCGGCACAGCGCCGCCCATTGCCCTTCGGTAACGGCGCCGACGAACATCTGGCCGCCATCGGCCGTGGCAAAAATGTCATAGACCGGCCATGAGAAGGTCCTCTCGGGCATCGGCGGCGGGTTGGTGCCCTCGAGTTCGAACTGCACCATGTGCTGAGCCACGAGGAGCAGGCAGTTCTCGAACAGACCGACGCGCACGCTGCGGCCCTTGCTGGTCTCCTTGCGCTCCATCAGCGCCGCCAGAACGGAGAATGCCCCGAACAGCCCGCCCATGATATCGTTGGCCGAGGAGCCGACTCGCAGCGGCCGGCCGGTCGGTCCGGTCATGTAGGCCAAGCCCGTCATCATCTGGACCACTTCGTCGAGCGCCGTGCGGTCCTGATACGGGCCGCTGAGGAATCCCTTGTGCGAGGCGATGATCAGGCGCGGGTGGCGCGTGCGCAGTTCGTCGAGATCCGCGCCCATTTTCGACAGCGAGGCGTCCCGGAAGTTTTCGACAAAAACGTCGGCAGTGGCCAGCAGCGAGTCGAGCGCGCGGCGGCCGTCCTCCGATTTGAGGTCGAGTTGCACCGACTTCTTGCCGCGGTTGAACAGCGGGAAGAACGGTCTTCCCATCCCCGTGAGGTTTCGCGTCTTGTCGCCTTCGGGCGGCTCGACCTTGATCACCTCCGCTCCAAGCATGCCGAGGAACATGCCGCAGGACGGGCCCATGATCATGTGGCTCATCTCGACCACCCTGATCCCCTCCAGGGGCCGGAAGCTCTGGTCCATCTCATCCTCCTCGAACGCCGTACGCTAGCGTTGCCGGCGCCGTCAGAAAATCATAATGTTTCTAACTCACCTTTCGAAAATCCAGAAAGCTTCGATGGACTCGCGCCAGCTCCGCTACTTCGCCGCCATCTACGAGCAGGGCACGCTGTCCAGTGCGGCCGAGACCTGCCGCGTCGCCGTGTCCGCGCTCAGCCATCACCTCGCCAATCTCGAGGCGGAGTTCGGCGCGCCGCTTTTCGTGCGCAAGCCGCGCGGCCTGCAACCCACCGCGGCCGGCGAGCGGCTCTACGTTCACGCCAAGTCGATCCTCAAGGCGATGTCCGCGGCCGAGAAGGATATCCGCGAAGCCGGCACCGAGATTTCGGGCGAGGTCTCAGTCGGCATGGCCTATTCGGCGGTCAAGGCGATCGCAGTCGATCTGGCCCGCCGTGTCGTTGCAGACTATCCCAAGGTCCGGCTGTCACTGTCGGAGAGCCTGTCGGGTTCGACGCTGATGCACCTGATGGCGTCGGAGGTCGACATCGCCCTGGTCTACAATCCGCCTGCCGACCCGCGCCTGAAGACGCAAGCTGTGCTGGAGGAGCAGATGGTGCTGGTCGGCACCCGCGCCATCATCGGCGACAGCGACCAGCCGGTCCGGTTCGCCGACGTTCTCGATCTCCCTATGATCCTGCTCAGGCAGGGCATCTCGGCCCGCGCCCTGATGGACGACACCAACCTTCTCAAGAAGCTCGAAGGCCGCGCCAAGCTGCAGATGAACTCTGTCCATGCCATCGGCGCCTCGCTCGCCGCAGGCCTCGGCTGCACCATCGGCACCAAGCTGTTCATGTACGAGCACATCGAGAGCGGCCTGCTGCACTATCGTCCGATCGTCGAGCCGGAACTGTGGCGCACGCTCTATGTCTGCGAGATGGCCGATCGCCCGGCCACCTATGCGCTCGAGGCCGTCCGCAGCCTGATACTCGACCTCGTGCGCCGCTCGGTCGTAGACGGTCGCTGGGAGGCGCGTATGGTCATGCCTTAGCAGGGACAGCGTGAGACCGCAGCGTCGCGCCCGCCGATTGCCGGCCGCTCCGTTTCGCCGCTTCCGGAGTGTCGGCTCTTCCCTCTCCAGATCGCCTAAGGCTCGCCATTTGCATTGCCGCGGACGCACGAAAACGGCCCAGGCCACGCATCAAAATGCTCCCAAGCGACAACGGTGGCCGGAGGGGTTTTGTTCCTGGAGGTGGGCGCCAGCGCTGGCGGAGATTGGTGCGGCAGCGGGGCTTCGGAAATTCTTCCGCTGTTTCGGTGTCTAGGCGCTTATTCCGGCAGCGAAATCCTGCCTTCCGCGTCGATCGGGAAGTCTGGATTGTGTGCCACTTCCCAAAGATTGCCCTCGGTGTCGGCGAAATAGCCGTACCATCCGCCCCAGAAAGCGCGCTGCGCCGGTTTTATCTCCTGGCCACCAGCCTTTTCAGCCGTAGCCAGAACCTCGTCGACTTCAGCATCGGAGCGCGTGTTGTAGGCGAGGTAGACGCGCGACGGCCCATTGCCGAAACCGACGCCGGAATCCTGCTCGGCGCTTTCGCGCGGAAACAGCGACAGTATCGCGCCGCCCATCTGGAAGAATGCCACGCCGTCGGCGATGCGGTGACGCTTCAGCCCCATGTCCTCATAGAACTTCGCCGCGCGATCGAGGTCGTCGACCGCAATCGTGATGATCGAGATGCGCGGTTCCATCCTATTCCCCCGTCCATTTCGGATCGCGCTTGCCGATGAAGGCGTCGATGCCCTCCTCGGCATCACGGGCAAGCATGTTCTCGACCATCACCCGCGAGGCATATTCGTAGGCTTCCGTCAGGCCCATCTCGGCCTGCGCGTAGAATGCTTCCTTTCCGATCTTCAGGGTCAAAGGCGATTTGGACGCAATGGTTTGGGCGTACTTCGTCACAATCTGCGTCAGGTACTCGCGCGGCACCACGCGGTTGACGAGGCCAAAGTCCTTCGCCGTCGACGCATCGACCATTTCGCCGGTCAAGAGCATTTCCATTGCATGCTTGGGTTTAAGTCCGCGCACAAGAGCCACGCCCGGCGTCGTGCAGAACAATCCGACATTGATGCCGTTGACCCCGAATGTGGCCTGGTCGGAGGCGATGGCGAGGTCGCAGGACGCGACGAGCTGGCAGCCTGCCGCCGTGGCGATGCCGTCGACTTCGGCGACAACCGGCTTCGGATGCCTGACGATCGACTGCATCAACCGTGAGCATATGGCAAAGGTCTCCTCGAAGAACGCTTTGCCCTTGTCGGCATCCGTTCGACGCGCGTTCATCTCCTTCAAATCATGGCCGGCGCAGAAAACCTTGTCGGAGGCGGCGGCCAGCACGATGACGCGCACCGCACTGTCGTCGCGCGCGCGGTCGAGCTCCGCCTGCAGAGACTCCATGGCCGCAATGGAGAGTGTATTGGCCGGAGGCCGCGCCAGCGTGATGCGCAGTATGCCGTTTTCCAGCGTGGAGACGACCGGTCCTTCCGGAGCGCGCTTGATCGCTACTACTTCCGCCATTTCAATCTCATGCTCCCTGTCTCGACGAATAAATATCACGCACCGGGTTGATGAACAGGGGCGGCGTGTGTTTTCTGGCTTCCGTTTACGCGAACGGAAGCGGCACTGCCGCCATCATTGAAGCCGACGGAGACGCGAAATGCCGGTTCAAGCAGGCCTGACACCGATGATGACGACCGGCGAGGTCAACGAACTGCTGAAATCCGTCTATCCGCAACTCAACGACAAGATCGACTTCTACGAGGCCGTAGACGTTTTTCCCGGCGGCTGCACGGTCCGGCTCAACGCCGACGAGCGGCACCTGCGCCCCGGCGGCACGGTTTCGGGACCCTCGCTGTTCACGCTCGCCGACATCGGCGGCTATGTCTGCGTGCTCTCGCATGCCGGGCCAGACGCATTGTCTGTGACGACGAACCTCAACATCAATTTCGTGCGCAAGGCCGCGGCCGGACCGATCGACGGCCATTGCCGCATCCTGAAACTCGGGAAGGCCCTGATGGTGTTCGAGATAGACATCGTTGCGGGACCGGACGGCCAGACGGTGGCGCACGCGACGGGAACCTATTCAATCCCGCCGAAGCGCGTCGGATTGTGAGGTCTCAGACGAGATCGTCGATCGTCACCTTCAGCGCTTCGGCGATCTTTTTCATCGTACCCACCGTGCCGTCGCGTTTTCCGGTCTCGATCTGCGATAGATAGGCTTGCGTAATCCCCACGGCTTCGGCCAGCGCCTTGGCCGTCAGGCCGCGATATTCGCGCCAGACCGCGACCGGATTTTCGCCGTCAAGAATGCGGTAGACATATTCCGCCGGGATCATTTCTTCCTCGCCTGCGGCAAGTTTCTGCTCAAACCGGCGAATGGTAGCGATGTCTTCCGCATCTTCGAGTCGATCCACCAATCGCTCATATTCCGCTTCGGAAAGAACAATCATCCTTTCACCGTTCGGCGTCGTAATGATTTGTTTGGTCATCGGTCTTCCCGCCTAGTCATACGCACTGCCGCGTGGGGCTATTCTGGTCACAAGAAGCACTACGCCGTCCTCGCGAAACAGTGCACGCCAGTCACCCACTCGAAGCCGGTGGTAGCCAGGCTCTCCCTTGAGCGCCTTCACATTGTTTCCCAGCGATGTCGGGTCGGCTGCATACTGGTCAATCTTGGCGCGGATCAGCCTTGCCGTATTCGCCGGAATTCGCGCGAGAACCCGCAAAGCATCACGGCTATAGGTCACTCGCTTCATATTCCTAACTTAGCATTTTGCTAATTGCGGCACAAGAAGAGTCAAATCAAAATGCGGTAAAATAATACCTTGCAGGCAAATATCTGTTTTTGCTTGCTTTTCGGCTCGCAATTTCGACAATGTCGCCTTGACGCCGCCCTTGCCCTCCCCTATAAGCCGTCACGAAACAGCGGCCCACCGGCCGCGGTTTCTTTTTTGGCGAACCGGAAACTGCCGGCCCTCCAAATCCAAGCAACAAGAAACGCCTTCCCCGGAAGGTCCCCTGAAGAAAGCAAAGTCCATGAAAACCTTTTCGCAGAAGCCTGCGGACGTGGTGAAGAAGTGGGTGCTGATCGACGCCGAGGGTCTCGTCGTCGGCCGTCTCGCCACCGTCGTCGCCAACCGTCTCCGCGGCAAGCACAAGCCCTCTTTCACGCCCCACGTCGACGACGGCGACAACGTCATCGTCATCAACGCCGACAAGGTCGTGTTTACCGGCAAGAAGTACACCGACAAGGTGTATTACTGGCACACCGGCCACCCCGGCGGCATCAAGGAGCGCACCGCGCGCCAGCTGCTCGAGGGCCGTTTCCCCGAGCGCGTGCTTGAAAAGGCCGTGGAGCGCATGATCCCGCGCGGCCCGCTCGGCCGCCGCCAGATGAAGAATCTCCGCGTCTATGCCGGCGCCGACCATCCTCACGTCGCCCAGCAGCCCGAGACGCTCGACGTCGCCGCGCTGAACGGCAAGAACAAGAAGGTTTCCTGATATGGCCGATCTCAACTCGCTCGCCGATCTCGGCACGGTCGCCCCGACCGCGCAGCCGGCCGCGCCCGTCTATGTCCAGAAGCTGGACAAGCAGGGCCGCGCCTACGCCACCGGAAAGCGCAAGGACGCCATCGCCCGCGTCTGGGTGAAGCCAGGCTCCGGCAAGATCGTCGTCAACGACAAGGAATTCGCGGCCTATTTCGCGCGTCCGGTGCTGCAGATGATCCTGAAGCAGCCGATCGTGGCAGCAGCCCGTGAAGGCCAGTTCGACATCGTCGCCACCGTCATCGGCGGCGGGCTTTCGGGCCAGGCCGGCGCGGTTCGCCACGGCATCTCCAAGGCGCTGACCTATTACGAGCCCGGCCTGCGCGGCGTGCTCAAGAAGGGCGGCTTCCTGACCCGCGACAGCCGCACCGTCGAGCGCAAGAAGTACGGCAAAGCGAAGGCCCGCCGCTCCTTCCAGTTCTCGAAGCGCTGATCCGCTCTTCTGCAGATGCAAAAGGGCCGCCCCCCGGGCGGCCTTTTTGTTTGTGCTCAATGCGCACCAAATATTCGCAATCTAATTGATGCTGGCGGTGTCGGCGGGCTCGATCCGCTCGGCATAGGGAACGCGGTAGCCGTTCTTCTCCAGCCATTCGATCGCCGCCTTGGGTTCGTCGGTCTGGATGATCGTTGCGCCCTGCTCGGCCCAGAAGCCGAATGTCTCCTGCGGGTAATCCGCTTGCACCAGTTCGTCGCCGCGCCCGCCGGCAAGATAGCCGCCCGGCTTGTTGATGATTGTGAAGGTGTTGACCCACAAATGCCAGTCGCCGCGCGCCGAAACGGCACGACTGCGGGCGCCGAACAGCGCGCCGCCATTCGCTGTCATGCCCTGGTCCTCGCCGCGCCAGGCGATCATTTCGACCACATCGGCCGAAAACGTCCGGCCCACTTTTTCAATGAAGCGCACATCATCGACCGCATCGTCGGCGATGATCGGCATGAAGCGGACGCCCTCGCCTATCGCGGCCATCGCCTCCGTCATCGCGCCGAGCTTCTCGGAATTCCAAAGGTTCTGCTTGATGATGACCTGATCGGCCATGTTCATCTCGCGGGCGATCGCGGCGACGCCGGCAAGATCCTCGACCTCCATCTTGTTATCGATGTTGACCATCACGCGATCGCGGGTGACGGCGAACATGTCGCGCAGCGCCGGCACGCTTTCGGCCGTGACCTCGCCGGTTCCTTCCACCACCAGCCGGCAGTCCTGCAGCTCGGCAAGCGTCCGTTCCACCGCCCTGCCCTTGCAGGTCGTGGTTCGGTCGAGCCAGCTGTCGTGCAGGACGATGTACTCGCCGTCCTTCGATTTCTGCACGTCGAGTTCGACGATCTCGACACCGAGCTCGATCGAGCGCCTGACGCCGGCCATCGAGTTTTCGGCGTTGCGGATGCGGCCGCCTTCCTTCCAGCCACCGCGGTGGGCGACGATCATCACATGGTCGCGCCACTGGTTGGCGTTTTCGAGCCGGTCCAAAATCTGCTGCATCCGCGAATCCTGCGCGGCGGCAGGAACAGCGAGCAGCCCGATAATGATCGCGCTCAGGGAAATGATGCGCATGCGAATCGCTCCGTGGCCGAGTGGTTGCGCGACGCATTAGCGGCCGGTCATGACAGGCAAATGAAATCGGAAAGCCCCGGCGAACCGCCCGGCTGGCGGCGGCCGTCTTTTTTGTTGCGCCTGCGTCATATCCGGCCAATAGCTTGCCCTCCGCAAAACAGAGGGGAATCCCGCACGATGCCAGCCAGCTCCATCGATCACGCCTTCACCGCGCGCGGAAACACAGGCGCCGCGTGCGATCCGACCTATGCCGGCGCGCTGTCCTTCATGCGCCGCCGCTACACGAAAAACGTGAAAGGCGCGGACGTCGTGATCTGGGGCATTCCGTTCGACGCGGCGGTGACCAACAGGCCCGGCGCGCGCTTCGGCCCGCAGGCGATCCGTCGCGCCTCGGCTATCTTCGACAATGACCCGCAATACCCCTTCCATCTCGACCTGTTCGACAAGCTCGGCGTCGTCGACTATGGCGACTGCCTGCTGGACAACGGCAACCATCAAAAGACGCCGAAGACGATTGAGCGCGAGGCCGCAAGGCTGATCTCCTCGGGCGCCTTCCTGCTGACGCTCGGTGGCGATCATTTTGTTACCTGGCCGCTGCTCAAGGCGCATGCGGCGGTGCACGGCCCGCTGGCGCTGGTGCAGTTCGACGCCCACCAGGACACTTGGTACGACGACGGCAAGCGCATCGACCACGGCTCCTTCGTCGCCCGCGCGGTGCGCGAAGGCATCATCGATCCCGGCCGCTCGATCCAGATCGGCGTGCGCACCCATGCGCCCGACACATTCGGGATAAAGATCCTTCACGGCTATGAGATCGAGGAAATGCGCGCGGCCGACATCGCCTACGCCATCGCCGAGCGCACCGGCGGCAGGAAGACCTATGTGACCTTCGACATTGACTGTCTCGACCCGGCCTATGCACCCGGCACCGGCACGCCGGTCGCCGGCGGCCCGTCCTCGGCCAAGATACTTTCGGTGCTGCGGCAGATGACGCAGATCGACATTATCGGCGCCGATGTCGTAGAGGTTGCGCCCGCCTACGACCATGCCGATATTACGGCGATTGCAGGCGCGTCGGTGGCGCTGCACTATATCGGGTTGCTGGCGGAGCGTAAGGCGCGGCTCGAGGCGCTGAACAACAACAATATTACGGCGCTGAACCAGGGCAGCGGCATCTAGATTTGGACGGAACGGCAGGCATGAAACCAAAGATATTCATCGACGGCGAACACGGCACCACTGGCCTGCAGATCCGCAGCCGGCTCGCCCGGCGGGCCGATCTGGACATCCTGTCGATCCCGGAGGCGGAGCGGCGCAACATGGACATGCGCGCCGACTTCCTGAAATCGGCCGACATTGCAATGCTGTGCCTGCCCGACGACGCCTCGCGGGAAGCCGTCGCCATTCTCGAAGGTCACAACTCTACCCGCATCATCGACACCTCGACGGCGTTCCGCGTCCATCCCGACTGGGCCTATGGCTTTGCCGAACTGGATTCTGAACAGCGCGACAAGATCGCGGAGGCGCGGCTGGTAGCCAATCCCGGCTGCTACCCGACCGGCGCGATCGCGCTGATCCGTCCGCTCGTTGCGGCCGGCATTTTGTCCGCGGATCATCCGGTCACGGTCAACGCCGTCTCCGGTTACACGGGCGGCGGCAAGCAGATGATCGCGCAGATGGAGGACACCTCGCGCGAGGACTATATCGCGGCGCCGCATTTCCTCTACGGCCTCAACTTGCAGCACAAGCACGTGCCCGAAATGCAAAAGCACGGGCTGCTCGAACGCCGGCCGATCTTCTCGCCGAGCGTCGGCCGCTTCGCGCAGGGCATGATCGTGCAGGTGCCGCTGCATTTGTCGGACCTCAACGGCACATCCTCGCTCGGCGAGATCCACGCGACGCTGGAGGCGCACTATGGCGGCCAGGATATCGTGCAGGTCGTGCCGCTTGCGGAGAGCGCGAAGCTTACCCGCCTCGATCCGACCGAGCTCAACGACACCGACCTGATGAAGCTCTACGTCTTCGGCACGGAGGGCCAGGGGCAGGTCAATCTGGTCGCGCTGCTCGACAATCTCGGCAAGGGTGCTTCCGGGGCCGCGGTCCAGAACATGGATATCATGCTCGGCCTCAAGCACTGACGTCTCCGGAATTTCCCGGCGAGTTGGACCACCCTGTCGATCGCAAATGCGGTGAGGCCGTGCGCTAGGCGCAGATTAAGAGGTTTCAGGGTAAGGACCGGCCAAGCGTCCAAAAAATGTAAACATCCCTGTCGCAACCTGTACTTGTGGCGAGAGGCTCTGTAACTGTTCAACGGGCTTCAAGGGGGAAATTCATGAATACCAGAATACGTTTTGCGACCATTATCCTCGGCGTTGCGGTGCTCGCCGGGTGCACCACAATGAGCGAAGGCGAGTTCAATAACGTTCAAGCAGTTGTCGGAGGAAGCCCTGCCGGTAAGCGGGCAACAATAAAGGAGTGCATTGAGAGAGAACGGGCCATGCCGCTATCCACACAAAGAGAAACGGCTGAAGTGTTTAATATAAACTTGGCAAATTACCCGGCCACATACTGCACCCGTCTGTGGAATGCAGTTGCAAGCGGGCGCATAACCTACGCGGACTATCGAAAGCTATCCACGCCGACAGCTGACAGCAGCAAGGTGATCCGCATCATGCAGGGCCGGTAAACGAGCACGGCCGCTCAGCGCGCGACCACGATCTTCATCGGTAGCGGGGTAAGCGCCCTTGGTTCCGCGCCAATGGGCTGCGGCGAAGCCGAGCACGATCAGCGCAAAACCCTGGTGAAGCAGCGCCCAGTGCACTGGCACCTGCATGACGAGCGTGGCGATGCCGATCAGCGCCTGCGCCAGCACCAGATGGAACAGCACAAGGGCGCGGCGCGCATGCGTCGTTCCCGGCTCGCGGCGGCGGGCGGAAATCATATGCCAGAGAGCGGCGGCAAAGACGATGTAGGCCCCGAGGCGGTGGACGAACTGCACGGTCTTCGGGTTCTCGAAGAAATTGCGCCACAAGGGCTCGAGGATGAACATGTCGCCGGGAACAACCTTCCCGTCCATCAGCGGCCAGGTGTTGTAGCTCATGCCGCCGTCGAGCCCGGCGACCAGCCCGCCGAGATAGATCTGCACCAGCGTCAAGAGGACCAGCAGACCGGCGAAGCGCCGCGTCGCCTGCCCGGCTTCCGCCTCGGAATGCGGCGCCAGCCCACGCGCCACGAACATGGTCGCGGCGAAGATTGCCGCCGCCAGCGTCAGGTGCATAGCCAATCGGTACTGGCTGACGTCGGTTCGCTCGACGAGGCCGGAAGCCACCATCCACCAGCCGATCGCGCCCTGCAATCCGCCGAGAGCCAGTATGCCCAGAAGCTTCGGCGTCAGGCCGCGCTCGATGCGCCCGGTCGCCCAGAAGAACAGCAGAGGCAGCGCGAAGACGAAACCAACGCCGCGCGCCAGGATGCGGTGCGCCCATTCCCACCAGAAAATGCGCTTGAAGGCGTCGAGGCTCATGCCCTGATTGATCTGCTGGTACTCCGGAATCTGCCGATATTTTTCGAACTCTTCTTGCCAGTCGGCATCCGAAAGCGGCGGGATGACGCCGTGTATCGGCTTCCATTCGGTGATCGACAGGCCGGCGTCGGTGAGCCGCGTCGCGCCGCCGACCAGCACCAGAGCAAACAGCACGACGAGCACGCAATAGAGCCAGCCGCGCACCAGCGCCCGGTTGCGCAATTCGCGGTCGCGTATAGCGATCGGTTCGCCGCCTGTCGTGATCGATGCCATTCCAGCCCATTTCCGATGTTTTCGGCCGAGTGGTGGACCAATCGCGCGGCGCTTTCAAGGCTTTGCCCGGCGCGGCACGCCGTCGCGCCGGGCACGGAAGGCCGCCGACGGCTTGTGCGCAGGTCTGGGAGACCTTATTGCGAACCTCGCACAGGACCCGAAAACAATGCCCGTCCGCCTGAAGAAGCTCATCGGAACCGTTCTCCTGATCCTGCTGGTGATCGTCTATGCGCTGGTGGCGACGACGATCGCGGTAGCGCAGCTTGCCGAATCCGGGCCGCTTACCCATTTCGTCTTCTTCCTGGTGACCGGGCTCCTCTGGATCCTCCCGGCTATGGCGATCATCAAATGGATGGTCGCTCCGCCGAGGGTGGGGCGGTAGACTGCTGCGCAGCCACCACCGCGATCGCGGGCGTATACAGCGAGCGTTTTGCTTGTTGAACGGCAATCCCGGACGAGCCGATCAGATTGGGCCGAGGGCCCGCTTC
>NZ_JAAKZF010000219.1 GCF_011045125.1 Allomesorhizobium camelthorni | reverse complement strand
GAAGCACCTGCCAAAGTCGTGACTTCAGTGACGTGCATTGATCCAGGAAATGATCTTTGGCCAAATTTCGCGTCCGACCAGAACGCCAAGGTGCTGCAGGCGCACGCCTGTTTCACCCGGAAACTCGATGAACTGCGCATTCTTGGCCGGTATTGCGGCCTCAAAAAGCCGGAGGAGCCACCTCGTCGGCCAAGTTCACGACCGCAAGGGTGGGCGCTGCCAAACTCCGCAGGCCGAGCAGCGCCCCGTTGATCTTCAGCGCGCCGCGGCACAAGCGGTTTTCACGATAAAGCCAGTCGATGATCTGGTGGACCAGTTTGCCCGGGAGCGGAACTTCATCGAGCGCCCAACGCTCGACGCGCGCAAGAATCTCCATCGCACGCAGGTCGGCGACGCTGACAGCGGCATAGATCAGCCGCGACCGGATAAGCGTGCGGGGAGATGCCAGCATGCTCATATACGACAGGAGGGAGCCTGGAAACGGGTCCGCTTCGGAAAGGTTCGAGGAAACCAGCGAAACCAGGGCGTCTCGGATTGGCTGGCTCGCGGGCGGAAACACAGAGGAGCCCCGAGCAGCACGATCCCCCCAACGCCCTCGGGCGCGAGAGCACTGTGGATTGTCGCAAGCGTGCCGCCGAGCGAAAGGCCAATCACCACAGGTGCTGTACCCGCCGACTTGTCCGATATCTTCGCGACGCATTCGGAAAATTGGCTTGTATGTACTCTTCCAAGCCGTGGTTGGCGGGGTGATGTGAGGGTGGCAATCCATTCGAGCAGATAGCCGTGCAAGCCTTGTCGCGCATACAGTAGCGAATCGCGCTCGGTTAGTCCTCTCACTCGCTGTTGCGACCAAAACCGAAATGGTAGCCATGGTTTCCCATTCGGAGTTAAGGCACGCACAACGGATTATCACGGCCGCCACCGAGTCCACCAACTGCAAGCGGCGCCGCCGTGATGGCGTTACAAAGCAAGCTTGGTTTCGTAAAGGCCTTTTGTGATGTGGTCATGCAGATCGGGATCCTCAAGGATTGCAGCGGTAATCATATCTTCGCCGAGCGTCCCGGCTTCAGACAGGCCCCGATACCACTTTCTCGCTGCAACGTGGCCCTGTCCGACACGCACCAGCGTGTACAGCTCCCGTCGCGCTCTTTCGGACAGCGAGGCGATTGCCTCACTCAAGAGCACCGTTTGAGACGCGTCGGGAGGGAGCGGCTCGAATCCAAGACCAGCCGCAGGGTTGTGCTCGCCCCGGGCTGGCGTCAACTCGCCGAGATCCTCTTCCGGCACATTGCCAAGCAATGTGTCGCGCTGCATGCGCGCGGCCTTGGCGAGCAGGGCGATGAAACGGGCCTGGTCCACATTTAGGTCTTTTAGCATCGGGATTCCTGCGTTCACTCTGCTGGTCGAAGGCCAAAGTGTGCGCGCCTGAAGGCCGTGATTCTAACCCCCAATTCAAGCATGGTGCGCAGATACAGCACGCAAGGCTTCGCCGGAAAGGTTCTTGCTCACCTTGTGCGAAATATCGCCGAGGCTCAGCATGCCGACCAGGGTCTTGTGACCATCTGTAACCGCCAGGCGGCGGATTTGCTTCGCTTCCATCACCTCGATCGCGGCCTCGACATCATCATCCGCCGAGCAGCACACGACGTCTTTGGTCATCACATCTTTGGCCGTTTTTGTCGCGACGTTGCCGCTGTCAGCGAGAGCCCGGCAGGTGATGTCACGGTCGGTGACAATGCCGACTAACTGTTTGTTTACCTTCACGGGGATCGCACCGATATCGTCGTCACGCATGAGCCTTGCTATTTCCCCTACGGGAGTAGCCGGTTCGACGTATATCGTACCCTTGTGCATGACGTCTTCGACTTTCATGTCGGCCTCCTGCGTTAAGTCTTAAGCGCTCCTCTTGCGCACAAAATGAGGGGTGTAAAAAATCATAACACCGCGCGCTCGATGCTCATTGATTTGGGTCAATGGCGATGCGCTTTGGCAGGCGGACGACAGAATTACTGCTTGGGCGACTATGCGTCGAATGTGGCGTATTCGAATGGCGAGCCACTCGACTCTTTTCAGGACCTCGTTCCTG
>NZ_JAAKZF010000218.1 GCF_011045125.1 Allomesorhizobium camelthorni | reverse complement strand
TCGGCAGGATGCGGACAGGAACGGCGGGCAAGGCGGAATTCTCGTCATGACGTTTTGAATGGTTCATAACACGCGCTTCTTGCAGGTGGGGCAACCGATCGGCGATAGATGCCCTGTCGAGTCCCGGAAACTCGCCAAGCAACGATTCTAGCCGGCGGCGTCCGTAACCGCCCGCAGCCGAGTCATCGCCGCACCGACGACAATGAGCAGGAGCCCATGATTTCGGGGAATGCATATGCACGATGAGTACGTGGCTGAGACGCGCGTGCCGCAGCGCCTCCGTCTGTAGCAGGAAGGCCCCGGTCAGTGCCATAGCGATCAGGCACGATGTGACAGTGTGGAGGGGTGATGCCGCTCCGCTTGAAGTTCTTGCCCTCCCGAGCAACGACAACACCCTGATCTGGTATCGAACGGGTCATTCGCGGGGCGGGGAGACGGATTTGCCATAGCTGTCGAGCATTGCGGCCACGTCTCCAAGCATGCTCGACAACGCCTGGGTTCCCTTAGCTTTAAGACGAACGTCGGCCTTTTCAAAGATTGCGAGACAAATCTCGCTTGAGTCATGGCGCGACTGGTAAGCTAATCCATCCGGACGGTCTGGGTGATCCCAGAGGGCGTCCGACCAGAGGCCGCAGGGTTCATAGGGGCCGGTCGAAATCGAGTTGTCCGTCCCGACCGTCTGCAGTCCCGATCCATACAGGCGCACAATCCGCAAGGGTTGGTCAGAGACGAGCCCGGATACAGAGCGCCCAACGATATCGGTCATGGCCACCATGAGACGTTGCGGATTGCGCATAAGGGTTTCGGCCAGGGCGCCGCGAAGGGTCAGTCCGGCATAGAGAACACCGAACCGCCCGCTTGCACTATCAAAGCGGTTAGTCGGCGGCACGTTGGAGCCCGGGCCGAAGAAAATAGGATCGAGTGACGAACGGTGGACACGGTGCAACACCTGTCCGGCCTGTATCTCGTCGATCGGCAGCGAAATGTCAGCGAGCCATTCGGGAGGAGGAGGCGCCAGACCGGACGGACCGCGGGGCGCGGCCCGCCTGCTAGACGTCATGCAAACCCGTCCTGCGCCTCACTGCGCAGGAGGCGCAGAACCGCGTCCCGATCGCCGGACTTCAGCGCGTCAAGGGCCGAGCGCCCTCCAAGCGCCGAGTCGGGCGCGAGCAGGAAATCGAGCGCCACCCACGGCCCGGCCGAAGCGTAGGCTCGAACGACTTCCGCGATACCGGCAACGACGTCCGTCTCATCGAATTGACAGGCGGGATAGCGCCAGTCGCTTCCCTCGCGAACAGCAAGCAACGCTCCGGCCCGCCGGCGCTTGTCGACAGCTTGACGCGAGATGCCGAGAAGTCGGCCCGAATCCTCGGCCGACAAAGTGCCGCCAGCGCGCTCAATCAGACGCTTGCGGTGTTCGACGTTCTTTGCCAAGGCTGGAACGAGCGGGTCGAGTTCGATGACGGCCGGACCGACAACCTCGGACCGACTGAGAAGCCATGCAAGCGAACCTGCATCGGTTGGGGCAGCTAAAGCGTCGGACAGAGTCTTCGGCGAAGCAGTGGCCGCCATGCGCTCAAGAGCTGATGTTGCGCGCCGAAGAAAGGCCGCCTGCAGGGGATCAGAACGCGTGCTGCTCGGGTTTGGCGCGGTACGGGCCATAATAACCTCGCTGGTTGTCTTAGGGAGTATATACATACTCTAGTGCTAACGTCAACCAAACGACCATTATGCAGATGCCATGGCTCAGCGGGGTCCGTTGGCGCGCGTTTTCAAAGAATCCCCGATGCGCAATACCGTCCCCTGCCCGTCATCTCCCGCACGCCAAGCTCAACAATGAGGTTAAGCGCGCCGCGAGGCGCGTCCCGGGACCGGCCTCGCAAGGCGTTGTGGAATTCGTCGAAGATCAGGATCTTGGGCTTCAGGCTGTCGAACAGATGATCGATCTGTTCGGCCTTCCGGCCGACAGATCTTCCCGCGCTCCTAACGGCCTATGCACGTATCATGACCGGTACACATCATTTTGTGCGCTGGTCCGAAATCGTGTCAGCTGGAATTTCGGCTTACGATCCCAATCAGGACCCTGACGCTCCGGCCCGGATAGGCAACTCGT
>NZ_JAAKZF010000217.1 GCF_011045125.1 Allomesorhizobium camelthorni | reverse complement strand
CCCATCGAGCCTTCGAGGGGCGACAGAACTGCGGTGCACCCTTCAGACCGGTGATCGAATCCTCAACTACCTGGTACGGGAAGACTGAACAACCGACGTGGCATCATCTTCCCCGGCTGTGAATACCAACATGATTGGTAAAGAAACGAGCCGGTGTACTAAGAGTCTCAAGCACTCATGCGGTTCCTGGTTCGACGCATGGTATCGCTGAAGCAGTAGGAGATCAGAATAATGTCTATTATTATCCATATGAGGTCAATATTTGTCTCTGTGGCCCTTGCGTTTCCAGCGGTCTCTCAGTCAAACGTTGCCAAAGCCGACGTACGCAATACGTACAGCGGCGCGGAATGTGTTTCGCAAATCCCGGAAAAGGCCGAGAACCTGAGTTACTCGGGCGGGGTTTTCGTACTGACGGGCGAAGCGACGCAAGTGGTCTGTCCCATCGTAAAAGCGATCTTCAACTCAACAAAAAGGATCACCGTTGCCGTCGCTGCGACTGGCGGCACGAAATGCAGGCTGGTGAGCCACGAGGTGTTCACCTTCGACAGCGAGCCATCGGAGGAGAAAACCTTTCCAGGTACCGGGATATCAGGGCTCGAATTCGAGATCCAGGAAAGTTTTCGGGGAGCGACGGAACTGCGGTGCACCCTTCAGACCGGTGATCGAATCCTCAACTATCTGGTCCGGGAATTTGAATGAACGACCCAGGTGGCTTCGCCGTCCCTGATCGACGGGCCATCGACTGATCGCAAGCGCGCGCTACCCGCGGCGCACCCGAATGCTTCGCGCCATAGAAAGAACTAACGCTGATGGGCCTTATTGCGCTTCTCTACGGCATCGTCGCCTACGCGATCTTCCTTTTCACAGTCCTGTACGCGATCGGTTTCGCCAGCAATCTTGTCGTGCCGAAGTCGATCGATTCCGGTATCGCGGGAACGACGGTTGAAGCCATCGTCGTCGACATATTGCTGCTCGGTTTGTTCGCCGCACAGCACAGCATCATGGCCAGGCAAGGGTTCAAGCGCTGGTGGACGCGATTTGTGCCGAAGGCGATCGAACGCAGCACCTATGTGCTGTTGGCGAGCTTGGCGCTAATCCTGCTGTTTTGGCAATGGCGACCGATCCCCCACCCCGTGTGGCAAGTTGACAACCCGCCAGGCGTGATTGTCCTGACGACGATTTTCTGGCTCGGCTGGGCAATCCTGCTGATCAGCACGTTCTTGATCAACCATTTCGAGCTGTTCGGCCTGGCCCAGGTCTTCGCCCGTCTGCGCGGCGGGGAATTGGCCGCTCCGGTATTCGAGACACCGTGGTTCTACAAATGGGTCCGACATCCGCTTTATCTGGGCTTTCTGCTGGCCTTCTGGGCGACACCGTCGATGACGGCGGGGCATCTGCTGTTTTCTGTCGCCACCACCGGCTACATCCTGCTCGGCATCTTCCTTGAAGAGCGTGATCTCGTTGCCCTCTTTGGCGACCGGTATCGCCTCTATCAAAAGCAGGTTGGAATGCTCATTCCGGGACTGGGTCGTCACATCGCAAATCGGTCAACGAACCCCGAAGCCCGGCAAACCCAGGATCTTTGGAAATAAAGGCCCGGGCATGCCAAGCAGGCACAGCAGGGAGACAACAGTGGCGATGAGTCTGATTATCCTTCTATCGCTGGGCTCGGCCGCCTGTTATGTGCTGGCCACCGTCGCCATGAAGCGTTGGGATGCTGTTGGTATCTTCCAGGCATCGTGCCTGATCGCAATGGCATTGACCGGGGCCGTCCTTCTGGAGACGGAGGCGCTGCGGCACGCGCGCCTCAGCCACGTATTCATCATGATCCTTGGATTCGAGGCATCGCTCGCCCTCCTCTGCGGGTGGCTTTTCTTTCATGAATCATATGCATTCCCCGAAATCATGGGGCTCCTGCTCATTGTCGTCGGTGCGGCGATGACTCGGCTGCGGGCGGTTACGGACGCTGCCGGCTAGAATCGTTGCCTGGCGAGTTTCCGGGAATCGACAGGGTACCTATCGCCGATCAGTTGCCCCACCTGCAAGAAGCGCGTGTTATGAACCATTCAAAACATCATGACGAGAATTCCGCCTTGCCCGCCGTTCCTGTCCGCATCTTGCCGG
>NZ_JAAKZF010000216.1 GCF_011045125.1 Allomesorhizobium camelthorni | reverse complement strand
CCGCGGCGGCGAAGCCGGTGCCCGGACAATCGCGCTCAAACGCGAAACTCCTTTTGTGGAGGATGACCGGTTCCTCGGGCTGAAGCAAAGCCTCGAGGAGGCGGTGAGGGACCAAAGCGCCGTTCAAGCTTTCTGTTGGACAACATGCTGAGCAGGATCAACAGGGAAGCCATGTCCGTTGGGCTGTCAGCGACAACTGCAGCAGCTTCCATGGCAAAGCGGTCGGCCAAGAGCGAAAGCCGACGCAGCACTCTGTGTTCTTCCTTGGTCAGCGGACGGTAGCTCCAGTCCAGGCCGGCGATCAAGGGTTCCGCTGCTGAATGCTGTGCTGTTGTGGGGCTTGCCTCCGCCGAGCGAATGACCGGCGCCACAAAACAATAGCCACGTCCGGCGATCGTGGAGATGTATCGGTTGCCAGCTTGGCCATCCCCGAGCGCGCGGCGCAGTGCGGCAATTTGGACCTTGAGATTGCATTCCTCCACGAAGGTATGGGGCCAGACCTTTGCAATGAGCTCAGGCTTGCTGATCAACTCGCCAGGACGTTCGACGAAAGCGATCAGGAGATCGAGAGCGCGATCGCCGATACGGACGATCCGGTCACCTTCCAGCAGCAGCCGTCGTGCGGGGAATAGTCGGAAGAGACCAAAGGAGATCACTTGCTCGGTTGGGCCACTCGTTTGACCATCCCCTTCGATCTCGGTTGGCAGTCCCGTGAACCTTTTATGATGGGAGAGATATGCAGCTGCCAGTTGCGTGCGGCCGCCCGGCGGAGGTCTCTCTAAATCGCCTGCCGGTTCGGAACTTGTCGTCGCCATTGCAAGGTTCCTTTTCGCTTGCGGTATGCGAGCGAGTAAAGATCGCCGAGGGCCCCAAATCGATCATCAAAAAGGCGGCACGATCAGCGACTACGTTTGATAGTGGGCGAATCGTTTAACCAGGATGCTCATGTCGATAGCGATCCAAGTACGTTGTAGCTGCTCCGGAGCCGCGCCGTGCTGGGAAGCTGTGACGATGGGTGGCGAATTTGGCCATGATGGACTCTGCTTCCGTGACACTGTATTCTTGGTGAATTCGAGGCTGGCGGTAACTCGAGTGGCTCTTGGCCATGCTGTCAATCGGGGGCCACGCTTCTTATGGAGGGCGCGCACGCCCGAGGGGCAGCTCAGATGATCGAGGCAGGCCATCATCGCTGGCTGTCTGACACGGCGGTGCGCCATGGCGGCGGCGGTGTGGCACTCGGGCAGCGGAAGGAAGCTGGCATCGATCGGATTGCCATCCAAGATTGGCGTAGCGATTTATCGCACGACCATCCAGGAACATTGGGGATGGCTCCTGATTACAGAACGACTTCGCCATGAGCCAGACGGGACCGCTCGTCATCATAATCGACGACGACGCCGACACTCGAGACGCTCTTTGCGGGCTGCTCGAAACTGTGAAATTGCGGGCGGTGACGTTCGCTTCCGCCACCGAGTTCATGGCGAGCAAACGCCCTGACGGTCCATGTTGCATCGTGCTCGACGTTCGCCTTCCCGGATTGGGCGGACTGGAGTTTCAGCGACGACTCACGCAAGAAAATATCCCATTACCGGTTATCTTCATTACCGGCCATGCTGACGTCCCGATGTCGGTGCGGGCGATGAAGGCCGGGGCTGTCGAATTCCTGTCCAAACCGGTTAACGAGCAGGAGTTTCTCGACGCGGTGCAAACGGCACTGGAGCGCGACAGCCTACGCTTGGAGACGGAGCGCGAGGTTGCCGAGCTTCGCGCGCGCCATCGCTCTCTGACTGCGCGCGAACAGCAGATCATGACATCGCTCGTCGCTGGTAAGGTCAATAAGCAGATTGCCGCCGAGCTGGCGATCAGCGAGGTAACCGTACGGCTACACCGACTTCAGGTCATGCGAAAGATGCAGATTGGCTCGCTAGCGCAATTGATCCGGGCCGCCGACAGGATCAAGGACCCTTGATGCTTCTTGCGCTCTGGCATGGGGTTTGACGAGGCGATGCCGATGCGCCGCACCAGCTGAGCTAGCGGGACGCACGGCGGCCTAAACGAAACGCTAGTAGGCACCCGCCATTTGTTGGGCGATTCACCGTTTTTGCCTATCGATTCCGTCCTACGCAGACCGCATTCTTGAATGC
>NZ_JAAKZF010000215.1 GCF_011045125.1 Allomesorhizobium camelthorni | reverse complement strand
TAACCTGCTGAAATCACTCACTCCTTTTTGGATCGGACACTAAGGCATGTCCAGGCCCTGACTGAGCGCGCCATCGCGCACACGCTCGGGGTGAGCAATGGCGTCGTGCATGGTTATCTGCGGCGCGCCCGTCTTGCCGGGCTGAGCTGGCCGCTGCCTGAAGGGATGGATGACGAAGGCCTCGAGCTGCTGCTCTTCCCGGCGCCGAAGGCGGCGTCGCAAAGCCCCAGCCGGCCGGTGCCCGATTGGGGCTATGTGGAGAAGGAGTTGCGCCGCCGCGGCGTAACGCGGGTGCTCCTGTGGGAGGAGTATCGCGCCGCCAATCCCGACGGCTTTGGCTATACCTGGTTTTGCACGACCTTCGAGGCCTGGAAAGAGCGCGCGCGCCCGACGATGCGCCAGACACACCTGGGCGGCGAGAAGGTGTTCGTCGACTTCGCCGGCGATACCATCGACATCTTCGATCCCGTCACCGGCGAAGCGCACGCCATGAAGCTGTTCGTCGCAACGATGGGCGCCTCGAACTACACCTACGCCGAGGCGTGCCCGAGCGAGAGCCTGCCCGACTGGATCGGCGTGCACACGAAGCTCTTCACCTTTCTGGGCGGCGTGCCGAAGTTCGTGGTCTGCGACAATCTCAAGGCCGCTGTCACCCCCCGATCGCTACGACCCCGGTCTCAACCGGACCTACGCCGAGATGGCGAGCCATTACGGCACCGCGGTACTCGCGGCGAGACCGCGACGCCCGAAGGATAAGGCAAAGGTCGAGGTCGCCGTGCAAATTGCCCAGCGCTGGGTCCTGGCGCGGCTGCGCAATCAGCGCTTCTTTTCCCTGGCGGAGCTGAACGTCGCCATCCGCCTGCTCGTCGCCGAACTCAACGCCCGCCAGATGCGTGGCTTCGGCTCCAGCCGTGCCGAACTCTTCGCCGAGATCGACAGGCCGAAGCTGGGAGAACTGCCGGACCAGCCATACGTCTTTGCGCGCTGGAAGCGTTGCCGCGTCGCGCCCGACTACCACGTCGAGGTCGACGGGCACTGGTACTCCACGCCCTACAGCCTCATCCGCGAGCTCGTCGATGTGCGCATCGCCGACAACACCGTCGAGGTCTTCCACAAGGGGCAGCGGATCGCCAGCCACGCCCGTGCGCCCAACCGGCGCGGCCATACGACCGTTGCCGATCACATGCCGAGCGCGCATCGCCGCTACGGCAACTGGACGCCGGGGGGACTGATCGCGGCCGGCGAGAAGATCGGTCCCGCCACCGCCGCCTTCTTCCAGGCTGTCATCGCTGACCGGCCGCATCCCGAACAGGGCTTTCGCACCTGCCTCGGCATTTTGGCGCTGACCAAGAGCTACGGCAACGCGCGCGTCGATGCAGCCTGCCAACGCGGCATCCTCATCAAGGCACGCTCCGTCGCCTCGATCCGTTCGATCCTCAAGAACGGCCTTGATCGCGCTTTCCTCGACCAGACACCCGACCACCAACCCCTGCGCCACGGCAATATCCGCGGTCAGGGCTATTTCCACTGAACCAGGGAGATTCCAATGCTCACCCATCCCACCCATGAACGGCTGATCGCACTCGGTTTGACCGGAATGGCCAAAGCCTTCGAGGAGCAGCGACGATCACCCAATCTCGAGGCCCTGTCGTTCGAGGAGCGCATCGGGCTTCTTGTCGATCGCGAAGCCGCCGAGCGCGACACCAAACGGCTCACCACACGTCTCAAATTCGCCGCGCTGCGCCAGAGCGCATGCGTGGAAGATGTCGATTTGCGCACCCCGCGCGGCATCGACCGCGCCGTCTTCGCCAGGCTCGTCGCCGGCGACTGGATCGACCGCCACGAGAATCTCCTGGTCACAGGCGCAACCGGCCTGGGCAAGAGTTGGCTCGCCTGCGCCCTCGGCCACAAGGCCTGCCGCGATCGGTGCTCTATCATCGCGTCCCGCGCCTTTTCGAGGCGCTCGCGCTGGCGCGGGGCGACGGGCGCTATGGCCGCCTGCTCAAGACGCTCGGGCGCGTTCAACTCCTCATCCTCGACGACTGGGGCCTGTCCGTTCTCAACGCTGCCGAGCGCCGCGACCTCCTGGAAATCCTCGATGATCGCCATGGCCACGCTTCCACAATCGTCACCAGCCAAATCCCCGTGCAGCACTGGCACGACGTCA
>NZ_JAAKZF010000214.1 GCF_011045125.1 Allomesorhizobium camelthorni | reverse complement strand
GTGGAGTAAGAAGCGCTGCTGCGCTTCTCCTCCCCGAACCGTACGTGCACCTTTCAGCGCATACGGCTCTCTATTCAATCTTGGCCCAGGGCCATAGCAACATCATGATAGTTTGAGGTGACGGTGCTGCGAGATTCGCTCCGGAAGATGTATGGATTGGCCTCCGGATTCCGCCACCGGAACTGCGCCTTGGGACTGGATACCATTCGGCGCAGCGCCTTGCCGACGCGGTCTCCACGGTCACTTCGTTCATAAACAAGCCAGGTCTTTGCCTTGCCTGCCTCCGGCGCTCGATACCAGCTCCGCATCAATGGCTTGATGCGTGACCGATATTTTCGCGCCAGCCAGTGCGCCAGTTTCCAGAACACGACATGGTCGATGTGCCGGAAGGTGCGTGCTGTGAAGTCGGTGAACTTGTAGAAGGCCGCCCATCCCGCCAGTTGGCGATTCAGGCGGTCCACCATGTCGACCTTGCCAACATCATGATTGCCGGAAAGGGTCTCAGTCAGTTTGCGAACAAACGCCTTGGCCTTTTCCTTGGGTATCGTCGTGACGACGGACATGTGCCCGTTCGACCCTCGCTTGCGAATGATCCGATGCCCCAGAAAGACGAACCCGTCATCGACGTGGGTGATATGGGTCTTTTCCATATTCAACGTCAGCTTCAGGCGGTCTTCCAGAAAGGCCCGGCATTCCTCGCGGATTTCCTCGGCATGGACCTTCGTCCCTTTGACGATGACAACGAAGTCATCGGCATAGCGACAATAGGCAATCGCAGGTTTCCATTGCCGGTTCTCTCGAACCGTTATGGGGCGTCCCTGCTGAATGCCGAAGTTCCATGCCCAGCGATCCTTGCGGGCTTTCCGGTTCAGGTATTTCGCCTCCAGCCACGCATCAAACTCGTGGAGCATGATGTTGGACAGGAGCGGCGACAGCACGCCGCCTTGCGGAACACCCTCGCTGGACGCCGTAAACAGGCCACGATCGATGTGGCCCGCCTTCAGGATTCGCCAGAGTAGATCGACAAACCGTCCATCCTGCACCCGTCGTCGCACGCATCGCAGAAGCAACCGATGATGAACGGTGTCGAAGTAGCTTGCCAGATCACCTTCGATGATCCAGCGGCCCCTCGTCGTATCCGTGCCATCCTGAAGCTGCAACTTCACGGTACGAACGGCATGGTGCACGCTGCGTTCCGGCCGGAAGCCATAGGACAGGCGATGGAAGTCGCTTTCCCAGATCGGCTCCATGGCCATCAGCATGGCACGCTGGACAATGCGGTCTGTCAGGGTCGGTATACCCAGTGGTCGTAGCTTGCCATTGGCTTTCGGGATATAGATCCGCTTGACCGGCTTCGGGCGATAGGTGCCCTTCAGCAGGTTCGTCCGCAGGTCGGCCAGATGACGATCCAGCCCGGCCTGCATGCGTTGCTTATCCATTCCGTCAATGCCCGGCGTCTGGGCGCCACTTGACGCCAGAACGATCCGGGCGGCTTCGGCAAGCCATTCCCGATCGGCAATGAGCCGAAGAAGACGATCGAACCGCCGGTTCGGATCGCTTTCAGCCCATGTTGCGAGCTTGTGCTGCATTTCGCTGATTATCAAAGGTCTTCACCTCGTTTGGTCAGGTAATTTGCACTCCAAGCAGATTGAACTGTTCCCCTTCGCCATGTGGCAGGCTCTCCCTGCCGCGGACTACTACGGGAACTCCGCCAGCATGATGGACATCAGGGTCAACTCCCTTGCGACGCAGAACATCGTGGGCATTCCATCATGCCTTCCCTCGTTCATATGCTGGACATTCCACGCACTGGGGAGGTTGCCGGTCGCAGTCCTTGTCCTTGCGTCCCGCAAGTCGATGCCGCTGCCATGGTCTGGCTGTGTTCTCCCCATGGCCCCCTGCAGGCGACCTACATGTACGCCCACATTCGGATGCCGCCGACATACGTCTCCGGCGACCTCATCAGCATTTCGCCTGTTAAGCCGTGTAGGCGAAGGCGACATTTCAGCCCTCGGATGCGGATTAACCGGTTCGTGTTCCTCAACCTTCCAGTGCTACAGCCTCGGGAACCATCTCGGCGTAACGGCTTCGCCTCAATTCCCTTTACCTGCGGGCTACGTCACCCTGCCAGTTGACGACAGGTCACCGCCGCTTGGGCTCTTGCCCCCTCACAGCAGGGAGCAGGGCATTCTTCAAATCCTCCTTTCTCAATGCATTCCAGTCATATGCACCCCGGACCATCCGGGACGAGGCGCA
>NZ_JAAKZF010000213.1 GCF_011045125.1 Allomesorhizobium camelthorni | reverse complement strand
CGCTCTGCGGCATCCCCCATTGAAGTGTTGCGCAATCCACGTAACCAAATTCATTCCGGGCTGCTCTCTCCCAGTTCCTGAGGCCCACGCGCTGGCCACATGCGACCACCTGCGCACCATCATTCCGGAGCCTCGTGACGATCGCGCGGCCGATGCCGCGCCCGCCGCGATCCCGATGGCAAGTTTGTCTCCTTTGACGATCATGCTGATGACTTCGCTTGGTGGTTGCTTCGCAATATCCACTCGATTTGCTATCTATCAGAAAAAATTTGGACCAAAAATTTAGATGAGTCAACACATTCCTGATGATTCTTGCAGATAGAGAGCGGCCAAAGCCGCGTGCTCGACGGTCTCGAAGAGCTGCCGTCGACTGATGCCCAGCCGGCGCATGACCTAGTCGTTGATGTGATCGAGTGCCTGGGCAATGGCTGCATTCAGCTAGCGACAAGAAACCCTGATTGCGCAGACGCCCCAGCGTGCAGGACTGGGCGAAACGGACTCCATTCTCCACGTTCGAGTTCTTTCAAGTCCAGAACTGCAGTTCTGCAAACGCTCAAGCGGGTAGAGATTGAGGTCACGCACCCGTTCCACTCGTGGCGGGCCAGCGTTTTGTGCTGGCGACGCGCAAGCAGAACTGGGGCGAAGATCGGGTCATGTTCTACGACACAAAAGGGGCACTTTCGTTCGCTGCTCGCGTCGTGGACGAACATAGACCAACCTGGGGCCGAAACACACCAACCGGATACTATTGCGCAGATCCCGTGCCCGGACCGCGATAGCTAGACAACCAATAGGCATATGGCGGTGGCAACACCGACCATGATGGTTTGTCCAAGCCGAGTTCGAGGGCAAGCCGATAGGAATAATGCGGGTCGGCAAGAAATGCGCGTCCGATCATGACGATATCCATCTGGCCGTCGGCGACGACGCGCTCGACGTCTTGAGCCGCATCGATACACCAAGCCGAGGCAACCGGCATTTCCGTTTCTCGGCGCACGCGCTCGGCGACGGGAGCAAGGAAAGTGGGTCCCCAGGGAATTTTGGCTTCCGTCGTGGAAAACCCAATGCTGACATTCAGAAGATCAAGGCCGCTGTCACGCATTTTACGCGTAAGATCAATTGCTGCAACAAGCGTTTCCTCGTCGCGGCCGTCATACTCGATGACACCGAAACGCGCCGTCAGCGGGAGGTTTTCAGGCCAAGCTTCCCGGACGGCAGCGACGGTCTCCAGCAGAAAGCGGCTACGACCGGAAGCATCGCCGCCATATTGATCGCTGCGCTGGTTAGAGTGCGCAGAAAAAAAGCTCTGCGCGAGGTAGCCGTGCGCGAAATGCAGCTCCAGCCATTCAAACCCGGCGTTCCGTGCGCGCCGCGCAGCGGCCACGAAGTCGGCTTGTACCCTGGCTATATCGTCGAGCGACATTGCTTTTGGCATTTTGGACAAGCCACCACCAAAAGCGACAACAGAGGGAGAGATCGTCTCCCAGCCGCGCGGGTCGGCGGCAGGAATATGGTCGTCACCTTCCCAGGGAAGATTGGCGCTCGCTTTGCGACCGGCATGGCCGATCTGAATGCCAGCCACCGAACCAGCCGCTTTGATGGAGGCAGCGATTTGTTCCATGCCTTCGGCCTGCTCGTCATTCCACAAGCCCGTGCAGCCGGGCGTGATCCGACCTTCTGGAGACACAGCGGTTGCCTCCACAATCACCAGTCCCGCCCCGCCCCGTGCCAGTCCCGGATAATGAATCTGATGCCACTGATTCGTCAGGCCGTCCACGGCGCTGTACTGGCACATTGGCGGAACTGCGATGCGGTTTCTCAACGTCACATCCTTGAGGGTAAAGGGAGTAAATACTGCGGTCATTGCTGGGCTCTGCCCTTATAAAGTTGAGAACTCGGGGGTGCCTGTCCGTATCACTTGGCGCGCTGTCGCCAACGTCGCAATGCCGATCGGCGAGTCTTGCAACAGGCGTCGTGTAGGCGGCCCCAGACAGACGATCGGTCCCCTATCCTTGCGGACCGTGATGTGCGCCGGCATCAGCGCTTTACTTCTACCGTTAAACTCATCGGCTTGACGGCGACGTATGCGTCTGGAGTAGGAACTTTTTGAGGTGACAGACCCGCTGCCAGATCTTGCTGAGTGTCTCGCGTGCATCGACGTCATGCGACCTCGGATCCGTAGACGTTGGCATTGAGAGAGAGTTAACGTGATGGATTCGGAAACCATCCTTCTTTGACTGCTGCGAATCGTCCCTGGAAGGAAGCAAGGTCATGGGAGAGCCTTTCTA
>NZ_JAAKZF010000212.1 GCF_011045125.1 Allomesorhizobium camelthorni | reverse complement strand
CGCGGATTTCTTGCAATCCACCTATCGGCCGGTCGCCCGCATCGCGCGCGGCGGCGGTTCGCTGAAGCAGGCATGGAACGCCGCCCGAGCCGAATGCGATCCGAAATTCTCATCCTACGCGATCTACGAGCATTGCCTGCCTTTCAACGTGGCGCGGGCTTACGACGAGGCGCTGGGGATCGACACGCCCCGCATCTGGACGGCCGAGCGCGACCGCGAAATGTGGGACAGGCTGCAGGGCTAGGCTGCGCACCGGGAGGAAAGATGCCGCGCTACAGCTACGAACCTTTCGGCTACGCGCAGCCGCCGGAACTGTCCGGCAAGGCGGCACCTCGGCGTTATCCGGTAGCGATCGTCGGCGCCGGCCCGACCGGGCTGTCCCTGGCCATCGACCTGGCGCTTCGCGGTGTACCGTCGGTGGTGCTCGACGACAATGACGTGGTTTCGGTCGGTAGCCGGGCGATCTGCTGGGCCAAGCGGACGCTGGAGATCTTCGACCGGCTGGGCGTCAGCGAACGCATGGTCGAGAAGGGCGTGACATGGAAGATCGGGCGCGTCTTCCATGGTGACCGCGAGATCTACAGTTTCGACCTCCTGCCGGAAGGCGGCCATAAGATGCCGGCCTTCATCAATCTCCAGCAATATTATGTCGAGCAGTATCTGGTCGAGCGCGCCCGTGATTTCCCCGACCTGATCGATCTGCGCTTCAAGAACAAGGTCGCCAGGGTGGTCAAGTTGCCCGACGGCGCGGCGGCGAGCGTGGAGACGCCGGATGGGTCGTACAGGCTGGACGCGGACTATCTGCTCGCCTGCGACGGCGCGAAGTCAATCGTGCGTTCCGCGCTGGGGCTGGAGTTTGCAGGCAGGCTGTTCGAAGAGCGTTTCCTCATTGCCGACATCGAGCTGAATGCCGATTTCCCTTCGGAGCGGCGTTTCTGGTTCGAGCCGACCTTCCATGCCGGCCAATCGGCGCTGCTTCACAAGCAGCCGGACAACATCTACCGCATCGACCTGCAGCTCGGCTGGGACGCCGATCCGGAAAGGGAACGGCGGCCGGAGAACGTCAGGCCGCGCATCGAGCGTGTGCTCGGGCGTTCCGATTTCGATATCGACTGGGTCTCGGTCTATACATTCCAGTGCCGGCGGCTCGAGCGTTTCGTGCACGACCGCGTGATCTTCGTCGGCGACAGCGCGCATATTGTTTCGCCCTTCGGGGCTCGCGGCGGCAATGGCTGTGTCCAGGATGTCGATAATCTCGGCTGGAAGTTGGCCGCCGTCGTAAAGGGGCAGGCCGGGCAAAGCCTGATAGAGAGCTACAATGACGAGCGCGTCCGCGGCGCCGATGAAAACATCGCCCATTCCTCGCGCGCAACCAACTTCATGACGCCGAAATCCGTCATCGAAAAGATGCTGCGCGACGAGGTGCTCGATCTCGCCGCCGACATGGAATTCGCCCGCAAGCTGGTCAATTCGGGCCGGCTTTCCATGCCATGTTCGCTCGCCGGGCTGCCTTTGCAGACGCCGTCACCGGAAGCGGTTCTGGAGGCAGGATCGGCCTGCAAGGACGCGCCGCTCCGCCGCGACGGCGCCGACGTCTGGCTGCTCAATTTGTTGGGCGGGAGTTTCACCCTTCTCTCCTTCGGTGAGCATCCGCGGATCGAGGTGAATGAGATTCCGCATATCCATGTCGCTCGACCGGGCGAAGGGGAGTTGCAGGATATTTCCGGACTGGCGTTCGAACGATATGGCGATGGGCTGACCTATCTGCTCCGGCCCGATCAGCATGTGGCCGCGGCCTTCAGGATGCCGGACGCGGCTTCGATCAGAGCCGCGCACCAGCGCGCGCTGGCGAACGTCTCGATGGAGGCATGGCCATGACCGATCTCGGCAGCGACCGTTTGGGGCCCGCCGGCGATGTTTTTTACGCGGCGCTGCTCAAGGCGCATGAAGGTCTCTCGCCGGAGGACAGCGCCCGGCTCAATGCCCGGCTGGTGCTGATCCTCGCAAACCAGGTAGGGGACCGGAACGTTCTGCAGGCGGCGCTCGACAAAGCGACGGAGCGCTTCGCCAGCTAGCGATCGACGGAGTCGGTCGCGTATCGCTGACACGAAATTCGCTGCGCTGGGAAACGTCTACGGCCTTGTGCGCGAGCGCCTCGAGCCGCTCCGGCGCGCGTATAGCTCGGTGGACTCGCTGCTAGCCTCGAAAGCTGGGATCATGGGGGGTCTTCGCCACCCGTTGGTCAGGCAGTGTTGCCGGCCATACCACATTGCCCAACTTGAACAGTTGGAGGTGAACGGATGGCGAACACTGTCCGTTAAGCTATTGAATTCACTTGCA
>NZ_JAAKZF010000211.1 GCF_011045125.1 Allomesorhizobium camelthorni | reverse complement strand
ACGTGAGAATGCGGCGGTTTCGATCACCTTAGGCAGTTAATTTGAGAATGCCGAAGGCCAGGATTCTCAAATAAACTGCTAAGGCATTAACTCTCAGGCTGCGCGATTTGGGCATTCGTTCGGCGCTGTGCCAAGCCCACAGTAGAAACGGCTCCGCCGATTCTCGAGCGCTCCATTCTCAAATTAAGTGCATACGTCGCCTCGAAATTCTCAAATTAAGTACACATTCTCAAATTAGGTGCAAAGCTAAGCCTCTGAAATCATTGACTCTGCATTCTCATAATTAACTGCCAAGCGACAGACGGCTTCTTCAGTATCCGTCGATCGCCTCACAAAAAAAGCTCGTTGCCCCGACCGTCCCAACCCTAACGACGTCAGGCTCCTGTGGTATGTCGAGTGTGCGGACAGTGATTTCGCGATCCCGATCGCCGCGTCGGAAATCGACTGCGTCGCACGTCCCGATCAGACCTCGGGCAGATAACTGACCTGTTGCAGAACGCCATGTCGTCAGAAAAGGGTTATCGGACGCCATAGGGGTTACCTACTTGGTCGAGGACGATCGGACGAGACGCGGTCGCCTCGTCTGGCGGGAGAGGATTCCTTCGCTTCAGATCCGCTTCACCGCCAGCCGCACGCCAGTGTCGGGGCGGACAGTCATGGACATGGTCGGCATCGGCAAGGAATTTGGCCCCAGTTCGAAGCGCAAGCGCGCGAGAAGAGTAGCTAGGATGATGTGTGCCTGCATCATTGCGAAGTTCGCGCCGACGCAAACGCGCGGTCCCGCGCCGAAAGGAAGATAAAGATAGCGATCGCGAGCGCGCACGGCCTCCGATGAAAACCTGTCCGGGTCAAATTCATTCGGGCGCTCCCACCACATCTGATGCCGATGGAGTGCGTAGATTGGGAGGAACAGCACGTCGTTAGGCAGGATCTCGCGGCCGCCGAGGGTGTCGGCTCTTCGGACATTGCGCGCCAGCATGCCGACCGGCGGGTAAAGACGCATGGCCTCTTCGATCACCTGCTTCACGTAGGGCGTCGCTTCCATGTGATCGGCGCCTGCAGGCGAATCTCCTAGAGCCGCACGAGCTTCTGCTCGAGCCCGCTCCTGCACCTCTGGATGCAGCGCCAGAAGGAGCAGCGACCAAGACAGCGCCAGCGCCGTCGTTTCGTGGCCGGCCACGATGAAGAACTGCATGTTGTGCAGAAGATCCGTCGGTGACATGCGCCTGCCCGTCTCCGGGTCCTGAGCCTTCAGCATATGGTCGAGAAGGTCGTCAGCGCCGCCGGCTGCCTCCTGTCGCCGCGCTTCTATGGCTCGGGCTACCATGCTGTGCATGGTTCGAACCGCGCCGAGACCGAGCAGCGCCCCGGGCCGAGGGATCCAGTTCGGCACCCGAAGAAAGTCGAGCAAGGACGCCTTCCCAGCGGTCTCGAAATACCTGAGGATGGCATGGCTATAGGCGTCGGCGTCGAAGTGCTCGCGGCCAGACAAAGCCACCTCGCAGATGACGTCAAAGGTGGCTGACAGCATCTCCCCGACTAACTCAGGATGCTCGCTGCCACGCATGAGCCGCTCTGCCGCCCGCTCGGCTGTTGCCGTCATCACCGGCGCCAGTGCCGTCACGTTGCGCTGTGCGAACACTGGCGCGACCGCTCTGCGTTGCCAGCGCCATGAGTCGCCTTCCGAGGTGAACAGGCTGTCGCCAACGGCCGGGCGCAGCATGCGCAGCATCACCTCTGATTTTGGATAGTTCTCGACGTTGTCGAGAACGACGCGGCGAAGCGCCCCCGGATCCTGCACCATATGCCAGCGCGCACCCATGCGCCCCGACACCATCGGCTGGCGGTAAGCCAGCTCCGGGATGAGCTCCAGCACGTTGCGCCGGGCGGCCCGGATGGATTGCAGGATGGAGAGAGGGCGCGTTGGCGGCGCAACGGTCGGCGGCAAGAACTTGGTTGTGTCCAACATGTTCGAGCGCCTCATTTGTGAATTGCGTCTCGGTAAGAAGACGCGGTTCTTCGCCCAAGTCCGAAGATAGGTAGGACGGGTGCGCGTGGGTCACGAGCCTGCCAGAACCGCTCAAGGAGAGCGATACGCCATGAACGAGACTATCAACATTGTTCGCCTTCGTCAGCCCGACGAAATTGATGATCGACTGACGGACGTCCTTCGCAGCGGCGCGCGCGGAGGCTCGGCGCGTTGATCACCGGCGGGGCTTCTTGGGTTCGGTATTAGCGTCCCTCTGCCGGCGCCGTTTTGGAGCGCACTAGCCCGAAGAAGCTTTTGATCAGTGATCCCACAATATCTCCTGGAGCATGTCCTCGACCGAGTGCGGCGAAATTCCAAGTTCTCCAAATCCGGGCATCTCCGGCGATGACACGTTGTCGACCTGCATCAGTTCCAG
>NZ_JAAKZF010000210.1 GCF_011045125.1 Allomesorhizobium camelthorni | reverse complement strand
TCATCTTGCATGTGCCGATCAGGCTGGCGAAACGGGCCCAATTACGGCCGCCTTCATCATGGCCGGCAAAGAGAGCATTGCGGCGGTTCATGGCTGGACTTCTGATCGCGTTTTCGACGAGGTTGGAGTCGATGTCGACGCGGCCGTCGTCCAGGAACAGCCGGAAGCCGGCCTGGCGTTTCAGCATATAAGCCATGGCCTCGCCGAGATCGGACTTGCGCGAGACGCGTGCGGCCTGAGCTGTCAGCCAGGTGAAGAACTCGTCCACCAGCGGGCGGGACAGGTTCTGGCGGACAGCCCGGCGATGATCGGGATCACAACCTCGGATGCTGTCCTCGATCTTGTAGAGGGCGGCGATGCGCAACAACGCCTCGTCGACGATGGGCGAACCCTTCTTTGGCTGGGACTTGATCAGTTTTCTGCGGCCATGTGCCCAGCAGAAGGCCAGCCTCAACGGATCGCCGCCCGTGCGTTTTGGCGTGGCGAGGTGGGAATAGCCGCCATAGGCATCTACCTGGATCGTGCCGTTGAAGCCGTCGAGGATTTCTGCGGCATATTCGCCTTTACGCCCAGGCCGATAATGGAACACCACGCCCGGCGGCGCAGATCCGTTCCAGCCGCGGTCGTCGCGCAGAATAGCCCAGAGATAGCCAGTTTTCGTCTTGCCGCGCCCGGGATCCAACACCGGAGCCGTGGTCTCGTCGACATATAGTCGTGAGCTACCCTGTTTCAGGACCATGGCCATGTGGTCAACCACCGGCGCGATCACAGCGCCCGTCCGGCCCAGCCAGTCGGCCAGGACGGTGCGGTCGATCGGCACTCCGTGTCGGGCCATGACCGCGGCCTGCCGGTTCAGCGGCATGTGTTCGGAATGCTTGGACACGGCGATCTGCGCCAATAGGGCTTCGGTCGGCCAGCTACCTTCCAGCAAATGCGCCGGCGCCCTGGCCTGAACCACGCCCGTGCGCCCCTTGGGGCAAGCGTATTTCGGGCGGATCGTGACGATCACCTGATAGCGCGCCGGGATAAGATCGAGCCGCTCCGTCCGGTCTTCGCCAATCCGGACCATGTTCCCGCAACCACAGGGGCAGGCAATGCTATCAGGCTCGATCACCTGTTCGACGCGCGGCAGGCTCTTGGGCAGCGCACGCGCCTTGCGTTGCCTGCGTGAAGCAGTCTTTTCGCAATTGGCTGTGCTGGCCGCGATCTTTTCCTCGACGAAGGCGATCTGGGCCTGTGTTTCGGCAATTGCCGTCTCCAGATCCTCCAGCGCCAGTTCCATCTGCGTCGGATCGAGCTTTTCCGACTTCGGCCCGAACTTCGTGCGGCGGTAGTCCTGAACCTGGCTCTCCAGCTTCTCGATCAGTTCCTTCAACTCGGTGATGAAGGCGTCCTTTTCAGCCACCACCGCCTGCTCATGCTGACGGGCCGCACGCTCGACCGACAGCTCGAACTGTACGGCCGCAAAGGCGTTCACCACCTCTGAAGGCAGGTCCGGGAACCGGCTGAGATCAATGGGCGCAGACATGCGCCTTCATAGCAAATCGAAGCAAAAAGCCCAATAAAACAACGCCAAAACCGAACAGGTGAGTCACCCTGCCGCAGTCGGCGGCGCTACCCGCTGCGCCACCACGCGTCGCCAGTCAAGACCTTCGAACAAGGCTTCGAACTGCCCCCGCGACAGCCGCATCGTTCCATCCTGCACTTTGGGCCAGGCAAAGCTGCCCTGTTCCAGGATTTTGTAGGTCAGCACCATTCCGGTGCCATCCCATACCAGGATTTTTAGACGATCCCCGCGCTTCGACCGGAAGATCACAGTGATCCCGGAGTGCGGATCAAGCTTCAACTCGGTCTGCACCATCAATGCCAGCGCCTGATGGCCACAGCGGAAGTCCACCGGCCGCGTCGCGATCAGGATCGGTAATCGTTGGCCCGCGACGATCATGCCGTCCCGCGCATCGCGCGCACCAAGGCCGCGACCCGATCAACCGGTACATCGCCGGGAACCCTCACCACCAGGTCTGCGCCTATTTCCACCGTCACGATCCCGGAAATGATCTCAACCGGCTCCGGAACCGGCAAAGCATCGGTAGCCGTCTTCGGCTCCGCCGTAATCGCAAGTGGCACAAAGGCGGGTTCGACAGGCCCGTTCTCAAAGGGCGGCACGGCCGTCATCAGTTCAGCAGGCAGCGTCAGAAGACCTTGACGCGCCTGCCGTCGCCAGTCCGAAAGCTGATGCGCAGCGAGATTATAAAGTCGCGCAACATCAACAACCCGCGCACCGGGCTGAAGGCTCTCCGCTACAATCCGCGCCTTCCGATCATTCGGCCATCGCCGGTTTCCACGACGAGGCTCGACAACTTCGCATCGCCCAACAAATCCCTCACCATCCGCCATGCCAAACTCCAGCTCTTGCCGAAAATCTTCTGGCAGAAACCTCAATGTTCAGAAACACGCGAAATCAATGGGATGTAGGCGGCGCATAC
>NZ_JAAKZF010000021.1 GCF_011045125.1 Allomesorhizobium camelthorni | reverse complement strand
TGGCAAGCTGGACAATCTTTCCGATCCGGCGGAAGTGGTGAAAGTCTCCGCGGCGCACGAGGTCGACTTCCTGCCGCCGGAAGCCAACGACTAACTGGCAGCTTTCGGCAACGGGTCGCCTGGACGGCTTTGACAGATATGCCTCTCGGTGGGTCTGGTGGCAAAGCCTTGCCGACAGCGCGGCCGAAATTGGGGCACGACCATGGGGTTCTGTTGCAAACTCGAACCGAGCCATAGAAGCTAGGATGCTGGCGGCCTTCACGCTGCTGCGATGATCTCAAACTGCTTGGCGACAGACGGGCTTGGATTGTAGATGTACCTCGCCTGTCGTTTGCGCATCATGTGGATCATCTCGATACCGTCCAAGGTTGCAGCGGCGCTTGCGAATGACTTGAAGCCGAGCATCGACCTTACCCGGCGTTTGATGCGGCGATGGTCCTGCTCGATACGATTGTTGAGGTATTGGCTCTGGCGAATCCGGATCGGCATCAGCTTGCGCCCTGAGCGGTCCTGCAATCGGCTCGTGGCATCGCAGGAAACTATCGCCCTGACTGCCGTCGATGACAGTGCGATCGGGTCGACCATGGCGTTCAGTGCTTTGCGGAAGAAGCGCTTTGCCGCCGGCAGGTCGCGGAGTTGGCTGAACCAGAACTTGACGGTGTCGCCGACACTGTCGATGGCGCGATAGAGATACATCCACTGGCCACGGACCTTGATGTACGTCTCGTCCGCATGCCACTTTCCGGTCACGGCGCGCTTGCGCCGATTGAAGCCGCCAGCAGCACGGCTGAGCTCGGTGGCGAGACAAGCACGCCGCACGGACAGGAGTCAGTCTCGGCGCGCAATGATCCAGTCGGTGGCCGCAGCGAGATCGGCGACGGTTGCGGTCGGGCGCGGATCAAACCGTTTCTCATCGCCCTGCCGGTATTTGCCTGTTCGCACCAGCAAGGCGCCGGAAAGGCCCGCGCGCAAGGCGCCCGCGATATCGGACTCGGCGTCGTCGCCGACCATGATCGCCTGACCCGGCGGACAGCCCATGCTTGCCAGCGCCGCCAGAAAGAATGCCGGCGAGGGCTTGCCGAGAACAGTGGCGCGTTTCAGGGAGGCAAATTCCAACGCCGCGACGAATGGCCCGGCATCCAGGCTGAGCCCGCCGTCGGCATCCCGAAACGTCCGGTTGGTCGCAAGAGCCAACAATTCGGCCCCGGCGCACAGCTCGCGGAACGCTTCATTCAACACCGCATAGGTGAAGGCTTCTCCGGCATCGCCGATGACGACGGCGCGCTTGTCGCGATGCGGCAGATCGTAGAAATCCGGCGCAAGGCCGGGGTGAACCAACAAATACGGTGCAAGACCATTCCGAAGAAGCCATTCGCGTGCTGCTTGCGCCGGCGTGAAGACATCAGCCTTGGTAACGGTGAGTCCCATTCCTTCCAGACGTTCGAGAACCTCCTGTTTCGACGAGCGCGTGGTATTGCTTACGAAGCGTAGGGCCAAACCGGCCTTGCGCAAACGCGCGACGGCGTCGACCCCGCCTGGTATGGCGGTCTCGCCATCGTAGATGACGCCGGCCAAGTCCAGAAGCACGCCCCTTGTCATCGGTCCAGCATGGTCGGCAGTGCGCCACGCGTCAAATCGGATAATAACGGGGAAAACGCGCCATCACACAAGCGGACGTTTGCGCGCACTGCAATGAACGTTGGATGTCGACCAAGGCCAGCTTCAAGCCGAATAGACTTGGAAGCAAGACGCCGGTACAGTTTGACCAATGGGTGCTAGGAAGGCGCCTTGCGTATGGCCAACGAATCCATCCGACGCCGGCTTGCTGCCATTTTGGCCGCTGACGTGGTCGGTTACAGTCGGCTCATGGAGCGGGACGAAAAAAGCACCCACACGCTGCTCATGGCGCGGTGGAAAGAGGTGCTGGAGCCGCTCGTCGAGCAGCATCAGGGTCGCGTCTTCAAGCGGACCGGCGACGGCGTGTTCGTCGAGTTCGGCAGCGCGGTCAACGCCGTGGAATGCGCGGCTGCGTTGCAAGGCGCGATGGACGCGGCAAACGAGGACATGCCGGAAGACCGGGCGATCGTGCTTCGCGTCGGCGTCAATCTCGGCGACATCATGGTCGACGACAGCGATCTTTTCGGCGACGGCGTCAACATCGCCGCGCGCCTGGAGATGCTTGCCGATCCCGGCGGCGTGGCGATTTCGGACAGCGTCTACCAGCACGTGCACGGCCGCGTCGGGATCGATTTCGTCGATGGCGGGCTTCATGAGGTCAAGAACATCGAGCGCCCGGTGCACATCTGGACCTGGTCGCCGAACGGCCGAGCAAACGCAGTTTCCGAGGCTGTCGTCGAGGCCCCGCCGCCGCTTCCCGCAAAGCCGTCGATCGCCGTCCTGCCGTTCGACAACATGTCGGGCGACCCCGAGCAGGGCTATTTCGCTGACGGCATCACCGAGGACATCATCACCGACCTGTCCAAAGTCTCGGGCCTGTTCGTGATCGCCCGAAATTCGTCCTTCGCCTACAAGGGCCAAGCGCCGGATATCCGCAAGGTGAGCCGCGAACTCGGCGTTCGCTACGTTCTGGAAGGCAGCGTGCGCAGGGCCGCCAACCGCATCCGGATCAATGCCCAGATGATCGACGGCACGACCGGCGGCCATTTGTGGGCCGAGCGCTACGATCGCGGCATCGAGGATATATTCGCGGTCCAGGACGAGGTCACCCGCACCATCGTTAGCGCGCTCCAGGTGAAGCTGACGCCCAGCGAGGAGACGCGGCGCGAGGGCCGCGGCAAGGTCGATCCGGAAGCCTATGATCTGCTTGTCCGCTCGCGTCAGACCATCCTGCAGTTCAACTCCGTATCGTCCATGGAGGCGCGCAGCATGCTGGAGCGCGCCATCGCGATCGATCCGGGGCTGGCGGCCGCCTATGCTTCGCTCTCGATCATCGCCTTAACCGACTTCATCAATCAGTGGAACGGCGCGACGCCTGACAATCTCACACAGGCGCTGGAACTGGCCTACAAGGCAGTCGATACGGACGATACCGAGCCGCACTGCCATCACGCGCTCGCGCTTGCCCTTACCTGGATGCGGCGTCTGGACGAGGCGGAGTTCGCTGCAGAGCGGGCGATCGAACTCGGTCCCAGTTCGGCCAGCGCCTACACCGCGCTTGGCGGTATAAGGGATTTCCAGGGTCGGCACGAAGACGCCCTGGCGCTGTATACACGGGCCCACCGGCTTGACCCGCAATTCGACCTGTCGCTGCATTTCCTGGGGAGGGCCCTTCTGGCGCTCGGGCGCTATGACGAGGCCGAGATCGCCTTCAAGCGACGGCTGACACTTGCGCCGCGATCGGACATGACGCGCTTTTACCTCGCATGCCTATATGGCCGAACTGGACGCCACGAAGAAGCGCGACGCTACTGGCGGGAGACCCTGGAGGTTAACCCGAACTTTTCTGTCGATCACCTCAAGCGGGCTTTGCCCTACAGGGATCCCAATCTGCTCGATCGGCTGGTGGACGGACTCCGCGAGGCCGGAGTCTCCATCTCAATACGAAACGGGACAGACATGCGTACTCAGCTACTTTGAAGGGCAGAGGGGTCGTTCTCTGCCATTCCAAGCGGGACCAAGCGTCAGGCCTCGCCAATAGCTCAGCTAGCTCGCTTGAGAGAAGCTCCGCTAACCTTGGCGACGGCCGATGAGATCCCTTGCCACAACCACCAGCCCGATCCGCACCCTTCGAAAACCACAAATACGCTGTTACCAGGTGACATATCGACATGACCGAACAGGAAATCGGAACGACTGATGGGCAAGGACGACAAGATCGAGAACGCACGCGAGGTGTTGGAGCACGTGATGCGCGCTTTGAACGAAATCAAAGCCGCGAGTATTGCAAGGATGCTGAAGACGCATTCAATTGCAGCTTCAGTCGACTCCCACGATGTCGACGGGATCGCGGCAGCTCTCGCGGAAAGCCCCGAGGAAGCCAACGTCCTGAAAGCCGGGATCGTTCAGGCGATGGAAGGCAGGCGCGACGACCTTATGGTCATCGTTGCCGAGGTTTGGTATCGGCAGAAATTCGGCGTTGAAACGAACACCGAAATCATTATCGCCGCCAACATGCGGTCCCGTCCGCAGTTGTGATGTGCTCTTAGTTTAGTCGCTTGCGCGCAACACTGACTCACGTCCCCCTGCAACGGTACGGGAGCATGGCCGTCTCTCAACCGGCATTCGGCGACAACGTCATATGATACCCCATGCCCGGTAGCGCCCCCGGCCCGTCACCTCGCAGATGGCGAGTTCTGCGACCAGGCCGAGCGCCGCGCGCTGGCTGATTTTCAGCTCGGCCGCGATCAGTCCCGCCGACACCAGCGGCCGCGCCAGCACCAGCTCGATCAGCGCCGGCAGGCTCGAGTTTTTGCGCCGGTTCCTGAGCCGGCGCTCCATCTGGGCTTTGGCCATCACCAGCCGATCGAGTTCCTTGAGCCCAGCCGCTGCCGCCTCTGCAAAAGCGTCGAGCACGGCCAGCAGCCGGGTGGCCTTTTCCCGCGCGCGCCGCCGCTCGCGCGGCACGATGCGCAGCCCGGCATTGAGGCAAAACAGATGCGAGCCGACGTTGCCGCGCTGCCTGAGCAGCGCGGCGGCGAGCAGATTGCTGAGCCAATGCTGGTGCTGCAGCGGTTCGATGTCCTGCCACGCCTCCCAGGCGATCGCCGCAGCCAGCACGGTCGGCATCTCTTTCACAGCGTCGACGACGGCGAGCCAGTCGGCCAGCCGCTGATCCTCGTCCCAGTCGAGGTCGCGAATCAGCGGCCCGAGGCCGTCGAAGGAAGCCATCTCCGGGGCTTTTGCCCCCTGCCCTGCCCTCTCGACATCCGGGCTGTCCGCGGCGCGCGGCGCCAAATTTTCGCCGACGAGCAGCCGGCTGGAGCGGGCCAGCACGGCGTCGATCTCGGCCATTTCTTGCGCCAGCGCATCCGCCTGGTCGCTGTCGTCGTCATGGCCAACGCCAGTCTCCTATTGCGCGCCATCCAACTCGCAGAAAGCGGGGAACATCTAGGCTGCCCGACGATTGAAAGAGCCTTGGTTGCAGAAGGCTTTGACGATGCGACGGAGCTTTTCAGGGACGACCACCTGCGTGCGGGGCTCAGAGCCATCTGCAGGCGGCACTGGGGCCGGAGTGCCAAGGGAGCAGATAACGACAACTCAGTCGTGTCGCACGTTGACTTGAACATTACTGGCGAGGCGCCCTCCGACCCACAACATGGGCGAACCTAGCGTCGCCCGCGGCGACCGGCGACCTGCGCTGGTCAGCCGCTATGTGGCCAGGGTCGCCCCAATTAGCCGTGAGATTCTGTCGACACGTCGCCACGCCAAGTCTGGCAGTGAGTGGGAAAACCACAAAAGTAAATCTTTGCCACTGCGAGCGCCGCCCGCAATAGGGCATCTTGTAACCGGTCCGACGCTAGCTCGGGCAACTCGGAGCTACCTGTGCGTAGGCCATAAAAGCCCGCTGCCGGGAGGAGGTGGCAGCGGGCTCTATTTGTGCGAACTCGGGAGGAGGTGAGTTCGCTAGTTTCGGCATCGCATCTGGGAGGAGTAGATGGCCGACACACGGAATCTATGGCGTCGAATTTGATATCGCAACGCACAAAGATTTTACTGCAACGCGAAGCGACCGGGCTACGCTTCCGCGGGCATTGAGCGGCTAATCTTACGCTGGGAAACGCGATTGTGCGGTGCTTGATCGCTGCACAACATGGTCTTCGGAGGCATCCGCGACCGCTGCCGGTGATGCCGCTAGGCACTGACCGCTCGCGCGAAGGGGTCGCGCGAGCTGGAAACGATCGTCCAGGCAGACACCGTTGGCGGCCGCCTCACAACACGGTTGTCTCAGATCAACTTCCGCATCATCAGCTCGTACTTGACATAGGCGTAGTAGATTGGTGCAGCGATCAGTCCCGGAACCCCGAACCATGCATCCATTACAAGCATCGCCAAGAGAAGCTCCCAAGCCCAGGCTTTTATCCTCGTGCCGATGATGCGGGCATTCACGAAATATTCGAGCTTGTGAATAATCACGAGGAAGGCGAGCGAGGCCAATGCGACCGCCGGTGATACGCTGAAACTCACCAGCACAATCACCGTGTTCGAGATGAGATTACCGATCACCGGCAGGAGCCCAACCAGAAAGGTGACGGCTATCATGGTCTTCAAAAACGGCAGATTGATACCAAAAATTGGGAGCACGAGGGCGAGATAGATGGCCGTCAGAAGTGTGTTCAGTGCCGAAATGCGGATCTGGGCAAACACAATTCCGTGGAACGCCTTGCTGAGCACCATAACGCGCGCCTCAAGTGCGGCAGCCAGCGGTCCAGGCTCGTATGCACGAGTGTCCCTGCCAAAGGCGATCATACCGCCAATTATCATGCCGACGATTACGTAGAAGACAAACGAACCGACATCACCGCCGATGTAGCGGAGCTGCCATGCATTGTCGCGCAACCATTGGGAGGCGGCGTCCTCGAATTCTTTGATATTTGCCGGCAGGTAGTCCCTCGTCCAGGAAGGCAAGTGGTTACGTGCGGTGTCGATCACCTCCGCCATGCGCTGGAGGAGAAAAAAGAGATTCTCCGGGCCGGCAGTGAGTTGGGATGAAATGGCAACGACCAACAGTGCGATCACGGTCGTGACGATCACAGTCACCAGGGTCAATGCGATTGCCCTGCCGAGCTTGCGATTGGCAATGCCGAAACGATACAGCACTGGGACGGCGGAGTGCACAAGTTGTGCGATGAGCAGCCCCGCCAGAAGCGCCGGAAGCAGCCCAAGCTTCAGAACGGCATAAAGCGCGACGAGCGTTGCCAAGACAGAGATGGCGTCGAGGTCTGACCGTTCCGTCAATGATGGCAATCCTCCGCGGAATCGGGTCGACCGATAACTCGATGCCGTCCCCTATATCTCGCCGGGCGCTGCGTTCGCCACTTAAGGGCGGGATTAAGCTAGATGGCCGGCGCCGCGCTGGTCAAGCGGGCTTGGGGAAGGCTTGTAGGTCGAAAACCCCGCCCTGTTGTCGAGGCATTCTTCTGCTGAGCGTGATCGGCTATGGCTGATCCGGCAAGCCCGCGAAAAACTTTGCGAACCTAAGCCAGCACCGTGACCATTCTCAGAAGCGGCACGGGCTGCGCCACGGCGGTGGTGCAGAAATCTCCTCGATCCGCACGCCTGGTCCAGTGGTTCGCCCGCCATGGTTGCCGGTAAGCCTTCGGAGCGTGCAGCGTCCTCACTGAGTGTGTGGTTCGGCGTAGGGTCTCAACGCTGATCGGCACGACAAAGCATGCAATCCTAGGAGCCGGCGGGGTAGTGCCGATTCCCACGCAAGGCCGGGCTCAGGCCACTAGCCAGCACTTGGACAGGGCGTAGCCGCCCATCATCTCCTGATTGCCGTCCGGGCTCCAGCCGCCGACCTTGGAGCTCGTCGCGTCGATGAAGTCGTTGAACATCGGCACGATGGCGCCTCCCTCGTCGCGCACGATCGTGCCCATGTCGGCGTAGATCTTCTTGCGCTTCTCGACATCCAGTTCGGCGCGCGCCTGAAACAGCATCTTGTCAAAATCCTCGCGGAAGAAGCGCGTGTCGTTCCAATCCGCCTTGGAATAATAGGCCGTAGAATACATCTGGTCCTGTGTCGGCCGTCCGCCCCAATAGGAGGCGGAGAAGGGCTGTTTGTTCCAGACTTCGGACCAGTAGCCGTCGCCGGGCTCGCGCTTGACCTCGATAGTTATGCCGGCTTTTGCAGCGCTCTGCTGGTAGAGCTGGGTGGCGTCCACCGCGCCGGGGAAGGCAACGTCCGACGTACGCAGCAGGACCGGACCGGAATGGCCGGACTTCTTGTAGTGGAAGGCTGCCTTTTCGGGATCGTAGGTGCGCTGCTCCATTTCGGTGAAGAGAGGGTAGGCCTGGTTGATTGGCGTATCGTTGCCGACCGAGCCGTAGCCCTGCAAAATCTTCTGGACCATCTCTTCGCGGTCGAGGGCGTATTTCAGCGCTAGCCTCAGATCGTTGTTGTCGAAGGGCGCGGTGTTGCAGTGGGCGATGAAGACATAATGGCCCTTGCCGGCGACGTTCTGGATCGTCACCCCGGGCGTGCGCTTGATGAGCTCGACGACCTTGGGCTCAACGCGGTTGATGATGTCGACCTGCCCACCCTGGAGGGCGGAGGTGCGCGCCGTCGCGTCATTGATGACGATGATCTCGATCTGGTCGGCGAAGCCGCGGTCGTCGCGCCAGTAATTGGCGAACTTCTCCCCGCCGAGGCGCAAGCCGGCCTCGTTCACGGCGATCTTGTAGGGGCCGGTGCCGATGCCTTCGGCCGGGTTGTCCTTGCCGCCGTTCGGCTGGATCATCAGGTGATAGTCGTCGAGCAGGAAGGGCAGGTCGGCATTTGCGTCCTTCAACGAGAAGACAACTGTGTCGCCTTCCGCCTTAACGTTGTCGATGCCGCCCATGATGCCGAGCGCGCCGGATTTTGAATTCTTGTCGGAGTGACGCTCCATCGTCGCAACGACGTCGGCCGGCGTCATCTCCTTGCCGTTGTGGAACTGCACGCCCTTGCGAATCTTGAAAGTCCAGACCTTGGCGTCGTCGGATGCACTCCATTCCTCGGCAAGCGCCGGCTTCACCTCGCCTTCGGCGGAAATTTGCACGAGCTGTTCGGCCCATTGGCGACCGAAGAAATAGGGAACCTGGCTTGACCATGTCGCAGGGTCGAGGCTGTCGGTAGCGGCGCCGCCCTGCATGCCGGCGCGAAGGATGCCGCCCCTCACCGGGCCCGCTGCGCGGACCGCAGAGGCGAGCAACGAATTGGCAAAGGTGGCAGTGACGCCGATGGCGGCGGCGCGGCCGAGAAAATCACGCCGGCTCAGCTTGCCAGCAGCGACGCGCCGGCTGAGATTGTCGAGTTCGTTTGACATGAGGGATTTGCCTCTCCGTTGGGTCGGCCAGCTCTCACCGACCGCCTGCCGAAATTGTGACCGCGTATCGCGCGGTCAAGGCAACCGCTCCGCGGCGCACGATCTGCCGGCAGATCTGCGCGGCCTTGACAGCGCTCAAACCTCGGTCACGGGGGCTTGGGAACATCGACGGGCCATTCTGCCCGTCGATGCGGACTGAAATCCACACAGCGCCGGACCGGCGCGAGTGCAACGTGACCTCCGGTTCGCTTTCCATATTGGCAATGGATGACCGTCATGGATATGCTTGGCCTGCTGATCCCCCCGTGAAACGTCAACGCAATCAGCACGCGGTCACCCTGTCAGAAAAAGGGCTCTCTATGGCTACCGGGACGGTAAAGTGGTTTAATTCGCAAAAGGGATTTGGCTTCATTGAGCCTGATCAGGGCGGCCCGGATGTGTTCGTGCATATTTCCGCCGTCGAGCGCTCCGGCTTGCGGGGCCTCAATGAAGGTCAGAAAGTCAGCTACGAACTGATGCAGGACAAACGTTCCGGAAAGACGTCAGCCGGTGAGCTTCGGGTGATCTGATCGGAGTCCGACCGGCCACGCGCGTCGGCCCTTATCCCTTTCACATCGTCGAGCGGAGAAGAGCCCGCATGTGCTCCGCCAGGTCGAGCTCGCCGCGCGCCTCGATCTTCAAAAGATATTGGGCCTTGGCCAGGCGATCGCCTTTTCTGATCGCAGGATAGGCGCAGATAGCCAGCAGCGCCCTTTCCTCAGCCCGGCTGGCCCTGTCGTGATCGCGGCTGCTGCCGCCCGTGTCATGGATCGCCTTGTCGAACGCCGCGTACGCCGCCTCGTGAGCCTTGATCAGCAACAGCAGATGGCGGGACGGTTCCCGGTCTCGGTGCTGCGGCTCTGTGACAAGAGCCGTCGCCGCTATCGTCGAGGCAATGACGGCGCTGCCGGAGTGGAGCAGCAAGGCGCGGCGGTTGATCCTGGACATGGTGAACTCTCCTCTTCACTTCATGGCAGGCTGCCAGACCGGTGTCGCAAACACCGGTCTGGCGCTCAAGGTAGCACGGCGGTTGGCGCATTCATGTCAGGATGGATTGCAACGGGGGCCGCGTTGCTTCGATTCTTCAATCCCGGTTCGGCCGGGACCAAATGAGCAGCAGGCCTTCCTCGCCTTCGACCGCCGCGAATGACGGCCGTGTTGATGCCGACGACTTTACCGTTTGTCGCCACGAGTGGGCCACCCGAGTTACCGGGATTTAGCGCAGCGTCGGTCTGGATGACGTCGTCGATCAGCCGTCCCGTCAAGGCCCGCATGCTCCGCCCGAGGGCCGAAACAACCCCCGTTGTGACCGTCCAGTCAAAGCCGAGCGGGTTGCCGATGGCGATCGCGATTTGACCCCGGCGCAGGGATTTGCTGTCGCCGAGTTCGGCGACTGCTGCGAAGTTCGAATTGGCGCGAAGCAGGGCAATGTCGGTGTCGGGGTCGCGGCCAAGAACGCGAGCTTGCGCCGAGGAGCCATCCGGAACGATGACCCTGACAGTGTTTGTCTCACCAACTACATGGCTGTTGGTGACGACCAGTCCGTCGGAGGAGATCACCATGCCGGAGCCGAGGCCCGCTCGCCTTTCCACCGGGGCCTCAACGCGGCACACGGCCGGCCCAACCATCTCTACGGTATCGGCTACAGAGCGCGAGTAAGCGTCGAGCAGTAGGTCGTCAGCGGATATTTTTAGATCGTTTTTATTCTCGGCTCGGTCAAGCATCGCATTTCTCCGGCATAGGAGGCTGTCGATATTTATATGAGTTGGCAGGCAGGCTTGGCGCGACCTGCCCGAATGACCAGTCCGAACCTAGCCGTGAGGCGAGTTGGACCGCATAGCGAAATCGGCGAGATTCCTCGCATCAGATCAGAGGAGAAAGATCATGCCGAAAGCCAGTCTTCTAGATTTCTCTCGCGAGATCGCCGGCCTTGTCGCCGCCACCGCTCCGGCAATCGCTGCAGTCCACGCCAGCCGCCACAATTCTTCGAGTGCTGTTCACTGGCGGGACGGATTGTTTGTCGCCGCGAGCGAGACGATCGAGACCGAAGACGGCATCACTTTGACATTTCAATCCGGCGGCACTGCACCGGCCGAATTCGTCGGCCGCGATCCGACGACGGGAATTGCGGTTCTGAAATCCAGCGTTCCGGAAGGAGTGTCGGCGCTGAGGCCCGCGGGACGGATCGAAGCAGGAAATCTGGTGATCGTAGTGGGTCGCGGTGATGCCTCGGCCCTCGCCGGTTACGGCGTCGTTGCAGAGGCAGGCCCAGCCTGGCGCAGCATGAGGGGCGGGCTGATCGACCGGCGTATCCGGCTTTCAGCCAGCATCGATCCACGCGCCGAGGGCGGCGCGGCGATCGATGCCGAAGGCAGCTTTGTCGGGCTCGTCCTGTTTGGCCCCCGCCGGCGCGTGCTCGTCATTCCCGCTGAAACCGTGGATCGCGTTACGGCAACGCTCGCCGAGAAAGGGCACGTGCCGCGCGGCTATCTTGGTGCCGGGCTGCATCCGGTGCGTCAGGCGAAGGCACATGGCGCGATGGTGATGAGCCTCGAGGAAGGCGGGCCGGCGGAAAAGGCTGGGCTGGTGCTCGGCGACATCATCACAGCCTGGGGTGACGAAGAAATCGATGGCGTACGCGACCTGATCCGTCGTCTCGGCCCCGACAGTGTCGGCAAGACAATCGCGCTCCGTCTGCTGCGGGGAGGCGAAGAGCGTCGCGTAGAGGTGACGATTGGTGCACGTCCGCGTTCCTGAGCGAGGACAGATGGCTGAAGGCTCCTTGATTGTGATGGTCGCCCTGTCCGATCCGGAGCGTGCGGAAGAGCTCGTGCACGATCTGGCCGAGAACGACGGGATGACAGTCGTGGTACCGTCCGAACTCGAACAACCGGACGGCTTCGATGCCATTGTGACGGACGGCGAATTGTTTGACGGCGTAACGCCGCATGTCGCGCTTGGAGTCGGCGCTACCGGCACAAATATTCATGCCGTGCTGCCGGCCGATGCCGCCACGGCGTTGGTCGGCGCCGCCGTCAAGATTGCCGCTGCCGGATACCGTCTCTTGCCTGCCCAGTCAGGCCATGCCGACGTTCTTCATGCGTCCGAGGCGGGGCCAAACGGGCATCTGCACGCAGTTCTTACGCCGCGCGAAATGGAAACGCTGGCTTTGCTCGCCGATGGCGCTTCCAACAAGGTGATCGCTCGCCAGCTCAAGATTTCAGTGCATACGGCAAAATTCCATGTCGCCGCCGTGCTCACCAAGCTTCACGCGCAGAACCGCGCCGACGCGGTTGCCATCGGGTTGAGGCAGGGGCTGCTTTACGTTTAATGCTTGGGCCGTGCTATCTGGGTGGATCATGGTCTAACAGTCGTAAAGTATTCCAGGCGGGCCTGCCAGGCGAGCGGAGCGCGACTCTCCCGAGATTTCTTTTGATAGTCGCCATGTAATAGCGTGAGGCTGTTGCATAGGCGTTCATGCAGATCGATCATCGCTTTGCTGCGGCATTTGCTCGCTCTGCGATGTCGGCGCATCGGTCCCTAAGGACGTCGAATATCTTGGCTTCCTCAAGCCGCAGTCCGTCTTCCACCATTCGCGCGTAGTCTTCGGCCAAGGCACCGCTCGGCGAATGGGGCCGATGGATCAACGGAGGAGCTTGGCTTACCCCTGTCAGGACGAAAGGTCGATCTTCTTTATCGAGACCTGAAAGGGGCCCGCTCAGCCATAGACGAATGCAGAGCTGGACGGATTTCGATGAACTATCAGCCCGGCCATCCGCACGGTTTGCTTAGCAATCTGGATAGGTGCGGTCGCGTTGTGCCACCCGTTGCTGGATCGGACGGGGGGTGTTGGCTACCCTCAAGTCGCAAACTTCCCCTTTTCCGGATGCGTTGAAGCATGCACGCATCTCCCGGTTCCTATGGGAAGCGTACGGAACACGGAAATCGCGCGGCGTCGATCAGGGCAGTAACGGTAGTCAGCGCTTATGTTCCGATGGCCGATTTGTCCCGTCCATCGGAACGAGCAAGGAGCGCCAGTAGCCGACGTCTACCGCTGAGGCGACGAACGTCCGACCAGCAGCGCGAGAGCGGACGTTAATACCCGCCACCTACGAGACACGGCGAAAAGGCGCTATGGTTGTCAACAGTTGACGCCCTTGTGTCCCTCAACGTGTGCTCAATGCAGCCATGCGATCGAGCGCTACGGTCAGGCCGCGCAGGGACACCGGAAACGTCAGCTGGGTCTCGGCAGCGGTCCTGACATTAAGCTTCAGCACCGAGCCTTCTCTCATCTTTCCGAGCGTCGGCGGATCGATCGAAAACACGGCAAGGCACCCTGTGGGCTGGCAGGTCCTGAACCGCAGCGGCGACAATGGCGGCTGGTCGTCGATCTGCGGCGTCACGCCAGAGTCGAGTAATATGCCGAAGGGCAGAAGCAGGGTAGCAGTTGCCGAACCATCTGCACTTCTGTGTACCTCTACAGCAAGAAGCCTCTGACCGTTCTGTTGCACTTGGTCCTGCGAGAGCGAGCAGATCTTCGTGTTCTCCCGAACGGCGCAGGCGACGCTCCAGTCCTGATATACTTCGCGGAGGGACGACGCACCATTCGGAAGAGCTGCCATCTGTTGCTGGGCCGACGCGGCTGACAACAAAGAGAATATGATTGCCCCGCATGCGGAAACGGTCTTGGGGCGACGCCTCATGTACATACCCATTCGCGAATCTTGCATTGCGTCCCCGACAGCTCACAGGCTGCGAGAGCAAGGTCCTCAGATTCCCGGCGTGTTGGCGCCGATTTTGCGCTCCAAGGCGTGACGCGGCCGCCTTTTTCCTCGCCAATAGCGAGCGCGCCACAATGATGATAGGGAAAACCGGTATCGTCGTCGTCGTCCCAATGTCGATGGTTGCGAAACACCTCAACGACAACGCATCCCGTGCCTTCGGCATTCTCACAGTGCTCGAGCGCAATATCCATTGCCTCTTGCCGCTTGTCGGCGCCCCAAAAGAAACCGTGCTTTTCGTCGGCCTCGGAGTAGGCGATTGCTGCCCAGATGCCCCTCTCTTCCTGCGGCGGAACCGGTACATCCGCTGCCGTTGTGGGGAGGTCAGCCGCGCCCAGCTGCACTGTTGAGACCAACACCATGCCGATCGCACCAAGGGCAAAACTCAATCTCATTTTCCACCTCCTTGTTTTCCTGTCGCCGACGCGACGGAAATGACGACGCAGTTGTTTCCTGTCGGCAGGAGCATTGCGTTGCCACCGTTATCGGAAAGTTCGTAGATGCTGATCTGTCCAAGATTGTTGGCAAGCTTGCTTCCCTTCGGCAGCATGGCCGGAATGTCTGCGCAGGCAGCAGCGAACGGCGCCACTCGGACCATCGCACCTTCGCACGCGGATTCGGTAGGCGCGGCAAATACGACGCCCGCAGCCGGACCGCTGTATCCTTCAGTGGCATAGTTCATGCCCACAAGGGCCTGTACCGCATGCTTGTCTGGCGTTTCGTTGTTCCAGATCGACTGAACGCTATAGGTTGTGCCGTTTGTCAGGAGTGCTCCGAGACCCGGAAAGACGCTGGAGCAGGATTGCAAGCCGGCCTGTTTGGCGTGCTGCAAAAATGGCGTATCGGCCGGGGCCGGATTGGCTTCATTCGTTTCCGCAATTGCCGGCTGCGAGAGGAGATCCCCGATTGCGTCATAGCGCATGGCAGCGTAACCAGCGGCGCTGACAATGGCGATTCCAAACAGAGATAAGGCCGACACCCTTAGCCAATTCCGCTTTGATCCGTTACGCTCGTTGTCTTTGCTTTGAATCGGATCATTGCTCTTGCGAGACATTATCCGGTCATGGATTGATTGCTGGTTCACCGAAATGTCTCCGTCAATTGATCGCCTTAACGGCTGTAGAAAGGCCCTTGAGGGTTGCGGTCACGCTGACAGTCTTCCCATCCCTTGTCGGATAGGACACCGTTGGCGCCGAGTTCTTCGAGATCTGCTCGCGCATGATGGGACCGACCGGCAGCATTCCGATGCAAACTGCTGCGTTGCATCCATCGAGTTGGACTTGTACCGGCTCTTCCCGGCCCTCGAACTTCAGCGAGACCGAGCCATCGCTCCTGGCGACCGGTGCGGTGCGCAAGATCATGTAGGGCTTGCCTTCCGGTGTGGCGGCGAGAGACCAACTGAATGCGAGCTGTCCTGCCTGGTTTTCAATTGTCTGGGTGACGTTGCAGACCCTTTGGCGGGCTTTCAGGTTTTCGTCGCAGATCATTGTCCAGTTTTCGAACGGTCGAACCATCCTCTGATACTCGCCAAGCGCCACCTCCGGAGGCACTGTGACCTCCGAAGGCCTAATGCGAAAGCCAGAAGAAATTACTTCCTGTCCGGCCGCATGTTGGCCGGACAGAAGCAGGCAAACCACCAAAATTGATGTGCCGGGGAGCGGTCGCCTGGTCATCATGCCCTTAGTTCAAAGTGAAGCTAAGTCCCGCACCCACGCCAACATCACCATCAGCAACCGTACCTGACAGGTTGGCGCGAACGCGTCCGTTCTCGCTTGTATAACCAGCGCCGAAGGCAAGCGCAGTCTCATCACGCCAGTAGCCGCCGCCCATCGCCACGCTCAGCTTGCCTGGGCGATCGTCATAACGGAGCGACGCCGCGGCAAGGCCGATAGCGGCCGCCGTACGGGCCTCCGAGCGGATACTGCCTATCTCCTGATTCAACTGATTGAACTTCTGGTCGGTATAGGCATTGGCCGTTTCTATGGCATAGCCCACACGGTTGTCGGTGTAGGACTTGGCCTCGGTGAAGCTCTCGTTGAGCTGAGAGACATTGACTGCATCGGTGTCCGCGACGCCCTTGCCGACATTCGAGATGACGACCGGTGCGTTAACATCGCCGCCGACCAGCGTGATGCTGTTCTTCTTGCTGCCGTCGGGATTGAGGTCATAGAAAACCGCACTGTCGTTGATGTTCCCGATGCCGCCCTGCAGATCCTCGATTGCCGTGTTGGTAGCATGAAGCTGCGAGCCATTGATGGCGTCTGTGCTGTCCGCGGAGATCCGGCCGGCAGCGACATTGGTGATCGTCCTTTCCGCACCATCGGCGCCAACACTGACGGTCCCGACCGGCGCGGTTCCGGCAAAGTCATATTGTTCGCCTCTGATGGTGATCCCGGATGTGCCGACTGCTGTCTCGGTTACCGACCCCGAACCAAGTGCGACATCATTGGCGTTGTTTGCCTGCGCTCCTTCGCCGAGAGCGACCGAGCCCTGTCCGGTAGCCGCAGCCCCGTGACCCGCAGCCAGGCTGTCGGCGCCGCTCGCCACGCTTTCCGGCCCGATCGCGACACTGTCCGTACCGGTTGCCGATGAATCGGCCAGTGTGGAATTGGCGTGGAAGTATTTAATTCCTCCGCCGCCGTTGATCTGATTGTTGAGGTTGGTGAGGCTGGCGTCCACGGCCGTGAAGCCATCATGGACCGTCGAATAGCTGCCGCCCTGGATATTGTAGGTCGGCCCGGTGATCGAGCCGTCGGGGTTGAACACCGTCGTGCCGCCAAGAAGGTTGGTGACGTTCTGCGTCACGCCGCGCAGCTGCGAGACGTTGACCCCATCCGCGTCCGCCGAACCGGCGGCAACATTGGTCAGCTTGCGCTCTGCTCCGGCTGCGCCGATCGACACCTCGCCGACGGAGTCCTGCAGCGCGGCAAGGCCGAACGCCGTGTAATCCGTCTGGGCGCCAACCGTGGTGATGGAATTGCCGCCAAGCGCAATGCTGTTGGCATGGTTGCTTTCAGCGCCCGCTCCGATGGCGACGGACTGAATGCCGGCCGCGAGGGAATTCGTGCCGAGCGCAACGCCGTCGGCCAACATCACATGAGCGCCCTGGCCGATGGCCGTTCCGCCCGGCGCGATCTGTTCGACGATCGCGCCGTTGCCGATGCCGATGCCGTTGTCGCCGTTGACGACTGTCGTCGGACCGACGGCAACCGATTCAGCCCCGACAGCGAGCGAATCGCCAGCCGTCGAATTGGCATGGAAATACATGCTCGGAGTCGCTGCGACCGAGGCGATGGCGCCCTGGAGCTGGCGGATCGTCACCGCGTCCTGGGCATTCGTGCCGTCCGCGACATTGGTGATCTGCCGATACGACGTATCCGTGCCCACCGAGACCGCGCCAAGTAGCGTCTTGTCGGTCGTATTGTATTCAATGAAGTTGGTTGGGCCGGCTGCTATCTGGCCGGTGGCCGGCGCCAGGGCACGATCGGAAATCGATCCGGATCCGAGGGCCACACCCCCCACGATATTGGCCTGGCTTTCGCGGCCAAGCGCGAGCGAACTGTCGGCGACAGCCGTCGCATCGTATCCGACTGCAGTGGAACCGATGCCTTGAGCGGACGAATCGCTGACGGGAAGCGTTCTGTCATTGGTGCGCACATATCGAATGCCGTCGCCGTTGGCGTCGGTGTAGGCCGTCGAGGTGTCGCCGGCGATGTTGTTGACCGTGTTGCCGAGATTGGTGATGTCGGCGGTGTTGGCGGCGATGTCGGTCGTGTTCTGCGTGACCTGCTGGTTGGTCGCGAAGAGCTGCGAGCCGTTGACGGCAATAGTCGAAGTATCGCTCAACTCCCCGGCCGCGACGTTGGTGATGGTCCGCTCGGCACCCGGCGCCCCGACGCTGACTGTGCTCGTCGGCGTCGTGCCGGCGAAGTTGTAGGTGACGCCGCCGATCGTGGCGCTCGCCGTGCCGACCGCGACATCCGTGACCGAGCCCGAACCCAGGGCCACGTCGCCGGCATTGTTGGCGACCGCGTTCGGCCCGATCGCGACCGAGTCTGTCCCCAGCGCCTGCGAATCCGGCAAAACGGAGTTGGCATGGAAGTACTTGATGCCGGCACCACTGTTGATGTCGGTGATCGTATCGCCGAGATTGGCGATGTCGGTCGTGTTCTGGGTGACCTGCTGGTTGGTCGCGAAGAGCTGCGAGCCGTTGACGGCAATGGTCGAAGTATCGCTCAACTCCCCGGCCGCGACGTTGGTGATGGTCCGCTCCGCACCCGGCGCCCCGACGCTGACTGTGCTCGTCGGCGTCGTGCCGGCGAAGTTGTAGGTGACGCCGCCGATCGTGGCGCTCGCCGTGCCCACTGCCGCGGCCGTCACCGAGCCCGAGCCGAGCGCCACGTCATCTGCGAAGTTGGCGACCGCGGTGTCGCCGAACGCGACCGCGCCCGCCGCCAGCGCGCTGCTGGTGCTGCCGATCGCGACGCTGCCCTGGCCGATCACGGTGTTCTGATAGCCGATGCCGACCGCGCCCTGCGCCGGCGTGCCGGGCGTGCTGATCGCCTGGCCGCCGCCGCCGACCATATTGGTGTTGCCCATCGCGACCGAGCCGTGGCCGGTCGCGGTGTTGTCCTTGCCCTGCGCCACGGCGCCGTCGCCGGTGGCGGTGCTGGGATCGCCGATCGCGACCGCGCCGTCGCCATTGGCGACGTTGCCGGCGCCGATCGCCACCGCCTTGCCGCCGGTGGCCGTCGCGCCCGTGCCGATGGCAACGGCGTCGGCGGAGTCAGCGACCGCGCCGGTTCCAGCGGCGATGGCATTCTGGGCGCTCGCATTCGCCGTGTCCCCAAGGGCGATCGCCTGATCACCCGCAGCAATGGACTCGACACCGATCGCCACGGCCCGGACTCCCGAAGCATTGGCCCTCCAGCCTCCGGCGAACGCTGAGCTGCCGGTGGCACGGGTGCTGGTGCCGACAGCGGTGGAGTTCCCTCCCGAGGCGACGGACAAGGTGCCCAAGGCATTGTCGCCGCCTAGGGTCGCTTGGGCGTTGACGCCGAGCGCGACCGAATTGGTGCCGCTCGAGACCGTGTTGGCGCCCAGCGCCAACGCGGCGGGGCCCGAGGCTGCCGCATTCGTGCCGAAAGCCAACGCATTCACCGTCGTTGCTCTGGCCAGGACGCCCATCGCGATGGCCCGATCCGCAGATGCCGTCGTATCCGTACCGATGGCGACAGCGCCAATCGCAAGGGCGCCTGTATTCGCAACAGTGCGCGCGCCAATATTGATCGAGTTCAAATGGGACGCGATCGAACCGAAGCCGATCGCGACGGCATTCTGGCTACCCGCGCTGGCGCTGGTGCCTTGGGCAATGGAATCGATTCCGGCCTGCGTTGCTCCAGATCCAAACGCGATGCCGCGCAGCCCGCTTGCGGTGGCACCCAAGCCGAAGGCGGACGACGCAACACCGGTCGCCTGAGCGAGGGCACCATAGGCGGCTGCATTTACCGCGGCGTCGCTGCTCACTCCTATCGCGACGGCGCTTTGGCCGGTGGTGGTGGCTTCAACGCCAATAGCTACGGAATTGCTTCCACCAGAAACCGCGCGACAGCCGATCGCCATGCCGCCGCTGGAGGCCGCTGCGGTGACGGTTGCCGGGAAACCAGCACAGCCGATCGCGATGCCGTTGACGACCCCACCCCCCACGGTGCCACCGCCGGCCGTGTAATTCTGCGCCTGTGCTGGCACCGCGGATGAAGCCGACAGCGCCAACGCGCCCAACGCCGCCGCAGCGGCCGGCCTCCAGCCGAGCTCCATCCACCGGCGCTTCGTCGCCTTACTCGCGAACTCGACGAAGACCCGCCCGCAGTTTGGACAGGTCGGTTCTTCCGGAAGCACGGTCGCGGTGGCATAGGGGGCCGCAGGCGCCGAGCCATAGAGAGCGGAGGCCAAGGTTCCGCCGGCGCCGAGCGTCCCGAGCCCTAGCCCTTTGCGATTGACGCCGAGCACGCGATGGGCCATGCGCAGCACCGCCATCAGACGGCGGCGGCGCGAGCGATAGCCGCCGCCACCCGAAACCCAATTGCCGACAAATCCGCGACGGGATTCTCCCTCGATGCCTGCAGTCATGTTGCGTTTTCCTCGTTTTTGCCCAGGCTTCCTGTTGCCGCATTCGCCTTGGCGGTTGAAAAGTCTTCGAGATTGGACGTCTTTTCCTGAAGGGCGCGCCCCATCTTCGCGCCCTGGCTCTCGATCAGCGCACAGGCGCCCGCGACCCATGGCTGTGTAGGTTCGGGAGTCGTGTGCAGGGCAGCTTCGGTTCGGTCGGGCGGGAGTTTCATCGCCACCAACGCGCGGCAGACATTGAAATGGAGAGCCGGTTCCTGATCACCGTATGCTGGAGAGGTCAAACCAAAGACGAGACAGGCAAATAGATGATCCAGTTCCGCGCCGGTTATACGGTCGGCGTATTGGCGCTGTAAGGCGGCCCAAGCCGCCTCGACCTTGGGACCAAAGAGCTCGAATTCCGGAAACTGCACGTTCATCGGCGTTTCATGAACAACGGCATGGGATTCTTTGTCCGGGGCGCCATGGCGCCCGTGAGGCCTCCCGATATCGGCGACGTGCGGTAGAGGGCGCATTGGAAATCTTCACTGTGCCGCCGGGAGCGGTAGCGTGAAGTCTGGCTGCACCAGCAAACTGGTTTTCTGGACGACGCGCAGCATCGCACAGCGAAACTGGCTTTCGCATGAAGGCCTCCTCGGATGTGCAACCGTCAGAGGAGAGCTTCGTATCGCGATGCCTAGTCGCGCCGCCGAAGCATCACGTCGGTAATTCCGACGCCGCATCGATGCCTAGCGGAAAGCTCCGGACCCTGGACGATTCCGTAAGGGTAAGGAAGACAGACTTTTGCCGCGCCGTATTCCAGAAAACTCCGATTTTGTTTCAAAAAAGTGCGGTGCCGAGACCCGGCTCCCGCACGCCAGGGTCCACCCGAACAGATTCAGCCCGGCGGGCACCCCCGTGGCCTCGGAATTTCGAATGCGTGCTTACCCTTTTCGCCGCACCTGCATCGGCGTTATTCGGCGGTATTTCATCATCGCTGTCGTCAAATGGCTCTGGCTCGAGAACCCGCTCAAGTGAGCGACCTCCGCAATTGGCATTTCGCCCTTGACGAGCAGTCTTTCGGCGAAACTTAGGCGCAGGCGGAGGAGATGTTTGTGCGGCGGTTCGCCGAAGGTCCTCGTGAAAGCCTGGATGAAGTGGCGCGGTGAAAGGCCGGACACCGCGGCAAGGTCGGCCACCGAGATCTTGCTGGAAAAATTCACCTCCAGGAATTCCTGAACCCTGCGGGCGCTGCGGTTCGACAGACCGCCCTTCGGCGCTGGTGGCAACTGTTGCACTCCTGTGTAGTTTCGAAGAATGTGCACGCCGAACATGGTGACCAGAGAGTCGACGTAGAGCTCGTTCGGGGTTTCCCTCTGCGTCAGTTCCGCTTTCAGCAACTGCGCGAGGTACAGAGCCTGGGGGTCGACGGTCCCGAAAGCCGGCGGCTGAATCGCGACATGGCCGGCATCCAGTTCACTGGCAGCCAGCTCGGCCATGCTCTCGGGCCTGATAGCGATGATCACGCTTTCTCTGGTCGACGACCAGACCGCGCGACCTTCGACATTCGCCGGGTGGATGACCAGCGCTCCGACCGGCGCATCGTATTCCAGCATTCTGTCGCTTCCCAACGCCGCCCGGTTCCCCGGCGCCGGGGCGAGCATGACCGCCGCGAAGTGGCTTTCCGCCAGCACCGCCTGTGATCCCGGCCCGCGGACGCAATGGATCGCACCGCCCCTCGCCGTTGCTATACGCGGGCCAGCACTTTCGGGAATGACATCGAGAATTTTTGGATGGGCGCTTCGCCGATCGGGCTCGTAGTTGAGGGTATCCAGGCTACCCGTCGTCTGGTCCATCCCACCTTGCCCCCAATGCCGCTGGCCAAACGTGCCCATCGGTGATTGCGCCTAAGGCTATTGCCTTGCACGCAATCAAAAATGCGCAAGCCTCGTGCCGTATTGGCGCCGCAAAAAGGCCCTTGGATTGCCATAATTCGAGAAGCTAACCGCGAGAGTTGACTTTGGCAACAACTATATAAAATAAAGAGTGACCATTAGCCACAACTAATTTGCTCAAAAAATGAGCATACTTCCATGAAAGGTAAATGGATAATAAATTATAGAGCAATTTTGCTTTTTAACCTCGAATTTCGCTCCATATTTATATGGATGGAGTTATACTATAAAACTAGAATATCGACCTGACGTACTTGTCGATAGTGTAGATGTCGCGCTGAGGGTCAATTGCGCCATACTGCCGCCATAAAGCAAAAAATGCTAGGATGCCACCACCGAGCACGCAGTGGCGATCGTAGACGTTTCCATCTTCAGTTTCGCCAGCATTGACGTTTTGACGCGGTTAACCCGGGGAGTTTTTTGGAATCAGAAATGTATTTCGGCAAATTGGTTGTATTCCGGGTTGCGTCTTTCAAATTGTTGGGAGCTAATGCCGGTGACAATGGGATCGTGTCGGGTGAGCAATGCCTGAGTTAACTTACACCCAGAAAGTGATCTCGGAAATCTCCGCTACTCTGCGGCAAGAAACTGCCAGGTGATCTTGCAATGGCCAAATTCGACTTCGCCAGCCCTCCCACTGAAAATGATGAGTTGCTGGTCGAATGTGAACGCCGATTGCGTCCGCTGATCCAGGAAATTGTCCAAACTGCAGTCACGGCGGGCTGGAGCAAGGAAGATGTTCTCTTGAGCTTGGTGGAACTCTCATGGAGCATGTATGAGGAAACTCGCGACGACGCTTCCTAGGTCATGTTCCGCTGGTTGACCCGCTTGGCCACCTCGTCCGCACTTTCGACCCGTTCGGAGTAGCGGTCCGTCAGGTAGCCGGCACGGTCGCGCAGCAGCAGGGTGAACTTCACCAGTTCCTCCATTACGTCGACGATGCGGTTGTAGTACGAGGAGGGCTTCATCCGCCCAGCCTCGTCGAATTCGGCGAACGCCTTGGCGACCGAGCTCTGGTTGGGGATCGTGAACATCCGCATCCAGCGGCCGAGGATCCGAAGCTGGTTGACGGCGTTGAAGCTCTGGGAGCCGCCGCAGACCTGCATGACCGCAAGCGTGCGGCCCTGGGTCGGGCGAACGCCGCCGAGCGACAGCGGCAGCCAGTCGATCTGGGCCTTCATGATGCCCGTCATTGATCCGTGACGTTCCGGCGAGCACCAGACCTGCCCCTCAGACCACAACGACAGATCGCGAAGCTCCTTGACCTTGGGATGATCGGTCGGCGTGGAATCCGGAAGCGGCAGACCGGAAGGATTGAAGATGCGCACTTCGGCTCCGAGCCTCCGCAGGATTCGCGCCGCCTCTTCCGTCGCCAGCCTCGAATATGAGCGTTCCCGCAAGGAGCCGTAGAGCATCAGGATCCGAGGCGGATGGGCGGCGCGCGGCGCGTCGAAGAGCGCGACCGGGTCGATGGGCTGGAACTGGTCCTCGTCGATGTTCGGGAAGGTGTCGATCGGACATGCGGCATCGGTCATTGCAGAACTCCGGGCATCCGCGCTCCACGGCGCAGCCTAATTTCGATATACTTGGAAATATAGATGGTACCGGGTGCGGGTCAACCCTGCCTCGACGAAATCGAAATAGCTTCAGCGCACGCGCTTTCCAGACGCGTCGATCACGACCTCGCCGTCGTCTTTCGTGAAAGGACCGATGTCCGGATTGGGCAGGATGTCGAGGACAGCTTCCGACGGCCGGCACAGCCTCGTGCCCTTGGGCGTGGCTACGATCGGCCTGTTGATGAGGATCGGGTGCGCCAACATGAAATCGATCAACTCGTCGTCGCTCCATTTCGGATCGCCGAGCCCGAGTTCGGCATAGGGCGTGCCCTTCTCGCGCAAGAGCTGGCGCGGGGTGATGCCCATGGCCGCGATGAGCTCGACCAGCTTCTCACGCGAAGGCGGCGTCTTCAGATATTCGATCACCTCCGGCTCCTCGCCGGACTGCCGGATCATGGCCAGCGTGTTGCGCGAGGTCCCGCATTCCGGGTTGTGGTAGATGGTGACAGTCATTCCGCAGGCCTTGTCTGCTGTATAGGTTTCGGTTCGGCAAGCATCCAGCTGGCCAGCGCGAGCGCCAAAACCGCGCCGAGGAGTTCGGCAAGGACAAACCCCGGCACGTCGATCGGGCGAATGCCCGCGAATGTGTCCGAGAAGGCGCGGGCAATGGCGACCGCCGGATTGGCGAAGGAGGTTGAGGCCGTGAACCAGTAAGCGGCGGTGATGTAGAGGCCGACCAGCCAGGGGATCGCGTCGGAGCGGAAGCGGAGGCCGGCGAGAATGGTGAAGACGAGGCCGAACGCCGCGACTCCTTCCGCCAGCCATTGCGCGCCGCCACTGCGCACCGTGGTCGAGGCCTGCCAGATCGGCAGTTGGAACATGGCGTGCGCGAGCAGCGTGCCGGCAACACCGCCCGCCACCTGTGCCGCGCAGTAGGCGAGCGCCTCGCTCGCGGCGATCTCTCGTCGAAGGGAAAAGACCAGCGTGACGGCCGGGTTGAAATGCGCGCCAGAGAGCGGGCCGAGGATGGAGATCAGCACTACCAGGATCGCGCCGGTCGGCAGTGTGTTGCCGAGCAGCGCGAGCGCGACATCGTCCGTCAGCCGATCCGCCATGATGCCGGAGCCGATCACGGTTGCAACGAGGATGCCCGTGCCCAGCGCCTCGGCCGCCAGACGGCGCGGCAAATCAACAGCCGCGCTCATCCCGCCTTTGGCAGGTTCTGGCCGATTTCGTCGAGCCGCTTCTGCAGGGCGAGCTTGTCGATTGACGCCATCGGAAGGCTGGTAAAGATCGAAATGCGGCTGTTGAGCATCCGGTAAGCCTCGGCGAAAGCCAAATGCTTCTCGGCCTCGGTGCCATCGACCGCCGCAGGGTCCGGCACGCCCCAGTGCGCCGTCATCGGCTGCCCCGGCCATACCGGACAGGCTTCATTTGCAGCATTGTCGCAAACGGTGAAGACGAAGTTCATCTCCGGCGCGCCCGGCGCGGCGAACTCCTCCCAGCTTTTCGAGCGGGCAAAGGAGACATCATGGTTGAGGCTCTTGAGCAGCTGAAGCGCATAGGGATGCACCTCGCCTTTCGGCTGTGATCCGGCGGAGAACGCATTGAAGCGGCCTTGGCCGACCCGGTTCAGGATCGCCTCGGCGAGAATGGACCTGGCCGAATTCCCGGTGCACAAGAAAAGCACGTTGAATGGTTGGTCGCTCATTGGCGGATCCTTTCTAACACTCACAGGTGACAGCGTTGATCACAGGACGGCAAAGCTCCGGCGAACCGTTGCAGCAATCTTCCATCAGGTAGGCGAGCAGGTCGCGGAATCCGGTCATGTCGGCGACGTAGCGCACGATGCGGCCGTCCCGCTCGGCACGGACCAGGCCTGCGTGATGGAGGATTTTCAAATGCGCGGAAGTGGTGTTCTGAACTGCCCCCAGCCGGGACGCGACCTCGCCGGCAGGCACGCCCTCCGCGCCCGCCTTGACGAGAAGCCGGAAGATGTCCAGGCGAGTTTCCTGTCCAAGTGATGCCAGTGCCGCCAATGCGAGTTTCTTATCCATATATCCATAATCAACGATATTCGAGACAGCATTGTGACATTGAGACAGCCGAGAAAGGAAAAAGGGAGACCACGGGGCCTGCGCGCATCCAGGCCTGCGAACCGTTTGGATGAGGTCGGGTGATTTGATGCGGGTTGGCCGCTACGAGATCGGCCTTCTCTAGAGGGCGACAATTGGCGGCGGCGATATCAACGGGATGACCCTGCCGTCGGCACCTGCGCCGCAGCTTCGTTTGCGAGGGCGGCGGTGGCGGTTTCGATGTCGGCCTCCTCGGGCGTTGCGCCGTCCTGACAAGACGATCCCGCCGAAGCCTTTGGGGCCGCGGCGGGATCGCGTGAGACGGCGTCAGGTCGCTGGGTATTCCTGCGACTTGAACGAGAGGTGCTTCACGCTCTCCGGTGCATCGGAGATTTTCCGGATGTTCGCCCATGTCTGCTTGTAGTTCGGGATGATGAACTCGTTTACCCCAGCCGACACGACGTTGCCTTGCACCCCGGTGGGATAAGCGAACAGCATGAAGGTTTCCTTCCGCTTCGCCGTCGGTGTCGGATACACAGCTGCCTGGGTCGAGCCGTTGTCATTGTAAATTTCGACCAGATCGCCTTGCTTTAGCGACAACTCCTCCATGTCGGCGGGATGCATCTCGATGAAGGGATAGGGCCAGCGGTCCATGACCAGCTCATTCTGCTGGTCGAGGTAGGCGCTCTGCCAGACATGGTTGGTGCGGCCGTTGTTGATCAGGAAGGCGAACTTGTCCTTCTCCGCCTGCTTGCCAGCTGCCTGCAGGCCCCGCCACTGCGTCTCCATGAAGACAGCTTTGCCATCCTCCTTGTTGAATTTGCCGTCGGCGTAAAGTCGCTTGGTTCCGACGATACGCTCGCTTCCGGCAGGCGGCGTCGGCGCAGCCCCGGCATTGGTCGGTGCCGCCTCCTGCACCGGCTCCTTCCCACGTGCGCCCTCGATGGTCGGGCCGCCGAGGACCTCACCGGGTTCACCGGTCGAAGTTCCAGCCGCCACGGGACCGGTGGTTTCCAGTCCAGTCGCCGGCTCCTGGAAGCCGTTGGTTCCCATCGCACGCAGACGGGCATAGGTGACGAACTCGCCGCCCTTCTCGTGCTGGTGGTAGCCATCCATGAAGGCGTCTTCTTCGGACTTCCAGTCGAAGCCTTTGAACTGGTCGGCAACCGCAGTGTCGCCCGCCTCGCGGAAAACCCGTTCGAGGTTGTTGGCCAGCCGCGCGGCGATCAGGCAGTCCGGCATCGATTGGCCAGGCGGGTCCATATACCGCTCGGTGAGCCGCATGCGCCGCTCGCCGTTCATTGAGGTGAGGTTCATCTCGCCCGAGGTCGCGGCAGGCAGCCAGACATGGCTCGCCTGGCCGATCTTGGTCGGGATGATGTCCACGTCGACCGAGAACAAGCCGCCTTCGCGGATTGCGCCCATGATCGCGTCCACGGTCGCCTGGCGGTCCCCATAGGGGACAGATGACATGGCGTCCTTCACCATGTCGGTTCGCTCCTTGTACCGTCGCTTGAACTCGTGCGCGTTGAGCGTCGTCTTGTAGTGGTCGCATCCCCAGATGTGGTGTACGCCGCCTTTGCCCTGGATCAGCAACTGGTCGACGTAAGCGGCGGGTCGCCCGACATGCGCGTCCGAGGGCCGCGAATAGCCCTCCTGGTGGCCGCCAAGGCGGACGCAACCACCGCCGGGGCGGCCGATGTTTCCCGTCGCCAGGGCGAGGTTTACGAGTGCGCCGTTGGTCCGGTAGTTGTCGTTGCCCCAGATCAGTCCCTTCTCGTAGGCGAACATCGTCCGCCGCCGTTTTCCTTCCTTTGGTTCAGCGATCCAGGCTGCCGCTTGCTTGATCTGCTCGACGGTGAGGCCGGTTATCTCAGCGGCTTGCTCCAGCGTCGTCCGGTTGCCGGCGAGCGCCTTGTCGAAGTCATTGGTCGAGGCGGCAATGAACTCCCGGTCCGTCCAGCCCTGCTCGGCGATGTAGGTCAACAAGGCGTTGAAGAGCGCGAGATCCGTGCCGGAGTTGATCGCCAGGTGCAGGACGCGATCCTTGCCCGCCTCGACCTCGCAGACATTGACCGTCACGGTCCGGCGCGGATCGACGATGATCACGCGGGCGGGCTCGTGTGGCTCGTCCGGCAGCTCAGCGTTCTTCTTCTCAGTTGAGGTCCCGCGTAGGTTCGGTATCCAGTGATTGAGGAAGTAATTCGTCTGCGTCTCCAGAGGATTCGCGCCCACGACCATGATCGTGTCGGCGAGCTCTGCGTCCTCGTAGCAGTTGTTGAGTTCACCCACGCCCATGTCGCGCGTGGCGTGAACCTCCGAGTTGTAGGCCGGGCGGTTGTGGATGCGGATGTTCTTGACCTTCATGGCGCCGAAATAAAGCTTTCCAGTGCCCCAGGTGTTCTCGTAGCCGCCGCCGGCGCCGCCGTGGTCGAAGGCCGAGACCAACACTCCGTCATCGCCCTGTTCCTTGATTACGGCCGCTGTCACGCGCGCGACGAGGTCGAGCGCGTCATCCCAGGAGGTCGGCTGCATCTGGCCGTAGCGCCAGACCATCGGGTCGGTCAGGCGCTGAAGCTGGGTGTTGCGCGCCCGGCTGAAGCTCATTTCGGCCATGCGGGCGCCGCGGATCGAGCCGAGGCCGGAGTTCACGACGCATTCGGTATCCGGTTTGATGACGATGTGAACGTCTTTTCCGTCCTGCTTGACGATGTTGTACATCGACGGGGAATACCAGGCGGGCGTTTCCGCCTCCTGTTGCTGCGATAGGTCCACACCGAAGACGTTCTGGTCGGGCGCTGTGCCGCCCTGGCGATTCACGTCCCAGGTATAGGCGTGATAGCCGCAGCCGACGATGCAATAGTGGCAGACGACATTGTGAACCTTGGCATCTGCTGGGATGATGGGCAGGCGGTCGATCTGACGTTTGTAAGCCATGACTGGTCCTCCCCTAGAGCACGTTCGACAGGCGACCGTAGATGAGCTCGTCGAGCCCCTCCGCGAAAATGTCGCCCTTCTTGTCCACGCGAAGCTGGTATTGCGGCAGGTTCTGCGTCGCTTGGCCCCAGATCTGAAGGCCTCCGGCCTCGCAGTCGAAGCGGGAATAGTGGCCGGGGCAGTTCAGCGTGCGGTCCTCTGCGTTGTAGTTCAGCGGAAAGCCCTTATGCGGGCATACGGTCGAGAAGCCGACGATATCGCCATCGGGTCCGGCTCCGCCTTCGACGCGCGTGCCGAGCTTCAGCAGGACGCCGGGGGCATTGTCATCGGGATAGCCGACGTCGAGCGGCTCGTTCGGTTTCAGGTCGGCGATGTTTGCCAGCCTGTTGGAGGGGTATTCGACCAGAGCTAGTCCAGGTGCGGCTCTCGCCGGAGTTACTGGCAGCGATACCGCAGCGGCCGCTCCGGCAGCGGCGAAGGCGCTTCCCCTCAAGAATTGGCGACGGCCGACATCGACCAGCCTGTTGCAGCGTTCCATCCTGTTCCTCCCATATGAAACGACAAAGGTCGTCCTATGCGAAGCAACAGACGTGCCAGATACGTAAGTGTTTGTTAGCGTTGAGGAAAGCGACACCAGCCTGGTTTCTGGAGCCAATGACGTTCGGAAATCCGAACATGTTGCACTGCCGAGGGTTCAGGAATCCGAACGCGCCCGCTCGGCAAGACCAAGCCGTGTCATCTTCTCCCACAGGGTGGTTCGCGAGACAGCCAGCAAACCCGCGGCCTTGGCAATCTGGCCGCCGGTCTCTTCGAGCGCGCGCTCGATCTGACGGCGTTCGGCCGCATCCCTGACGTCGGCCAGCGGCACGAATCCAGCGCTGCCGGCCTTGGCAGCGTGTTCGGGAAACAGGTCGCCCGGCATGATCCATTCGCTTGTCGAAAGCGCGGCGGCGCGGTCGACACGGTTGCGAAGTTCACGGACGTTGCCGGGCCACGCATATGTAAGCGCGGCCTCTTCCGCGAGCGCACTGAACCCGCGGATGCGCGTTTCCGAGCGGCTGACGGCGTTCGCGAGAAACCTGTCGAGAAGCCACGCAATGTCTTCCGGCCGCTGACGAAGCGGCGGGATCTCTACGGGCAGGACGTTGATACGAAAATAGAGGTCTTCCCGGAATCCGCTCGTTCCTCCTCGAGTTGCGAGTTCGCGATGCGAGGCTGACACGATGCGGGCGCGGAACGGGATCAGTGTCTCGCCGCCGACGCGCACCAGGCTTCTATCCTCGATGAGTCGAAGCAGCTTGGCCTGCAGAGGCAGGGGCATGTCGCCGATCTCGTCCAGGAAGAGCGTGCCCTTGCCCGCACGCTCGGCATAGCCGAGATGCCGGCGCCCGGCTCCGGTGAACGCGCCTTTCTCGTGGCCGAATATCTCGCTCTCGAGAAGCTCTGCGGGGATCGCCGCGCAGTTGACCGCCATGAACGGCTCCGCGGCGCGAGGGGAAATCTGGTGCAGCAGCCTGGCCGCCACTTCCTTTCCGGAACCGGTTTCTCCGGTGATGAGCACGGGCAGGTCGTGGTTTGCGTAGCGGTGGATCAAATCTTCCGCGTGCTGGATGGCCGGAGATTCGCCGAGATAATAGCCCTTCAGCCTGACTCCCGAACTTGTAGTCCGGCGGCCGGATTCGATGCGCTTCAGAAAGTCGTCCATCTCGAAAGGCTTGGTCATGAAATCGACCGCGCCCGAGCGCATCAGCCGCACGGCCTGATCAACTTCGCCAAAGCCGGTGACGAACAGGAAGGGAGGCGCATTGGGCTGTCTGGCGAGTTCGTTGAAGACGGTCTCGCCAGACATGTCCGGGAGCCGGATGTCGCAGATGACGACGTCGAGCGCGTGCGCTGCCGCGGGAATGTCAGCGATGGCCTCGCGGCCCGATTGCCACCAGGTGACCGCCCAACCTTCGAGTTCGAGCCGCTGGACGATCGAACCGCCCATGACCGGGTCGTCCTCCACAAGCCCTATCCTTGAGCGGTCAGGCAGCATCGGCTTCGGCATCCTCCCTGTCGAAGGGAATTTCCAGCGTCACCGCCGTCCCTCCGTCGTTCTTGGGTGCGATACTGGCACTTCCGCCGAGTTCGTCAACCACGCGTCTGACCATCCAGAGACCGAGGCCGCGTCCGGCGCGCACCGCGGGGCCAGGATCCCGGTCGACGAGTATGCCCGCAATTTCCTGCGGCATCCCCGGACCCTGGTCGCCGATTTCGATTGTAAGACTTCTTCCTGCGCCCTTTGCCCGCAACGAAACGACGCCTGCTTCGGGTGTGACAGCCGCCGCGTTGAGAAGGAGGTTAAGCACCGCCTGACGCACCGGGCCGCCCCTTACAGGGAACTCACGCGCGCCGTCCCACAAGATGTCCCACTTGAGCTGCTGTCGCTTGCGGCGCAGTTCGGGCTTGAGCAGCAACCGGACATCGTCGAAATCGTCGGCCGTGAGGGGACGCCGCGAGCGCTCCGGGCGGTAAGTGGCAAGCGCCGCCTCGACAACGTCGCGGATGCCGGCTAGCCCGCGCTCGATCAGGCTGATGGACGTGTCTCGGACCCCGGGTGTCTGCCCGTGGTTCTTCAACGTGTCGATGGCGTTGAACAGGCCGCCGAGCGGGTTGTTGATCTCGTGCGCCATGCCGGAAGCAAGTCTCCCGAGGCTCGACAGCTTCTCCTCTTCGGCAAGGCGCATAGCAAGGTTCGCGCGATCGCGCTCGGCATACACGAGCGTATTGTAGCCATGAAAAAGGCTCGCGACCTCGCCATCGCCTGGCGGTATCTCACCCGGCGATATTGGCTCGGTCGCGCCGTGAACCGCCGAGCGCATATGGCTCTCCAGCACGCGGATCGGACCGATCATGCGATGGACAAGCAAGAAGCCGCCAAATGCGAAAAGACCGGCAACGATCGCGTTCGTCACCAGGAGCGTGACCAGGACTTCGCGCCGCTCGGCAAACAGGTGCGATACGTCGAACGTCGCGTGGATCGCACCGATTGGCTGGCCTTGATAGACGAGTTCGCGGCGTGCGAATCCTGTCTTCCTGTCTTCGTCAATCGTCACGGTCTCAGCACCGTATCGCGATGCGTATTCGACAGAGAGTTCTGAATATGCCTTGATCTTGTCGGGATCGGTCGCAGCAAGCACGCGCCCGTCCGAGCCGGTGACAACTGTTTCGATCGGTACTAGGGACTCATATACGGACGAGGAGCGGTCGAGCGCGTCGAAGACTTCCCATACATCTCCGCGTAGCACAGCGGGCAACACTGACGAAGACAGACCGTCCAGATAAGTCCCTGCCAGTCCGTCGAGATAACTTTCCTGGGTGCGCGACAGACGGTCGAGGACCCTCTCGGAGATGGCTGCGCTGATCACCACCATCAGCAGGGCAACGATGGCAGGGACTCGGAAGGAGAGCGGGATCGCCTGCCAGCGGAACGGGCTCATCCGAACTGCCTCACCGTTTCGACCTTGGCGGCGATGGTATCGAAAATCTCCGGTGGCGTGACGGCGAAGCCGTCGAGGCGCAGCATGTCGAGCACCTTTCTGCCTTCCGGATCGTCGAACATCGAGACCAGTGCGTCCCGGAGCGCGGCAATCCTTGGGTCGCCAGCCGATGATTTCGGGGAGGCGACCGGAGGAAATCCCAGCCACTCCGATTTCCGCACGATCATGGTCCGGTTCACCAACTCCGGCTCGATCTCGCGCATCACCTCCCAGACATAGCCGTCCACGCTTCCAGACTGAGCGAGGCCGGACGCAACCGCCCTGATCACGTTGCGGTGGCCGTAGGTGTAGAAATTGCGCGAGAAGAATTGGTTGGTTCGAAGCTGGTTTTCGGCAAGCAGCGCCCGCGTCACCAGGAACCCGGAATTGGAATCCGGATCGGAAAAAGCGTGAATATCACCCTTAAGCCCGGTCCAGTCGTCGACCGGTCGGTTTGAGGCGGCGATCAGGTAAGATTGGTAAAGCGGCTTGCCGTGCCAGACAGGCGTGGCGACGAGGTCGAGGTCGGCCTTGAACTGGACATAGGGATAGCCGCAAATCCATGCGCCGTGGATCTGCCCCGAAACAAGCAGCGCCGTGATCTCCTGATAGGTGCGCCGCGTGACCAGTTCGACCGCACCGCCTATCCTCGAAACGAGATAGCTGCGCAGGTGACTGAGCAACTCCAGGTCGCTTGATAGGAAAACAGGCGTCAGGCCGAACTTGAAGGGTTCGTCCTGTGCGCGTGCGAGCCTCGGCAAAGCGAGCGCGACCGCGCTGGCCAACGCCAATTTCGAGAAGTCACGACGGGACAGTCGGCCGATACCCACACCGTGCGAGCCGCAACGCACCATCAGTTCCTCCCCGTCTTTGCCGCTTAAGCAGCTTATTCCACGCCCGAGCGGATTGCGACCGGGCTAATTTTTCTCCGTGTCGAGGGTGTCAATTGATTTTCGACGATATTGCCCGTCTTCTTGTAGATTTGCGACGCCTTGGTCCGCCTCATTGAGTGCGTGCCGTATTGTTTCGGATCCAGCTGGCAGCATGCGCTCGCTCTTACGCGACGCGTCAGCTCGCCGCCATAGACGCGCGTCGTCCAGCCTGGTTCGATAATCTCGCAGTTGAGGATTCGTGCGTTCATCATCCTCCCGTCCCGCTTGGGGCAGCTTTCACATGGGTATGTGCCCGCCGTATCAAGATGTGGCTGGAAACGTGACGACGAAGCAGGCGCCGCCGTCGGATGGCGATTCATGGTGCACGGTTGCGCCGTGATGCAAAGCGATCTGGCGCACCAGCGACAGGCCGAGACCCCAGCCGCCGGCCGTCTCGCTGCGGCCCTGTGGCCGGAAGAACGGCTCGAAGACGCGCTCGCCGGTTCCTTCCGGCAGGCCAGGCCCGTGATCGCACACCTTGAGCACCACCGTGCCGCCTTCGGCCCCCACATGCGCGCTAACCGGCGGGCTGCCATGTCTCTGCGCGTTCTGCATGAGATTGCGAGCCAGCCGCGTGAGCAGCTTCGGGTCGCCCGACACCACGCCGGGTTCGCCGGAGACGTCGACGCCGGAGCGCGCACCTTCCTCGGCCGTGAGCGCCAGCAGATCCACCGGCTCCATCCGTTCAAGCTTCTCGATATGGTCAAGCCGGCTGGCTAGCAGGATCTCCTCTACCAGCGCGTCGAGCTCGGCGAGGTCGCGCACGATCTCGTCTCGCACCAGGCCGCTTTGTCCGGCTGCATCGAGGTCGATCGCCATGCGCAAGCGCGCGAGCGGCGAGCGCAACTCGTGGCTGGCATTGGCAAGCAACGACCGGTGCGCGGCAAGCAGCTGCTCGATCTGCTCGGCGGCGCGGTTGAAGCTCGCCGCCACCGCCGCCACCTCGTCCTTGCCTCTCACGGCGACGCGCGTGTCGAGAGCGCCCTCGCCCCAGCGATCCACGCCCTGGCGCAACGCTTCAAGGCGGCGCGTGAGGTGGCGTACGACCGGAAAGGCGGCAAGCCCTATCGCCGCGGCGATCAGCGCGAGATAGGCAAGGGGGGTGCGACCGACCGGGCCGAATGGCATTCTCATCCGCGCCGCGACCACCCTTCCGTCCGGCAGCCGACTGACCAGCAGGTGATGCCCGCCAGGGTGCATCCTGCGCCGGAATCCGATCTCGTCCTGGGGGACCGGGCGGCCGGCCGCTGCAAGCAGCCGGCCTTGGGGGCCGTAGACGGAGATGTCGGCATCGAAGGCGGCGGAGAGGCGCTGCACCGTCGCCTGCAGCATAGCGGGGTCGGAATCCGCCGGCAGCATCGCCGCGATGAAGGCGTCGCGCCGGCCGCTCCAGCCGGCATGTTCGCGTTCCATGCCCATGCGCACGAAGACCCCGCTTGCGATAGCCACGACCGCGAGGCTGGCCAGCACGGTGAGATAGATCTTGACGAAAAGGCTGTTGAGCATGGCCTATCTGTCACCGTCCTGAAAACGGGCAAAGACATAGCCTGCGCCGCGCACGGTGATGATGCGGCGAGGATGTTTCGGATCAGTCTCGATCGCGGCGCGGATGCGCGAGACATGCACATCTATCGACCGGTCGAAGGCTTCCAGTTCTTCGCCCTTGACCATGTCCATGAGTTGTTCGCGCGACAGCGTGCGTCCGGCATTTTCGGCAAGCGCCACCAGCAGGTCGAACTGGTAGCTGGTCATCGGGCAATCGCGCCCGTCGACGCGGGCCGAGCGCGACGAAGGGTCGATCTCCAGCTGTCCGAAGCGCAGAATGCGCGGGGAGGCGTTCGCGCCGGCGTTGCGGCGGCGCAGGATCGCCTTCAGCCGCGCCAGCAATTCCCGCGGATTGAACGGTTTCGGCAGATAATCGTCGGCGCCGATCTCCAGCCCCACGATGCGGTCAGTCTCGTCGCCTCGCGCCGTCAGCATCAGCACCGGCACATCGGAGCTCGCGCGGATACGCTTGAGCGCCTCGAAGCCGTCCATGTCGGGCAGCATCACGTCGAGAACCACGGCATCAGGCGACAGCCGTGCGACCTCGGCAATGCCTGCGCCCGCCGTCTCCGCCGCTTGCACACGAAAGCCGTTGCCCGTCAGATATTCCGCGAGCATGGCGGACAGGCGCCTGTCGTCGTCGACGATGAGAACCTGGTCCGCCATGTCCGTTTATTCGCTCCGATTCGAAACTGCGCCGGTACAGAGCTTACCAGCGGCGGTGCCAGCCGCGATCCTCGAAATGCTCGACCAGTTCCGCGCGCTGCTCGGCCGTCAGCACCTCGGCGGCGTCGAGCAGCGCCGCTGTCAGCTTGCGCGAGGCTTCGTCGACCGCCGCAACACGCTCGGCCCGCAGCTTCTCCGCCGCCTCGCGGTCGATGGTTGCTGCGCCGAGCAGCTTGGCGACATCGTCTCGCGTATCGCGGAAGCCGCGCATGATCGGGCGGACATCGTCATGGAGCTTGTCCATGATCGCCTCCAGCTTCTCTTCCTGCTCGGGTGTGGCGTCGATCTCCTCAAGCATGCGCTCGAAGTGGCGCCCGCCAAAACCCGGGCCGCCAAAACCCATGTGGTGGCGGAAATTGGCCTGCATGTGCATGCCGGGTCCGCCGTCGCCCCAGCCCATGCCGAAGCGCTGCATGCGCTCGTAATCCTGGCTGAGCGCGCCGGCGACGCCGACGCCGGCAAGCGCCGCTATCGCAATGCCGCCTATGGCGATGCGCTTGCCCCAGCTCTTCTTCCGCGGGGCGCCGGAGAGGCCGGCCGGTTCCGGATGGTTCGTTTCCATGATGCTGGTCCTTTTAGCTAAAAGCGGCATCTCTGCCGCGGCTGGGCCAGACTAGGAGCGCAACGTTTCGGCCGTTGCGGGCGAATGTAAAGTTGTGTGAAGCCGGCAAGGCGCTATTGCGGCGGGAGGCGGGAATGCGGCGGCAGGCTCTCCACCCTACCTGAAATCCCATGTCTTCCGCTTGATCTCTGACAGATCGGGGGAAATGCGTTTCAGTCACGAAGAGCCCAAGCGGCATCACAATTGAAATCGTTTGAGGTGAGCAATCCCGAGATCGGCGTCCTAAGGCGGTGACGCCATCGGCTGCGGTCCGCGCCAGGCCAACTAGCGCCGCCGGTCCGCCTCTTCATGCTTGCTCGAATGGCGCATCATGCGGTGGAAGCTCATTGAGATATGAGCGCGCCTTATATGCCCGATCGATTCCCAGTCGCCGATCTCTGCGGCGGCAAGCACCTCCTCCATTTCGCGGCGGAACGCGGTGAACTCTTCCACAAGACCTAGCCGCGGCATCATTTTCAGGACCACACGCGCGACCTGGAAATACAGGCGCTCGCTGATCTCGCGCAACGGCTGGTTGCCGGTCATCGCGGTCAACTCGTGGAAAAAATCCATGTTGAGACGCAGGAAGGCACGCTGATCGGGATTGAGGAGGTCGGAATCACAGCGCGCAATGAGCGCCCGAATTCGGTCGAGATCGGCCGCCGTCCGCGGGATCGGCGAAAGCCTGCCGATCAGCAGCGCCAGTTCCAGGCGCAGATCGTAGACCTGCTGCAATTCCTCGATGTCGACGTCGGTTACGAGCGTGCCGACGCCATGGACGGACTGAACCAGACCTTCGGATTCAAGCCGCGCCAGAACACGGCGAACCGGAGTGCGGCTGATCTGGAACTCCTGCGCCAACTCTTCCTCGGAGAGGTGACTCCCCGGCGGGTAGTCAAGCAGGCAGATGCGGTCGCGCAAAATACGATAGATTCGCTCGAACCGTTCCCGCGCCGAAAGCGGGCGCGGCGCGGGAGCAGCCTCCGTTACGATCGCGGCGTCCGCTCCAAGCGTCATCCGGCCTCCAGTACAGCGTGCAAGAATTGCCGTGTCCGCTCGTTCTTGGGCGCGCCGAAGAGTTCGCTTGGCGGACCCTGTTCGCAGATCTTGCCCGCATGGAAGAAGCAGACGCGATCCGAAAATTCCTTGGCGAAGCCCATCTGGTGGGTAACCATCAGCATGGTCAGGTCATGTTCCCTGCCGAGTTTCCGGATGACCTCCAGCACTTCACCGACAAGTTCGGGGTCGAGCGCCGACGTCACCTCATCGAACAGCATGATCTTGGGCCTCATGGCGAGCGCCCTGGCAATCGCAACGCGCTGCTGCTGGCCGCCGGAGAGTTGGGAGGGATAGTGACCCTTCTTCTGTGATAGTCCGACCATGTCCAGAAGCTCGGCGGCGCGTTCTTCCGCTTCCGCCCGTTTCATGCCGAGCACTGTTATCGGCGCCTCGATGCAGTTCTGCATCGCCGTCATATGCGGGAACAGATTGAACGACTGGAACACCATCCCGATCTTGGCTCGGATCTTGCGGATATGGGCGAGATCGGCGGGTACCAGCTTGCCGTTCCTCTCCATGTGCGTGAGCGGCTCGCCTTCGACCCAAATGACGCCATCGTTGATAGTCTCGAGCGTCATCAGCATGCGCAGCACCGTGGTCTTGCCCGAGCCGGACGGGCCGATGACGGAAACTTTCTCGCCGCGGGGCACATCGAGATTGAGCCCGTCGAGAACGGTCAGCGCACCGTAGCGTTTCGAGACGTTCTCGAAGCGGACCATTGGTTGTTCCGTCATCGCATGGTCCTCCGGTTGAGCACGCCTTCAAGGGAGCGGATAAGCGCGGCCGAAACCAGGCTCATCGCAAGAAAGAACAGGCCGACCAGCGTGATCGGCTCGGTGTAGCGGAACGTCTCGGAGCCGATGATCTTGGCGGTCTGCATGAGTTCCAGGACCGCGATCGCGGAAAGCAGCGGCGTCTCCTTGAACAGCGCTACGAGATAGTTGCCGAGCGCCGGCACGATCGGCGGGATGACCTGCGGGATGATGATATCGCGGAAGGTCGTCCATTGCGAGAGATTGAGCGCGATCGAGGCTTCCCACTGGCCGCGATGGATATTGTCGAAGCCGGCGCGGTAGACCTCGGAGCAATAGGCCGCATAGTGGATGCCGATGGCGAGCACGCCGGCCGTGAAGGCGTCGAGCACGACGCCGAATTTCGGGAAGACGAAATAGATAAAGAATATCTGGATGAGCAGAGGCGTCGAGCGGACCAGTTCGACGAGCACCGAGATCGTCCAGCCCGTCCACGGCACGGCGATGCGGACCACGGCCAGCACGAGACCCAGCGACGCGGCGATCGCGAAGCCAAGCACCGTCGCCTCGATGGTTACGATGGCCGCGCGGGCGAGGACCGGAATGATTTCGAAGGCGAATGCCCAGTCCCAGATCATGCTGCCTTCCCCCGCGCCAGCCCGAGCGACGCGCGCTTCTCGAGAAATCTCATGCCGATGGTCAGCACCAGCGACATGGCGAGGTACATCAGCAGGACGAGGGTAAAGATCGGAATGGTCTTGAACGTGTTCTGGTTCATCTGCTGCGCCTTGAAGGCGAGGTCCGAAAGCGTGATCAGCGAGACGAGCGCGGTCGATTTCAACAGCTCGATGAACAAATTGCCCCAGGGCGGGATCATGGCGACGAAAGCCTGCGGCAGGATGATCCGGCGCAGCATCTGGGAGCGGCTCATGTTGAGCGCGGTCGCCGCCTCCCACTGGCCGCGCGCGACAGCCTGGATCGCGCCGCGCACGCACTCCGATCCATATGCCCCGACGTTCAGGCCCAGCGCCAGGACAGCGACGGGAAACGCATCGATCGAAAGGCCGAATTGCGGCAGGACGAAAAACAGCCAGAACAGCTGCACCAGCGCCGAAGTGCCGCGGAAGATCTCGACATAGACCGTCGCCAGCCATCGGAGCGGCGCCGGGCCATACATCCGCGCCAGCGCGGCGAGCACGCCCATGACGACAGCGAGCAGGCTGCCGAGGACGGCGATCTCGATCGTCAGGACCGCGCCCTGCAAAAGTCCCGGCAGGAACAGGCTATATTCTTCCTGCGTCGCCAGCACGCCGATCACGGCCAGTGCTGCGACGAGCATGCCAACCAGTGTACCGATTCCCATCTGCGCCTCCAAAAAAAGGGGCGGCGCTCTCGCGCCGCCAGCAGTTGGGAACTTATTGGCCGGCGCAGAGCTCGGCTGTGGTCTTGTTCGGCAGATAGTCCTTGCCGAAGCCGAGCGGTTCGACCAGCGCGATATGCTCCGGCGAGCCGAGGAACGTCTTCAGTTCGGCATTGAACGCCTCGAGCAGATCCGTGTCCTCCTTGCGGAAACCGAAACCGCCGTGGCCTTTCACCGACTTGCCGGCAACCTCGCCGAATGGCGTGGTCGATTCGACGCCGTCGGCCTTCTTGGCCATGTCGGCGATCGACAGGGCGGTGAGCGCGGCAGCATCCGCTCGGCCCGACTGGACGGCCGCGACAAGGCTGGACTGATCGGGCAAGGAAACAATCTGCTCAGCTGCAACGCCCGCGTCCTTCGCATAACCGCCCTCGACCGCGCCGGCCATCACGGCCAGCTTGAGGTCGGCATTGTCCTTGATGCTGGAATAGTCCTTGACCCCTTTCGGGTTGCCCTTCGCCACCAGCATGGCCTGGCCGATGCCGTAAGACGGTTCGGAAAAATTGATCTCGGCGCAGCGCTTCGGGTTGATGAACATGCCGGCTGCAATAATGTCGAAGCGGCCGGCCTTGAGCCCGGGAATGAGCGAACCGAATTCGGTCAGCACGCCATCGACCTGCGCGATGCCCATCTTGGCGAGCACCGCCTTGGCGACTTCCGGCGCTTCGCCGGTCAGCTTGCCGTCAGGCGTGGCGTAACCGAACGGCGCCTCGTTGGCGAAGCCGACGCGGATAAAGCCCTCCGCCTTGGCCTTCTCGAGCGTCGACTGCGCCTGAGCCGGCAGCGATGTGAATGCCGCTCCTGCGAGAGCCAGAACAGCGGCCGCCTTGACGACCGAACGGCGGGATATCGGTGACTTGAACATGAGTTCCCCTTTTTTGTGATTTGCGCGATTACCTGGATCGGCTTTTCTCGCGAAGCCGTCGCCAAGCTCACATGACGTATACAACTCCGCTAGACATCTGACAAGCTAAGATGTTACATCGACCGAAAATCTGGATATCCGTCGAGTTTAAGAGCCAGATTGTCGAATAGTTGTGCACAATTGAACTTACAATGAGAACCTCGTGCCTGGAACATGGCGGCGCCGGGAGGAACATGAGCGGCTTCGGGATATTCACGGACGCGGAACACGCACGGCGCCTGGCCGACGTGAAGGGGCGCATGGAAAAGGGCGGCTTTGACCTGATCGTCTGCCAGGATCCCGCCAATATGTGCTGGCTGACCGGCTATGACGGTTGGTCGTTCTACGTACCGCAATGCGTGCTGGTTCACCTGGAGGAGGAGCGGCCGATCTGGTTCGGCAGGGCGCAGGACGCAAAGAGCGCGCGCATGACGACCGGCCTGCCCGAACGCAACGTCGTTCCGTTCTCCGAGCGCCTGGTGCAGCAGCCGCTTGAACATCCCTACGACGAACTCGCGGAACTGATCCGGGCGCGCGGCTGGGCAAACGCGCGCATCGGCGTCGAAATGGACGCTCACTATTACACCGCGCGCTGCCACGCCCATCTCACCCGGGGTCTGCCCGGCGCGCGCTTCGCCAACAACCACGACCTCGTCAACTGGGCGCGATTGGTGAAGTCGGACGCGGAACTGGCGCTGATCCGCGACGCGGGCGCCATTTGCAGCCACGCCATGAAGCGCGGCATCGAAAAGATGCGGCCGGGCGTGCCCCAAAACCACGTCATCGCCGAGATCTACCACGCGCAGATCATGGGCCTGCCGGGCGTCGGCGGCGACTATGCCGCTATCTGCCCTCTCGTGCCGGTCGGCGAAGGGACAAGCACGCCGCATTTGACCTGGTCAGACGCGCCGTTGCCGGACAATGGCCTCGCCATCATCGAGATCGCCGGTGTGCGGCATCGCTACCATGCGGCGCTGACGCGGACCGTGCATTTCGGCAAGCCGCCGCAGGCCATGGTCGATATGGCCAAGACCATCGTCGCCGGCGTCGACGCCGGCCTTGAACTGGCCAAGCCCGGCAAGACCGCCGAAGAGGTCGAAGCTGCTTGGCAGGCGGTGCTGCGCAAGAATGGCCTGAAGAAGGAAAGCCGCGTCGGCTATCCGGTCGGGCTCGCCTACCCACCCGATTGGGGTGAGCGCACCGCGAGCCTCAGGCCCGGCGACACCACCAAGATGCTGCCCGGCATGTGCTTCCACTTCATGGCCGGCGTCTGGCTCGATGATTTCGGCATCTCGATCTCGGAATCCTTCGTCATCACCGAACGCGGCGGCGAACGCCTGTGCGACGTGCCGCGCGAACTTATCGTCATCGACTGACCACGCCGGCGAGAACCGTGCATTTCAAGGATATCTTATGGATCGCAATCCCTTTTCCGATGCCGAGATCGACGGCCGCCTCTTCAGGGTCCAGACGGAACTGGCGCGGCGCAGGCTCGACGCCGCGATCTTCGCCTCGCCGGAAAACGTCTTCTATCTCACCGGTCTCGACCATTGGGGTTATTTCGCTCCGCATCTGCTGATCGTTCCGCTCGACGGAAAGCCGGTCCTGATAACCCGCTCGATGGAGAAAGTGACGATTGAGAAGCAGGTGAAGGCGGCGGAATTTCGCGGCCATTCCGATAGCGAAACCGCGGCGGATCTGTCCGCGCGCGTGCTTTCCGAGCTTGGCCTGCCGGGAAAGCGGATCGGGCTCGAATACTGGACGTCCGGGTTAAGCCACGGTCTCGCCGAAAAACTCAAGGCGCAGGCCGATGCGAATTGGAGCGATGTCTCCGGGCTGGTTGACAGGATCCGGTGGGTGAAGAGCGCCGAGGAGCAGGCGCTGATGCGCGAGGCCGCGAAGGTCACGGACGCCGCCGCGGGCGCTGCCATCGCGGCGATTTCCGACCAAGCCTCCGAGCAGGAGGTCGCCGCGCAATGCGTGGCGGCGATGATCCGCGCCGGCGGTCATGCGCCGGGCTTCGGGCCCTTCATACGGCCAGCGGCGCGCCTTGGCGAAGAGCATACGACCTGGGGCTCGGGCGTTTACCGCAAGGGCGAGCCGGTCTTCGTTGAGCTCTCCGGCTGCGTCTCGCGCTATCACGCGCCGCTCGGGCGGCTTGTCCGCATCGGCTACATCAGCGATGAAGACGCTGTCATGGCCGAAGTGACCGCCAAGGCGTTCGACGCCGTCGTGAAGGCGCTGCGGCCGGGAGCCAGGGCGCGCAATGTCTACGCAGCATGGCAAGGCGTGGTCGACGAGGCCGGCCTTTCCCACTACCGCCGCCACCACTGCGGCTATCTGGTCGGCATCGGCCAGCCGCCATCTTGGACCGGCGGCAACTCGGTCACCGGCCTGCGGCACGATTCCGACCTGGAGATCGAGAACGGCATGAGCTTCCACGTTCTGTCCTGGCTGATGCATACCGGACGCGGAGATGACTTCATCTCCAACACGGTCCTCCTGACCGACGCTGGCGCGGAGGTGCTGACGCGCACGCCGACCGGCCCGATCGTCCGCTGAAGCCGCGTCATGGCCCGCTACTCGACATTTTCTATTTTCCGCAATGCGCTCTCCGGTCAAAGGAACTGGCAGCGCGCCTGGCGCGCTGCGGAAGCGAAGCCCGCTTACGACGTGGTGATTGTCGGTGGCGGCGGGCATGGCCTCGCCACCGCCTTCTACCTCGCCGAGAACCACGGCATACGCAACGTGGCCGTGCTGGAGAAGGGCTATGTCGGCGGCGGCAATGTCGGCCGCAACACCACCGTCATCCGATCCAACTACCTGCTCGACGGCAACACCCAGTTCTACGAGTTTTCGATGAAGCTCTGGGAGGGCATGTCGCAGGCGCTGAATTTCAACGTCATGTTCTCGCAGCGTGGCCAGCTCGTCACCGCGCATTCCGCCGACCAGCTCGACAGCTTCAGCCATCGCGCCAATATCATGCGGCTGAACGGCATCGACGCCGACATTCTCGACCGCGACGACGTGCGCCAGCTTACACCCTATCTCGACTTTTCCGACACGGCGCGCTTCCCCATCCACGGCGCGATTTTCCAGGGCCGCGCCGGCACCGCGCGCCACGATGCCGTCGCCTGGGGCTATGCGCGCGCCGCCGACGGCCACGGCGTCGACATCATCCAGAATTGCGAAGTGACCGGCTTCGTCCGTGATGGCGAAAAGATCGTCGGCGTCGAAACGACGAAGGGCCGGATCGGCGCCGGCAGGGTGGGGCTGGCGGTGGCCGGCCACACGTCCGTGCTCGGACAGAAAGCCGGCCTGGAACTGCCGATCGAGAGCCACGTGCTACAGGCCTTCGTCACCGAACCGCTGAAGCCGCTGGTCGACCATGTCGTCGCCTATGGCGCGGACCACTTCTATGTCAGCCAGTCCGACAAGGGCGGGCTGGTCTTTGGCGGCAATCTCGACGGCTATAATTCCTACGCCCAGCGCGGCAATCTCGGCGTGGTGCGCGAGGTGGCGGAGGCGGCTATCGCGCTGATGCCCTCCATCTCGCGTATCAGGCTGCTGCGCCATTGGGGCGGCGTCATGGACATGACGCCCGACGCCAGTCCGATCATATGCCCAACGCCGATCGAAGGCCTCTACCTGAATGGCGGCTGGTGCTATGGCGGCTTCAAGGCGACGCCCGCTTCCGGCTGGTGCTTTGCGCACACCATCGCGACCGGCAAGCCGCATCCGCTGATCGCCGCCTTCGGCCTCGATCGTTTCCGCACCGGTCACACGCTCGATGAGGCCGGCGCCGGCCCCTCCGCCTGGCTGCAATAGGGGCAAACCATGCTGCGCATCGAATGCCCCTGCTGCGGTCCGCGCGATCACGACGAGTTCCGCTATGGCGGGGACGCGTCACTGGTCCGACCGGCCCACGACGACCCAGTCCCGGAAGCCTGGTACCGCTACGTCTATGTGCGGAAGAACCCGGTCGGTCCGCACCGCGAATTCTGGCAGCACGTTACGGGCTGCCGGCAATGGCTGGTGGTCGAGCGCGACACGCGAACCCACCTCATCGCTTCCGTCAGCTTCGCCAGGAAGTCGCCCGCATGAATTCTCGAAACAAGCGTCTTCCTTCCGGCGGCCGCATCGATCGCGCACGGCCCGTCGACTTCACCTTCGACGGAAAAAAGCTGTGCGGCTTCCATGGCGACACGCTCGCCTCGGCGCTGCTTGCCAACGACGTTGCCCTTGTCGGGCGCAGCTTCAAATATCATCGTCCGCGTGGCATTTTTTCCGCCGGCCCCGAGGAGCCGAACGCGCTGGTCACGCTGGGAACCGGCGGGCGGCGGGAGCCAAACCTGCCGGCCACCACGCTGGAGCTTGCCGACGGCATGGCCGCGGAAAGCCAGAACCGCTGGCCGTCGCTCGGCTTCGACATCCAGAGCGTCAACGGGCTGTTCGCGCCGTTCCTTTCGGCCGGCTTCTACTACAAGACTTTTATGGGCCCGACGCGGCGCGCCTGGATGTTCTACGAGCATTTCATCCGCAGGGCGGCAGGTCTCGGCCGCGCTGGCGTCGATGCCGATCCCGACCAATACGAGGTCCGGCACGCCTTCTGCGACGTAGCCGTCATTGGCGGCGGCCCGGCTGGGCTTTCGGCCGCGCGTGCCGCAGCAACCGCCGGAGCGCGCGTCGCGCTCATCGAGCAGGACTTCCTGTTCGGCGGCCAGTTGCTTTCCAAACGGACGGACGGCGGAGCGGCCGCGTGGCTGGCGACGATCGAAGCGGAGTTGCGCGGTTTCGAAAACGTCACGATGATGGCGCGCACCACCGCCTTTGGCGTCTATGACGGCGGCGTTCTTGGGCTGGTCGGGCAGCAAGGCAATGTCGATCCGGACCGGGCTGGCTCGCCGCGGCAGGTCTTCACCATGCTTCGCGCATGTTCGATCGTCTTTGCCGCAGGCGCGATCGAGCGGCCACTGGTGTTTCCCGACAACGACCGCCCTGGCGTCATGCTCGCCTCCGCAGCCCGCGCCTACCTGAACCGCTTCGCCGTCCTGCCCGGAAAACGCGTGGTCGTCGCAATCACCAACGACAGCGCCTGGCGCGCGGCCTTCGATCTCGCCGTCGCGGGCGCAGAGGTAACGGTGGCGGATTTGCGCCCGGTGCCCGCTTCCTACCTCCTAGCCGAAGCCGCGCGCCTCGGCGTGTCCGTGCGGACCGGCGCGCGCATTGCCCGTATCCGCGGCGCCCATCGGGTCAATGCTGTCACGCTGGCCGGACCGAAAACGCAAGCCGACATCGCGTGTGATCTCGTCTGCGTGTCGGGCGGCTGGTCACCGACCGTGCACCTCACCTCGCATCTCGGCGTCAGGCCCATCTACAGGGGCGATATCGACGGCTTCATTCCGGGCGCATTGCCCGCCAGCCAGTTCGTGGCGGGCTCGATTGCCGGGCAATACGCGACGGCCGAGGCGGTCGAGGCCGGCCATCGCGCCGGCGTCGAAGCCGCATCCTTCTGCGGCAAGTCAAAGCCAGCGCGCGCCCCCGCGAAGCTCGACCTCCGCGACACAGTCTCGACCCCGTTTCGCGATCCCGGCTCGGCCGGGCGCGGCAAGGCCTTCGTGGATTTCCAGATGGACGTGACCGTCGCCGACATCGCGCTCGCCCATCGCGAGGGCTACGAATCCGTCGAGCATCTGAAACGCTACACCACGCTCGGCATGGGAACGGACCAGGGCAAGACCAGCAATTTTTCCGCACTTGCCGCGATGGCCGCGCTGTGCGATGCAACGATCCCTGAGACCGGTGTCACCGCTTTCCGCCCGCCCTATACGCCGGTCGCCATCGGCGCGCTCGCCGGCCGCGCGGTCGGCCACCATTTCAAGCCGTTCCGCCGAACGCCCATGCACGACTGGCACCAGGCCAACGGCGCCGAGATGCTGGAAGTCGGGCTGTGGATGCGGCCCTGGTTCTACCGCAACTCCGGCCGCGACGTGAACGAGGCCTATGTCGCCGAGATGCGCATGGTGCGCGAGGCGGCGGGGCTGATGGACATCTCCACCCTCGGCAAGATCGACGTGCAGGGTCCAGACGCAGCCATCTTCCTCGACCGGGTCTATGCGAATGGCTTTGCGAAACTGCCGGTCGGGCGCGCCCGCTACGGGGTCATGCTGCGCGACGACGGCATAGTCTTTGACGACGGAACCACGACGCGGCTAAGCGAGAACAGCTTTTTCATGACCACCTCGACCGCCAAAGCAGCCGATGTATTGTCGCGGCTCGAATTCCTGCTCGACACGGCTTGGCCGGAGCTACGTGTCGCGGTCACCTCGGTGAGCGATGAATGGGCGGCCATGTCGATTGCCGGGCCAAAAAGCCGCGATCTGCTTTCGGCCGCATTGCCGGGCATCGACGTCTCTAACGAAGCCCTGCCACATATGAGCCTGCTGGAGAGCGCCTGGCAAGGAAAGTCGCTACGCATCCTGCGCCTCTCCTATTCCGGCGAGCGCGCCTATGAGGTTTATGTCGGCGCGAGCGCCGGGGAACGGCTCTGGACCCACCTTCTGGCAGCAGGAGAACCATTAGGCCTGAAACCCTACGGGGTCGAGGCGCTTGGCGCGCTGCGTGTGGAAAAAGGCCATGTCGCCGGCCCCGAAATCGACGGGCGGACGACGCTCGACGATCTCGGACTGGGACGCATGGCGGGAAAGCGCACGGGCTTCGTCGGCGATGTGCTCCGCCGGCGCCCGGCCTTCCAGGCAGCCGACCGCCACCGTCTGGTCGGGCTGGAATGCGTCGAGGAGGGACAGCGCCTGCGCGGAGGCGCGATACTGTTCAAGCTGGGTGAAGCCATACAGGGCCATGGCCACGGCCGCATCACATCGGTGACCTACAGTCCCACTCTGGGCAAATATATCGGCCTGGGGCTTTTCGCCGGAGATCTGGCGATCGAAGGAACCGAAGTGCTCGCGGCTTATCCTATGAAAAAGGAACAGGTGCGGGCCCGCATTGTCTCGCCGGTGTTCCTCGACCCGGAAGGAAAACGTCTCCGTGGCTGAAGTTTCCGCATTGGAGCTTTCGGTTGCGGACTGTCTGCTCGTGCAGATCGAGGCGTGGGATGGCACGTTTGAGCAATTCCAATCGGACCTGTCGCGGACGTTCGGGATTGCGCTCCCCGCTACGGTCGGCGAAACGGTTCGCCAGCCAAGCCTGCGAGCGATCAAGGTTGCGCCGCGCCGATTCTGGCTGCTCTACGACACCTCCGGCGGGCCATCGGTCGAGGTGGATCCGGATCTGGGTGCGCTGACCCACCTCGGCGAGGGCCGCATACGAGTTCGGCTGTGCGGTGACCGCCTACCGGGTGTTCTCGCCGGTTGCATCGCCGTCGACTGGCGCTCACAGGCCGTGGCGCCTGGCAAAGCTATACAGACCTCGTTCCACGGCGTCCCGGTGCTTTTCGTCCGAACGGGCGAAGCCGAGTGCGAACTTATCGTCCCGCGAAGCTTCTCCCGAAGCATTCTGGACTGGCTCAAGGACAGTGCCGGGGGAGTTGAACTTGAAGGATCGGACAATTCTGGTATGCATCCGAAATTCTGATACAGTTGCGCTGCAACGCGCTTTGGATGCGCCATGGACCTTCCGCTCAAGAACAACCGCAACTTCCTGACGATCAATGCCGAGGACGGGCTGGAGGTGCTGAAGGGCCTTTCGTCTCCTGTACGGATCAGCATCCTCAAGCTCCTGCATTCGCGCGGACCGCTCAACGTCAACGAGATCAGCGACGCGCTGTCGCTGCCGCAGTCGACGGTCGCGACCAACGTTCAGGTGCTGGAAAGCTGCGATTTGATCCGCACCGAGACGGTGAAGGCGACCAAGGGCCAGCAAAAGATTTGCGCGGCGCGCTTCGACGAAATCGTGCTGCGCTTCGACGACTACGATCTCAAGACCAGGTCGAACGTCATCGAACTCTCGATGCCGCTCGGCCTCTACACCAATTGCAGCGTATCGCCGCCCTGCGGCCTGTGCTCGAGCGAGGCCATCATCGGCCTCCTTGACGTGCCTGATTTCTTCCTCGACCCGGACCGGATGAAAGCGGGGCTGATCTGGTTCGAGCGCGGCCATGTCGAGTACAAGTTTCCGAACAACGCAAAAATCCTGCAGGCCGAGATCGAGGCGCTCGAGTTCAGCATGGAACTGTCCTCGGAAGTGCCCGGCACCAACGCCAACTGGCCTTCCGACGTCAGTGTCTGGGTAAACGACGTGCTGGTCGGCACCTGGACCTCGCCCGGCGATTTCGGCGACAAGCGCGGCATCTACACGCCGCGCTGGTGGAAGCTCGAAGGCTCGCAATACGGCCATCTGAAGACATGGAAGATCACCGCCGATGGGAGCTACCTCGACGGCGAAAAGACCTCGGACGTGACGCTCAATCAGCTTCACCTCGCGGAGCACCATTCAATCCGCCTGCGGGTCGGCATCGACGAACACGCCGAGCATCCGGGCGGCGTGAACATCTTCGGCAAGGGTTTCGGTAATCACGATCAGGACATCATCCTGCGCCTGCACATTCGGCGGGACTCCGAACGCGCCAACGCCCCCGCCTGAACTGACTGAACGGCGCACCGCCGCTCGATTGCTCCTTCTGTCTTCCGCGACCCGGCTAAGACGGGTTGACTCACCCACCCTGTTCAGGATCAGATATTGCGGGTACATATCCGAATATTTGATACAGTCAGGGGAACGCGATGAAGGCGAAAGCTGTCGTCCACAAGGAGTTTCGCATCGGCCGGATCGACGACCGCGTCTACGGCGCGTTTCTGGAGCATCTCGGGCGGGCGATCTACACCGGCATCTACGAGCCCGGCCATCCTGCCGCCGACGAGCACGGGTTCCGCCGCGACGTGATCGAGATGGTGCGGGAGCTGAACGTCCCGGTCACGCGCTACCCCGGCGGCAATTTCGTCTCCGCCTATAATTGGGAGGACGGGATCGGGCCGAAGGAGAGACGGCCAGTCACGCTGGACTATGCCTGGCGAACGAAGGAGACCAACGAGGTCGGCATCGACGAGTTCGCGGCATGGTGCGAGGCGGCGGGCACCGAGCTGATGCTTGCCGTCAATCTCGGCTCGCGCGGTCTCGATGAGGCGCGCGGTCTGCTCGAATACTGCAACCACTCGGGCGGCAGCCGCTGGAGTGACCTGCGTATCAAGAACGGCCGGCGCGAACCGTATGACGTGCGCCTGTGGTGCCTCGGCAACGAAATGGACGGGCCGTGGCAGGTCGGGCACAAGACAGCCTACGAATACGGCCGCATCGCCAACGAGACGGCGAAGGCGATGAAGGCGTTCGACCCGACGCTGCAGCTTGTCGCCTGCGGCAGTTCGCACTCATTCATGCCGACCTATCCGCAATGGGAAGCCGACGTCCTCGACGAGTGCTACGACAATGTCGATTACCTGTCGCTGCATATGTATTTCGAGAATTACGAGGACGATTATCTCAATTTCCTCGCCAAGCCGGTGATCCTCGACCGCTACATCCAGACGGTCAGCGGCGTGATCGACTATGTGAAGGCCAAGAAGCGGTCGAAGAAGGACATCTACATCTCCTTCGACGAATGGAACGTCTGGTATCACTGCCGCCGCCAGGACAACGACAATTTCAAGAACTGGGATTGGCCGGCGGCGCCGGCGCTGCTCGAGGAGGTCTATAATTTCGAGGACGTGCTCGTCGTCGGCTGCATTCTCAACACCTTCATCCGCCACGCCGACCGCGTGCGGATCGCCTGCATAGCTCAGCTCGTCAACGCCATCGCCCCGATTACCACCGAGCGCGGCGGGCGGGCCTTCCGGCACACGATCTACTACCCCTACCTGCTCGCCTCGCGGCATGGGCGCGGCGAAAGCCTAGCTGTCGCGCTCGATGCGCCGCGCTACGACGCCAAGGCGGCCGACGACGTGCCGTATATCGATGTCGCGGCGGTTCATGACCAGGCGGGCAAGACGATAGCGCTGTTTGTCGTCAACAAGCATCCGGACGAGGAAGCCGAACTCACGGTCGACCTTGCAGGTTTTCCGTCGGCCCGGCTGATCGAGCACATCCTCATCCATCATCCGGACCTGAAGGCGGTGAACAGCGCCGACGCACCGGATGTGGTGAAACCGCAATTGCAGAACGGCTCGGTGGTCGAGGAGGGCCGGGTTTTGTGTCGCCTCAAGCCGCGCTCCTACAACCTCATCCGGCTGTCGGTGTGATTTTTTCTCGCCACGCCGCGTGCCTTCGACGGCGCGCCCGGCGGCACTCGAACGGAAGGAAGTAACAATCCGGGATTGTCACTGAGTTCATATCAGACATTACGATATGTATCAGGTTCTATTGACCAGCTATGGTCCCCGGGTTAGCCTCCTTCCCCAACGACAACAAGCCATCGCATCACCGGTGCGACTGGCAAAGGGAGGAATGACGATGCGCATCATGCGAGTCTTGGCGTTCTTCGCGAGCGCGTGGTTGGTGGCAACTTCCGCGCTTGCTCAAGGCATCTCGAACCTGCCGCGCGAAGAGACCATCATCATCGAAAACCCGCAGGGCACGATCACCAACCCGCCCTGGTTCAACATCTGGATGGTGGCGCGCGGCGGCAACTCCAACGGGTTGCAGCAGCTCGGCATGGATACGCTCTGGTATATCGATCCCGATGCCGGGCTTGACGGCGTGTGGGACAATTCGCTCGCCGCCGACAAGCCGCAATACAATGCCGATTTCACCGAGATGACGGTCAAGCTCCGGGACGGCATCTTCTGGAGCGACGGCGTGGAGTTCACCGCCGACGATGTCGTCTTCACGGTCCAGACACAGATGAAGAATCCCGGCATGATCTGGGGTCCCGTCTTCCTGGCGAGCGTCGACACCGTGACGGCGCCGGACAAGCGCACCGTGGTGTTCAAGCTGAAGCGGCCCAATTCCCGCTTCCACGCCACCTTCACGGTGCGTTGGAACGCAGCCTGGATCATGCCGAAGCATGTGTTCGAAAAGGTGGAAGACCCGACCAAGTTCGACTTCAATCCGCCGGTCACGATTGGTCCCTACAAGCTTCACAGCTTCGACCCGAACGGCAAATGGTACATCTGGGAAAAACGCGAGGATTGGCAACGCACGTCGCTTGCCCGCCATGGCGAACCGGGCCCGAAATATGCCGCCTATATCGACCCGGGCCCGCCCGACAAGCGCGTGATCCTGCAGCTCAACCACCAGCTCGACATCATCCACGACACTTCGCCCGAAGGCGTGTTCACGCTGATCAAGCAGTCGCCGACCTCGCAGGGCTGGTTCAAGGGCTTCCCCTACGCCCATCCCGATCCGACGCTTCCGGCGGTCATGTTCAACCATCAGGTCGAGCCGTTCCAGAACGCCGACGTGCGCTGGGCGCTGGCGCTGCTCATCGACATCAAGGCGGTGTCGATGGCCTCCTACCGCGGCGCGGCGACGATCTCGGCGATCGGTGTTCCGCCGACCGGCCTTTACGGCGAGTATTATTTCGATCCGCTGGAGCAGTGGCTGACCGACTTCGAGATCGACACGGGCAAGCAGAAATACAAGCCTTACGACCCGACCGTCGGCCAGCAGATCGCCGACATGCTGCGGCCGTCGATGGGCGAGCAGATCCCGACCGATCCCAAGGAGATCGCAAAGGCCATCGGCCGCGGCTGGTGGAAACCTGACCCGGAGGCCGCCACCCAGCTTCTCGAGCGCGCCGGCTTCACGAAGCAGGGCGACCAATGGCTGAAGCCGGACGGCACGCCCTTCTCGATCACGCTTCTGGTCGAAGGCGACCAGCGGCCGGTAATGACGCGCGCAGGCACCATGATCGTGCAGCAATGGCGTCAGTTCGGCATCGACGCCAAGACGCAGGCCTATCCATCCGACTTCTTCCCGCGCGTCGAATCGGGCGACTTCGAGGCCGCGATCGCCTGGAGCGTGGAGACCTGGGGCGGCCACCCCGACCTGTCCTTCTTCCTCGACAGCTGGCACTCGGAATTCCTGAAGCCGCGCGGCGAGCGTCAGCCGCCGCGCAATCGCCAGCGCTGGACGCATCCGGAGCTCGACAAGATCATCGAGGAGATCCGCACGATCGACTTCGACGATCCGAAGGTGAAGGAACTCGGCCAGGAATACATCAAGCTCGCGGTCAGGGAGATGCCTATCATCCCGCTGATGTCGTACAATGTGTTCACGATGATGGATACGACCTACTGGACGGGATACCCGAGCGCGGATGATCCCTACACCAACCCGGTCTCGAACTGGGCGAACACCAAATACATGTTCGTCAGGCTGAAGCCCGCCAAGGCCCAGTAGCGGCGGACAGGCGAGCGAGGCGGCACTCCCCCGCCTCGCTCGCGAACAGGTGCAAGATGACATGATCCAAGCCGCGGCACGGTCGAAGCGATGAGAACCTACGCGCTCTATCTCGTCAGACGCTTCGCGCAGTTCATTCTGGTCGTCTTCATCGGCATCAACATCGCCTATCTCATCACCCACCTCACGCCGGTCGATCCCGTCGAGCAGGCGATCAGTTCCGTCACAATGTTCGGCCAGTCCAGCCCCGAGATGGTCGAGGTGATGCGCAAGACGCTGCGCGAGCTCTATGGTCTCGAAGGTTCGGCCTGGGAGCAGTACGTCTCCTTCTGGAGGCGCATGGCGACGGGCGACTTCGGGCCGTCGCTGTCGGCGTTTCCGACGCCGGTCTCGACGCTGATCTGGCAGGCGCTGCCATGGACGCTCGGCCTGCTCGTCTGCTCGACGCTTATCGCCTGGGTAGTCGGCAATTTTCTCGGCGGCCTCGCCGGCTACTATCGCAAGAACAGCCTGCTAAAGGCCTTGGGCATTCTGGCCATGAGCCTGCAGCCGATTCCCTACTACATCGTTGCCTTCATTCTCCTCGTCGTCTTCGGCTTCCTCTGGCCGATCCTTCCGATCAGCGGCGGCGCCGAGATGAACATCGACCGGCAAGGCCTTGCCTTTGCCGCCAGCATCGTCAAGCATTCCATCCTGCCCGCGCTGTCGCTCGTGCTGGTCGGGCTAGGCGCGTGGTTCATCGGCATGCGCTCGCTCGTCTCCAACATCGTGACGGAAGACTACGTCACCTATGCCGAGCTCGGCGGCGTCGACCGCCGCCGCATCCTGTTCTCCTACGTCATGCGCAATGCGCTTTCGCCGCAGGTGACGGGCCTGGCTTTGTCGCTTGGCGCCATCTTCAACGGCGCAATCATCACCGAATTCGTCTTCGGCTACCCCGGCATCGGCACGCTGCTGGTGCGGGCCGTGAATTCGGGCGACTACAGCCTGGTGCTCGGCATCACATCCGTGTCGATCATCGCGGTGGCGGCGGCAATCCTGGTCATAGACATCATCTACCCGCTGCTCGATCCCCGCGTGGCGCGGAGCTGACCTGATGCTGAAGACAGTCCGCGACCTCTTCCGCTATAATCTCGAATTCGCGCTCGGCGCGATCCTGATCCTGATTGTTTTCGCTTTCGCGGCCGCCTCGTTATTCTCGCCCTATCCACCGATGGACATTTATGTCGTCGCGCCTGACGCACCTCCATCTTGGGCGTATCCATTCGGCACCAATTCGCGCGGGCAGGATGTGTTCTGGCAGCTTACGGTGGCCATCCGCAACTCGCTGCTCTTCGGCATTTCCGTCGCCTTGATGAGCCGCGTCCTGTCGCTGCTGATCGGGCTGGTCGCAGGCTATGCCGGCGGCATTACCGATCGCATCCTGATGACGATCAACGACACCTTCGTCGTGATCCCGCTGTTTCCTATCCTGGTGCTGTTCTTCTTCATGATGCGCGACAACATGTCGTGGCCGATGCTGGCCATCGCCATGGCGTCGCTCGGCTGGCCGTACGACGCGCGACTCATTCGCTCGGTGGCGCTCAGCCTCAGGACGCGCGAGTTCACCGCGATGAGCGTCTTTTCAGGCATGAGCACGCGGCAGATCCTCGTGGAGGAGCATCTGCCTTATGTCCTGCCCATCGTCTTCTCGACCACGCTCAACAATATGAACTGGTCGATCGGCCTGGAGGTGACGCTTTCGGTGATCGGCTTCACCAATATCGAGACGCCGACGATCGGCACGATGATCTACTGGGCCAACCAGCACACCGCGATGGTCGCCGGCGTCTGGTGGTGGATCTTTTTCCCCGTCGTCCTGGTCATTATGACCTTCCTGGGGCTCTACCTGCTTTCGGTTTCGATGAACGAGTATATCGATCCAAGAAGCCGCCTGACCCGCATGGGAGGCCAGGCATGAACGCGCGGCCGCACGCGGACGGGTCGGCGGATGTCATGCTCGACGTCAAGAATCTCCGCGCCTATTACGTGATGAAGTATTTCGGCACGCAGCGCGAGGTGCGCGCCGTCGACGATATTTCGCTGCGGGTCGGCAGGAACGAGATCTATGGCCTCGCCGGCGAATCCAGTTCCGGCAAGACCACCTTCATCAAGACCATCGCCGCGGCCATCCGGCCGCCGCTCACCGTCGTCGGCGGCTCCATCCGCTACAGCTTCCTTGACCGCGACATCTACAGGCTCGACCGTGCGGCGCTGTCGGCGATCCGCTGGCGCCATCTTTCCTACATTCCGCAAGGCTCGATGAACGTGCTCAATCCCGTCCGGCGCGTGCGCGAATCCTTCATTGATTTCGCGCTTCCCCATATGGACCTGCCGAAGCAGCGATTCTTCGCGGCCATCGTCGCGCATCTGGAGCGTCTCCAGCTCGCGCCGGGCGTGCTCGACGCCTATCCCCACGAGCTCTCGGGCGGCATGCGCCAGCGCATCGCGATTGCGCTCGCCACCGTCTGCCGGCCCGATTTCATCATCGCCGACGAACCGACGACGGCGCTCGACGTGGTCGTGCAGAAAAGCGTTCTCGAACTGATCCGCGAGGCGCAGCGGGAAATCGCCTCGTCGATGATCTTCGTCACCCACGACATGGCCGTCCACGCCAACATCTCCGATCGGCTCGGCATCATGTATGCCGGGCGCCTGGTAGAGGAGGCGCCGACGGCCGAGATCTTCAGGAGCCCGAAGCACCCTTATACACAGCATCTCATCGCCAGCCTGCCGCGGATCGGCGACCTCTCGGCCAAGCGGGCGCTCACCGGCGCGCCGCCCAGTCTGGCGGAGCCGCCGAGCGGCTGCCGGTTCCATCCGCGCTGCCCGCTCGCCATGGACATCTGCCGCGAGACGCATCCCGAGCTGGTCAGCATCGATCCTCGCCATCGCGTCGCCTGCCACGCCGTAAGCCCGGCCGTCCGGCCGGATGGCGTGTTCGGAGCAACTGCGAAACAACGGACCGGGCTCGTTCAATGACGGGCGATCTTCTGAACCTCGAAGGGGTGACAAAAAGCTACGCGTCGGGCGGGCTGCTTGCGCGCAGGACCTTCAATGCAGTCGACGGCGTGAGTTTCGCGCTCGATGCGTCGCGCCCCGAGATCTTCGCGATTATTGGCGAGTCGGGTAGCGGCAAGACGACGCTCGCCCGCATGATCCTCAACATGGTTGCGGCGAGCGCAGGCGCGATCCGCTTCCGCGGCAAGGCGCTGGCGACAATCCGCGGCCGGCGCGCGCGACTCGATTTCATGCGCCAGGTGCAGCCGATCTTCCAGAACCCTTACGAGGCCTTCAATCCGCTGAAGCGCGTCGACCGCTACCTCTACGCCACAGCCCGCCGCCTGGCGGGCGTCGGCCGGAAGGAGGTTGATCGCGTGTGCGACGAGGCGTTGCGCAAGGTCGGCCTGTCGCTGGCGGAGGTGCGCGGGCGCTTTCCGCACGAATTGTCCGGCGGCCAGTTGCAGCGCACCGCGATCGCCCGCGCGCTGATCTCCGGTCCCGCGCTGCTCGTCGCCGACGAGCCTGTCTCGATGGTCGACGCGTCGCTCAGGATGTCCATCGTAGAACTGTTCAAGGCGCTTCGGGACGAACTCGGCGTGTCGATCGTCTACATCACACACGACCTCGCCACCGCCTATCATATCAGCGACCGCATCATCATCATGCAGAAGGGCCGTGTGGTGGAGGGCGGCGATGCCCGAACGGTGCTCGACAATCCGCAACACCCGTATTCGAAGCTTCTCAAGAGCGCGGTGCTTTCACCCGACAATGCGGGAATCGATGCGCAGGCAGCTACGCACGCCTCCGATCCCAATACCGTGCCGGTCAATGTCCGGAGTGTCTGAGCGCCGTCATGGTTCGACACCACCTCGGGTCATGGACAGGCGAACCCGCCAGTTGCATTTCACACCCTGACGCCGGTCACATCATCAAAGAGATGTAGCTGGTCTGGCGATATCCGCACTCCAACCATGTCGCCGGGACGGACCGCACTGCGTCCCGTTTCCACCACGATGAGTTCCGGTGTCGTTGCGGCGGTGATGAAGGCCGTGAAACCCGTGGATTCGACGACAGCGACAGGAACGTCAAAGCTGCCCTGCCCTGATGCGGCGATGCCGATGTGTTCGGGGCGAATGCCTACCGTTATCTTGCGGCCGGGCTGCAGCGTCCGGCTAACGGCCAGTGTCCCTCTGACGGTACCGAGGTCCAGTGTCAGGGTTTTGCCGTCATCGCCGACCGTCGCCGGAATGAAGTTCATGGCCGGCGATCCGATGAACCCGGCAACGAATTTGTTGACCGGCATGTCGTAAAGGTCGAGCGGCTTGCCCTGCTGCTCGATTATGCCGTCGCGCATGACCACGACGTGGTCGGCCATTGTCATCGCCTCGATCTGATCGTGCGTGACATAGACTGAGGTGGCATGCAGACGATCGTGGAGCGCTCGAATTTCCTTGCGCATGTGAACCCGCAGGGCCGCGTCGAGGTTGGAGAGCGGCTCATCGAAGAGAAAGGCTTTCGGATGGCGGATGATGGCGCGGCTCATTGCGACTCGCTGACGCTGGCCACCGGAAAGCTCCCTTGGATAGCGACCCAAAAGGTGGGACAGGCCGGTGGTCGCCGCTACGTCTGCGGCAGCCTTTTTGGCCTGCGCCTTGGCGACACCTCGGATACGAAGGCTGTAGGTGAGGTTCTCCTCCACGGTCATGTGCGGATAAAGCGCGTAGGACTGGAAGACCATCGCGACGTCGCGCTTGCGAGGCGGCACGCCGTTCATCTGCTGGCCTGCGATTTTAAGGTCGCCGGTCGAAATCTTCTCAAGTCCGGCCAGCGACCGAAGCAGGGTCGATTTGCCGCAACCCGACGGGCCAACGAGCGCGACGAAAGTGCCTTCAGCTATCGAGAGATCGATATCCTTCAGCGCATGAAACGAGCCGTAATGTTTGTTGACGCCACGCAGTTCGATCTGAATCGTCATTTGAGGGCTCCAGAAGTGAGGCCGGACACGATGCGTCGCTGCAGAAGGACGAAGATGGCCAGGATAGGCGTCACATACATCGTGGCGTAGGCCATGATGTTGTTCCACTCGTTGGTGTTCGGCCCCATGAAGGAGTTCAGCCCGACACTTGCCGGCTGAAGCTCGGCGGCCTGAATGATCGATTTCGAATAAACGAATTCGCCGAAGGCCTGCATGAAGATGAGAAGGGCGCTGACGAGGATGCCGTTTCGCGCAAGCGGCAGAACGATGCTGAAGAAAGCCCCGATCCGGGAATTGCCGTCAACAAGCGCGGCTTCCTCGAGTTCCTGCGGAACGCTCATGAAGGTGGCGCGCACGAGCACGACGAAGAAGGGCATGCTCTTTGCCGCAATCGCGATGACGACCGCCAGGCGTGGATATTCCAACACGCCGAGCTGCGAAAACCCGACAAAGATCGGCGTGATCATCAAGGACGCTGGAAGAACCTGCAGCATCAGGATCAGGAAAAGCCCGACATCCACCCACGCATTGCGGTAACGCGCCAGCACATAGGCGCAGCCGACACCCAGGACGGAAATCAGCGCGACCGAGCCGACCGCGATGACCAGCGAGTTCCACAGATACCGCCCCATGTTCCGGCTTTCCCAGACGAAGGCGTAGGTGCTCCATTGCGGGGCGGCCGGCCAGAAACTCGGCGGTGTCGCGAATACTTCCGAGCCGCTCTTCAACGCGGTGATGTACATCCAGTAGAGCGGGAACAGGTAGATCGCCGCCATGACGACGGCGACCGCGAGCATCAGACGGTCGCGTGTGGTGGTCCCGTTCATCCGCGCACCTCATGCCGCGTGGAGCGAACGTAGACCACAGCCGCAAGCATGACGAAGACGATCATGACGACCGACACCGTGGCCCCCTTGCCGAAATCATACTGGCGGAACGACAGCTCCCACGCCCAGTATTGCGTGACGTTCGACGCGTTGTTCGGCCCGCCGGAGGTTATCGCGGCGAAAAGGTCGAACTGCTGCAGCGTAAAAATGAGCCCAAGCGCAATGATGGCGCCGATCGTCGAGCGCATCATCGGCAGCGTTATGGTCCAGAAGCGCTGCCAGGCGTTGGCGCCGTCCAGTTCGGCCGCTTCGTAGAGGTCGCCCGGAATGCCCGACAGCCCGACTGAAAGCAGGATCATGTTGAAAGAAGTGCCGAGCCAGATATTCGCCAGGATCACTGCATAGAGCGAATAATCCGGGTCCGAGCGCCAGAAGATGTTCGCGTCGATCAGCCCGGTTTCGCGAAGGATGAAGTTCAGGACGCCGAAATCGCCGGACAGTATCCAGTTCCAAATGGCGCCGGCGACCAGGCCCGGCATGACCCAGGAAACAAGGAACAGACCGCGCAGCCATGAGGCGCCCGGGAAATTGACCCAGAAAAAGAGCGCCAGCCCGAATCCGATCAGAAATTGGCCGGCGATCGAGCCGACGACGAAAATCAGCGTGTTGAGCAGGATGGGATAGGTTTCAGGCTGGGCAAAGAGATCAATGTAGTTTCTCAGCCCGACGAAAGGGCGCGAGAAAGTGCCGAGGCTGAACATGTCAACCTCCTGAAAGCTCATCACCACATTGTAGACGAGCGGCAAACCGGACATCAGGAGCAGGAAACCGAGCGCGAAGGCAACAAGGGCAATGTCGAAACCCAGGCCGTCCCGCATGCTCGAAAAGAAACTTTTCATCCATCCTCCGCCACTCTCCGACGAGGGCCGCCTCCTGCTAGAAGTCGAGGAAACGGCCCTGCCGGGAGGAACTGTGGTGACCGCCTCGGCGGCCTTCCAGCGCGACACCTGCAGCTATCCCTCGACGCCCTTGATTTTCTCGGCCGCTTGGTCGAGAGCGTCCTTGGCGCTCATCTGACCCGTGAGCGCCGCCTGAATGGCGTCCTGGATGGCCTTGGAAATTTTCGGCCATGCCGGGTGCGGGCCGCGCGGCTTGGCGTATTTCATCTGCTCCTGGAAGACCTCGAGAGCCGCGTCCTTCAAGGGTTGGCCGGTCTTCGGGATCGAGATGTCCGATCGTGCAGGCAATTGGCCAAAATTCTGGAACAGCTTATCGTCTTGAGAGACGAAGAACTCCAGCGCCTTGAACGCCTCCTCGGGGTGCTTGGTGGTGGCGAAGATCGCCCAGTTGAAGTCGCCCATGGCCGACGAACGTTCCGCACCTGGATGGGGAATCGGCAGCAGCGCCACACCCCAATCGAATTTTGCCTCCTGCACCATCCGGTCGAGTTCCCATGGGCCGGAGATCACCATGGCGGCGTTGCCGGAATTGAAGGTGCCGGTGGAATCCCACTGGCCGCGCGTCAGCGTATCGGGCGAGGCCAGCTTCTCGTCGATGATCGTCTTCCAGATCTCCAGCGCCTTCACCGCGCCTTCGGCGTTGATATTGTCATAGCTGCCACCGCCCATCTGGGCCCAGGGCAGAAACTGGAATGTGCCCTCCTCATTGCCCTTGGCGGAGAAGGCAAGACCGTAGACGTTCGCGGCCGGATCGGTCAGCTTGCGCGCTGCCTCGACGAGTTCGTCCCAGGTTTGCGGCGGGTTGGCGGGATCGAGCCCCTTCGCCTTGAACATGTCCTTGTTGTAGTAGAGCGCGATCGTATTGGTCGCCTTGGGAATGCCGAAGTTCTTGCCATCCCACATGGTCGAGGCAAGCGGCCCGGGAAAATAGTTCTCCGGCTTCACGACAGAGGATTTTGCGATCATGTCGGTGAGGTCGAGGAATGCGCCGCGTGACGAGAACAACGCATGCTCGGGGTTGTCGACGGTAATGATGTCGGGGGCCTGGCCGGAGGCATAGGCCCGCATTGCCTCGGTAACGACGTCATCGAACTGGATCTGGCGGTATTCGATCTTGATGCCGTTGTTCTGGGCGTTGAATTCCTTGATCAAGTTGGGAGCGGGCTGGATATCCCGGTCGAGGGACCAGAGCGTCAGGGTTACGTCCTCGGCCTGCGCGTTCAGGCCGAAAAATGAGCTGGTTGCGAGTGCCAGCGCGCCGATAATCGCATATTTGCGGAAACTCATCTTCTCCTCCGTTTCGTTGTCTTCGTGACCGGCAACTTCCTCCATGCCGGTCACCATGCACGTCATCCCGGGTCGGCGACGAACGCGCCTCCCCTGGCATTCTTGAGATAATTGAGCGCAAAGACCTGGCCCGTCATTTCGAGCCCGTCGCGGTAGACGGGATCGTGCCAGCCCTCGATGTCGATGGATCCGCTCCAGCCCGCCAGGCGAAGCTCCGAAATGATGTCCGTCCAGTTGCTGTCGCCGAAACCCGGCGTGCGCATGAAGACGAATTTCTCCTTGCCGAAAATTCCGTGCTCCCGGATCACGTCCCACCGGATGGTGGCGTCTTTGCCATGGACGTGGAAAATCTTGTCCGCCCATTTGCGGATCTGGGGCAGCGGCTCGATGAGATAGACCATCTGGTGGCACGGCTCCCATTCGAGGCCGATATTGTCATCAGGCGTCTCGTTGAAGATCAGTTCCCAGGCGTCCGGATTGTGCGCGATGTTCCAGTCGCCGCTCACCCAATTGCCGTCCATGGCGCAGTTTTCGAAGGCGATCTTCACGTCCTTGTCGGCGGCGCGCCTGGCGAGTTCGCTCCAGACCTCCTTGTAGCGGGGAAGGCTGTCCGTCAGCGGCTTGTTGCGGATGCGCCCCGTGAAGCCGGCTACACAATTCGCCCCGAAATGATGGGCGTTGTCGATGCAATCCTTCCAGCCCTGCAGCGTCTGAAGGTCGATCTCCGTTTCCTCGAGCGGATTGCCGAACATGCCGAGCGTGGAGATGGTGATGTCGCGATCGCCGATCGCGTCCGCGCAGCGCTTGCCGAGTTCGGCGAGATCCTGGCCGTTGGTCGTTTGCCAGAAAAATGGTTCGAAGCTTTCGAAACCCAGATCGGCTATTTCGCCGATGCGCTTGGCCGCACCGCCCTTGGTGGCGTTTACCATGGTGCCGATGCGGATAGATTTTGCCAGGTCAGTCATTGATGCTCCTTAAGCCGCGATGGTCACGCGCTCGCGCCGGCGGGCGCTTTCGATGGCGCCGAAAACCATGGCAAGGCTCTTGATGTTGTCGTTGCCGTCCGTTTCCGGCGCGACGCCGGCGCGGATTGCGCTCAGAAAACCCTGAATGACGCTGGCATGGCCGTGGGTATCCGCCTCGCGTGAAGGGCCCGGCACTTCGATCTCGCTCACCTCACGCAGGAACCCCGTCTCGCCGGAAACGACATGGGCGTCGAGCTTGTCGGCGCCGTCCCAGAGCAAGGTCCCCTTTGTGCCGATGACACGCCACGCGCTTTCCCAACTCGTGCGCGCGCCCTCTGCGCACCAGGAGCCGCGATAGGTGAACACGACATTGTCGGAAAACTCGAAAATCGCGTTGGCGGCCGCGCCATGGCGATACCAGGAACCAGGCGGATTGCTTTCGTGACAGTAAACCGCCAGCGGCGCCTTTCCGGAAACGAAACGCACTGCATCGAATGTGTGGATCGCCATATCCAGCAGCAGCACGTTGTCCATCTGCTCACGGAAGCCGCCAAAGTGCGGCCCTATGAAGAAATCGCAGTGGATGCCGGTGAGATCGCCAAGAGCGCCGGTCTCGACGACCCGGCGCATGCGACGCACGCCGGAGATGAAGCGCCTGTTCTGCACGATCGCGTGGATGCGCCCGGCCTGGCGCGCAAGGACTATGAGGTCTTCTGCTTCCTCCAGCGAGGCCGCCATCGGCTTCTCGCTGAGCACGTGGCAACCATAGCCAAGCGCGGTGCCGACGACATGGTGCCGCGCGGACGGCACGACTACGTCGAAAACGAGATCGGGCCGCGTCGCTTCAAGCACGGCGTTCAGATCGCTTCCGGTGACTGCATCTGTAAGGGAGAATTCTTCGGCCAGAGCCTCGGCGGCCGAAAGGTCGACGTCGACCAGCCCGACGATCTCGACAGCACCCTTCAGGGCCGGAGTTTCGGCAAGCGCTCTCAGCCAGCCCTTGGCCATAGCTCCGCAGCCACAAACCACTGCCTTCATCGGCACGATGCTCCTCCCTAACCGGCGGCGCAAAGATCTTCACCGGAAACGATTACGAAGAACCGATTTAGCTTCCGTAAACGTTTACGATAGTAGTTTGACGCTGATAACTGTGTCAATGGGTGAATCGCCGGAATCGGGAATAACGGGAGAAAGATCTAGGAAATGAAGGGCATCCACCTGCTTGCCAAACATCTGAATGTGTCGATCGGGACCGTGTCGCGAGCCCTGAACGGCAAGCCGGACGTCAATGCCGAAACGCGCAAGCGCGTGCTGGAGGCGGCGGAGGAGCTCGGATACGTCCCGAACCAGTCGGGACGCGCCCTGCGCAAGGGGGCAACGGGCGTGATCGGCTTCATGATGCAGACGGGAAGCGAGATCACCGGGCATGGCGATACGTTCTTCATGAGCGTTTTCGACGGCGTGCAGACGGTTTTTGCGCGCCACAAGCTTGATCTGGTCGCCCTGCTCTGCTCATCGCAAGAGGATCCCTACGACTATCTCAGGCGCATAGTCGCGCGCGGGTTCGCCGATGGCCTCATCCTGTCTTCGACCAGGCGGATCGACCATCGCTTCGACTTCCTGGCGAAGCGCAAGATCCCGTTCATCTCGCTCGGCCGCAGCCTGACCGATGTCGGCCAGCCTTGGATCGATCTCGATTTCGAGGGTATGGCCCAGGCCTCGATCGACCGCCTCGTGGCCAAGGGGCATCGGCGGATCGCGGTAACCCGTCCCCACGACGACACGAATCTTGGCTATGTTTTCGTCGAGCGCTGCCGGGAGGCACTGGCAAACCACGGGCTCGCGCTCGAGGAGGACCTGATCTTCCGTTCGATGCCCAGCGAGGCTGGTGGCTACCAGATCGCTCGCGCGATCCTCGCCTGCGAGGAACGGCCGACTGCCGTCGTGCTCGTGAACGAGACGATCGCCATTGGCCTCTACCGCGGGCTGGAGGAAGCCGGGGTGAAGCCCGGACGGGACATTGCCGTCATCGGACGCCACAGTCCGCATGCTCGCTTCCTGTCGCCGTCACTTACGTCCTTCAGCCTCAATTTGCGCGATCTGGGCATCTCGCTGGCCGAAACCCTGCTGGCCACCATGCCGCTTTATGCTGAATCGTATCCGCAAGGCCCTTCGCGCCGGCTTTGGCCCTTGGATTTCGTTCCCGGCGAAAGCGACGCCTTTTCTCCGAAACAGCAGCCGTACTGACCCTGGCACAGGCGTTCAGCAGACCGTGCGGAACCGTTCCACGCAGGTCGCCAGGACCTCGTCGCCGGGTTTCTTCCACCAGTGTTCGGCCGAAAAGATCTCGACCTCCTGGGGACCCGAAAAGCCCCCGGCTTCGACCATGCGGCGGATCGCCGGCAGGTCAATGACGCCGTCGCCCATCATGCCGCGATCGGTGAGCATGTCGCGGGTCGGCACCAGCCAATCGCAGATGTGGTGGGCCATCAGGCGTTTCGGCCCGGCGCGCAAGGCCTGTGCCTCCAGTTCGGGATCCCACCAGCAGTGATAGACGTCCAGCGCGACGCCGAGCGCGCCGGTCTGTGGTGGGTCGAGCGCATCGCAGATGTCGAGCGCCTGGGAAAGCGTGTTCACGCAAGCCCGGTCGGCGGCATACATGGGATGCAGCGGCTCGATGGCGAGCGGCACGCCGGCGGCAACCGCGTCAGGCAGCACCGCAGCAATGCCCTCTACTACCATGGCGCGGGCGCCAGCGATGTCGCGCGAGCCGGCAGGCAGTCCGCCGACCACCAGAACCAGGCAATCGGCCCGCAGTGCGGCGGCTTCCTCGACGGCGCGGCGGTTGTCGTCTATCGCCGCTCGGCGGCCCGCGGCGTCGGAGGCCGGAAAGAAGCCGCCGCGGCACAGGCCGGTAACTTGCAGTCCCTCCTCCCGCACGATGCGCGCTGCCTGATCCAGCCCGATGGCGGCAATCTGGTCGCGCCAGGGCGCGATGGCGTGGATGCCATGGCGCAGACAGCCCTCCACCGCCTCGGCAAACCCCCATTGCTGGCGCACGGTCGCGAGATTGATCGACAGTCCCTCGACGGTTTCAGTCATGCGGCCTCCGCGATGTCGGTTGGTCCGGGCGCTTCGTCCGGCGGAAGGGAGCGCTCACGTACGCCCAGAGGCTCACGGCGGCGCGGTGGAACACAGGAATATTGAGCAGGACGGTCCCCGCTATCAACAGGAACAGCACGACGCTGATCGGCCGGGTGAAGAAGGGCGTCAGGTCGCCGTCGGAAAGCACGAGTCCCCGGCGCAGGTTTTTGTCCAGGAGGTCGCCCAGCACGATACCGAGCACCAGCGGCGCCATGGGATAGTTTAGCCGGCGCAAGAGAAAGCCGGCGATGCCGAAAAACAGCATGACGTAGATGTCGAAGACGCGCGAGGCGAGCGCGAAGGAGCCGACGACGCAGAGCACGAAGATCACCGGCATCACTAGCGTCTGCGGCACCTGCAGGATCTTCACCAGCAGGCGGGTCAGCGTCAGCCCGTAGATCAGGATGGCGACGCTGGCGATAAGCATCATCGCCACCACGTCGAAGACGAATTGCGGCGAATTGACCATGATCAGCGGTCCCGGCTGGACGCCGTGGATCAGCATGGCGGCAAGCAGCACGGCGGCGGGCGCAGAGCCGGGCACGGCGAGCGTCAGCACCGGGATCACCGAGCCCGGCACGCAGGCGTTGTCACCTGTCTCGGCCGCCATCAGCCCCTCGACCGAGCCCTTGCCGAATTTTTCCTTTTCCTTGCTGGCGCGGCGTGCGGCGGCGTAGGAACTCCATGCCGCGACGTCCTCGCCGACGCCGGGGATGATGCCGATGCCGGTGCCGATCACGCCCGAGCGGATGATGGTGCGCCAGTATTGCAACACGTCGCGGATGCGGGGGATGACTGCATCGAAGCTGTTCAGGATCACATCGCGCGGCTTGTCGCGCATCACCGTCAGCACTTCGGCGAAGCCGAAGGCGCCAACCAGCGCCGGTAAAAGCGCGATGCCGCCCGAGAGATCGTGATAGCCGAAGGTGAAGCGGTCGTGGGCGTAGAGCCCTTCCTGGCCGATCGTGGCGATGAACAGGCCGAGGAAGCCGGCTATCCAGCCTTTCAGCGGATCGTTTCCGGTCAAATTGCCGGAGATCACCACGCCGAAGACTGCGAGCCAGAAGAACTCGTATGCGCCGAACTTCAGCGCCACTTCGCCGAGCACGGGCGTCAGCGTCGCGAGGAAGAACATGCCGATCCAGGTGCCTAGCACCGAGCCGGTGGTGGCGATGCCCATGGCGCGGCCAGCCAGCCCTTGCCTCGCCAGCGCGTAGCCGTCGAGGCAAGAGGCGGCGGAGGCCGGTGTGCCCGGAATGTTGAGCAGGATCGCACTGCGGCTGCCGCCGTAGATCGCGCCGACATAGGTGCAGATCAGGATCAGGATGGCGTCGTTGGGCTGCAGCGTCAGCGTCATGGTGGTCATGAGCGCGACGCCCATGGTGGCGGTTAGGCCCGGTAGCGCGCCGATGACGAGGCCGACCAGCGTTGCGACGAGAGCGTAAAGAATGGTCGTCGGCGTAGCGAAGCTCGCGATCGAATGGCCGAACATGATGAGGCCGTCGAACATGCCCATGCTCACGGCAGCCTGACCAGGAACAGCTCCTGGAAGACGTAATGGACAGCATAGCCCGACACGAGGCCATAGACGACGGCGATGAGCGCGCCGCGCAGGAGCGTCCGGGCGGCGCGGCGCTCGGGGAACTGGAACGCGAAAACGGTGACCGCGATGAAGATAGCAGCGGCGAGCCAGAACGGTGGGCCGCGGCCGACAAGACCGATCGCGAAGGCGAGGCAGAGCGCGACCGCAGTGAGAAGCCGCGCGTGTTCGCTCCACGCGAAGCGCGGCCGGCCGGCCCCGGCAAGCGCGCCTGCCCACCAGGCGCGCAGCATCAGCACCAGCCCCATGAGAGCGAGCGCGACCCCTATCAGGCCGGGAACGATGCCCGGTGCGGAATAAATGCTCGCCTGCAGATGCTCCAGGCGGTCCATCCGCCAAGAGCCGATCATAATCGCGGCGGCGAGAGCGACCCAGCAGGAGCCGGAGACGAGATCGGCGAAGGCGGAAGGCTTGCGATCGTCCATTGAAACTCCGAAATGGCGGGCCGCCGCGGAAGCCGCCCGCCCTCAGTCGTCGATATCAGGGCTTCGGAATGCCCACCGTGTCCGGCGCGACCTTCGATTTGCCGGCCGCATGGAGCTGCCAGGCGGTGACGCGGATCGCCGGCATGACCGCTTCCATCGCCTTCTCGCCATAGGGCGCTGCGAAGATGGCGCCGTTCTTGGTCGCGTAGGCCTTTATCGCCTCCGACTTGGAAATGACGTTCTCCCAGACCATGTCCAGCGTCTGGGTGACTTCCGCAGGAACGCCCTTCGGCACGAAAATGCCGAAATAATTGTCCGTCGGGGTAAAGCCGGCGACCGCTTCGGTGATCGGGGGTATCGTGCCAAAGCCGTCGAGTTCGAGCGGCTTGTCCGACAGCACCGCCAGCGGACGCAGCCGCTTGGCGCGCAGCATCGCCGCCTGCTCGACGGCGAGCTGCGTCGTAACCTCGGTCTCACCGGCGACCGTCGCGTTCACCGCAGGCGCGCCGCCATCGTAGCTGACATGCTTGTAGGTGAGGCCGAGCGCCTGGGTGAGGGCTTCCACCGCGGCATGGCCGGACGAGTTGATGCCGGCGGTCGCGACCGAAACCGCACCGGGCTTCTCGTTCATGGCGGCGACCAGCTCGGCCGCGGTCTGGTACGGCGAGTCCGGATTGACGCTGAGCACTGATACGTTGATGACGCTGAGATAAAGCTGCCAGTCCTCGACCTTGGTGTCGGCCAGGCCGCTCACGACGTAGGTTCCTAGGTCCTTGGCGGCTCCGGAGCCCCAGGTGTAGCCGTCCTTGGGAGCGTCGATGACCGCCTTGGTGCCGATCGAGCCGGAAGCGCCTGGCGTGTTGACGACAACAACCTTCTGGCCGAGCTCCTTCTCGATCTCCCCCGCGGTGACGCGCACCACCTGGTCGGTCGAGCCGCCCGCCGCCCATGGCACGATCACGGTAATCGGGCGGTCCGGCTTCCACGGATAATCCTGGGCCGAAGCGGCAAGCGGAAACGCCGCGACGAAGGCGGCAAGCACTGTTCTTTTCAACATGGTCTTCCTCCCTTGTTGTTATGCCGGCTCGACGGGAGCGCTCCCGAACGGACCAGCCTGGCATTGTTCCAACGTCATCCGACGCCATGCACCGCCAGTACCTTGGCCATTCGCGCGGCGGCACGCTCCGGATCATGGAGCACCCTAGCGCGGTCGGCGAAACGGAAGAGATCGGCGAGATGGAGCAGCGAACGGGCGCTCTCCTGGCCGCCAATCATGACGAAATGATCCTGGAGCCCGTTGAGATAGGCGAGGAAGACGACGCCGGTCTTGTAGAAGCGCGTCGGCGCCTTGAAGACATGCCGCGACAGCGGAACGGTCGGTTCCAGTATGCCGAAGAACTCGTCCCGGCTGCCGCGCCCGAGCGCTGCGAGAGCGGCGGAAGCAGCCGGCGCGATGGCGTCGAAGATGCCGAGCAAGGCGTCGGAATGACCTTCCCCGTCGCCGGCGATCAGTTCGGCGTAGTTGAAGTCGTCGCCGGTGTACATGCGCACGCCCTTGGGCAAACGCCGGCGCATAGCGATTTCCTTTTCCTTCGACAGGAGCGAGATCTTGATGCCGTCGATCTTTGACGCATGCGCCGCCAGAACGTCGAGGCAGGTGTCCATCGCCGCCCAGTGGTCGGCGGAGCCCCAATAGCCTTCGAGGGCGGGGTCGAACATCTCGCCGAGCCAGTGAATGATCACCGGCTCCTTCACCTGGGCGAGCACGCGGTCGTAAACGCGAGCATAGTCGTCGGGGCCTTTGGCGGCTGCGGCGAGCGCCCGGCTCGCCATCAGGATGATACTCCCGCCGGCGGCCTCAACCGCCTCGACCTGTTCCTCATAGGCGCGGATGACATCGTCGATCGTGATATCGCGGCCGGGAGCGAGATGGTCGGTGCCGGCGCCGCAGGCGATCACCGCCCCGGGCCGGGTTTTGGCCTCGGCCACCGAGCGGGTGATAAGCTCGCGCGCCTCCGGCCAGCCGAGCCCCATGCCGCGCTGGGCGGTGTCCATGGCTTCCGCCACCGCCAGGCCGAGATCCCACAGATAGTGGCGGAAGCGAAGCGTCTTCTCCCAATCGATAGCCGGCGTCAGCCATGGATCATTGTCGGCCAGGGGATCGGCGACGACATGGGCGGCGGCGAATGCGATACGCGGGAAGGAGCCGGCGTCGCACCGTTCGATCCGGATCGGCTCGCCGGTCATGGCGTAGGGCTCGATCCGCCGGTCGGCGGTGGGCAGCCGGATTTCGGTCATCATATTTCCAGCGCCGGAACGTCGAGCCAGCGCCGCTCCCGCCAGCTTTTCAGGCCGAGTTCGGCGAGCTGCACGCCCTTGGCGCCCTCGACAAGATCGTATTTCCACGGGCCGTCCTCGGCAACATGGCGCAGGAACATTTCCCATTGCTCCTTGAAGCCGTTGCCGGAAGGCCAGTTGTCCGGTACCTCCTCCCAGGTGTCGAAGAAGTCGATGGTCTGCGGGATGTCTGGGTTCCACACCGGCTTCGGCGTGTTGACCCGGTGCTGGGTCCAGCATTTCGTCAGCCCGGCGACCGCCGAGCCGTGGGTGCCGTCGACGTGGAAGGTGACGAGATCGTCGCGGCGCACCCGCGTCGTCCATGACGAGTTCACCTGCGCGATAACGCCGCCGTCGAGCTCGAAGGTCGCGTAGGCCGCGTCATCGGCATCGGCCTCGTATTTACGGCCCTGTTCGTCGACGCGCGTCGGGATGTGCGTCGCGCCGAGGCAGGAGACGGATTTCACCTCGCCAAACAGGTTGTCGAGCACGTAGCGCCAGTGGCACAGCATGTCGAGGATGATGCCGCCGCCGTCCTTCTTGCGGTAGTTCCACGACGGGCGCTGCGCCGCCTGCCAGTCGCCTTCGAACACCCAGTAGCCGAATTCGCCGCGCACCGAGAGCATGCGGCCGAAGAAGCCGGATTGGCGCAGCATTGCGAGCTTCTTCAGGCCTGGCAGGAACAGTTTGTCCTGCACGACGCCGTGCTTGATGCCGGCTGCCCTGGCTTTTCTGGCGAGGGCCAGGGCGACATGGAGTTTGTCCGAGATCGGCTTTTCGCAATAGACGTGCTTGCCGGCGTCGATGGCGCGGCCAATGAGCTCGGCGCGCATCTGGGTGGTCGCGGCGTCGAAGAATATCTCGTCCGAGCGGTTGGAGAGAGCGGCGGCGAGGTCGGTGGTCCAGCGCTCGACGCCGTGCGCCCTGGCGATCGCCTCGACCTTGTCGGCATTGCGCCCGACGAGGATTGGATCGGGCATCAGCCGGTCGCCGTTCGACAGCGCCACGCCCCCCTGCGCGCGGATCGCCACGATCGAGCGAATCAGATGCTGGTTGAGACCCATGCGGCCGGTAATGCCGTGCATGATGATGCCGATGCGCCGCTCAGCCATCTTCGCGCCTCCCTCGCGCCAGGCGCCCGTGACACGCCTGCTGCTATCAACCGGCCAGTTTGGCCTGGCTTCAAGTAACTATCCGGTTACAAGATTGACTCGGAAATCCACCACGGTCAAGGGTCCTTCGCAGCAGTTTGCGTCAGGGCTTCAGATAGCCGAGCACGACGTCGACAATGTGCGCGCCGCGCTCCTTGAGGGCGGCGTCCGCGTTGAGATCGCGGCCGAATATGGTCGACAGGGTCCAGCGGTTCGATAGGTAGAAGAAGCCGATGGACGCTATCGTCACGTAGAGTTGGACCGGGTCGACACCGGAACGGAACAGGCCTTCGCGCGCCCCGCGCGTGAGCAGTTCGTCGATCAGGCCGATCAGCGGCGAATGAAGCTCCTGAATGCGCTTCGAGCGCTTCAGGTGGCGCGCCCGCATCATGTTTTCGGTGTTGAGCAGCGACAGGAATTCCGGATGTTCCAGGAAATACTCCCAGGTGAAAGTCACCAGCCGCCGCATGCCTTCGTCCGGCGGCAGGTCCTCGAGGTGCAGCTTGCGCTCCGCAACGCGGATACCCCGATAGGTCTCCTCCAGCACTGCGAGGTAGAGATCCCCCTTGTTGCCGAAGTAGTGATAGAGCATCCGCTTGTTGATCTTGGCCCGCGCCGCGATCGCGTCGACCCGGGCGCCGCCAAAGCCTTCGGTCGCGAATTCGCGGACCGCCGCGTCGAGGATGGCCGCGCGGGTGCGCTCCGGATCGCGCGCCGACCCGGCAGCGCTTGAACCGCGGCGGTTCTTTGCCGGCTTGTCCCCGGCGGCGGCCGCCGCCTCATCCGTCTGTGTCATGCCCCACCCTGCCTGGTTACCCCTCCACCATGAACCCGCAAAGGTAGGTTTCCGTCGATGAGCCGGCTTAGCGGGTCGAGGTCCGAATTCATAACCGTGCCGCCTGGGCCGACGCCTGTTCGATGCGGGCGGCGGAACTGGGCAATTCGGAACCGGCGACGCGGCCGATCAAGAGCCCGTCGCCACCGAAAACGTGGCAGGCGGCCGCATCCACTTCTATGCCCACCCGCTCGCCGGATTGGACCGCAGCCTGGCCCTTGATCTCAACGACGATGGTCTCTCCCGAGGGCAGCGCCACATAGAGAAAAGTCTCGCCGCCGAGGTGCTCGGCGATCTGCACCTCGCCGGTGAGCATGGCGCCAGCCGGATCGACGATCCCGAGATGCTCCGGCCGGACACCGAAGGTTACTTTTTCCTGGCGAGGATCGACCGCCGGAAAGACTAGATCGAGCCCGGACTTCCCGCGGATTCGCGTCTCGCCGCCTTCGCCGGCCACCATCTCCGCAGCAAGGAAGTTCATGCGCGGCGAGCCGATGAAGCCGGCCACGAACAGATTGGCGGGATGGTTGTAGAGGTCGAGCGGCGTGCCGACCTGCTCGATCACCCCGGCGCGCAGCACGACGATCCGGTCGGCAAGCGTCATCGCCTCGACCTGGTCGTGCGTGACGAAGATCATCGTGGTCCCGAGCCTGCGGTGCAGTTTGTTGATCTCCACCCGCATCTGCACCCGAAGCTCGGCGTCGAGATTTGAGAGCGGCTCGTCGAACAGGAATATCCGCGGCTCGCGCACGATGGCGCGGCCGATGGCGACGCGCTGGCGCTGCCCGCCGGAGAGCTGCCCCGGCCTGCGGTCGAGAAGCGCATCGATCTGTAGGATTTCGGCGGCTTGCGCCACCCGCTGCTTCGTCTCCTCGCGCGAGGCGCCCATCGTCTCAAGGCCGAAGGAGAGGTTTTTCCGCACCGTCATATGCGGATAGAGCGCGTAGGACTGGAAGACCATGGCGAGGCCGCGCTTGGCTGCAGCTACGTCGTTGACCAGTTCGCCGTCGATATAGACCTCGCCCGCAGAAATGCCTTCGAGTCCCGCGATCATCCTGAGCAACGTCGATTTCCCGCAGCCGGACGGGCCGACAAAGACCACGAACTCGCCATCCTCGATCGTCAGGTCGACCCCGTGGATGATTTCCACCGCGCCGAACCGCTTGACGACGTTGCGCAGTTCCAGGCTTGCCATCACGCCACCTCCCTGTCCGGCCGGGGCAGCCAGCCGGCATAAAGCGGATGATCCCGCCCGATCGGCAGATGCACCGCCTCGCCCGTCCGCGCCGAATGATAGGCGGCTGTAATCAGTTCCAGCGACGGCCGCGCATCCGCGATGGAGACCGGCAGTGCGCCGCCTTCGGTCAGCGCCCGGTGCAGCCGCAGGAACTGGCCGGCATAGCGCTCCGGCGCAGGCTCGACCTCGGCGACCGCCGCGTCGATGGCCCGCTGGCGCTCAGGATCGGCGGCAATAAAGCGCCACGGCGCCGTGCCGGGATTGTACGGGCTGCGATTGCTCTCCGCCGTCAGCCCCTCGAAGCAGAAGCGCAACCGCGACATGTCCTCCTCCGCGCCGAGCGTGACTGACAAAGTGGCAAGCGAGCCGTCCGCCATCTCCAGTACGGCCGCCGCGCAGTCCTCCGTCTCGACCGGGTTCACCCGCGTCGAAGTGCGGGCGAAGACGCTGCGGACCGGTCCTAGCACATGTGTCAGGATGTCGTGGTTGTGGATGGCATGAGTGATCATGCAGCCGCCGAGTTCGGTCGCCCAGCGGCCGCGCCATGGATTGTCGTAATAGGCCGGCAGGCGTCGCCAATGCGTCTCCACCGTCGCCGCATAGGCATTGCCGGCAAAACCCCGCTGGCGCAGGTGGAACAATTGCGCGATGCCGTTGGCGAAACGGTACTGGAACACCGGGCAGAGCCGCTTACCGCTCCGTTGCTCCAGTTCGACCAGCGCATCGGCTTCGGCGAGCGAACTGGCGAAGGGCTTTTCGACCACCACGTGACGACCGGCGAGCAGCGCCTTCTTCGCCTGCTCGAAATGCAGTGCCGACGGCGTGCAGATATCCACGATATCGAGGTCGTGTTCCAGGAACGCATCAAAATCGCCGATGGACGCGCGAACGCCGTGCTCACCGGCGATCGCTGACGCTCGGGCCGGGTCAATGTCGCAGAGCGCCTCGACAGAGTAGAGATCCGGCAGTTCCTGGTAGCCCTTGATGTGGCCAACGCCGACGCCGCAGCCGACCACGCCGACCTTCAGACGTCTGCTCATGCGGTTTTCTCCGGAGGTCTGCCGCCGTCGATACGCTGGGCTTTGGCCTGCGCCGTCAGGGCGAGTTCGGTGGCGAGAAAGCAATGTTTTTGCGGCATCGCCGTCTCGGTCCGGTTGAGCACGTCGTCGCGAAGCTGCTCGCCATAGGTGATTTTCGTGTCGGAGCAGTCGACGTGACGCGTTCCCGTGCGGTCGACGAGGAACAAATGATTGCCGCCCGGTCGGCCGGCGATGTCGACATATTTGCGTAGCTCGATCGTCCCTTCCGTGCCGAGGATGAACAGCCGTCCGTCGCCCCAGGTGGGCAGGCCGTCTGCGGTGAACCAGTCGACGCGGATATAGCCGGCGGCGGTGTCGGAGCGCAGCATGATGTCGCCGAAATCCTCGAACTCCGGCGTATCCGGATGATCGAAATTGGCGACCTGGCTGGCGACGATTTCCGCTTGGCTGCTGCCGGTGAAGAACAGGAACTGCTCGACCTGGTGCGAGCCGATGTCGGTGAGGATGCCGCCTGTCCGGTCGCGCTTCCAGAACCAGTCCGGGCGTTGATAATTGCCGATCCGATGTGGACCGAGACCCAGCGTCTGGACAACGCGGCCGATCGCGCCGGCCCTGACCAGTTCGCCCACCGCGATGGTGGCCGGCTGGGTGTAGTGCTCGGAATAGAGGATGGACAGGATGCGGCCGGTCTCGGCCTGAGTCCGGCGCAGTTCGGCGAGCTGCTCCAGCGTCGTTGCGCCCGGCTTGTCGAGCATCACGTCCTTGCCGCTGCGCATTGCCCTGACCGCCATCGGCGTACGGTCGGCCAGGATGCCGGCGCCGATCACGAGGAGGATTTCGGGATCATCGAGAATCGTGCGCTCATCCGCCACCCGCCTGGCGTCCGGGAATTTTGAGCTATAGGCGGCGGCCAAATCGTCCTCCGGCGCGAAAAAAGCTTTCAGCCGGCAGCCGGCTCTGATCATCACCTCCGTCTGGCCGTAGATATGGCCGTGGTTCAGGCCGATTGCCGCGAATGCAAATCCAGGCGATGCCATCACTATCCTTTCATTTCTGTAGCCGGCTCAACGTTTCAGCGCCCCCAACGCGACGCCGCGGATGATCAGTCGCTGGAAGACCAGAAAGACGATGAAGACCGGCAGCAGCGACAGCGTCGACATGGCAAACATTTCGCCATAGAGGGATTCACCGCCACTCGAGTCGATGAAGGCGCGCAGCGCCAGCGGCACCGTGTATTGCCGCATGTCATTCAGATAGATCAACGGCGCCAGGAAATCATCATAGGTCCAGATGAACGAGAAGATCGCGGCGGTGGCAAGCACCGGCGAGGAGAGCGGCAGCATGATGCGCCAGTAGATGCGCCACGGGCCGCAGCCGTCCATGATCGCTGCCTCGTCGATCTCGCGCGGGATGCCGCGGAAGAACTGCACCATCAGGAAAATGAAGAAGGCGTCGACCGCGAGGAAGCGCGGCACCACGAGCGGCAGGTAGGTGTTCACCCAGCCGAGGTTGAGGAACAGGATGTACTGCGGCACCAGCGTCACGTGATAGGGCAGCATCAGCGTGCCCATCATCATGGCGAACCAGAACCAGCGGAAGCGGAAATTCAGCCGCGCGAACGCATAGGCCGTCAGCGAGCAGGCCATGAGGTTGCCGATCACCGCGAGCGCCGAGATGAGGAACGAGTTCTTGTAGAAGGTGGTGAAGTCGACGCGTAGCGCATGCCAGCCGCTGGCATAATTCGAAAAATCCCAGACGCTCGGGACGAGGCTCGGCTGCGTGAAGATAAGGTTGTCCGGCTTGAAGGAACTCGCCGCCATCCAGATCAGCGGATAGAGCATGCCGAAGGCCGCGAGAATCAGGATGACGTGGCGGCTCACCGATCGCCAGGCGGCGGATTTTCGCGATGTGCCGGGCATTGCCATCTATCGGCCCTCGTCCTCGTAGTAGACCCAGTAGCGCGACGTGAGGAAGGCGGTCGCGGTGAAGATGCCGATGATCACGAGCAGCAGCCAAGCGAGCGCCGAAGCGTAGCCCATACGAAAATTCTCGAAGGCCTCGATATAGAGATAGAGCGAGTAGAAGAGGGTGGAGTCGACCGGGCCGCCCCTGCCTCCCGAGACGATGAACGCCGGTGTGAAGGCCTTGAACGCCTCGATCGTCTGGAAGACGAGATTGAAGAAGATGACGGGGGCAAGCAGCGGCAGCGTGATCCGGAAGAACTGGCGCGGGGCGCCTGCCCCGTCCATCGACGCGGCCTCGTAGAGATCCTGCGGGATCTGCCGCAGGCCCGCAAGGAAGATGATCATCGGCGATCCGAACTGCCACACCGCGAGTGCGATCAGCGTCCACAGCGCGTAGTCGGGATGCGTGACCCATCCCGGTCCTTTGATGCCGAGGATCACGAACAGCAAGTGGTTCACGAGCCCGTCGGCGCCGAAAATCAGCCGCCAGAGGAGCGCGATCGCGACCGACGCACCGAGCAGCGACGGCAGGTAGAAGGCGGCACGGTAGAGGCCGACGCCGCGCACGCTGCGGTCGAGCGCCATGGCGAGCGCGAGCGCCACGGCGAGCTTCAGCGGCACCGCCCAGATCACATAGTGAAACGTCACCCACAAAGCATGGCGAAGCCGCTCGTCCTGGAAGAAGGCGTATTCGTAGTTCTTGAGCCCCGCCCAGCGCGGCGGGGTGAGGAGGTCGTAGTCCGTGAAGGAGAGATAGAGGGAGGCGAGCGTCGGCCCGAGAGTGAGGCCGAAGAAGCCGATCAGCCAGGGTGTGAGAAACAGGTAGCCCGCCCCGTTGCGGCGCCAGGAGCGGGCCAGGCGCGCGGACAGGCTGGAGGCCGCCGCGACGCGACGGCCTTCCGCACCGATTTCGCCAGCGGCGGTCGTGGCCATGCCGGGCAGATCCCGTCAGGCGCGTTCGAGCGCCACCTTCGCCTTCTCGTAATAATCCTTTGCCGCCACTTTCAGGTCGACCTTCTTGAAGGCCACCGACTCCCAAGCCGGCTGCAGAGCGCGGTCGAGTTCGCCGGCATTCTTCGGCGGCGGCGGAGGCAGGTCGCCGACATGCGTGCCGACCACGTCGAGATAGGCGACGATCTTCTGCTCGGTCGGCGACAGCTTGGGCAGGATGCGCTCGCGGATGCTGGCGTCGCCCGTCACGCCGCGCTCGATAAGAAGAATGTCGGCAGCGCTCTCGTCAGTGACGAAGAAGTTCATGAGCTTCGCCGACGCCTCCGGATCGGCCGCCGTGGCAGACATCGAGATGAGCATTGAGGGCTTGAGGTACTGGCCCGGCTTGCCGTCCTTCTGGTTGGGGATCATCGTGATGTCGAGATCGTCAGGAACGAGCTTCTGCACTGCCACGAGCTGGTTGGAGTGGATGAAGTCGAACACCGCATGCCCGGTTACGAACATCGTGTCCTCCATCTTGCCGGAGGCGATAGCCTGTGACTGCAGGTCGGCCGGAGGCGTCAGCCCGTCCTCCTGCATCTGGAACCAGAAGGCGAAATAGTCGGTGAGGTCCTCGAGGTCGTAGCCGAGCTTGCCGTCGGCAGTGTAGAGCGCCTTGCCGCGCTGGCGCACCCATGTCTCGAGGCTCGGCTCGCGATAGGCCATGTTCTCCGAGAAGTAGAGCCCCTCCGGCAGCTTCCCTTTCACTTCCTTGCCCATCGCGACGTAATCGTCGATCGTCCACTTGGTGGCATCGGGCACGGGCAGGCCGAGCTGTTCCAGTTGCGCCGGCTTGTAGACGTGCGTCATCGAGTTGGCGCCCATCGAGATGCCGTAGAGCTTGTCATCCACCTTGCCCGATGCGAGTTGGTTCGGATCGAAATCGGAAAGGTCGAGGGACTTGCCGACGAACGGCGTCAGGTCGGCGAGCTGGCCGCGCCGCGCATATTCGAAGATATAGCGGTAATCCATCTGGATTACGTCGGGAAGGTTCCGTCCGGCCGCCTGCGTGGCGAGCTTGGGCCAATAGTCGTTCCAGGCGTAGGTTTCCGGGTCAATGACGACGTCGGCATTCTGCTTCACGTAGAGGTCGACGACCTCATTGGTGCGCCGGTCGCGGTCCGGGTTGCCCCACCAGATGAGGCGGAGCCGGGTTTCGGCCTGAGCCGGCGTCATCATTCCACCGAGAACTGCAAGCGATGCGCCGGCGGCCGTGAGGCGGCCGAAGTCCCGCCGAGAAATGCGGTTGTTCATGTGCTGCTCCTCCCTGAGCGTTCGGGCCGTCGCCCTTGGTCACGGATGCCACGCCTGAAAGCGGAGCCTCCGCATGTGCTGATAGTAACTCAATGGTTACTTCGCTGCAACAAGCACGCGGGTCATTTGCCATCCCCTTGCGTTTGAAACCTGCCGGGCTGCATCGCGAGCCGATCAGGCCGCATTGGGCTCATCGAGCAGCGGCTTCACCTTGACGGGCTGGCCGGTGTGGGCGCTTTCGACGGCGGCGACGCCGGTCAGCACCGAGATCGCGCCGGCGCGGGCGTCCGCCCGCTGCCCGAGCGGATCGGTCGCGCCAGGCGCAAACAGCATTCTTTGCAGCGCGAGGTCGCCGCCGAAATGGCCGCCGGCCTGGTGAGGGATGCGAATGCGCTCCGCCGCGCCGAAATTGCGCATCACGAAAATCTCATCCTCGTCGGGCGTCTCCCATGCCTGGCGCTCGTACTGGCGGATCTCGACGCGGCCTTTCGTACCGTTGAAAGCGAGGTGGTGACCTTCGATCGGCATGAAGGTGTTGAGCGAGTACGAAACCTGGACGCCGTTTTCATAAAGGATCGCCGCGCTCATCGTGTCGAAAATGTCGATTTCCTCGCGAAACACGCAGGCGTCGCGGAAATAACCGTCCTCGCGCGACGGGTCTTCGTAAAGCATGTCGAGCCAGGGATCGCGGCCGATGTCGATGTGGAAATCGCAGATCGACGCGTGCGGGCAGGTCTTGCAGCGCGGACCGCGGAACGGGCCGGCGCGCCCATAGCGGCGGAGCGCGCCGCGGGCAAAAACCTCCTGCGGGTCGGACGCCAGATACCAGTTCAGGAGGTCAAAATGATGCGTGGCCTTGTGGACGAACAGGCTGCCGGAATGGGTCTGAAAGGCGTGCCAGCGCCGGAAGTAATCGGCGCCATGCTGGACATCCAGATACCAGTGGAAATCGACCGAGACGACCTCGCCGATCGCGCCGGACAGCAGCACTTCCTTGATGACCTTCGCCGTCGGCGAGAAGCGGTAGTTGAAACCTACATCGACGCGCCGGCCGGTGCGCTGCTCTGCTTTCAGGATGCGCCGGCACATCTGCGCAGTCGTGGTCATGGGCTTTTCCGTCAGCACGTCCACGCCCGCTTCGAGCGCCGCCACGATCATCTCGGCGTGAGTGTCGTCGCGGGTGCAGACGATCAGCATGTCCGGTTTGGTCACCGAAAGCATGGCGTGAGGGTCGGTGAAAACCGGTGCTGCGGTGCCGATTGCCGCCCGGGCGCGCTCCAGCCGCAGGGAATTCCGGTCGGAAAGCCCGACGAACTCGACCCATTGCCCGCAATTGGCGAGCAGTTCCCTGCCCCACGTGCCAGCGCCGCGATGGCCGGTGCCGACCAAGGCGACGCGCCGCTTCTGCGCGCCTTCTTTCATCCGATCGTATTGCCTCCATTGGTCCGGACTTCGCTTCAAGCGCGAGACTATCCCAGAGTTGTTTGGAATGCGACGGTCGGTGCATGGTTGTGAACCAGCACAGCGGCAATTGAAGAGCCGTCCTCGTGTCATGTTGCAATGCGAGATGATCTCGCTCTATAGAGGGTCATTCAATCGGACCCGGTGAGAATCCGGGTGGCTCTTCCGGCCGCCGATCCGCCGGACAACGCAACCGCCAATCATGAACCTTTGAACGGATCGTCCGATCCGAGCGGTTTTGTGTTTTCAATGGACTCTTTATGCATTCGCTTACCGCTTACCGCGACCAGTGGTTCGGCAACATTCGCGGCGACGTCCTCGCAGGGTTGGTGGTCGCCTTGGCGCTCATCCCAGAAGCCATCGCCTTTTCGATCATCGCCGGCGTCGATCCGAAGGTCGGCCTCTACGCCTCCTTCTCTATCGCAGTGATCGTAGCCATCACCGGCGGCCGTCCCGGTATGATCTCGGCGGCCACCGCGGCAACCGCCGTGCTGATGGTGACCCTGGTCAAGGAGCATGGGCTTCAGTATCTTCTGGCCGCCACGGTTCTTGCAGGGCTCATCCAGATCGCTGCCGGGCTGCTCCGTCTGGGCTACGTGATGCGTTTCGTGTCGCGCTCGGTAATGACAGGCTTCGTCAATGCGCTGGCGATCCTCATCTTTATGGCGCAGCTTCCGGAACTGATCGGCGTACCATGGCTGACCTATGTGATGGTCGCGGCCGGGCTCGGCATCATCTACCTGTTTCCGCTGCTAACGAAATCGGTTCCATCGCCGTTGGTCTGTATCCTCGTGCTGACGGCGATCGCCATTGTTTTTGGTCTCGACCTCAGGACGGTGGGAGACATGGGCGAACTGCCTTCGACGCTTCCGGTCTTCCTGATTCCACAAATTCCGTTGACCCTCGAAACGCTGATGATCATCCTGCCATACTCGGCGGCGGTAGCCGCTGTCGGGTTGCTGGAATCGCTGATGACCGCTTCGATCGTCGACGATCTAACGGATACGCCGAGCGACAAGAACCAGGAATGCATCGGCCAAGGCATCGCCAACGCCGCGACCGGTTTCATCGGCGGCATGGCCGGTTGCGCCATGATCGGCCAGTCGATCATCAACGTGAAATCGGGTGGGCGTGGGCGGCTTTCCACGTTCTGTGCGGGCATATTCCTCCTGTTCATGATCGTCGTTCTCGGCGACTGGGTGAAGCAGATACCGATGGCCGCCCTTGTCGCAATCATGATCATGGTCTCGATCGGAACGTTCTCCTGGTCGTCGATCAAGAATCTCAGGCACCATCCGCGCAGTTCGTCCGCCGTCATGCTGGCGACAGTCGTCTGCGTCGTCTTCACCCATAATCTGGCGATCGGCGTCCTGGTCGGCGTTCTTCTGTCCGGCATTTTCTTTGCCTGGAAAATCGCGCAGATTTTCCGGGTCACATCCGCGCTGTCGCAGGATGGCACGGCGCGGACCTACGTCGTCGAAGGCCAGGTCTTCTTCGCGTCGGCCGACGACTTCACCGCCGCCTTCGATTTCAAGGAAGCGCTCGAAAAGGTCACCATCGATGTCAGCCGGGCGCATATCTGGGATATCTCCAGCGTCGCCGCGCTCGACATGATCGTGTTGAAATTCCGCCGCGAGGGGGCGGCTGTCGACATCATCGGACTGAACACGGCGAGCGAGACGATCGTGGACAGGCTCGCCATTCACGACAAGCCGGGCGCGCTCGAACGTCTCATGGGCCATTGAGGAGGAACACATGTCGAAACTGATCGCGCTGGTAGACGGATCGATCTACTCGAAGAGCGTTTGCGACCATGCTGCCTGGATCGCAAAACGCACGGGATCGTCCATCGAGATTCTACATGTCCTCGGCCGTCGCGAAACCGCGAGCGCGCCGACGGATTTGAGCGGGAGCATCGCGCTCGGCGCCCGCAGCACGCTCCTTGCCGAATTGAGCGCGCTCGACGAGCAGCGGGCAAAGCTCGCCCAGAAGCGTGGCCGCGCAATTCTTGAGGACGCCAAGGAGGCGATCGAGGCTTCCGGCGTCACCGACGTCACGACCAAGCTCCGGATTGGAGATATCGTCGAAACGGTCGTAGAGATGGAAGCCGAAGCCGCTATGGTGGTGATCGGCAAGCGTGGCGAAGGCGCCGATTTCGCAAAACTGCACCTGGGCTCGAACCTTGAGCGCATCGCCCGTTCGAGCCGTAAGCCTATCTTCGTCGCATCGCGAGCGTTCAAGCCCATCAAGAGCTTCCTGATTGCCTTCGACGGCGGCGCGAGCAGCATGAAGGCTGTTGACCACGTCGCTCGAAGCCGGTTGTTCGAGGACCAGTCCTGTCGGCTTCTGATGGTCGCGCAAGACACACCGGAGGCCCAAAAGCGGCTTCAGGATGCCGGTTCGGTCCTTCAGGCCGGCGGATATTCCGTCAGAGCCGACATCGTGGCCGGCCAGCCTGACGCCGTCATTGCCCGGACGGTCGAGACCGAAGGCATCGACCTCCTGGTGATGGGGGCTTACGGGCATTCGCGCATCCGCAGCCTTGTCATCGGCTCTACGACGACCGAGATGATTCGATCATGTAAGGTGCCGGTGATGCTTTTCCGTTAAGGTGTGTTGCCGAGCGCGATACGGGTGCGTTCAGGCATCGGGACATACTGAAGCCGTCTGGGTCGACATCGCCTTTGCGACACCCGCGGCGTTTAAGCCCCGGCACCGTGGGCCGATCAAATCGCTACTCCCCGGCCGGCGGCTCTGCAAGGGAGTGGCCCCGTTTCTCCAGCCAGCGGCTGTAACGACGCATTATCCCTCCGTGCACGCGCTGACCGAGAATCAGCATGCACGGCGT
>NZ_JAAKZF010000209.1 GCF_011045125.1 Allomesorhizobium camelthorni | reverse complement strand
TGGAGGGCGATGTCCTTGGCTTGCACAATATCCTGGCTCGTAAAAGTGAATTTCGGGTTCAGCGCAATAAAGCCAGCAAACATTTCCCGGAGTGCTGGTGTTCCACTCACAGGCTTTCCGGGCTGGCCAACGACGACTGCATCCGGTTCGTATGTCGCCATCACTCCATCAATGTCTCCCCTGGCGAAGGCTGACGTCATGGCATCGATGGTCGATTGAATACGCGCGTGGTCGTTCATGGTTTCTCCAAATGCGCCGGTTGCGGGAGCCGCGAGAGCAAGCGTTGTCGGGAATGCGGCAGCGACGTTTCTGAAATGCATGCGAGGTGTTCTCCGTGGTTTCACGGAAAATAGCGGTCACAACTGACAGAAAACGGCAGTGGTCAAGAGCGCTTGTCCGTCACCCCTTCCAGCTCACGCCAGATTTTCACCAATTCGTGCCTGCGCTTGGGATAGCGCTCTCCGAGTTCCTCCACATTGAGGATACGGTCCGTCCGGAAATGGCGAATGCCGTTACGGCTCTCGCACCACGCCGAAAGCAGGCGCACGCTCTCAAAGAACCCGATCTGGAACGGCCAGATGGTGCGCTCGGTCTTTTCTGCGTCAGCATCCTGATAGGCAATCCGGAGCTTCCTTTCCGCACGGATTGCCCCGCGGAACAGCGAGAGATCGTTTTTCTGATCAGCCGCTTCCGCAGCCGGGCCAACAATAAGGTGTTGCGACTCGAGACGCTCGGAAAGATGCCGCGGAAGTACGCCGCCAATGCGCGCGAGGGCGCTTCGGGCGGCGGCGGCGAGCTTCGCATCGGCCCGCTCCGCCACCCAGTTTGGATTTGACGTCGGCGCCTCGCGTTCGCGCGTTGATGGACTTTGTCCAGGAGCGCTTCCCCGCCATTAGCTAAAGCACAGGTGAGGGGGCCGGCCGCATAAGGCATGGCGCGCCAGACCATCCGGCACGTCAAGCACCTCTGGTGTGAATCGGCATCGAAGGGTGACCCCGCCTAAGTGCCGGTGAGAAGACGATCACTACCCGTGACATCGTCGTGGGTAGGGGAACTGCGGCGTAGCCAACTCGTCACGTGTTCCTGGCTGGCTATGGGTGCCCGGCAAACAACGTCTCGATCAGCGGACATTCCGGCAACGTGCCGTTGGCGCATTGTGCGACCACGTCCTTGAGCACCCGCTCCATGTGCTTCAGATCGGCGATCTTCGCCCGCACGTCGTCGAGATGTGCGGCTGCGACGGCGCTTGCCTCGGCACAAGGCTGGTCGCGCTCGTCGACCAGGCGCAGAAGCTCCCGGATCTCATCAAGCGAGAAGCCGAACTCGTGCGCCCGCAAAACGAAGCGAAGGCGCCGCTCGTGCGTGGTGTCGTAGCTGCGGTAGCCGGCCGCCGTGCGCGTCGAAGTGCGCCTGCATGGCGAGCGTCAAGATGCTCCGCCCAAAATGGTATCGGTAGACTATGAGCTGATCGTCGACACCAACGAAAGCGACCAGCGCCTTGCGTTGATCTGCAACTGCCTGGACATCGTGCCAGTGGTTAGCTGAACCCCTAAGCGCCTGACGCAGATCCGAGGGTATCTCGCGTCGACTCGCCTGCTCCAAGCCGCGTGACCATCATCGCGTGGATTGTGGCGGCGACATTATCGGCCGCCGAGACCAGAACGCTGTCGAGGTGATGGATATAACGGCTGGTAATCGAGCCGGCCGCATGCCCGAGCATCGCTGCGATGGTCGGCTCGGTATAACCGAGGTCCGCCGCCACCGATGCGAAGGAATGCCGCAAGGTGTGCGGCGTCACGTCCTCGAACCCCGCCTTCCTTGTTATTCGCTCCAGCCCCTTGCCATCCCGCCAAAGACCTCTCCGCTGCGCACCGGCGTAAGCACCGCGGCAGAGCCTTCCTCCGCTTCGATAGTTGCCAGATAGTCGAGCACGGCGCGTCCGACCGGCCGGAGCGAAGCTCCCTCCTTGCTGTCTTCCAGCCGGAAACCGCTGCGCTCTTCATCAACCTCGGTGCATTTCAGGTTGATGATCTCTCCCAATCGGCAGCCAGTGAGGGCGAGAAGCCAGACCGCATCGATCACCTGCGGCGTTTCTCCCTCCGCACGAGCAGAAGTCAGCACCTTGCCGAGCGTTCTGTATTCTTCGGGCATAAGTCGGCGCCTGCGGCGCGCATCGGCTGGCCGCTTCACACCATGCGCAGGATTGGTTTGAATGATCCCTTGATCGACTGCAAAGGTGAGTATGCCGCTCAGCAGTCCGGTCGTACGCGTGGCGGTGCCGCTGCCGCCCCTCACGATCGATTTGCCCCGCTTGCCGGTCTTCTCGACCTTGGCGGTTTTGCCGCTCGCGACTTCTCTCAGGAAGCGGTTGATGTCGGCCTTGTTGAGATCAACGACACGCATCCCACCGATAAGCGGAAGGATGTGCCGGGTGATCCGACCTCGATCAGTGTAGATGGTGCTGGCCTTTTTGGGACGGTTTCCTTTGCCGAG
>NZ_JAAKZF010000208.1 GCF_011045125.1 Allomesorhizobium camelthorni | reverse complement strand
GGGGCAACAGCTTCATAATACCCGCTATCAGTCGGGCGAGACGATTATCCGTTACCGATTCCATCCCCGTTACGGGGAAACGGTTACTGTTGCCGGGCGCAATCGTCGTGGTGACGAGGTCAGTCTGACCATCCGCCAGCCTGACGGCACACTGGCGCATCTGCCGATCTGGATGACGGAAGATCAAGCGAAGGCGATGATGATGACGGAGCGTCCCCGTCTGCCGCTGGCGTATCTGCACGAACTTCGTCTTGAGCTCGATGCCTGTCTAACCTTGCTGCGTGACGATTCCCGTCACGAAGGAGGAGACAAGCATGAAGCAACGGCAACCCTGTCACCGCCAATTCGATCTCTTCGTGCCCAAGACCCCACCGGTGCCGGTAGCAGCGTCCGAGCGGACGAAGCTATTGCCACTGGTGAGCGCGCTGCTGTCGGAAACACTCAGCGTCCCCGCAGTGACGGAGGCCGGCGATGAAGATCACGTCTGACCACCTGGCGCGCGGCGCCTTCATCTACATTCGGCAATCCACCGTCGATCAGCTTGCCAACAATCATGAGAGCCGGCGGCGTCAATATGGACTTGCCGACCGTGCCCATGCTCTTGGCTGGACGGATGTGACAGTCATCGACGACGACCTTGGCCGCTCGGGGTCGGGCGTCAGTCGTCCGGGCTTCGAGAAGCTGTTGGCAGCGATCTGCGAAGGCCGCGTCGGTGCCGTCTTTGCGATCGAAGTGTCGCGTCTGGCGCGCAATGGACGCGACTGGCACACGCTGATCGAATTTTGCGGACTGGTTGGCACGGTGATTGTCGATGAGGATGGAATCTATGAACCACGCCATCCAAACGATCGGTTGTTGCTGGGCATGAAAGGGACGATGAGCGAACTCGAACTGTCGCTCCTGCGGGCCCGTTCGATGGAAGCCTTGAAGCAGAAGGCACGACGGGGCGAGCTCTTCTTCACGGTAGCTGTCGGCTATATGAAAATGGGCCGCGACAAGATCGAAATGGATCCAGACCTGCGTGTGCGAGAGGCGATCGGGTTGGTCTTCACCCGCTTTGCCGAAATGCAAAGCATCCGCCAGGTGTTCTTGTCGCTTCGAAGCGACCAGATCGCGCTGCCGTACCTCAACTCCAGGAACTCCGGACAACGGCAGGTGCTGTGGAAGCTTCCGGTCTATGCGACGGTGAGCAATCTTCTCACCAATCCTGTTTATGCCGGCGCTTACGCCTTTGGCCGAACCGGAAGTCGGACGATAATCGAAAACGGCCGCAAGCGAATCGTGCGCGGCCGTCGCAAAGATCGTTCAGATTGGGCTGTCTTGCTCGTTGACCATCACGAAGGCTATTTGTCCTGGGCGGAGTTTGAAAGGAACCAACGGCTGATCGCTGACAATGCCAACGGCAAGGGCATGATGGTGCGCGGGCCGGTGCGCAAGGGGGAGGCTTTGCTCGCGGGCCTGCTGCGCTGCGGCCATTGCGGCCGCCGCCTGCTTGTCAGCTACAACGGCACCAAGGGCGATGTCGGCCGCTATAAGTGTGACGCCACCCGAAGCAACCCTGGCGGTGATCCCTGTATCTCGTTCGGCGCACTGCGCGTCGACGAAGCGGTGGGCGTCGAGATCGTGCGGTTGCTGCAGCCGCTCGGCGTTGAAGCGGCCATCCAAGCGATCACGCAGTGCGAGCACCAGTCTGGCGAAAAACAGCGCCAGATCGAGTTGGCGCTCGAACAGGCGCGATATGAGGCAACCAGGGCGCACCGACAGTATGACACGGTCGACCCCGACAATCGTCTGGTAGCTGGCGAACTTGAGCGACGGTGGAATGGCGCCCTCGCGAGCGTACGCGCTCTCGAGGAAGAATTGGAGGCCCTGCTGCGACAGCGGCCGGCAGCTTTGGGCGTCGAGGAGCGCCAGCGTCTATTGCAAATGGGGGCCGATCTGGAGGCTGCCTGGCATCATCCGGCGGCCACTTCCGTCACGCGCAAGCGTATCGTCCGGGTCGTGTTGCGCGAGATCGTGGCACAGGTCGAGGGTGACGAGGTTCATTTGTTGTTGCATTGGCAGGGTGGCGATCACACCAGCCTGACGGTGAGAAAGAACCGGCGGGGTCAGACGCGGTGGTGCGTCGAGCCTGAGACGGTGGAGTTGATCCGCGCCTGCGCACGAATGATGCCTGACAAGGCCATTGCCGGCATGCTCAACCGGATGGGAAAGCGGACAGGTCGATCGAATGGATGGACACAGTCGCGTGTCCGGGGCTTCCGCAATACGCACGACATCGCGGTCTACAGGGATGGCGAATGGGCCGAGCGCGGCGAAGTTACGTTGACTGAAGCCGCCAGCATGCTCAATCTGAGCCCTGCGACGGTCCTTCGCCAGATTCGCGCCGGCATCATCCCTGCCCAGCAATATTGCATGGGCGCACCTTGGGTTATCAAACGAGGAAATATCGAAGATTCGCATCTGATCGAGCGGATCAAGTCGTGCTCCAAGGGGCCGCCATCATCAGATTCGGATCAGAAGACCCTTGTCTTTCAATAGCGTAACGAGATGGGCATTATGACGTGGGACCAGG
>NZ_JAAKZF010000207.1 GCF_011045125.1 Allomesorhizobium camelthorni | reverse complement strand
CGTAAGCGCGAATTTCTACGCACCTTTTGCTGTTGAGTGCTCTGCTGCAAGGTGTCCACCAAAATAGGTGGACACCAAGTGATTGACGAAGATGATCAGAAACTGCGGGTAAGGCTTGTTGGTCGGAACGGGCGACGCCGATACGACCCTGCATCGAAGGACCGTCTTGTCGCGGCCTGCCTCGAGCCTGGCGTGTCGGTATCGAGGCTTGCGCTCGAACATGGGGTCAATGCGAACCTTCTTCGGAAGTGGATAAAGAAGCGCACGGAGACCCAGTCCCTCCCGCAGTCCACATCACCGGCGTTTATCCCGGTTCAGATTGAAAGCACTTCCGATCGGGCCTTGCTGCGACAGAGCAGCATGGCTGCGGTGGATTTGCCGGGGACTTGCGATGGGGTGCGTGGGTCGGCATCGAAAAGGACTGCGCTTTTTTCCTCTCCAGCCAAGGTGAGCGCGTCCCTGCCGAACGGCGTGAAGTTGACGCTGGAATGCGGTGATGTGGATGCATTGACGGCGACCATCGGAGCACTGGGTCATGTTCAGACTGGGCGCTGACCTGAAAGTCTACCTGCACCGCGAGCCGATCGACTTCCGGGCCGGCATCAACAGCCTTGCGGTTCTGGTCCAAGAGACGATGGTGCTCGATCCGTTTGCACCGGCGGTTTATGCGTTCTGCAATCGCCGTCGCGACCGGATGAAGCTCCTGTTCTTCGATCGGTCGGGCTTTGTGCTGGTCCTGAAGCGGCTGACCGAGGACAAGTTCCGGTGGCCCCGCCGCCAGGAGACGGTCGTCACGCTGACGACCGAGCAATTGCACTGGATTCTCGACGGCATCGATATCGATGCGATGGTCCGCCATCCGGTGCGGCAATATCAGGTTGCCGGTTGAGGGCTCTCGAATTGAGCGGTTGACGCGGCGGTATGCTTTCGATTCAAGAATCTGATGAATCGGACAGGCGAACCGACTGTTGAGGAGTTGATGGCGCGCATTGCTGCGCTGCAGGCGCAGAACCGTCAACTCACCGAACGCGTCTTCAAACTTGAGGAAGAACTGGCGCTTGCGCGACTGCATCGTTTTGCGCCGCGCAGTGAAAAACACGTTGATCGCATCTTCAATGAAGCCGAACAGGTTGCTGATGAGGATGAAGCCGACAACGAAGATAGCGACGTCGTCGACCTTCCGGACACAGGGTTGCCACCCGTCGAAAGCACGACGGGAAAGAAACGCGGACGCAGACCGCTGCCGCAAAACCTGCCGCGCGAGCGCGTCGAGTATGACCTTCCCGATGATCAGAAGGCTTGTCCTTGCTGCCGTGGCCGGATGCATCGCATGGGTGAGACCGTTACCGAGCAACTTCATATCGAGGTGAAGGCGAAGGTCCTGCAGAATGTGCGGTTCAAATATGCTTGCCGTCATTGCGACCGCACCGGGATCAACACGCCGGTCGTGATCGCGCCGATGCCCACGCAACCTTTGCCGGGCAGCATCGCCACGGCTTCGACGCTGGCCTTCGCGCTCGTTCATAAGTATGTCGACGGCACACCGCTCTACCGCCTGGCGCAGGCCTTCGAGCGCGCCGGCGTTCCTGTCAGCCGAGGCGCTCTGGGCCACTGGGTGATCGGCTCGAGCGAAAAGCATCTCTCCCGCATCTATGACGCACTGAAACTGCGGCTCAGATCGCAGCCCCTCATCCATGGCGACGAGACGACTGTTCAGGTCCTGAAGGAAAAGGATCGAGAGGCCGCCAGCACCTCGTACATGTGGGCCTACCGGAGCGGCGAGGACAGTGACGAGCCTATCGTGCTGCTCGATTATCAACCCGGTCGCGGCCAGATACACCCGCAGACCTTCTTGGGCGATTACCGCGGCATCGTGATGAGTGATGGCTATTCCGCTTGGCGCACGCTGGAAGGGGCAACGCATCTTGGATGCATGGCCCATTCGAGGCGGCGCTTCGTCGATGCCCTAAAGGCGAGGAAGAAAGGCGGCGGCCCGCCGGAACAGGCGCTCCGGTTCTTCGAACAGCTCTATCGGGTTGAAAGGCAGGCGCGGGACAAAAAGCCCGAGGACGGCGAGACGCAGGCCGACAGCATTCGCCGCTTTCGCCAGCAACACAGCGTACCCATCCTGAACGCTCTCAAGGAATGGCTCGATGAAATCGCCCCGAAGGTCTTGCCGGACAGCAAGCTCGGCGACGCCGTGTCCTACACCCTGAACCAGTGGGAATATCTGACGCGCTACACCGAGGACGGCAGGATGCCGATCGACAACAACCTTCTGGAGCGTGACATCAGAATTTTTGCCACTGGCAGAAAGAGCTGGCTGTTCAGCGATACCGTCGACGGAGCCAGGGCCAGCGCCGTCATCTACAGCCTGATGCTGACCTGCCGTGCCTCACGCGTCGAGCCGTTAGCCTGGTTGCGCCACGTCCTCACCGAATTGCCTCAACGCAACGAGGACGCTGATATCGACGATCTGCTGCCCTTAAACTTCACCAAAGCCGCAACTGCCTGATCAGACCAGAGGCCGTGCGAACGCGATCCGCCAAAAGCGACGCCGTCAACGTGCGGGGAAAATCGCGCTTTC
>NZ_JAAKZF010000206.1 GCF_011045125.1 Allomesorhizobium camelthorni | reverse complement strand
CCACTTCCTGTTCCAAATCGTGCGCCATTCGCTGTGCTCACAAGGACTTATGCTTCGCTTAGCCACCTTGGAACAGCATGGATAGGGGGATCTGCAGGGTGAGGAAAAGATGCTGGTCCAGTTCCAGGATCCCGATATACATCAAAACGGCTAACGACATTTCAAATCAGACAGCTTTATGCGGTGTGCATTTCAGCAGTCGACAGATTTTGGCGCATTATACGCCCTCCCTGATGCTATCAGTTCCACGATCGGGAGTCATAATCGACTTGTGCAAGCCATCATGCTCCGTCGCCAGAAAAGATTACTTTGATATCCTCAGGCGCTCCATGACGGCGAGCGTCCACCGCGTTGCAGTCGACACGCTGTGTTGGCCCGATTTGCGGAATGTCCGCTTGAATTAGAGTGCTCAAGGCATCCAAGAAACGTCAACTCGATCAAATTTGGAGGTTCCAGTCCATGCGTTTGTTCGCCGCCACGATTGCCACCGAAACGAATACATTCTCTCCTCTTCCGTCCGGCATAAACGCGTTTATGGAAACCGGCTTTATACGGCCTGGCGAGTATCCCAAGGATGCGCCGCTGGGGTATGACGCACCGCTCTGGGCTGCACGCCAGAGGGCAGCTGTCGAGGGCCTTACAATCATCGAGGGCAGCTGTTTCTTCGCTGAACCTGCAGGGGTCACGAACCGGCGAGACTATGAGTTCATGCGCGATGAGATTCTGGGGCAACTGGAGGCGGCGCTCCCCATCGATGGTGTGCTGCTGGGCCTCCACGGCGCCATGGTGGCCTTTGATTACGACGACGTCGAGGGCGACATCATAGAGCGCGTGCGCGCCTTAGTCGGTCCGAAATGCGTCATAGGCGTGGAGCTGGACCCGCACTGCCATTTGACGGTTAAGCGCGTCACATACGCGGATGTAATCGTCCTCTATAAAGAATACCCTCACACCGATATCGTCGAATGCGGCGAGCACCTAGTCGACATTGTTTTGAAGGCGATACGCGGGCAAGTGAAGCCCGTAATGTCACTCTTTGACTGCCAGCAGCTGGATTGGTACCCCACAGCCTTACCGCCGATGCGCGACTTCGTCGATTGGGTCAAGGCGCTGGAAAGGGAGGAGGGTGTGCTCTCCATCTCAATCGGCCATGGCTTTCCCCTTGCCGATGTACCGGAGATGGGGGGCCGAGTTCTTGTCGTTATGGATAAGGACAAGGCGAAGGGCGACGCGCTTGCTACCAAGATCGGCAAGGAGTTCACTTCGATGCGCGGCAAGCACTGGAAGCATCATATTTCGTTGGACGACGGAATCGCTAGCGCGTTAGAATTTAACGAGGGACGAGTAGTGATCGCGGATCCCGCAGACAACGCTGGCGGCGGCGCACCTTCAGACAACACGACTATTCTTCGTCGCCTCATGGAGCTTCAGGTCGAGGACGCCGCGGTAGGTCCAATCTGGGACCCGATAGCAGTACGGCTTTGCTTCGACGCTGGCTTGGGGGCCGAGTTCCCGCTGCGTTTCGGCGGCAAGACTGGGCCCTGCTCGGGCACGCCGATCGACGCAACGGCCACCGTAATTGGGCTCAAGCGCGATTGTTTGCAGAACTTTTCGGGGACGCAGGGTCCGCTCGGCGACTGTGCTGCAGTGCGGGCCGGTGGCGTCGAGGTGGTGCTTAACACTACAAGGACACAGGGCCTTGGGCTCGAGGTTTTTCGCAACGTTGGCGTCGACCCGCTTGCCAAGAAGATTTTGGTCGTTAAGTCAGCGCTCCACTTCATGGCGGAATACGGCCCAATCGCCGACAAGGCGATTTTTATCAGGAGCGACGGGCTCAACAACCGTCCGATCAGCGAATACCCCTACACACGTGTGAACCGCCCGATTTGGCCACTTGATACAGAAACCAGCCCCCGCCTCCTCGTGTGAGTCAGCCGAGCAAAGGATATTCACTAAATCCGTCTGCATCGCAGTAGTTCGTCCAGCGATGCGGGAAGATCGGCAATGCGGGACAGGAAGTCGGCGAGCCAGACGGGGTAATCGGCTTGCCGCCTCATCTCGCCGGAAAGGAGGGAGGTGCTGTGCTTCGAGCTGAAGTACAACGTGGGTAAGCGGGAAGGCCACCCCATCTGGCGCAGGCAAGTATGCGGCGGCGATGATGACACTGCCTATGCCGGCGGATAGAAGCTTTCAATCGATTGAGGCGGGTGCGTGTCCGTCGTCAGGGAATTTGAGACAACTGGCGCGCTGATTTAGCGGAGGCTCTGGCGCATCTCGGTTGTCATTTTAGGCGGCGTCTCTGCGGTGCCGCAAGCGCCGTTGTTCAATCGTTTTTCGTTGCAACGGAATGGTCTGGCCTCGGCCGAAGTAAATGTCGGCCGGGGTGAGGTTGTCGAGGCTCTCGTGGTAGCGCCGGTGATTGTAGTGCTCGACGAAGGCGGCGATCTGCCTGTCGAGATCGCCGGGCAGGAAGTAGTTTTCGAGCAGAATGCGGTTCTTCAACGTCTGGTGCCAGCGCTCGATTTTGCCCTGGGTCTGCGGATGGCTGGGCGCGCCGCGGGTGTGCTCCATGTTTTGATCCGAGAGCCAGTC
>NZ_JAAKZF010000205.1 GCF_011045125.1 Allomesorhizobium camelthorni | reverse complement strand
GACGCCGGGGATCGTCATCAGTCGGCGGCAAACGCCGGAAGCCTTGGCCATCTTCTTCATGTCGGCATCGATTGCCGAGACAGCTGAGAGCACGGCAGCCCGCGCCGCGATGAGGCCTCGCATGGCCGCAGAGAGGCCGTCGATTCCTTCGCTTGCTTGTAGCGCCTGTTTGATGAAGGCGGGGCTGAGCGCCCGGGGTAGCCGGACGCCGAACACCACGGCGAGGCCGCGGATCTGGTTCTCCAGCATGACGCGCTGGCCGACCAGCTTCTTGCGCGCGATGACCAGTGAGCGGATGGCATGCGCCGGCAGAGACTTCACATGAGTCGGTTTGAAGAACCCGGTGCGGGCGAGATGGGCCAAGCCACGGGCATCGTTGCGGTCGGTCTTGTGGGTCGCCAACGATTTCAGCGCCTGGTAGGCCTGGCGGCTCTCGATGCAGACGACAGGGACGTCGCGTTCTCTAAGGCCGTGATAGAGCATCGGAGCCATGCGACCGGTTTCGAACACGACCCGTCGGCAACTGGGCGCCTTCGCCAGCGAAGCAAAGATCGCCTCAGCCGTCGAAATCGTCCTCGCCTCGTGAACGACTGCACCCTCACAGTCGAGAACGCAGACATGCGTCTCTTCCATCGAGATATCCAAACCTGCAAAATAATCCATGGGTCAGTCTCCTCTTCAAATATCGGAGCCGATCCTATCGGTCTCCGCGAAGAGCTGCCGCCCCATTACCCAATGTTGAAAAAGTTCGGTGTTCCGGAAGGCATGCCCCTGAAGTAGAAAGGCATTCCTCGCCGAGCGTACTGCTGGAATCAAGATTCCCAGGCAGTCCACTTGCGGCAAGAAATTCTATCTGCGCAGCCCTATGGCCTCGGTCGCGGACTTTTTCAACACTATCCGCCATTTGCTGACTTTCACGGCGCTTCTCCAAAGCTGCCCTGTGTTCTAGGGCCGGAGTCGCTAGTTGTGATCGTCACTGTTTCCTGATGGACCTATTGATTGCCGAAGCAGAGAGACAGATTCTATCGCGAGCGTCCTGCTTCGGCTGTCGACGATAGCTGCGCCGACATCGTGGCGTAGCGGCATCATCGTTTGCCGCCGCCCCTTGCCGTGGACAAGGATCTTGCCCGACCGCCAGTCGATGTCGTCAAAGTTGAGCGCCGCAACCTCGCTGGCGCGCAAGCCGAGCTTGGCCAGGACCATCAGAACCGCATAGTCTCGAAGTCCCATTGCCGTGGTCTGATCGCAGGCATCGAGAACCTGCTGGACCTTCTGTGGCGGCAGGAAGGTTGGCAGGCCAGCAAGCCGCCAGCGGCGGATTGACGGCACGCAATCGGCCAAGGCTACCGAAATGAAGCCCTTCAGATGCAAGTAGCGCAGGAAGGCGCGCACCAACCCGCACATCGCCTTGCCGCTGTCGGCGGAGCCATCGAGAGCATGTCGCTCGACATAACCGATGACGATCTCCGGGGTGAGCGCTGCAAACCCATCCGCGCCAGCCGGACAGACCTACCGCAGAAATCGGTGTGAGAGCAGCTTGTGTGGCTTTCCACCGTCGAGGCGGCGAGCCCTCTCTCAATCGTGAGATAAGCCGCGAACACATCAACAATCTGCTCATGCTCCGTGCGCTCAGCTGGAGGGGCCGCCGGAATTAAGCCTTCTTCCCGTAATGCAGAAAGCAAGCGTCGGAGCGCTGCCCGGTCGCCCGCGTGTTCCGCGACAGTCCCGTACGCCGTGCAATCTCCCGGATCGAAAGTCCGTCCCTCAGATTCCAGCGTCGGATAACGCTCAGTAACGCCATGTCTATCACTCAAAGTCCCATGCAATCATCAAGCAGGGGTGGTTTCAAACATGGGTCACTTCTCAATGGAAAAAACCGCCCAATCCCGGGTCGGATCTCGGTGGAAATCAACAGACAGAGGCCGACGGCAATTATCTCGCCGCGTGCAGGAGCATTCTTGATCAGGTTGGAGAGGCCGAATCCCACGCTGCTGGCGAGTACAGTATCCCGCGTGGCGTTCTGACGATCACTGCACCGATCGTTTCGGCCGGCTATATGTCGTCCCGATTGTCACCGCGTTCCTGGCCAAATTTCCCGAGATTAGTATCTATTTAACGCGCTCAGATCATACGCTCGATATCGTCGATGAGCACATTGATCTCGCCATTCGTACGGGGACGTTATCGGATAGTGTGCTCGTTGCGACCAGGGTCGGCGAAATTCGCCGTGTCGTGTGCGGGAGTCCCGCCTATTTTTCGGCCCACGGAACGCCAAAGACGCTGGACGATTTGGCCAAGCATATGTGTGTCACCTACACGACGCTCCCGTCGGGCATGACTTGGGTATTCATTCAACCCTCGAGACGGCAAACCGAGTCGAGGGGTCCGTCCTATCTGCCGATTGAAGATCAATACCGCCGAAGCGGCGATAGGCGCCGCGATTGCGGATAGAGGTGGCTCGGTTTGTTTGGACAGGAATTCCCGATTTATAAGTGGAACACTGCCTCTGGTTAGGCCGCCTCGGGAAGCGGTAGCGGGGTGAAGTAGGCCTCATCTGGCGCTCTGCCGTCAAGGCTGGAATGCGGGCGTACCCGATTG
>NZ_JAAKZF010000204.1 GCF_011045125.1 Allomesorhizobium camelthorni | reverse complement strand
GCTTTTGCCAAATACATCCCGACAGATCTCGTACGGACCCTCGTCACGGAGGGTGTCGAGGCGGAACCAGGCGGGGCAATGCGGCCCCTCACCATACTTTTCGCTGACCTCGCCGGGTTCACCGGACTCTCCGAGCGTCTGGGCAAGGACATCGTGCCCGTCATCAGCGCGTACCTTGATCTTGCATCGCAGGCTGTTGAAGCCGAGGGCGGCACGATCGACAAGTTCATTGGCGACGCGGTGATGGCCTTCTGGGGCGCACCGCGCCAAAGAGGCGACCATGCTATTGCTGGATGCAGGGCGGCTCTGAAGATCTGCAGAACCCTGGCCGAGACCGGACCGAGGGATGAGGCGGGGCGACCGCTTGCCGTGCGCATCGGGCTCAACAGCGGTATCGCGCTTGTCGGCAACATAGGATCGGCCACGCACCTGAACTATACGGCCATCGGCGATGTGGTGAATGTCGCAAGCCGGCTCGAAAGCGCCAATAAGCTCTACGGGACCAGCATCATCCTCGGCGAAGACGTCCGGAACGCGGCGGGAACCGCTATCGTCGTCCGCGAGCTCGACCGAATTGCCGTTTACGGCCGCGCGGGCGGAATCGCGATTTTCGAGCTCGTTGGTTTGACCGAGGAGGGGCAGCCGTCGTGGATAGAACTATATGAGGCTGGCCTTGCACTTTATCGAACGCGGCAGTGGCGCCAGGCGGAGAGCAAGTTCGAGGAGACATTGGCGGCGCGCGGCGATGACCCTCCGTCTCGCCGGATGATCAGCCTCTGCCAGTCGTTGTGCAAACATCCCCCCGATGACGGCTGGCAGCCTGTGACCGTCATGGAATCGAAATAGCGGATGTACCCTTGTGGCGCCGCATACTCCACAACTCCCCGGAATCACGCGCTGCAAAAACTCGCCCTCTAGCTGACTTCAATGCATGATCGCGCTCGCAGCTTCGTTGTCGCGCAGCGGCTTACTGAACTCCAGCCAGCGCGACCGCCGATTTGGCGATACCCCGGAGCCGGTCCCCATCGCCACCCGCGCGTGCCAACACTCGCAAGGCCACTACGGCCGACAGCATCAGCCGTGCCGTCGCCCGAGCATCTCGCGAGCGTTGAAAGGGGGTTCCGGCGGGAAGCCGTTGCAGTGCGCGATAGAAGCCGTCCTCGATTTCGCTCAGGCTCGACTCGATCAGCTCCGCAAGTTCCGGATCCCAGGGTGCGACCTCGATCGCCGAATTGACGAGAAGGCAGCCCCGGCGATCCCTCAGTGAAGCCTCCACGAGATCGTCGAAGAAGGTTCGGAGCCCGTCGATCGGATCAGCGCTGGCGTCCAATTCCGCGATCCGCCGCCGCGCATGGGTGTCGAGATAGATTGCCAGACAGCGCCGGAACAGGGAACGCTTGTCGCCGAAGGCATTGTAGAGACTGGCGCCGGTGATCGACATCGCGCTCGCCAGATCCCGCACGGATGTCGCCTCATATCCGCGGCGCCAGAACTGATCCGTCGCCGCAGCCAGTACTGCCGGCTGATCAAATGCTCGCGGTCGCCCCATTCGATCCTCTCCAACCCGGTTCCATGCCTCGCCCCTTGCCGAGCCGGTCGAGCTGTGCAAGTTTTATATCGACCGATCTAAAATTACAATCCCTGCCCATCGGGCATGGGCCACAGAAGGACGCGTGCGATGACCACTTCTTTTTCCCATCTTCTTCCACGCCAGACCGTCCCCGAACTGCAGGTGCCGGTTGCCGGGGGAGGCGCCTACGATATCCGCAAGGAGGCCCCTGCGGCTTTCTCGCTGATCGTCTTCTATCGCGGGCTGCATTGTCCAGTCTGCAGGACGCATCTGAAAGATCTCGAAGCCAAGCTTGGTGAGTTTGAGCGCCGGGGCGTCTCGGTCGTTGCGATCTCGACAGACAACGAAGAGCGGGCGGTCAAGACGAGCCTCGATTGGCAATTACCGCAGCTTCGCATCGGCTACGGCCTGCCCCTGCCGGTCGCGCGCGAATGGGGCCTCTATGTATCCCGAGGCCGTGGGAAGACGTCCATCGGGGTTGAGGAGCCTGAACTCTTCTCTGAACCGGCGCTCTATCTGGTACGGCCGGACGGTACGCTCTATTTCGGCAGCGTACAGACCATGCCGTTCGCGCGTCCCCATTTTGCGGACATTCTGGCCGCGATCGACTTCGTGCTGAAGAACAACTACCCGGCTCGCGGCGAGGTCGATGCATCTTTTGAGCCTGCCGAAGCGAAATAAGCCAGACCCCAATCGCTTCGGCGCGGGCGGTGGCGGCCGACCGCAAGGAGGCCGCTCACGTCTCGGCCCGCGGAGCCACATCCAATCGCGATGGCCCGCGGCAGACTCTGCGCTAAGAATCAATGGGTTGGTACTGGCAGGGGCAGCAGGGCTCGAACCTGCGACCTGCGGTTTTGGAGACCGCCGCTCTACCAACTGAGCTATACCCCTATCGCGGACGCGTTCATTTCACAAAGCGGGAAAGAACTCAAGTCCGGTGTTTGCCTCACGATGTTGTTTGCGACCGGGCGACAATGCCTTCGCCTGCCGGCAACCCGCTCCATCAGTCGGAAGATGCATATGGGAACGCCAGCCGTTCCAAACAAAAGGGCGGCCCGAGGACCGCCCTTTCGATAGACAGCGTTCGTCCGA
>NZ_JAAKZF010000203.1 GCF_011045125.1 Allomesorhizobium camelthorni | reverse complement strand
TCGCTCATCCTCGCCGCAGGCGGTGCTGGCGATGATGAAGCGTATCGCCGAACTCATTCCGACACACACGCGGCGCTCCGACCAGAGCCAGGCCATGCAGCAGTTGTCGACGCCGCTGCCGCTCGCCTTTGTCACCGCTCACGCTGCCGCGATATCCTCTTCGGATCTCGTTTTCGAACCTTCGGCGGGCACCGGCCTTCTCGCCGTCCATGCCGAGATTGCCCGGGCGTCGCTCGCGCTCAACGAGCTTGCCGCGACACGCGCCGATCTGCTCGGCCTGTTGTTCCCGCGCGTTCCCGTTTCCCGGCATGATGCAGCCCATATCGACGATCATCTCGACGCCGCCGTCAAGCCGTCCGTCGTGCTGATGAACCCGCCCTAGGTACATCCAGCGACCGTGCACCTTGATGTAGGTCTCGTCCATATGCCACTTCCTACCGACAGTCCGCTTGCGTCGGTTGAAGCGCTCGAGCAGCAGCGGCGCGAAGTGAATAACCCAGCGGTGGATTGTCGAATGGTCGACGCTCATGCCGCGCTCAGCCATCATCTCCTTCAAATCCCACAGGCTCAACCCGTAGGCCAGATACCAACGCACGCACAGCAGGATCATTGATCGGTCGAAATGGCAGCCTTTGAACATGCACAATCTCCAGAAAACGGAGATGTCCAATGCCGACAGCCGATTACCAAAACGTTTGCAACACAACCCGCTACCTACCTCGAACCACCAGCCAAGGACATGTTGACATAAAGATATCTTTATGCGATCAGTAAGAAATGAAAAGTGTCGCTTATGTCCTCAGTGGATGAACTCTTCGGGCCGGTAGCAGCCAAATCTGACGGCTCCGAAATCCTCGCCGCGCTGAGGGCGGCTGCGCGCGAGCGCATCGTGTGCCTCGACGGTGCCATGGGCACGCAGATCCAGGGTCTGGGCTTCCACGAGGATCATTTCCGCGGGGACCGGTTCCTGGGCTGCTCTTGCCATCAGCAGGGCAACAACGATCTTTTGATCCTGACCCAGCCGCAGGCGATCGAAGACATTCATTACGCCTATGCCAAGGCTGGCGCGGACATTATCGAGACGAATACCTTCTCCTCGACGCGCATCGCGCAGGCCGATTACGGCATGGAGGACATGGTCTATGAGCTGAACCGCGACGGTGCGCGGCTGGTTCGGCGCGCGGCGATTCGCGCCCAGCAGGAGGACGGCAAGCGCCGCTTCGTCGCCGGCGCGCTTGGCCCGACCAATCGGACGGCTTCGATCTCGCCGGACGTAAACAATCCCGGATTTCGCGCCATCACCTTCGATGACCTGCGTCTCGCATATGGCGAGCAGCTGCGTGGCCTGATCGACGGTGGCGCCGACATCATTCTGATCGAGACGATCTTCGATACGCTCAACGCAAAGGCAGCGATTTTCGCTGCCGAACAGATTTTCGCCGAGAAGGGTGTGTGCTTGCCGGTGATGATCTCCGGCACGATCACCGACCTGTCCGGCCGCACGCTTTCCGGCCAGACGCCGACCGCCTTCTGGCATTCGGTGCGCCACGCCAAACCCTTCACGGTCGGGCTCAACTGCGCGCTCGGCGCCGCCGCCATGCGGCCGCATCTAGCCGAGCTTTCCGGTGTCGCCGATACCTTCATCTGCGCCTATCCGAACGCAGGCCTGCCCAACGCCTTCGGCCAATATGACGAGAGCCCCGAGTTTATGGCCTCCCAGGTCGAGGAATTCGCCCGCGAGGGGCTAGTCAATGTCGTCGGCGGGTGCTGCGGGTCCACGCCGGACCATATCGCCGCGATCGCCGAAGCGGGGAGCAGGCACAAGCCGCGCCCGGTGCCGAAGGCGAAGACGTTGATGAGGCTTTCCGGCCTCGAGCCGTTTACGCTCACCAAAGACATCCCCTTCGTCAATGTCGGCGAGCGCACGAACGTCACCGGCTCCGCGAAGTTCCGGAAGCTGATCACGGCCGGAGACTACGCCGCCGCCCTCGATGTAGCGCGCGACCAGGTCGCCAACGGCGCGCAGATCATCGACGTCAACATGGACGAGGGCCTGATCGACTCGAAAAAGGCCATGGTCGAATACCTCAACCTCATCGCCGCTGAACCCGATATCGCCCGCGTGCCGGTGATGATCGACAGCTCCAAATGGGAGGTGATCGAAGCAGGCCTGAAATGCGTACAAGGCAAGCCTGTCGTGAACTCGATTTCGATGAAGGAAGGCGAGGAGGCGTTCCTGCACCATGCCAAACTCTGCCGCATGTACGGCGCGGCGGTTGTTGTGATGGCATTCGACGAGCAGGGCCAGGCGGACACCAAGGCCCGCAAGGTCGAGATCTGCACCCGCGCCTTTAAGCTGCTGACCGAGCAGGCGGGCTTTGCGCCCGAGGATATCATCTTTGATCCCAATGTCTTTGCTGTCGCCACCGGTATCGAGGAGCACGACAATTACGGCGTCGATTTCATCGAGGCGACCGGCGAGATCACCTCGACCCTGCCGCATGTTCACATCTCCGGCGGCGTGTCCAATCTCTCCTTCTCGTTTCGCGGCAACGAGCCGGTGCGCGAGGCCATGCACGCTGTGTTCCTCTACCACGCCATCCAGCGCGGCATGGACATGGGCATCGTCAATGCCGGACAGCTCGCCGTCTACGACACAATCGAGCCGGAGCTGCGCGAGGCCTGCGAGGATGTCGTGCTCAACCGCACGCCCAAGGCTGGCGCCACCGCGACAGAGCGGATGCTGGAGATCGCCGAGCGCTTCAAGGGCACGGCCGGCC
>NZ_JAAKZF010000202.1 GCF_011045125.1 Allomesorhizobium camelthorni | reverse complement strand
GTGGAACTGATGCAGGTCGACAACGTGTCATCGCCGGAGATGCCCGGATTTGAGGAACTCGGAATTTCGCCGCACTCGGTCGAAGAAATACTCCGGGAGATGTTACGTGATCACTGATCAAGGAGCCTCTTCGGTACTGCTCTCAGGAGACCCGTTCCGGTCGTTGGGGTGCCGAGTGCCTCTCTACGAACCGGTGAACTGATTGATCTTTGCGGCCATGATGAAATCATTCTCGTGCAATCCCTTGATCTTGCGGGTCTGCAGCGAGATTGCCGCATAACCCCAGCCGAAGCAGATGTCGGGATGATGCCCTTCTTCTTCCGCCAATCGGCCAGCCTCGTCGACGAAGCTGAGCGATTGACGGAAGTCCGCGAATGTGAATTTGCGGCGTAGCAGGTGCGCCTCCTCCAGAAGTTCCCAGCCAGGGATATGGGAGAGATAACCCTCGGCCGAGCCTGCGTGATCTGGAAGAGATGATGGCCGAACGCGGCTTGAGCGTCGACCATTCAACCGTGCATCTCTGGGTTGTCCACTTCTCGCCGCAGCTGCTGGAGCGCTTCAACCGGCGCAAGCGTAGCGTGACCGGCAAATGGCATATCGACGAGACCTACATCAAGGTCCGCGGCCAGTGGATGTATCTCTACCGCGCCATCGACAGCGTCGGCGACACGGTCGAATTCTATTTCAGCGCACAGCGGGACCTGCCGGCGGCCAAGCGCTTCTTCAGAAAGGCGCTGGACCGTCATGGTCGACCCGATCGCGTCGTCATCGACGGCAGCCAGACCAACCTGGAGGCGATCGTTTCCTGCGACACGACCAACCGCCGGCAGAACCGCTCCTGGTGCCGGCTGAAGCCGATCCGGATCCGCCAAAGCCAGTATCTCAACAATCGCATTGAGCAGGATCATCGGCGCATCAAGCGCCGTGTCCGGCCAATGCTCGGCTTCAAGTCCTTCGCCAGCGCCAGTGCCCTCCTCGACGGGATCGAAATGGTCGCCATGATGCGCAAGCAACAGGCGCGGTACGCCTTCAATCCGAATCCATCCCTGGCCGAGCAGTTCGAAATCCTCGCGGCATAGAAACCAGACGTGACCCGCCCTTCTGCTTCCGGCATCGAACTTTGCGACAGAACCCTGAAAACTGTGCCGTAAGCGGCACTCCGCCTCGTCAGCAGTCCTGTCTAATGGCCTCGATGTGCCGGGCAAAGTCCGGAGTCTCCATCAGCGCCTTGCATCGTGTAAAGCGGGTATCAGCATAGGCGCGGAAATCATCGGCCGGATTGCCGTTGGCGAGCTGGATAAGCCCCCAGAGCGTCCACAAGAGATCGCACATAGCCTTGTAAATGATAATGCGGCCGAGCTCCAAGGCGCTCGGTTCGCCGCCGAAATAGGCAAGGATCATTTCCTCATCCTGGGCAGCATCGAAGCCGGCTTCTACCGAGAGGTCGCCGAGATCCCACATCGGATCGTTCATCCCGGAATATTCCCAGTCGACGATCCACATCCGCTCGCCGGTGTCGAGAAAGTTCTCGCACAGCGGGTCGCAATGGCAGGCGGTGAGTGGCGCCGGGTGAGTTGCGAGGGCGCTGCGCACGCTCTCCGCCTCGCGGACGACGTCATGGTAGCCCGCCGGCAGCGCAACATCCCTGGTGGACAGAATGCCGAGATAGTCGTCGATCATCGCGAAGAGCTCGAACCGAAACGGGAATACCGCTTTGGAGGTATGGAGCTTCCGGAACGCCCTTCCGGCACGCCCCGGTGCTCCCTCGACCGACCTGAACGTCTCCGGCGTCATCGTCTGGACCGCGGGCAGGAAGCGCGTAACCATGACGCCGTTCAGGTCGTCGAAATGCAGCACCTCGGGGCTAACGCCGGCCTTTGCCGCCTCGCTCGCGGCGATCTTCTCGTTTGCCCGGTTGATATATTCTTCCGTGCCCTTGCCCGGAATGCGCAGGCAGTAGTCGCCGACCCGAAACACCAGGTTTGTGAGCCCGCCCAGCCGTTCGACAGGCCCGTCATATCCTCTCAGGAACGGAACAGCCTCGAGCGCCGCGCGTAGTTCGGGCTTGTCGAGCATGGCATCCCCTTCGTTTACATCACCCGAACGGTTCCACATTTTCAGCTGATTGGCTATGGTGCCGGAGCATTGGTCAGGGAGAAGCCGCGGCATGGCCGAGGGACGTAACTATCGCACTTTGGCGGCTGTGTATGAAGCCAAGCGGCCCAAGGAAGTCGCCGAGCTCTACGACCGCTGGGCGGAGACCTACGACTCCGACATGGCCACGGCAGGCTATCGTCACCCAACCATCTGCCTTGCCCTTCTTGCCCGTTACCTCCCTCGCGGCGCATCGCCCATCCTCGACGCCGGCGCTGGTACCGGGTTGATCGGCGAGTGGCTGAGGATCGTCGGATACCCCTGTGTGGAAGCACTCGACATTTCAGAGGGAATGCTGGCGCAGGCCGCTCGCAAGGGGTGCTACGACGCCCTCCACCATCTGGCGTTGGGCGGGGCGTTGCCTTTCGCCGACGATAGGTTCGCCGGTATCGTTTCGGCCGGTGTCTTCACATCAGGCCATGTTGGGGCGGAAGGGATGGATGAGCTGATCCGCATCTGCCGCCCCGGCGGAGTGCTGGTGCTCACGGTGAAGGACACGATCTGGGAACATGGTTTCGCAGCTCGGGTTGCCGAGCTTGAAAACGCTCTCGTGGTCGCCCGCCTCGAGGAAACCGAGCCTTACGTATCCATGCCCGGCGAGGCGGGTACCATTCCGAGCAGAGGCCTGGTGCTGCAGGTTCTATGAGGTTGCGCTA
>NZ_JAAKZF010000201.1 GCF_011045125.1 Allomesorhizobium camelthorni | reverse complement strand
GGACAGGCCAGTAGTCGACAACATGCTGACCTGGCGGAATACGATCGGAGTCGTCTCTTCCGGGAATTCGGCCGGTAAAACCTCTGGTAACCATGGTGTACTCCTTTGCATTGTTGTCGGTCGCTCGGCCAATATGACTGCTTGTTCTTGGGTCTGCAGCAATGCCGATATTTCGGGCTATGGAGTGGTGTCTATCTGTTCGACGGCTCCGGCGAAGTCGGCTCGGTCAGGCTGCCGCGTTTGCACAAGTTGATCAGTCAGAGATTTGACGGCCTCGGTCAGCATGAAGACCTCCTGCGCACGAAGCTCATCGATCTTTTCGTGCAAGAGCTCGATTTCTAGTTCGGCCTTGACGTTGATCCTATAGTCGTTTTCTGCCGCCCTTCGATCGATACCTTGTTGCCTGTTCTGATTCATCATGATGATCGGCGCTGCATAAGCAGCCTGAAATGAGAGCGCCAGGTTCAATAGGATGAACGGATAGGGGTCCCAACTTCTTGCCGCGGCGACGAGGTTAATCGAAACCCACGCGACGAGGAGGGCGGTCTGGACAATGATAAACTTCCAGGAGCCCATGACGCTTGCGACGGTGTCCGCCACGCGTTGACCCGCTGTGAGCGGCTCCATCGGATCACAGTGGTCGGTCGGATGGAGCCGCAATGAGCGTCGCAGCCGCCGCAATTCGGCGAGCAGTTCACGCTCGGTGGGCTCCATGTTGTCGACTTCCGGTTCTACGGCCTCCATGGCCCCGCTCCTAGCCCGCTCGTCAGTCGAGGTGTCCAATCAACCGTTTTGGGGAGACCCTCTAGCCGTGAAGCTTGGCGGCAACTTCCGCAATGGTTCGCCCCTGGTAACGAGCTCCGGCAAGCTCATTTTCGCTGACCTCACGCTTGCCATCGGGACCAGCGACCGTCGTGGCGCCGTAAGGAGCACCGCCAGTGATCTCGTCTACGTTCATTTGACCGGCAAAGCCGTAGTTTAGCCCCACGACGGTCATGCCGAAGTGGAACAGATTCGTGATGATCGAAAGCAGCGTCAGTTCCTGACCACCATGCTGTGTCGCCGATGAAGAGAACGCGCCGCCTACTTTTCCATGCAAGGCACCCTTTGCCCACAAGCCGCCGGCCTGATCGAGGAAGCTTGCCATATGGGACGACATACGGCCGAAGCGAGTGCCCGTACCGATGACGACAGCATCATAGTTCGCGAGGTCTTCGATCGTCGCAACCGGAGCGCTCTGATCAAGCTTGTAACCGGCCGCTTTGGCTGCTTCCGGCGAGAGGAGTTCTGGGACGCGCTTGACGTCGACGGTTGCCCCCGCCTCGCTCGCGCCGGACGCGATTTCATGCGCTAATTTCTCGATATGTCCATAGGACGAGTAGTAAAGGACGAGTACCTTGGCCACGATTGGATCCTTATCGTTGGAACAATTCATTCGACTGGCCTCGACGGGTGCGCAGGTTACTTGCAGCGCAAAGTAGCTCTCGGCACTCTTGCGAGATTTCAGCGCCGCATCCGTTCCAGTCGGTGCGTTTATTGAGTAAATTCGGGAGCCATTCGGGTAAAGCTATCGTATCCATAACCGGGAGGAATGCGCCGTTTAGTCTGGGTCGAATCTCCGCGACGAGGAATTCCGTGAATGGGCGCAGCGGGCTTGATGGTCTTTCCGCTCACGAACAATGCATTGCCGCCTTCAGCGATTGTCACTGCCAACTGACTTTGCACAAGGACGGACGCAACACGCTCGTCCTGGCGAAACGAGAACGTCGGTGAGAGATGGGCACGACTGATGATCATTGCGTGGTGTGCAAGATCCGACGGCATCAACGGTGTGCCGTGCTCTCTTAGGGCGGCAAGCGGGTCGGTGAGCTCAAGCCGCTCCTCCACATCGTATTGTCCGCGGGTCACGCGCTTCAAGACGAGCATTGGCACTGCACCGGAGCCTCTGCTTTTGAGTCCTGCGTTAATTACGATGAAGAGTCGTATATTCGGCGGTGTTGACAAAGCGCGTAAGTTCTTGATGCTGCACTAGAGAACAGATGTTGACATCGTAGGAGTGTCTCATGGCCGACCTCAAGCAAACCGAGACAAACCAGGCACCAGGCGAGGTGCCCGCACAGACACCTGATGTCAAGCAAAAGGCGCCGAAGCCGACGAAGCGAACGAGGCAGCAGAAAGGCGCTGTACGAACCAGTGCCGCCAAGTCTGGCCAGCAGGCGACTTCACCTAAAGCGGGCGCTTCCCCGACACCCCGAACAGCGCGGAAAATATACTCCGAGAAGGAGCGGGCCCAAAAGCTCGGTGAGATCGAAAAGCAGATCGGACGGGGAGCGAGCATCAAGGCCGCGGTTCAGAAAGCCGGAATATCGCAACAAACTTATTCTCAGTGGAAGAAGGCTGCCGGGCAGACTACACCGAGCGAGGAGCTCAAGGGTCTGGTGAAACTCGAAGAAGAGAACACCCGTCTGAAGAATCTTCTCGCCGACCGGCTTCGGAAGGAAAATGCCGACCTCAAGAAGAAGCTAGGGCTTGCTTGAGCCTGTCCGGGAGGCCAAAGCTGGGTCGTTCGCATCGTGCTGAATGCTTTTGTGCTGCCTATGTTTCGGTGCGGCGGGCCGCAGCTGTTCGGAATCGCGCAATGCTTCGGCAGCGATCTCTCTCAGCCGCGCAGTGAAGATCTCGCGGCGTAGCGCCATCGAATCCGAACCGGCCAAGGTGATCGATCTTGGTTGCTCTTATGGGGTCAATGGCGCGCTTCTCAAATATGGACGTTCGACGGATGAACTATACCGGCTCTACGGACGGGCGCGGCCGCTGGATGGACAATGTCTCATCGAGCGGCTGTGGCGCAGCCTCAAGTACGAATGCGTCTTTCTCAATGCCTTCGAGACCGGCAGCGAGGCGCGCGGCGGTATCGGTTCCTGGCTCGACTAC
>NZ_JAAKZF010000200.1 GCF_011045125.1 Allomesorhizobium camelthorni | reverse complement strand
GCGAGGAACGCTATCGAAAGACCCGCCACGATGCCCAGTCCTGCATCAGCTTTACCGAGCGCTATGTAGACTTGCTGGCCAAGGTCACGGGTGCCGACAAGGGCAGCAATCGCCAGCATCGACAGGGCGGCCATGATGGTCTGGTTGATCCCCAACATGATCACCGGAAGCGCAAGTGGAAACTTGGCCTGCATGAGAACCTGGGTGGGGGTCGCCCCCATCTGCTGAACGGCTTCGACCACGTCAGGGCGGACATTGCGGAGGCCATGCTCCACATAGCGGATCGGCGGCACGATCGCGTAGAGCATGATTGCAATCAAGGCTGTGAACTCGCCGACCTTGAAGAACATGAGAGCTGGGATGAGGAAAACGAACTGCGGGACCGTCTGAAGCCCGTCGCAAATTGGCCGCAGGATTTTGGAGACTCGCTCACTGTGCGCGGCCCAGACACCCAGCAACCCACCGATCATCAGACACAGGATCACGGCGAGCATCGTCAGGTACATCGATTGGCCGAGGGGCGCCGATAGGCCCGACACCAGGATAAACCCAAACCCGAGCATGGCGAAACACGCAAGTCCTATGCCGGCAAGCCTATAGGCCAGCAGCCCAAAACCGAGAATGAGCGCGGGCCAAGGAAATCCTGCAAAACCTTGAAACAAAAGAAGTCCTGCCATGCATGTGGCCACTGCGAGCTGCCAACCGTAGGCTTTCATCGCCAACCCCGCGATTGCGAGCCAGAGCGCCACATATACGGCAACCATCGGCGGCGTTAACGCGAAACCCCAAAGCGCGGGGGTCGCCGCACCAACGATGCCCATCCGCAACGGCAGCAGGAGACTGTACAGGACGACATTGCGCGCACCGTTGAAAAACCACGCGTAGTCGCGAACGACGCTCGTCAGCGCGACATTTACAATTCCAACCTGTTCACGCAGTGCCGTTGAAGGGAGCGCCCACGCGTCGGGCAAGAAAAGCCGCTGGGCGGCGGCCGCGACGAGAGCGACGACAACGATGCCCGCAAGTCGCCGCCAACTCATCCAGGCCATGATCGGCGTCGGACCGTTTGGGCGTTCCTTGGCGAACCCCAACGTCAGCCGGTCTATCAAGATCGCCAAGAGAGCGATGACCAACCCGGACAGGATGCTTTGCCCGAATTCGGCTTTGCGCATGGATGACAAAACCTCCCAGCCAATGTCTTCAAACCCACCAATGATCGCGGCAACGATGACCATGGAAAGGGCGGCCATTGTACTCTGGTTGAAGCCGACAAGGATCTGCGGCAGTGCCGTGGGGACTTCGACGTGCCAGAATTGCTGCCGCCGCGTGCAACCGCTCATCAGGCCGGCTTCGCTGATATCGCTCGGCACGCGATCGAGGCCAAGCATTGTGTTCCGCACCATGGGCGGCGTGGCATAGATAGCGCTGGCAATGAGACCGACCACCGGTCCGAAGCCGAACAGGAGTAGCAGGGGGATTAGGTAGGCAAATGCGGGAACAGTCTGCATAAGGTCGAGGAAGGCCAGTAGCCCTGGTCGGAACCTCGGGAACCGATAGCCGAGCAGACCAAGCGCAAACCCTAGCCCGACGGCAATCGGGACCGACAGAAGTACTAGCGACAGGGTGTTCATGCTTTGCGGCCAGTAACCGGCAATTACCATGTAGCCGAGGGCAATGACGGAAAGGAGCGCAAGCCGGTATCCCCCTGACTTCAGCGATAGGACTACGACGATCGCCATCGTTGCAGGCCAAGGGAGCCAAGAAAGGCAGGCTTGCATACCACGCATTGGAACATCTAGCAGTGCTGAGATGCTCCTGAAAAGCGGCTGGATAACCGGCACCACCGCGTCGCTCACAACGTTGATCCCTGCCGCAATTGGCACCTGCCAAGCTGTGGGAAAGGTCACGACCCAAGGCAGGCTATGCTGCAATACGATGCAGGCGAACGTAAGAGCGATCAGTGCGCCCCACGCGGCAAAGCCGGCTTCAACGGTGAGAGGCCGGATGGGCTGCTGAATGCCACTTACCGTGCTCATGAAGCCTGCCTACGGGAATCGCGTTCCAGAACTTCCAAGACGTCGGCAGCGGCAATCATCCGGCGCGGGGCATCGGCCTGCACCACGCCAAAAGTCTTCGCGCCACCGGCGATGCGGGGGATCAACTCCTCGATGCTAGCGCCAGCGTCAATGTCATGGTCGACCGCCGTCCCATTGATCGCTGTTGCCAGATCACCGGCCTTGATGACGCGGAGTAGCGGCATATCCTCGGTGAATTGGGCAACATAGTCATCGGCAGGATTGAGGACGATATCGGCCGGTCGACCGATCTGGACAATCTTGCCTGCACGCATGATCGCGAGACGGTCGGCCAGACGGAAGGCCTCGGCGATGTCGTGTGTGATGAAGATGATGGTCTTCTTGAGCATCTTCTGCAATCGTAAGAACTCATCCTGCATTTGCCGGCGGATTAGCGGATCGAGTGCCGAGAACGGCTCATCGAGGAACCAAAGTGCTGGACCCACTGCGAGCGAGCGCGCGATGCCGACGCGCTGCTGCTGGCCACCAGATAGCTGGTTCGGAAACGATTTCTCTCGGCCGTCCAACCCCACCAGCGCAATCATCTCACGGGCCCGTTCCTCCCGCTCCTTCTGGCCTTTTCTCTGGATCTTGAGGGGGAAAGCCACATTCTCGAGCACCGTGAGATGTGGCAAAAGGCCGAAATTCTGGAAGACCATGCCCATATCGTGTCGACGAAGCTCGATCAGTTCCTTGGGGGATGCCTTCAACAGATCCCGGCCGTCGAGCAAGATTTCGCCTGCACTGGGTTCCACAAGCCTCGATAGGCAGCGCACGAGGGTTGATTTGCCGGAGCCGGACAGGCCCATGATGACGAAAATCTCACCGGTCGCGACCTCAAACGATGCGTCAACCACCGCAGGCAGGTGTCCCTCTGCCCGCAAGCGGTCAGCCAACGCGTC
>NZ_JAAKZF010000020.1 GCF_011045125.1 Allomesorhizobium camelthorni | reverse complement strand
GAGCAAGGCATGAAATTTTACGACGACGACCTAAGAAATTTCGAGGAAAATGGCGCCTTGCCCCTGCCGACCGCCAGCGATGAAGGCTATGTGGAACATGACGGTGCTCGTATCTGGTACGCCACCTACGGGTCTGGCCATCCAGTGATCCTGTTGCATGGTGGCCTCGGCCATAGCGGCAACTGGGGCTTTCAGGTCCCGGCGCTGGTCAGTTCAGGCTATCGCGCTGTGCTCATCGATAGTCGCGGGCACGGCCGCAGCACGCGCGATCCGCAGCCTTTCAAATATGAGTTGATGGCCTCCGATGTCCTGGCTGTGATGGATGCCTTGCGCTTGGAGAAGGCGGCCATCGTAGGTTGGAGCGATGGGGCGTGCATCGCCTTGATCCTCGCCATGCAAGCCCCGAATCGCGTTGCATGAGTGTTCTTCTTCGGCTGCAACATGGACCCCAGTGGCACGAAGGAAATCGAGCCAAGCCCAGTTCTCGACCGATGTTTCAGCCGCCATACCAAGGATTACGCCGCGTTGTCGGCCACGCCGGACCAATTCGACGCATTTGTTAAAGCCGTCGGCCATATGATGGAAACCGAGCCCAATTATTCAGCAGGCGATTTGGCTCGTATCCATCTGCCCGTTGCTATCGTGCAAAGCGAGCGGGACGAGTTCATCAAGCGCGACCACGCCGACTATTTGGCGCGGAGTATTCCGACAGCGGATTTGATCATCCTGCCAGGCGTTAGCCACTTTGCGCCGCTGCAAAGGCCAGAGGAATTCAACAACGAGATGCTTGGATTCCTCGGCAAGGTCCTTTCCTGAGGGGGGTCGGTGGCAGCTGCCGTCTGGTTGGGGCCATCACTTGCCATAGGACTGTTCTGCAGGAACGCCGCAGAAGGGTCGAACCCTATCATCCCTCGCGAGGCGCCTAGCGTCAGAATCAATACCAGTAGGGATCGATCTTGTAGTAATCGAAGGACGTATCGCGTGCGGCCTTGCCGTCGCTGCCTCTGAGTTCATCGATGGAATAGGACGGCGCGGCTTCGAGCTGTTCCCTGGTGAAGGGCACGACATAACCGCCGCGGCTTTCCTCGTAGTCGAGGGCCGACCACGGAATTGCATGGTATTTTTCGCCGATGCCGAGAAATCCGCCGAACCCTATGACGGCGAACATGATGGCGTTCGACTTCTTGTCGAGCATCACATCCTCGATGGTTCCGATATTTTCGCCGGCCGTGTTGTAGACCGCCGTGCCGATGACGCGCGACGCCGCAATGGCGTCGGTGTGGCCGCTGGGGGTCGTCATCTTCGTGCTCCTCGTGTTGCCGAGTTGATGAGCAGACAACGGAGAGCGCTTTGCGAGGTTCCGCAGGGATGTCTCAGAGTCCGTTTTGAAACTCGCTATGGTGAGTCATATGACGGTGTTTTTCGAGAACCGGAGCGCAACGGACATTCGGGCCCGAGAGCACCGGAAGCGCAGAAAACGCCGGCAGATGACCGCCAGGGTAGAGTTTCCAAACAGACTCTCAGGCCTTGGCGATCCTGTCGAAAGCCATCAGGCGTTCCACAAGCGCCGGCAGATCCTTGAGCGGCACCATATTGGGACCGTCGGACGAGGTCGAATTGTCCGGATCCTGGTGCGTCTCGATGAACACGCCGGCGACGCCGACGGCGACTGCCGCGCGCGCCAGCGTTTCGACGAAGCGCCGCTCTCCACCCGACGAGCCGCCCTGCCCGCCCGGCTGCTGCACCGAATGGGTGGCGTCGAAGATCACCGGCGCACCGATATCCGCCATGATCGGCAAGGCCCGCATGTCGGAAACCAGCGTGTTGTAGCCGAAGGAGGCGCCGCGCTCGGTGACCAGCACGTTGGGATTGCCGGACCCGGTGATCTTGCCCACGACGTTCTTCATGTCCCAGGGCGCCAGGAACTGGCCCTTCTTCACATTGATCACCTTGCCGGTTTGGGCGGCCGCGACCAGAAGGTCGGTCTGGCGCGAGAGAAAGGCCGGGATCTGCAAGATGTCGACATGGGGCGCGACGATGCGGCACTGCTCTTCCGAATGCACGTCGGTCAGCACTGGCAGCGAGAATTCCTTGCGCAGATCGTCGAAGACCGGCAGCGCCGCCTCCAGCCCCGCGCCGCGCGTGGCAGAGAGCGAGGTGCGGTTGGCCTTGTCGTAGCTGGTCTTGTAGACGAGGCCGATGCCCAGCCTTGCCGCCATCTCCTTCAGCGCGCCGGCCATGTCGAAGGCATGGCCGCGCGATTCGAACTGGCAGGGGCCGGCGATCAGCGTCAGCGGCTTGTCGTTGGCGAAAACCGCATTGCCGGCCTTAACTGTCCAATTCGGTACGTTCATGAGTTTTCCTCGAAAGCGAAAGCGGCGCCCTGCCCCGGCGCCGGCGGGACGACCAGGAGGTCGCCGATACGGTGATGAAGGATAGCGGCTTCCCGCAGCATTGCCTCGGCGGCGGCCAGGTTTTTGACGCCGAAAGTGACGGCCGCGAGGCGGAACGGGCCATCTGGCGCTGCCAGGTCGAAACGGTCGGCGAAGACCGAACCATCGAGCACTTCGACGGTCGCATTGGCGGCACGGATGCTATTCTCCGCGACGCTGGCTTCGACGCCGGCTACCGGCGCGATGAGTTCAAGCCATTCGCCGGGCCTGCTTCCCGTCGCGGTGACCGCAACCAGCCGCGTCGCACTGTTCGCGTGCGCCTGGAGTGCTGAGCGATCGACTTCCGGCACGTTGATGCGCTCGCAGGTGAAGAAGAATGCATCGCCGGTATGGCCGGCCGTGGCGAAGGCCAGCCTGAAGGAGGCGGTGTCGCTCTTGCCGTCGGGGCCGACGAAATCGCGCGAAAAGGACAGCATGTCGCCTGCCGAGACGCCGCGCGCGCGAAAATCCGCGTGATCGGATGCGGCATCGGCCGTGCCGAACACCAATGCTGAAAATCCCTCGTCGCCATGACTGAGCCGGAACAGGCGGTCGCGTGCGATGAAGACGTTGCCGGCCGACACGGCCGCGTCGGCGAGCGCCGCATCGCCGACCGCCAGCGGTTCGAGAAACGTGCCGTCGGCGAAATAGACGCAAGCGTTTTCGGTGCCGAAGGGATGCACGCCGGTTGGAGCGACGGTGAAGCCGAGCGCGCCGAGCCGCGATCGTGCGACATCGAGGCTCGCAGCAGGCAGGACCAAGTGGTCGATCGGCCGGGGTGAATGGGCGTTGGTCATCGGCCCACCATGTGCCTGAAAATGGCTATCCGTTCAAGGCAGACGTAGGGCGCTAAAATCTCGCAGGAAGGGCGCAGGGCGCGGGCAAAGCGGACCCGACGAAGTTCGGCGCGAAAATGGCATTCGACGCGCCGGTTTTCACACCAATTTGCCTCGGGTCGAAGGGGCTACAGGCTTTGTGAACAAAAACCGCGCCTGGCAGGCCCCACGATTCCGCCAAGTGGTTATATTCGATGTGTTATTTGCGTGTCGCCTTCCCTCGTCCGTCGAATTTTATCCACCAACGTCATGTCCCGCGAGGCGCTCCAGGGCACGCACCAGCGCCGAATGATCCTCCTTGGCGCCGCCATTCGCCGCGCAGGAGTTGAACAACTGCTGGGTGGTCGATGTGTTCGGCAGCGCTACACCTAGTGTTTTCGCGCCTTCCAGCGCCAGGTTCAGATCCTTCTGGTGCAGCTCTATGCGGAAGCCGGGCGCGAAGGTGCGCTTGATCATCCGCTCGCCATGCACTTCGAGGATGCGCGAAGCGGCCAGGCCGCCCATCAGCGCCTGCCTCACTTTTGCCGGATCGGCGCCTGCTTTCGAAGCAAAAACAAGGGCTTCGGCCACCGCCTCGATGGTCAGCGCCACCACGATCTGGTTGGCGACCTTGGTCGTCTGTCCGACCCCGTTCGGCCCGACCAGCGTGATGTTTTTTCCCATCTTTTCAAAGACTTGCCGCGCCCGCTCGAACGCATGCTCCTCGCCGCCGACCATGATGGTCAGCGATGCGGCCTTGGCGCCCACTTCCCCGCCCGACACCGGCGCGTCGAGGTAGTCGCAGCCTAGCGCATTGATTTTGCTTGCGAATTCTTTCGTCTCGATCGGCGATATCGAGCTCATGTCGATGACCATCTTGCCCGGCGACAGCCCCTCCGCGACCCCCTTCTCGCCGAACAGCACCTCGGCGACCTGCGGCGTGTCGGGGACCATTGTGATAATGATATCAGCGGCTTGTGCGACCGCATCGTGGCCGGAAGCGGTCTTCAGCCCCTTTGCGAGGAGGTCCGCCGGCGGTTTTCGGCGATGATCGCTTGCAATCACCTCATAGCCGGCGTCGAGCAGATGCCCCGCCATCGGCGCACCCATAATGCCGAGACCGATGAAGCCTATGATTTCCATGGGTTTTTCCATATTTTCCCGCAATTCGGCACTGGCGACCCTAGGCCGCCGCACTTCCCTTGCCGGTGAACTCCCGGAACCATTCCAGCCCTTCGACCGTGCCAACCCTGGGCTTGTATTCCGCGCCCACCCAGCCCGAATAACCAATCCGATCAAGGTGTTGGTAGAGGAAAGGAAAATTGATCTCGCCCGTCCCCGGCTCGTGACGGCCGGGATTGTCCGCAAGCTGGATATGCGCGATGCGGCCGAGATTTGCCTCGATGGTGCTGGCGAGATCCCCCTCCATGATTTGCATGTGGTAGATATCATACTGCAGGAAGATATTCCCTGAGCCGACACGGTCCATGATTGCCAGCGCCTGGCTCGAATTGTTGAGGAAATAGCCCGGAATGTCGCGCGTATTGATCGGCTCAATCAGCAGCTTTATTCCAGTTTTTTCAAGCCTTTCCGCTGCAAATTTCAGGTTTTCAACGAAGGTGCTTTCCAGCGCGTCGCGTCCTACGCCTTCCGGCGCGATGCCGGCTAGGCAATTGACCTGCCCGCAACCGAGCGCCTTGGCGTAGGTGATCGCCGTGTCCACGCCCCTGCGGAACTCGTCGATGCGGTCGGGCAGCACGGCGATGCCGCGCTCCCCCTTCCCCCAGTCTCCGGGCGGCAGGTTGAACAGCACCTGCGCCAGTCCGTTCTTCGCCAGCCGCGCGGCAACGACCTCCGGCTCGTGATCGTATGGTCCGACATATTCGACGCCCTTGAATCCCGCGCGTGCGGCGGCGTCGAAACGGTCGAGAAAATCATGCTCGCCAAAGAGCATTGAGAGGTTGGCGGAAAATCTCGGCATTTTTCTTCCCTTGAAACTCAATCGAGCAGCGCGATGGCTGTCGGCGCGTCTTCATTGCGCTCGGCAAGCTCTTCGAATTCAACGATATTGTCGATTTCCGTGCCCATGGAAATGTTGGTGATGCGTTCGAGAATGAACTCGACCACCACCGGAACCTGATGCTCCTTCATCAGCCTTTCGGCCTCGGCGAAAGCCGCCGCGCAATCTTCCGGCTTCTTCACACGGATGGCCTTGCAGCCCATGGCTTCCGCGACGGCGACATGGTCGACGCCGTAGCCGGCTTCCGGATCGGCTGCCCGGTTGATGTTCTCGAAGGCCAGGCTGACCTCGAAATCCATCGAAAAGCCGCGCTGCGCCTGCCGGATCAGGCCGAGATAGGCGTTGTTCACGACGACATGGATGTAAGGCAGCCTGTGCTGCGCGCCGACGGCCAGTTCCTCGATCATGAACTGGAAATCATAGTCGCCCGACAGCGCGACGATCGTGCGATTTGGATCGGCGGCGCGGACGCCGAGTGCCGCCGGCAAGGTCCAGCCAAGGGGGCCGGCCTGGCCGCAATTGATCCAGTTGCGCGGCTTGAACACATGCAGGAACTGCGCCCCGGCGATCTGGCTAAGGCCGATCGTGGTGACGTAGCAGGTGTCGCGCCCGAAGGCCTTGTTCATTTCCTCATAGACGCGCTGCGGCTTCATTGGGGTCTGGTCGAAATGCGTCTTGCGATTCATGGTTTTCTTGCGCTGCTGGCACTCCCTGGCCCAGCCGCTCCAGTCGCGCAGTTTCCCCGCGGTTTTCCACTCGGTCGCGACGTCGAGCAGCATTTTCAACGCTGCCCCGGCATCCGAGACGACGCCGAGATCCGGCGCGAAAACGCGGCCGATCTGCGTCGGCTCGATGTCGATATGCACGAATTTGCGGCCGGCAGTGTAGGTCTCGACCGAGCCGGTGTGGCGGTTGGCCCAGCGATTGCCGATCCCCAGCACGAAGTCGGAGGCAAGCATGGTGGCATTGCCGTAGCGGTGCGATGTCTGCAATCCGCACATGCCGGCCATCAGCCGATGGTCGTCGGGAATCGCGCCCCACCCCATCAAAGTCGGAATGACCGGAACGCCGGTGATTTCGGCGAACTCGATCAGCAGATCGGACGCTTCGGCGTTGATGACGCCGCCGCCGGCGACGATCAGCGGCTTCTCCGCCGCATTCAGCATGGCGAGCGTCTTTTCCACCTGCGGCCGCGACATTGCAGGCTTGTGGACGGCCAGCGGCTCGTATGCGTCGATGTCGAACTCAATCTCGGCAAGCTGGACGTCGGCTGGCAGGTCGATCAGCACCGGCCCAGGCCGCCCGGAGCGCATGAGGAAAAACGCCTTCTGCAGCGCCATTGGCACCAGATAGGGCTCCATCACGGTCACCGCCCATTTTGAAACGGGCGCTGCAATAGCGGCGATGTCGACGGCCTGGAAATCCTCTTTGTTGAGCCGGGCGCGCGGCGCCTGGCCGGTAATGCACAGGATCGGGATAGAATCGGCGGCGGCCGAATAAAGGCCGGTGATCATGTCGGTGCCGGCCGGGCCGGAAGTGCCGATGCATAGGCCGATATTGCCGGCCTTGGCGCGGGTGTAGCCCTCGGCCATGTGCGAAGCGCCCTCGACATGGCGCGCCAGAATATGGCGGACCGTGCCGCGCGCCTTCAGCGCCGAATAGAATGGGTTGATCGCCGCGCCCGGCACGCCGAACGCGCAGGAAATTCCTTCCTTTTCGAGAACGAGAACCGCCGCATCGACTGCGCGCATCCTGGCCATTTCGTGGCTCCTCACCTGAAATCCGATCCCGCCCAGAATGCCCGCAACGGGCCTGATATTCAATTTTTTCAGAATATTTTTTCATTTTTAGGAAAATGCACTTTGCTGCTGATTCTTAACCGCTTTTGGTTTTTCAGTATTTACCCTGTTCCAAATCGTGAAATATTTTTTTATGCTTCGTCCATGGACGCTATCGAAAAACGCCAGCGCGGCCGCCCGCGCGCCTTCAGCCCCTCTCCGGACGCCGGCCCGGTCCAGTCGCTCGACCGCGCATTGCGCATATTGGCCATCGTCGCCGAAGGCAGCGGCCTTTCGCTGAGCGAGATCGCGGCCAGATCCGGCCTCGCCGCCTCGACAGCCTATCGCATGCTGACCACGCTGGAGGCGCACGGCATGGTCGAGTTCGATCGCACCGACCAGCTCTGGTCGATCGGGGTCGAGACCTACCGCATGGGCGCGGCCTTCCTGCGCCGCCGCAAGCTCGTCGACCGTGCGCGGGTGGTCATGCAGGATCTGATGGAAAAGACCGGGGAAACCGCCAATCTCGGCGTGGCGGAGGATGATTGCGTGGTCTTCGTTAGCCAGGTCGAGACGCATCAGGCGATCCGCGCCTTCTTCCGGCCGGGCACGCGCAGTTCATTCCACGCCTCGGGCATAGGCAAGGCGGTCCTGGCGCATCTGCCACAGGACCGGGTCGCTGCGATCATTCGAAAGACCGGCCTCGAAAGTTTTACCCAAAAGACTCTGTCCAGTCCGGCGGCGCTGGCGTGCGATCTTGCCGAAATCAGGGAGCGCGGCTGGTCGGTCGACGACGAGGAGCGGCACCCCGGCATGCGATGCGTTGCCGCCGCGATCTTCAACGAGTTCGGCGAACCGATCGGGGGCGTGTCGGTATCGGGACCGACGGTGCGTATCACGGCGGAGCGCCTTGCCGCGGTCGGTCCGCTGGTGCGCGATGCGGCGGCCGAAATCACCGGCATGATCGGCGGCTTCGCGCTGAAGGATTCACCCCCTGTGTAACACAACGCCGAGAAGGGCGGCTGGCGCCGCCTTTCGGCTTACCCCATGCCGGTCAAGTGGCGCAGGTAAAAGGCGAGCGCGATGAAGCCGATCGCGAAGGCGATGCCGTTCCAGTCCACAGGGCGCTTGCTGTTGAAAAGCTTCAGAAGCAGAACCCAGATCACGACCACGAACAGGGCGATGACGACCAATTTCAGCATTGGCTGGCTCCACGGAACCGTGTTCACTCGCATTTGATATGGTGGATATCGGGCGGATTTGTAGTCGGGCACGCCGCTTTCAACGGCCGAGCGCAGCCTGCGCCCGATTCCAGTCGCGACTTTGGTCTTTACTGGCGCAGCAGATATGATAACCGGAGCCCCGCGCCCTTGTAGCTCAGCTGGTAGAGCAGCGGTTTTGTAAACCGAAGGTCGGCGGTTCGATCCCGTCCGGGGGCACCAGCACTCTGCCCGCCCGTCAGCCTTTCTCGATAGCCTCGATCTCGTTCAGGTCAGGCAGCCAGTGCAGCGCCGATCTGTGCCAGACCTGGCGCGTCGGCACGAGCTGGTCGCGTTGCCTCGCCGTACCGACGCGCACGCCATAAACCTTCGGCCCTTCGCCTACCGACGTCGCGTAGATCGGCGAGCCGCATTCGGGGCAGAATGCCTGCGCGCGCTTTGCGCCGCTTTCGGCCGTCTTTATGTAGTTTTTCGGCTCCGCGGCCGTCAGCCTGAACTGGCTTTCGGGCACGGGAACGGTGACGCGAAACGCTGTGCCGGTGAGCACCTGGCAATCGGTGCAATGGCAGATGGTGACCTTTTGTGGGTCGACGGTCGCCTCGTAACGCACGTGACCGCAATGACATGAACCGTCTATCCTCATGCGCGGGATCTCCTCTGGAAGCAACTTCCCGGATGTTAACCGCGAATGCCACTTCGAAGAAGGGGCTCCCTTTGCAGATGGCGGGCCGCATGCTACCCCGCTTGCGGCGTGGCGAGGGCAAAAGGCCGGATCGATGAACAAGGCCAGGAAGACATTTGCTTTCACCTCGTCGGACGCGGCCGACGCCGAGCAGGCTGCCGCGCGCCTATCCGCACGCTACGGGCACACTCCGGTCGACCAGGCCGACGTGATCGTGGCGCTCGGCGGTGACGGTTTTCTGCTTCAGACGCTGCGCGAGACGATGAGCACCGGCAAGCAGGTCTACGGCATGAACCGTGGCACCATCGGCTTCCTGATGAACGAATATCATGAGGACGAACTGCCCGAGCGCATCGCCGCTGCGGCAGCCGAGACAATCCGGCCACTGGAGATGGACACGATCGGCGCCGACGGCTCGACCGCGCACGCTCTCGCCATCAACGAGGTGTCGCTGTTTCGCCAGTCCTACCAGGCCGCCAAGGTCCGCATCACCATCGACGGCAACATCCGGCTCGAGGAACTGGTCTGCGATGGCGTGATGGTGGCGACGCCAGCGGGCTCGACCGCCTACAACCTCTCCGCCCACGGCCCGATCCTGCCGCTGGACGCGCCCCTGCTCGCCCTCACCCCGGTCAGCCCGTTCCGGCCCCGCCGCTGGCGTGGTGCGCTGGTGTCGAAGAACTCCGTCGTTCGTTTCGACTTGCTGGAGCACGGCAAGCGTCCGGTGAATGCGGTTGCTGACCACACCGAGGTGAAGTCGGTGGTCACCGTCACCGTGCGGGAATCGCGGGATGCAACCGCTACGTTGCTCTTCGACGCCGGCCACTCCTGGAACGAGCGCATCCTGACGGAGCAATTCCGCTACTGAGCGGCAGATCTCCTGAATGCCGGAAGGCGGAAGAAAACGGGTGACGTTGCGGAACCTTGCCATCCATGTCGCATTAAGCGGTCGAAGAGATGAAAACGTGGGCGATTAAGCATAGGAACACGGCCAATGCTCCAGCAAAGCCGAGTTCGGTTGACAAATCGTGGACTTAGGCATATCGCGATGCAATATCGCAGTCGGCCTCCGTCTGCCGCGGACAATCCCGCCGCGCCCCTAACCAGCCAAAGCAGCCAAGAAACTTGTCCTCAGACAACCAGATCGCTCAAGAAGCGTTGACCTTCGCGGACCTCGGCCTGTCGCCGAAAGTCCTTTCCGCAGTCACCGACGCGGGCTACACCGTGCCGACCCCTATCCAGCTCGGCGCGATTCCGCACGCCTTGCAGGGCAAGGATGTGCTCGGCATCGCCCAGACCGGCACCGGCAAGACCGCCTCCTTCGTGCTGCCGATGCTGACGCGGCTCGAAAAGGGCCGCGCCCGCGCCCGCATGCCGCGCACCCTGATCCTGGAGCCGACGCGCGAACTCGCCGCGCAGGTCGAGGAAAACTTCACCCGCTACGGCAAGAACCACAAGCTCAACATCGCGCTCCTCATCGGCGGCGTGTCTTTCGACGAGCAGGAAAAGAAGCTGGAGCGCGGCGCGGACGTGCTCATCGCGACCCCGGGCCGCCTGCTCGATCATCGCGAGCGCGGCAAGCTGCTGCTGAACGGCGTGGAAATCCTCGTCATTGACGAGGCCGACCGCATGCTCGACATGGGCTTCATCCCCGACATCGAGCGCATCTGCGAGATGATCCCGTTCACGCGCCAGACGCTGTTCTTCTCGGCGACGATGCCGCCGGAAATCACCAAGCTGACCGAGAAATTCCTGCACGCGCCGGTGCGCGTGGAAGTTTCCAAGGCTGCCTCGACCGGCACCAACATCACCCAGCGGCTGGTCAAGTCCGGACCAAAGCCGTGGGACAAGCGCGAAACGCTGCGCAACCTCATCAATGCCGAAGCCGACGGGCTGAAGAACGCGATCATTTTCTGCAACCGCAAGGTCGAAGTCGCCGAACTGTTCCGCTCGCTGGTCAAGTACGATTTCGACGCCGGCGCGCTGCATGGCGACATGGACCAGCGCGCGCGCATGCAGATGCTGTCCAATTTCCGCGACGGCAAGCTGAAGCTGCTCGTCGCCTCGGATGTCGCGGCGCGCGGGCTCGACATTCCCGAGGTCAGCCACGTTTTCAATTACGATGTGCCGATCCACGCCGAGGATTATGTCCACCGCATCGGCCGCACCGGCCGCGCCGGACGGCTGGGCAAGGCTTTCACCATCGTCACGAAGTCCGATACGAAGTATGTCGACGCCATCGAGAGGTTGACCGGGCTTAAGATCGAGTGGCACGACGGCGATCTTTCGACGGTCGTTGCATCCGAGTCCGAGGACGAGGCGCCGCGCCGCGGGCGCGGAGCCGGCGCGCCCCGCCGCAGCGGCCGCAAGGACGACGGCGAGCGCAAGCCGCGCGGCGAACGCCGCCCGCGCTCCGCGGAACCCAAGCCCGCCGAGGAAAAAGCGCAGCATCAGCCGGAACTCCGTTCCGAGCCGGTGATCGCCGACAATGACGAACGGCCCGCCCGCAGGGACGCAATCAAGGCGGAGAATGCCGAGCGCAAGGCCCGGCCGGAACGCGCCGATCAGCCGCGCGGCGACCGCCAGGAACGCCCGCGCCGGGACGATCGGAATGCCCGCCAGCGCCAGGAAGACAATGACGGAACGGTCGGGTTTGGCGACGATATGCCGGCCTTCATGCGGGTCGCCGGCAAGGTCTGATACTCACCGCTTTCGCAAAAATGAAAAAGGCCCGCAGTGATGCGGGCCTTTTCTGTTTCGGCGCTTTGGCCGCACCTGAAATCAGGTCAGCGGCGAAAGCTGGATTTCCACGCGGCGGTTCTGGGCCCGTCCCTCGGCCGTGGCGTTCGAGGCGATCGGCCTCGTCTTGCCGAAGCCGGTGACCGCGAAGCGCCGCGAATCGACGCCCTGAGCGCTCAGATAATTGGCAACCGACAAAGCCCGGCGCTGCGACAGGTCGAGATTGTGCTCGGCGCTGCCGGTCGAATCGGTGTGGCCGAACACATCGACGATCGTCTGCTGGTATCTGTTGAGCACCAGGGCGACCGAGTTCAGGGTCTGATAGAATCCCGGCTTGATCGAATCCTGGTCGACGCCGAAGGTAATGTCGGACGGCATATTGAGGATGATCTGGTCGCCGGCGCGTGTGACGCTGACGCCAGTGCCTTGGAGCTGCGCCCTGAGTTCGGCCTCATTGCGGTCCATGGTCGCGCCGATCGCGCCGCCGGCCAGCGCGCCGACGCCCGCCCCGATCAGCACCGCGTTGCGCTGCGCGTTGGAGCTGCCGCCCACCGCCATGCCGGCCAGCGCGCCAAGGCCGGCGCCGAGTGCCGCGCCGCCCGCCGTGTTGGAAACCTTCTGCTCGCCGGTATACGGGTCCGTCGTGCACGCGCCCAAAAACGCCGTCGCGGCCAGCGCGGCAATCCATTTTCTGCTCATTCGGTGATCCCTCTCCTGAATTGTCCCCGCAGGCTCGCGAGTCGCGCCGCCCTTCGGATTTGCTTGTAACATGAATTGCGGCGAAAAGCGGTCAATGCTCGCCCGCGATTCCGGCCGCCAAGGCGGACAGGTTGTCCCCAGAGGTTCTTGCCGTCGATCACCACCACTTCGACTGCGCAGTGGCAGCTTCCGATAATCGCCAAGCCACGTCTTTCCGATGATGCGCGAGGTTCACGCCTTGGGATAACCCAGCCGACCATCACCGGTCCATCCTGACGGCGTCGGTCCAGGATGGCGACGTGCTCAGTACGAACGCGGCGGAACGAACAGGCAGATGGTCCTGCCGTCGCTGGCGCCGGCCACCGAACACCAGTGGAACTGGCCGTCCGGCGAATTTTTCAGGCGCGCATCGGAATATGCGACGACTTCGCCCGTGCCTTCTATGACATAGCCTTCCGGGCGCTCGCTGATCGCCTTGCCGGGCACTTCGCGGCAATCGTAACCCGAACAGCAGGAGAATGGATATTTCCAGCCGTTCGGTTGCGCGGCGGTCGGTATCGCGTCATGGGCGAATGCGGGAACTGACAAGGACAGGATGAGAGATGCGGCCGCACCGGCCAGACCGGCGGGCAAGGAGGGGAGTATCGAGCAAAACATGGTTGTTTTCCACAGTTGCCTCCTCCCAGAAGCTGCACCTAAGTGGTCACCTGAGCTTGCGCCCATGTGGTTACCAGCATCTTAACGTGATTGCCCACTTCCGGTTCCCTGGACCCCGAGCGGCGGCGGCATGTTCTTATCCGACAATCCCGGTCAAGACTGAGCGACCCCGCTCCCGCCCCTTGGAGGAGGCTTGAGCCAGGTGCGTCCGCGGCTGAAATTCGTCGATGCTTCTCCTCCGCCGCGTGGCGGAAGGGTCAATCTATGTCGGCGACGGGCTGCCCGGCCGAACCTTCGATGCGATGCGACAGCGACGCTTCCATGAAATCGTCGAGGTCGCCGTCAAGCACATCGGAAGGGCTGGTGCTTTCCACTCCGGTGCGCAGATCCTTCACCAGTTGGTAGGGCTGCAACACATAGGAGCGGATCTGGTGGCCCCAGCCGATATCGGTCTTGGCCGCCTCGGTCGCGCTTGCGGCGGCCTCGCGCTTCTTGAGCTCTTCCTCATATAGCCTTGAGCGCAGCATCTCCCAGGCCTTCGCCTTGTTCTTGTGCTGCGAGCGCTCGGCCTGGCAGGCGACCGCGATTCCGGTCGCGAGATGCGTGATGCGCACGGCCGAGTCGGTGGTGTTGACGTGCTGGCCACCCGAGCCCGACGCGCGGTAGGTGTCGATGCGCACATCGGATTCGCTGACGTCGATGTCGATGGAATCGTCGATGACCGGATAGACCCAGACGCTGGCGAACGACGTGTGGCGGCGGGCGTTCGAGTCATAGGGCGAGATACGCACCAGCCGGTGGACGCCGGACTCGGTCTTCAGCCAGCCATAGGCATTGTGGCCCTTGATCATCACAGTGGCGGACTTGATGCCTGCCTCTTCGCCGTCGTGGACTTCCAGCACCTCGACCTTGAACCGCCGCCGTTCGGCCCAGCGCGTGTACATGCGCAGCAGCATCGACGCCCAGTCCTGGCTTTCCGTGCCGCCGGCGCCGGCGTGAACTTCGAGATAGGTGTCGTTGGCGTCGGCTTCGCCCGAAAGCAGGGTCTCGATCTGGCGGGCCTTGATCTCCCCGGAAAGCGAACGGATGGCGGTTTCCGCCTCGGCGATGATGTCGGCGTCGCCCTCCTCCTCGCCCATTTCAATGAGGTCGACATTGTCGGCAAGCGCCTGCGACAGCCTTTTGACGGAAGTGATACCGTCATCAAGGTTCTGGCGTTCGCGCATCAATTTCTGCGCTTCCTGCGGGTCGTTCCAGAGGCTCGAATCCTCCGCGCGCATATTGAGATATTCGAGACGTTTCAGGGCCTCGTCCCAGTCAAAGATGCCTCCTCAGCAGGCTTATGGCCTGCTTGATTTCGTCGACGAGCTTTTCCGTTTCAGCGCGCATGGCAGGTATTTGTCCTGATATTGTGATGCCGGTTCGGGTTGGCGCGGAACATAGGGAGGCGTCCGCGGGCTGTAAAGCAAAATGGGCCGGCGCGGGCCGGCCCATTTATTCGATGCGGGTTGGAGATCAGTAAAGGCCGCCGCCGCCCGTCTGGATGGCCTTGCTGGCCTGCGGCGATAGCGCTTCGCCAGTGATCGAGCCGCCGTCCTCACCCATGCCGATGACCCAATAGCTGTCGGCGGGGCCGGTGCCGGGCTTGAAGGCTTCCATGATCGTTCCGGGCTCGCCCTCGCCGGCCTGCATGCCGGTCTTGCGGTTGATGGCGATGAGCTTCATGCCCTCGGGCACCTGGAATTCAGTCGGCGGAACGCCTTTGAGCACTTCGGCCATGAATTCCTTGAAGATCGGCGCCGCAAGACCGCCGCCGGTCGAGCCTTTGCCCAAGGTTTTCGGCTGATCGAATCCCATATAGAGGCCGACCACCAGATTGGGCGTGTAGCCCATGAACCAGGTATCCTTCTCGTCATTGGTCGTGCCGGTCTTGCCGGCGATCGGACGGCCGAGCTCCGATACCGTAACGGCGGTGCCACGGGTGACGACGCCCTCCATCATCGAGGTGATCTGGTAGGCGGTCATCGGATCGAGCACCTGCTCGGCATTGTCGATCAGTTCCGGCTCAGCCTGCTCGGCCCACTCCTCCGCCACGCAGCTTTCGCAGCCGCGCTCGTCATGCTTGAACACGGTCTTGCCGTAGCGGTCCTGGATCCTATCGATCAGCGACGGCTTGATCTGCCGGCCGCCATTGGCCATCACCGAATAGGCGGAGACCATGCGCATGACGGTGGTTTCGCCCGAGCCGAGGGACATGGCGATGTGAGGCGGCATCTTGTCGTAGACGCCGAAGCGCTCGGCGTATTCGGCCACCAGCTTCATGCCCATGTCATTGGCGAGCCGCACCGTCATGAGGTTTCGCGAACGCTCGATGCCAGCGCGCAACGTCGACGGACCGGCCGCCTTGCTGTCATAATTCTTCGGCGACCAGACCTCGTTTCCGATTCTGATGGTGATCGGCCCATCCATGATGACCGACGCCGGCGTATAGCCATTGTCGAGCGCGGCGGCATAGACGAACGGCTTGAACGAAGAGCCCGGCTGGCGCATCGCCTGCGTTGCGCGGTTGAACTCGGACTGCGAATAGGAGAAGCCGCCGACCATGGCGAGCACGCGGCCGGTATGGGGATCCATCGCCACCATGCCCCCCGATACTTCCGGCGGCTGGCGCAGCATATAGCCGTCCTCGCCTTCCTTCTTTTCGACGAAGACCACGTCTCCAGGTTTCAGCACGTCGGCCGGTGAATCCGCCTTGACGCGCTTGCCGTCGACGACATGGCGCATGGCGAAGCTCATGTCTTCCTTGGCGACCGTCGCCTGCTCGCGCTTATCATCGAGCGCTCCGGATGCCTTGCGCTTGGGCTGAAGGCCGACTGTCAGGCCGGCATCGGAGCTTTCGAGCACCACCGCCAGCCGCCATTCCGGCACGTCGTCGAGGTTCTTGACCTCGCCGAGCGGCACGGCCCAGTCGCCGGAAATGTCGATCGTCGTGACCGGGCCGCGATAGCCGCGCAGCATGTCGTATTTCAACAGGCCATTCTGCATGGCCTTGCGCGCGACAAGCTGCATCTTCGGGTCGAGCGTGGTGCGGACCGACAATCCGCCCTCGTAAAGCGCGTCCTCGCCATAGCGGGCGATGATTTCGCGGCGCACTTCCTCCGTGAAATACTCGCCGGCGAAGAGGTAGGTTCCGCCGCGGCGGGGCGTAACGCCGAGCGGTTCGGCCTTGGACTTGTCGCCTTCCTCGCGTGAGACATAGCCGTTGGCGACCATCTGGTCGATCACCCAGTTACGGCGTTCGGTCGCGCGGTCGGTATATTTGAACGGATGGTAGTTCGACGGCCCCTTGGGTAGCGCCGCCATATAGGCGGCTTCCGCGACCGTCAATTCGCTTACCGACTTGTCGAAATAGGTGAGTGCCGCCCCGGCAATGCCGTACGAGCCCAGGCCGAAGAAAATCTCGTTGAGATAGAGCTCGAGAATCCGGTCCTTGGAATAGGCCTGCTCTATGCGGAAGGACAGGACCGCCTCCTTGACCTTGCGCTCCAGCGACCGCTCATTGGTCAGGAGAAAGTTTTTTGCAACCTGCTGCGTGATCGTCGAGCCGCCCGTCATAGGCCCGCCTCTCAAATAGACAACGGCGGCACGGATGATGCCCTCAAAATCGACGCCCGGATGCGAGTAGAAATTCTTGTCTTCCGCTGAAAGGAAAGCAGCCTTGACGCGGTCGGGCACGGCCTGGATCGGCAGATAAAGGCGGCGCTCGCGCGCGAACTCACCCATCAGCGCGCCGTCTGACGCGTGGACCCGCGTCGTCACCGGCGGCTCGTAGCTGGCGAGCACCTCGTAATCCGGCAACCCCTTGGTCAGATTGCCGACATAGACGGCAATGCCGCCCGCCACCAGAAGCGCCAGCATCGTGCCGATGCCGAAGAAGTAACCTATAAGCCGAATCATGCCCGCTCCAGTCCGAGATCGGGATTTCCCTCCGCAAAAACAGAGACAACCGCAAGTCGCGGAACCATGCCCGATCCGATAGCGTTCAGCCTTGTCGCGCCGATGTGGATAAAATGCGGCAACATGACGAGGGTGGTGAAAATCTTCGCGATTAAACTACGTGGTGTGGCGTCGACGCAACGCCCGGCGCAACAGGTTGTCACGGAAAGCCCGGACATCACCCGCCTACCGATCGTGCCGCGGCAAAAGCTGCGATGGCGTTGGAGATGCTCGTCGCAGCCTTGCCACGCCAGTCGGGGTCGCGCAATTGCGCCTCGTCCTTGGGATTCGACATATAGCCAAGCTCGACCAGGACAGAAGGCACGTCCGGCGCCTTGAGCACCTTGAAGCCGGCGAAGCGATGAGGATTGTTGATCAGTCCGACGCTGTTCGACAACTCGCCGATCAGCGAACGGGCGAACCGGATCGAGAAACTGTGCGTCTCGCGGCGGATCAGATCGACCAGAATATCGGCGACCTCCTGTTTCTCGCCCTCGATCTCCATTCCGGCGAGTTGATCCGACAGGTTTTCGCGTATCGCCAGCGCCTCGGCCTCCTCATCGGATGCCTTATCTGAAACGGTGTAGACGGTCGCGCCGCGAATGCCCTTCAGGCGGATCGTATCGGCATGAATGGATATGAACAGATCCGCTTCGTGCTGGCGTGCGATTCGCACCCGATCGTCGAGGCGCAGGAACTCGTCTTTCTGCCGGGTCATGTGCACGTCGTATTTGCCGGTGGAGGCGAGCTTCGCCTTCAGTTCCAGCGCAAAGGCCAGCGTGATCGTCTTCTCCTCCGTCCCGCTGCTGCCCTTGGCTCCGCCGTCGATGCCGCCATGTCCGGGATCGATGACAATAGTAAAGGGCCGCGCCGCATCGGCGGCGGCGGGAGCCTTGCCCAGGCGATCGCTCTTCGGGGTGGCGACTGTTGCGCCGGTGGTCTGCGACTGCACCGCGAGCGCCTCCTCGAATTGCCTGTCAGACGCGGCGATAAGATCCACCACCAGCCGATATCCTGGCCCGTCTTCGTTCTTCAGGACGTCAAGCCTCTCGACGGTGAATGGTCCCTTCGATGTTAGAATCAGCCGCGATTTGCCCTCTTGCAGGTGCCCGTAGCGCACATCCTTGACCAAACCGGCCGCCTTCAACTCATCGGGATGTAAAAGGAATTTCGTCTCCGGGAGATCCAGGACGAGACGATGCGGCGCGCGCAACAGAAGCCATTGGGGGTTGGGTTCGCCGTCGAAATTCAGGACCACACGCATGCGCGTTGCATCGCCGGCCATCTTGAAATCACGTGCTTCCAGCGGCGCGGCTTCGGCGAAGGATAACGCGGCCTGCAAAGCCAAGAACAAGGCGAGCATCAAGCTACGGGCAGCGCCACGCAACGGCAGATTGCGGGTAGCCTGCCTCGTCCTCATGCTTTCAAAATGCATTCCAGCCACCCTGCTCCCGATTTGCCGCCGGTTCAGCGACCGCCTCCCGGCCGCGCGTCGGTTAGGCTCGATATCGCTTAACGATTGGTATCCAGATAAGGTTAACCAAGCCTTTTTGTCCGGCGTTTCCGCAGCGGCATGGCTTTTGCCGGCGTCCGAAAACGGGGTTGCTATAAGCGCCGCCAAATCATAAAAGCGACATTGGATCACTGCAATGCCCCGAGGCCCGTCGCCTCCGCTTTCCACAACTAGCCAAGGCGACGAATACGGCTTCAATCGCATCCTGCGATAAGGCCGAAGGTGATCGCGACGGATTTCGTCGCGGTGTTTGCGGCAACGTGAACCCCGACGTCGAGGAAAACGGCCGGAACGACAACTCCGCGCCGGCTCTGTACGAGCAAACAGCTGGTCCGGTTTTTCCGGGCTTTGGTTCAAATGGTTCCGCAAGGTTACGCGATGGCTTCAGGCGCAATCATGGAAAGGTCCGCAGGTTACCGCGCCGGTTCGGCAGCGGGCGGCACCGCCATGGCGTCCAGGCAGCGGCCCGCGGACGCTAATATGTCCGGAATGCAGCGATTGACGGGGTCGGAGAGGCGCATTTCGCCGCTTCCGGGCTCGCTGGCTGCATCCGGCGGGAAAAGAAATAATGCCCAACAAGATGCTAATAGACGCCTCCCACCCGGAGGAAACACGGGTCGTCGTTGTTCACGGTAACCGTATCGAAGAATTCGATTTTGAATCCCAGGATAAGAAGCAGCTCAAAGGAAACATCTATCTCGCCCGCGTCACGCGGGTAGAACCCTCCCTTCAGGCAGCCTTTGTCGAATATGGCGGAAACCGGCACGGTTTCCTCGCCTTCAGTGAAATTCACCCCGACTACTACCAGATCCCGGTTGCGGACCGTCAGGCGCTGCTTCGCGCGGAAGCCGAGGCGGCCGAGGAGGAGAACGACGAGGACGGCGAAGGCGAAGACCGCCACGACCGTAATCGCGGACGTCGCCGCAGGCGCGGCGGCAAGAACCGCGACCGCAGCGGCGAAGTGCGATCCGCCGCTGAGAGCGGCGAAGACGGCGAAGCCGCGGGCGACGACGAGACCGATGAGAGGCTTGCCGCAGACGACGATGCCGGCCTGGCCGAGCCGGTCGCCGGAGATGACGGCAGCGCAGCCGATGCCGAAGCCGCAGAAATTTCGCCGGATGCCGCTCTGGACGACGCAACCAACATTGCGATGGCCGCCACGGCGGACGCCCACGTCGTTTCCGAGGAAATTTCCAAGTCGAGCCTGACGGAAAACGATCGCGGCGGCGTGCTCGAAGAAGTGCCCGGATCCAATGGCGACGAGCATGAGATCGAATCGGTCGGCGCCGAAGACGCGCTCGAGGAGGTCCGCAACCGCCGCAAGCCGGTGCGCCGCCACTACAAGATCCAGGAAGTCATCAAGCGCCGGCAGATCCTGCTGGTGCAGGTGGTCAAGGAAGAGCGCGGCAACAAGGGCGCGGCCCTGACCACGTATCTGTCGCTCGCCGGACGTTATTCGGTGCTGATGCCGAACACCGCTCGCGGCGGCGGCATTTCGCGCAAGATCACCAATGCCCAGGACCGCAAGCGCCTGAAGGAAGTGGTGCAGGATCTCGAAGTGCCGCAGGGCATGGGCGTCATCCTGCGCACCGCCGGCGAAAGCCGCACCAAGGCAGAGATCAAGCGCGACTACGAATATCTGATGCGGCTCTGGGAAACGGTCAGGACGCTGACGCTCCAGTCGACCGCGCCCGCCCTCGTCTATGAGGAAGGCAGCCTGATCAAGCGTTCGGTGCGCGATCTCTACAACAAGGATATCGACGAGGTTCTGGTCTCGGGCGAAGACGGCTACCGTGAAGCCAAGGACTTCATGCGCATGCTGATGCCGAGCCATGCAAAGGTGGTGCAGCCCTATCGCGACACGACGCCGATCTTCGTGCGCAACGGCATCGAGGCGCAACTCGACCGGATGCTTCAGCCGCAGGTGACGCTGAAGTCAGGCGGCTACATCATCATCAACCAGACCGAGGCGCTGGTTGCGATCGACGTGAACTCCGGGCGCTCAACCAAGGAGCATTCGATCGAGGAAACCGCGCTCCACACCAATCTCGAAGCGGCCGAGGAAGTCGCCCGGCAGCTTCGGCTGCGCGATCTCGCGGGCCTGATCGTCATCGACTTCATCGACATGGAGGAGAACCGCAACAACCGTGCGGTCGAGAAGCGCCTGAAGGATTGCCTCAAGAACGATCGCGCGCGCATCCAGGTCGGCCGCATCTCGCATTTCGGCCTGATGGAGATGTCGCGCCAGCGCATCCGCGCCAGCGTGCTCGAATCGACGATGAAGCCCTGCCCGCATTGCGGCGGAACCGGGCATGTGCGTTCGGAATCGTCCGTGGCGCTGCTGGTGGTCCGGGCCATCGCAGGAATTCCTGATCAAGGATTCGCGCAACCACATTACGGTGCGCACCCCGACCTCGACCGCGCTCTACGTGCTCAACCACAAGCGCAGCACCCTTGCCGAACTTGAGGCGCGCTTCGGCCTGACGATCACGATCGAGATGGACGACACGGTCGGCGCGCAGCATTACGCGATCTTCCGTGGCGCAGTCGCCGAGAAGCCTGTTGGCGGTCTCGCGCCCCTGCCCGCTCCTGTCTATGACGAGCCGGAGGACGAAATCGTCGAGGAAGAGGAAGAAGTCGTCGAGACCGCGGCCGAAGAACGGCCCGCACAGCCGATCCAGAGAGCCGAAACCGGCGAGCAACGCGACCGCAAGCGCCGCAAGCGCCGCAGACGGCGCGGCGGCAAGGATCGCGACCGCGATGTCACGCATGTAGAAGGCGCGGCGACGCAGGATGTTGTGGCCGCTAGCGACGAAGATCGCGCCGAGGCCGCTGAGACGGCTGAACCCGTAGCAGCCGAGGCTGCCGGGGAAGGCGGCGAGGATGTCGACCGCAAGAAGCGCCGCCGCGGCAAGCGCGGTGGCAAGCGCAACCGGCGCGACGAGGACGGAGCGGAGCAGCAGGACGAGACGTTTGCGGCGGAGCCCGCAGCCGTCGAGGCTTTGTCGGAGCAGGTGACGGAAGACGCTGCCGTCGTTGCGACACCGACCGAGGAGGTCGCCGCTGTAGACGAACAGCCCAAGAAGCCTCGACGCGCCGCAAGGCCGAAAAAGGTGAAGGCTGAAGAGGCTGCGGAAGCAACTGTTTCCGCGGAACCGGCGATAGCCGAGCCGGAAGCGGTTGCCGTGCCGGCCGAAGAAAAGCCGAAGAAGCCGCGCGCCCCGCGGCGCAAGGCCGCTGAACCGGTCGAAGCGGCCGCCGATCCGGCAGAAACGTCCGATACGGCAGATGAAAAGCCGGTCGCGCCAGTCGTCAAGCTCGTGTCGTCGACTGGCGAGGAAGAGATCGAATCCGCCGACGAAAAGCCGAAAAAGGCTGGATGGTGGCAGCGAAAAAGCTTTTTCTGATAAGCATTTATGCTGAATAACTAAAGGGGCCTGCACCGCGGACGGCGATGCGGGCCTTTTCTTTGGCGCGCTGGTGGCTCAAGGCGAAAAGATCGACCAGTTCATCGCCTTGGCGAGCTTTTCCAGCGCGATCGATCCAAGCCTGGAATTTCCGGCGGCGTTGAGGCCGGGCGACCAGACTGCCATCGACGCAACGCCCGGAACGACGCCGAGGATGCCGCCGCCGACGCCGCTCTTGCCCGGAATGCCGACCCTGAATGCGAAGTCGCCTGATCCGTCATAATGGCCGCAAGTCAGCATCAGCGCGTTGATGCGCCTCGCCCGCTCGGCTGAGACAACCGAATGACCGGTCGCCGGATTGTGGCCATCGCAGGCCAGAAACCGGCCGGCCAACGCCAGTTGGCGGCACGTCATGGCGATGGCGCAGTGGTGGAAATAGACGCCGAGCGCGAGTTCGGCTGCATGGTCAAGATTGCCGAAGGAACGCATGTAATTGGCGAGCGCGAAGTTGCGGTGGCCGGTCGCCCGCTCTGACGCAGCGACCTCACGGTCGATGAACACCGTTTCATCGTCGGCCAGGAACTGCACGAAGCGCAGGATTTCGCCAATCGCCTCACGCGGCTGATGCCCCGCCAGCAGCACGTCCGAAACGACGATCGCGCCAGGATTGATGAACGGATTGCGCGGTATACCGTGCTCTTGCTCAAGCTGGACGATCGAATTGAACGGATTTCCCGAAGGCTCGCGCCCTACCCTTCGCCACAGCGCATCGCCGACTTTGCCGAGCGCCAAGGTCAGCGTGAACACCTTGGATATGCTTTGGATCGAAAACGCTTCGTCGGCATCGCCTGCGTAAAACACGCGTCCGTCCACCATGGCGACAGTCAGGCCGAATTTTCGTGGATCAACCTTGCCGAGTTGCGGAATGTAGGTTGCGACGTCACCGCGATCGGCGCGAGCGGCCATCTCGGCAGCGATATCCGGGAGCACGGCTTCGATTTCAGGCATTGGCGCTTCCGTCATGCGAGCCATCGGCCGATGCGATCCAGCGCTTCGGTCATATCGTCATGGCTTCCGGCATAGGAGAAGCGCATGAAGCGCTGGCCGGCGAGCGGATCGAAATCATGGCCCGGCGTTGCCGCGACATGCGCCTCCGCCAGCATCGCGCGGGCAAATTCCATGCTGTCATTGGTCAGCCGGGAAACGTCGCAATAGGCATAGAATGCCCCGTCCATCGGCGCTGCCAGAGCAAAGCCGAGTTCCGGGAGCCTTTGCATCAAGAGATCGCGGTTCCAGGCATAGCGCGCCTTGACCGCCTCCAGCTCGTCGGTTGCCCGGAACGCCTGCGCCGCGGCAATCTGCGACAGTTCGGGCGCGGAGATGTAGAGGCTCTGCTGGATGCGTTCGACCGGGCGGACGAGCTTTTCCGGCAGAACCATCCAGCCGATCCGCCAGCCGGTCATGCAATAGTATTTCGAGAATGAGTTGATGACGGTCACGTCGCCGCTGAAGGCGAGCGCCGTGGTATCGGGCGCCGAATAGGCCAGCCGGTGGTAAATCTCATCGGAAATCAATGCGATTCCAAGTTCCTCGGCCGTCCGGACGAGCACTTCGAGGTCGTCCGCCGGAATCACGGCTCCCGTCGGATTGGCCGGGCTGGCGAAAAGTGCCCCTTTGAGCGGCTTTTCGGCATGCGCCGCCCGAAGGTGCTCGGCGTGGAGATAGGCAGCGCCTTCGAGTTCGATCTCGACGACATCGAGGCCGAGCGCTTTCATGATGTTGCGGTAGGCCGGATAGCCGGGCGCGGCGATGGCGACGCGGTCGCCGGTGTCGAACATCGCCAGAAACGCCAGATTGAATGCTGCCGAGGATCCGGTGGTCACGGCAATCCGCGCCGCCGGCACTTCAAGCCCGTAATGTTCCTGATAGTGGGATGCTATGGCGCTGCGCAATTCGGCCGTGCCCAGCGCGTCTGTGTAGCCGATGCGGCCGTCGACCAGCGCGCTTGCCGCGGCCTCGCGGACCAGCGTCGGCGCCGGGTCCGACGGCTGCCCGACCGCCATTGAGATCACCGGCTTGCCGAGCGCCTTCAGCCGATTGGCTTCGGCGAGCACGTCCATCGCGTGGAAGGGCTCGACATCGCCGCGCCGGGAGAGTGAAACCGCCATGTTCCGCACTATTCCTTCATATGCGCCCCAGGCAACGCGCCGCACAAATGCCCGATTGATGTGGGGATCACAAGTTCATGAAATGCGGCGCTTCGACTTTTCATCCCACCATGGCTCGTTTACCAGTGGTTCCCGCTATGCACGCACGATTTCCGATCTTTGCAAAACTGGCCAAAACGACGCGAGCGCTGACAGCGGTGTCGCTTGCTCTCGCCGTGAGCGTGACAGCCTCAGGCAGCGCCTCGGCCCAGGCCAATCTGCCGGTCGTGCGCGATGCCGAAATCGAAGCGCTGGTCCGCGACTATGCGCGGCCGATCCTCAAGGTCTCCGGCCTTTCCAAATCCGGCATCGACATCATCCTGATCAACGACACCCGTTTCAACGCCTTCGTGGCCGGGCGGCGCATGTTCATCAATACCGGCGCGCTGCTGCAATCGGAGACCCCCAATGAGATCATCGGGGTCATAGCGCACGAGGCCGGCCACATAGCCGGCGGCCACCAGGAGCGCCTGCGCGAACAACTGGCTCGCGCCCAGACCATGGCGGTCGTGGCCGGACTGCTCGGCATCGGCGCGGTGGTTGCCGGCGCGGCCGCGAACTCCGGTGAACTCGCCCGGGCCGGCGGCGGCCTCGCAGTTGGCGGCGGCGAGATGGCGCGGCGCGGGCTGCTTGGCTACCAGCGCTCGGAGGAAACCACGGCCGACCGCTCGGCGATCACCTATCTCGAGGCGACGGGACAGTCGGCCAAGGGCATGCTGAAGACCTTCCAGCGCTTCCAGAATGCGCTGGCGCTTTCCGGGTCGCGCGTCGATCCCTATCAGGTCAGCCATCCTATGCCGCGCGAGCGCATCGCCAATCTCGAGCAACTGGCGAAGAACAGCCCCAATTACGACCGCGCGGATTCGTCGACGCTGCAGCAGCGCCACGACATGATGCGCGCTAAGATCGCCGTCTACACGCAGGGTCAGTCGGCGGCGGCGCGGCTGTTCCGCAAGAACCCGCAGGGCCTGCCGGCGCAGTATGGCGATGCGATGGCCACCTACATGTACGGCAATCCGCGATCGGCGCTCGGCAAGGCAGACGCGCTGATCAAGGCGCAGCCCAATAACCCGTATTTCCACGAATTGCGCGGCGACATACTGATGAAGGCCAACCGTCCGGCGGACGCGGTCGGCGCATACACCACCGCGGTGCGGCTGGACCCCGTCAAATCCGGCATCCTGCCGATTTCGCTTGGCCAGGCGCTGATCGCGGTCGGCGATCCGGCTTCGCTGAAGAAGGCGGTCGCCGAGATCAAGAAGGGACTTCAGCGGGACCGCGAGAACAGTTCTGGCTATCGCTACCTCGCGCAGGCCTATGGTCAGCTCGGCGAGATTCCGGAAGCGGAACTTGCGACCGCCGAAGGGCATTTCTATCGCGGCGCATACAAGGATGCGAAAATCTTCGCGGCCCGCGCCCAGCAGAGATTCAAGCGCGGCGCGCCAGGTTGGGTTCGCGCCCAGGACATTATTAACTACAAGATGCCGAGCAAAAAGAAATGAACTTTCAGCGCCGGTCGGACGACTGAACGGAAACTCCAGAGGAAACGAACATGAACAAGGCACTTTTGTTGGGAACAGCCGGCGTCGCCGTGGCTTTCGGGTTGCTGGCGGCGGGCTTCGTTGCCGGCAAGCCGCAAATCGCCAAGGCTGAAGATGCACCGCAGGTGGTGACGGTCGCCGCGGCCGAGACGCAACTCGACCGGAAGCAGGTCGAGACGATCGTGCGCGAATACCTCCTGTCGAACCCCGAATTGATGATCGAGGTGCAGCAGGCGCTCGAAACCAAGCAGCAGGAAGAGCAGCGCGTCGCCCACCTGCAGGTGATCAAGGAAGCCAAGGCCGAGATCTTCAACTCCGCCTATGACGGCGTCGTCGGCAATCCGAACGGCAAGGTCACGATCGTCGAGTTCTACGATTACAATTGCGCCTACTGCAAACGCGCTCAGGAAGACATGCTGGCGCTGACCGCGGCGGATCCGGAACTGCGCTTCGTGCTCAAGGAATTCCCCATCCTCGGCCCGGACTCTCAGAAGGCCCATGTCGTCTCGATGGCGTTCCGCGCGCTGGCGCCTGAAAAATACGGCGAGTTCCACAATGCGCTGCTCGGCGGAGCCGGCCGCGCCAGCGAAGACAGCGCGATCAAGATTGCATTGTCGCTCGGCGTCGATGAGGCCAGGCTGCGTGAGGAGATGAAGAACCCCGAGATCACCAAGGCGTTCTCCCAAACCTATGAACTCGCCAATCGCCTTGCGATCACCGGAACGCCGTCCTATGTCGTTGGCAACGAGGTCGTGTTCGGCGCGCTCGGCAAGGATGTCCTGACCGAGAAGATCGCGGCCGCCAAGACCTGCATCGAGGCCGCTACCTGCTAATCGGGCGGTTTCGACGCCCGCCGCTGTGGACAGAGAAAGAAGCTGCTTGCGCTCTTTTCGCGGCGCTCTATGCCCATTATAGAAGTCCCGGCGCGCCAGATGCCTTCTGGTGCGGCGAAAGGTGCATATATTGAAAACGATTTTCATCCTGAACGGTCCCAACCTCAACGCGCTCGGCAAGCGGGAACCCGGCATATATGGCGGAACGACGCTGGCCGGCATCGAGGAGGATTGCAGGAAGGCCGGCGCGGCATTGGGGCTGGAGATCGTTTTTCGCCAGTCAAACCATGAAGGCGATCTGGTCGACTGGATCCAGGAGGCAGGCGAGAAGGCGGCCGGCATCGTCATCAATGCAGGCGCCTATACCCACACCTCCATCGCCATACATGACGCGATCCGCTCGGTTTCGCCTTTGCCGGTCGCGGAAGTGCATCTTTCGAACATTCATGCCCGCGAGGCGTTTCGGCACACATCGATGATTGCGCCCGTCTCGACCGGCATGATCTGCGGCTTCGGTCCGCTAGGCTATACTCTGGCACTTCAGGCGCTGGCGGCGCGGCTGTGACAGACAGAACAGGAAAAGGTTCCGACATGTCGACAAAGAAGACCGGTGTTGACCAGCAGCTGATCCGCGATCTCGCCGGTATCCTGAACGACACGAATCTCACCGAGATCGAGGTCGAGCTGGACGATCTGAAGGTGCGCGTGTCGCGCCATGCGCAGGCCGTTCACAGCGTCCATGCGCCCGCGCCGGTCCTTCATCACGCGCCGGCCCCCGCGCCATCGGCGCCCGTGCAGGCCCCGGCCCCTGTCGCCGACCTGTCGAAGAACGCAGTGCCCTCGCCGATGGTTGGCACCGCCTATCTGGCCCCCTCGCCCGATGCAAAGCCGTTCATCGATGTGGGACAGCAAGTCAAGGAGGGCCAGACGCTGCTGATCATCGAGGCGATGAAGACGATGAACCAGATTCCCTCGCCGCGTTCGGGAACGGTGACCGCGATCCTTATCGAAGACGGCCAGCCGGTGGAATTCGGCATGCCGCTCGTAGTCATCGAGTAGCCCCGGGAAGCCGCACCTCATGTTCCAGAAAATCCTGATCGCCAATCGCGGTGAGATCGCCCTTCGGGTCCTGCGCGCGGCGAAGGAACTCGGCATCAAGACGGTCGTCGTCCACTCGACCGCCGATGCCGACGCCATGCATGTTCGCCTGGCCGACGAAAGCGTCTGCATCGGCCCGCCGCCCTCGCGCGACAGCTATCTCAACATCCATCAGATCGTCGCCGCCTGCGAGATCACCGGCGCGGATGCGGTGCATCCGGGCTACGGCTTCCTGTCCGAAAACGCCAAGTTCGCCGACATACTGGCCGCCCACAACATCACCTTTATCGGCCCGTCGGGCGACCATATCCGCGTCATGGGCGACAAGATCGAAGCCAAGCGCACCGCCAAGCGCCTCGGCATTCCGGTCGTCCCCGGCTCCGAGGGCGCGGTGTCCGATGAAGGCGAGGCCAAACGCATCGCCGCCGAAATCGGCTATCCCGTGATCATCAAGGCTTCGGCCGGCGGCGGCGGCCGCGGCATGAAGGTCGCGCGCACCGAACAAGATCTGATCCGGGCGCTGCAGACGGCCAGCAGCGAGGCCGGCGCTGCCTTCGGCAACAGCGAGGTCTATATCGAGAAGTTTCTCGAAAAACCGCGCCACATCGAGATTCAGGTTTTCGGCGACGGCGCAGGCAAGGGCATCCACCTCGGCGAGCGCGATTGTTCGCTGCAGCGCCGCCACCAGAAGGTCTGGGAAGAAGCGAATTCGCCAGCCCTCAACGAGGAGCAGCGCACCCGGATCGGCGAGACCTGCGCCAGGGCAATCGCCGATCTCGGCTATTCGGGCGCCGGCACGATCGAATTCCTCTATGAGGACGGCGAGTTCTACTTCATCGAGATGAACACCAGACTGCAGGTCGAGCATCCGGTGACGGAGGCGATCACCGGCATCGATCTGGTGCACGAGCAAATCCGGGTCGCGTCGGGCGGCGGGCTATCGGTGCGCCAGGACGAAGTGCGTTTCCTGGGCCATGCCATCGAGTGCCGCATCAATGCCGAGGATCCGCGCACATTCACCCCGTCGCCGGGCACGATCACGCATTTCCATACGCCGGGCGGCCTCGGCATCCGCGTCGATTCGGGCGTCTATTCCGGCTACCGAATTCCGCCCTATTACGACAGCCTGATCGGCAAGCTGATCGTGCATGGCCGCAACCGGGTGGAATGCATGATGCGGCTGCGTCGCGCCCTGGACGAATTCGTCGTGGACGGCATCAAGACCACGCTGCCGCTGTTCCGCGATCTCGTCGGCAATGCCGACATCGCCAATGGCGACTACGACATCCACTGGCTGGAAAAACACCTGGCGGAGACGGTATAATCGCGGTCGATGACCCGACCATACGCGCCCGGCTACCGCATCCCGACCGACCTGCTCCTGAAAGCCTATGCGTCGGGCGTGTTTCCGATGGCCGAGAGCGCGAGCGACCCGGAAGTCTTCTGGGTCAGGCCCGAAACGCGCGGCATCATTCCGCTGGACACGTTCCACATTCCTCGGAGCCTGCGCAAAACGATGCGCAGGGGTCGTTTCGAGATCCGCTTCGACTGCGCCTTCGCCGGCGTGATCGACGCCTGCGCCGAAGCCCGGGAAGAGCGCAAGTCGACCTGGATCAACCAGCCGATCCGTGAAGCCTATATCGGACTGTTCGAGCGAGGCCACTGCCATTCGGTCGAGGCGTGGCATGACCGGGAGCTTGTGGGCGGGCTCTACGGAGTGACGCTCGGCCGCGTCTTCTTCGGCGAAAGCATGTTCTCCAGGGAAGCCGACGCCTCCAAGGCTTGCCTCGTGCGGCTGGTCGAGCGCCTGCGCGAGCGCGGCTTTGTGCTCCTCGACACGCAGTTCACGACGGAGCATTTGAAACGCTTCGGGGCGATCGACGTGCCGCGCGGCAAATACGAGAGAATGCTGGAGGAAGCGCTGGAGGGCGAAGCGGTGTTTTATCCCTGACGGGACACTCGGAAAACGGCTGCCTCTGGTGAATCCCGGGCTTGCGCGGGGCCTAATTCGTCTTGGCCGCTTCAGGCGCAGGCACGTCCGACTTTTGCTTGCAGGCCTTCAGCCAGACGTCATAGACGGCGTGCTCGACCGCGTTCAGGCCGGGGCTCTCCGCGAACATCCAGCCGGTGAATATCCGCCTGATCTTGCGGTCCAGCGTAATCTCGTCGACCTCGACGAACGAATCGGTCTTGGGCTCTTCCGTGTCGGGCCGCGAATAGCAAACGCGCGGCGTCACCTGCAGCGCCCCGAACTGAACGGTCTCGTCGATATAGACGTCGAACGTGATGATACGGCCGGTGATCTTGTCGACGCCGGTGAACTCGGCGACAGGATTGTTGATGCGCTCGGCTGCCGCCGGCGAAAGCCAGGCAATAGCCATTACCGCAGACGCGGCAAGTGCGTATGCGGCGCGTTTTGCAAGCGGGATCAGGCTGGATTTGGTCATTCGGAAGTACCGGAATTTGCGGCCGTGATTCTGTCGCGCGCCGAGGCCCGTGACGACCAAGCGAGTAGCCGCCAATTGTGGCGAGAAAACACCACCGCTCGGTCCGGCCTCAACCGCCGGGCGTCCAGGCGTCGTAGTCGCCGGTAACTTGCGGGCGGTGGCCGCCGGACAAAAGTGAACCCTTCGGCCGATAAGCGGCGGCGCTGCCGGTCAGGTTGGGCAGATGCGGCTTCTGCCATTCGCGGGCGGCGTAATTCTCCTGCGACGGCGCAACGTCGACCCGGTGGTGAATCCAGCCATGCCAGCCGGGCGGGATCATGGATGCTTCGGCCTGATCGGCGTAGATGACCCAGCGACGCGTGCGGCCTTCCGAATCGGTGCCGCCTTCATAGTAGATGTTGCCGAATTCGTCGCGGCCGACCTCGGCGCCATGCCGCCATGTGTGGAAACGCGTTCCCAGGGTCTGGCCGTTCCACCAAGTGAAAAACTGCAGGAGGAATTTCTTCATCGAACTACCCTGTCGCCGCGCTTCGTGCACGCCCGCTTATGGCTTTCGGCGGCGATGATGGCAAGTGTTCCGCCGTCGCACCAGGTCCCGAAGCGATCAATCGAGCGCCTTTTCCAGAACCATGGCCGGTATGCCGGATTGCGGGCCGCCGCAATTGGCGGTCTCGCCTGCCTGGACGAAACCGTTGGCGCGGTAAAACGCCAGCGCAGAAGCGTTCTCTGCCTCCACTTCAAGACGGAGCATGCGCGCATCAGGAAAACTGTCCTCGATCTCATCCAGGAGCATCTTTCCGATGCCCGTCCCCTGAAAAGACGGACGCACGTAAAGCTGGTGCAGCATCACCAGCTTGGGATCTGTCGTGGCAGCCGCATAGGCCATGCCGCCGATCGTCTTGCCGTCGTCCGCGACCAGAAATTCCGAATTGGGCCGCCCCATTCGCGCCTTCAGCGAGGCTATCGAATGCCAGTCGTCGGTGATTTCCGTCACCCGCTTGACGCCATAGATCGCGTCGTAGGTGGCGTGCCAGGTCTCGACCAGAAGCGCCCGCACCGCGGCGAGATCGCGCTCGCTGGCGGTGCGCACGAACATTCCTATTCCTCGATCCCGAGCTTGGCTTTGACCAGGCCGTTCACCGCCTGCGGATTGGCCTTGCCGCCCGTCGCCTTCATAACCTGGCCGACAAACCAGCCGGCCATGCTCGGCTTGGCTCGTGCCTGTTCGGCCTTGTCCGGGTTCGCGGCGATCACCTCGTCCACCGCCTTTTCGATCGCGCCGGTGTCGGTCACCTGCTTCATGCCGCGGCTTTCGACCAGTTCGCGCGGGTCGCCGCCCTCGTTCCAGACGATCTCGAACAGATCCTTGGCGATCTTTCCCGAAATCGTGCCTTCCTTGATCAGGTCGATGACGGCTCCCAGCTGATCGGGAGAAACCGGCGCATCTTCAATGCCTTTGCCGGCCTTGTTCAACTGACCGAGAAGATCGTTGATGACCCAGTTGGCGGCGAGTTTGCCGTCGCGTCCGGCCGCCACCTTCTCGAAATAGTCGGCTATGGCCTTCTCGGAAATCAGAATGGAGGCGTCATAGACCGAGAGGCCGAGACTGGACACCAGCCGCGCCCGCTTGTCATCCGGTAGTTCCGGCAGTTCCGCGGCCAGTGCATCGATATAGGCCTGGTCGAATTCGAGCGGCAGAAGATCCGGGTCTGGGAAATAGCGATAGTCGTGCGCCTCTTCCTTCGAGCGCATGGAACGCGTCTCGCCTTTGCCCGGATCGAACAGCCGCGTCTCCTGGATAATCTCGCCGCCGTCTTCGAGGATAGCGATCTGGCGGCGCGCTTCGGATTCGATCGCCTGGCCGACGAAGCGGATGGAATTGACGTTCTTGATCTCGCAGCGCGTGCCGAATGCACCGCCCGGACGGCGCACCGAGACGTTGACGTCGGCGCGCATCGAGCCCTCGTCCATATTGCCGTCGCAGGTGCCGAGATAGCGCACGATCATGCGCAACTTGGTGAGGTACGCCCTGGCCTCGTCGGCGGAGCGCATGTCCGGCTTCGACACGATCTCCATCAGCGCGACGCCTGAGCGGTTGAGATCGACATAGGACATGGTCGGATGCTGGTCGTGCATCGACTTGCCGGCATCCTGCTCGAGATGCAGCCGCTCGATTCCGACCTCGATATCTTCGAAATTGCCCTCGCGATCAGGGCCGACGGAAACCGTCATGATGCCCTCGCCGACGATTGGCTGCTTGTACTGCGAGATCTGGTAGCCCTGCGGCAGGTCGGGGTAAAAATAGTTCTTCCGGTCGAAGACCGAGCGGTGGTTGATCTGCGCCTTCAGCCCGAGCCCGGTGCGGATCGCCTGCTTCACGCACTCCTCGTTGATGACCGGCAGCATGCCGGGCATCGCCGCATCGACCAGGCTGACATTGGCGTTGGGGGCCGCCCCGAACGCAGTCGATGCGCCGGAAAACAGCTTGGCCTGCGACGTCACCTGCGCGTGCACTTCCAGGCCGATGATGATCTCCCAATCGCCGGTAGCGCCGGAAATGAAGCGTTTCGGGTCGGGAGTGCGCGTGTCGATGATGGTCATGAAGGCCTGCGTCGGTAGGGTCGGGAATATCTACAGGATGTATATTCAGCGTCGGCATTCGCTAGTGCAAATGGCGGGGAGAGGCAAGCGTTGGGGGAATGGACTGGCGCTTTCAAAAGCCGCTCGTTATATGCGGAACATCCCGATGGAGTGTGGATGTCTACCTTCGCTCAGTCCCGTTGAAGCCCTGAGCTTCTAGAAGCCAGGGCGTGAAAACCGAAACCGCCGTGCCGCTCATGCGGCTGCGGCTTTTTGTGTTGGCCTATCGGCCAGGTTTTCCGGACTTCCACATCATGGACATATCGCGCAGCGAACAGCGCATTCTTCACCTGCTTGCGCAGGGCGGACGCATCGAAATCGAAAAGGACGACAGAAAACGCATAGAGGCGATCCAGTGCCTGACCCGCGACGGCTGGCAATATCCCGGATTCGATCTCGACCTGTTCAGGAAGCTGAAACGGAAGAAGGCAATCGCCTCTTCCGAGGGCGGACCGTACCGCATCACGCGGCGCGGCCTGCAGCTCGTCCGCTCCGAACTCGACAACAAGTGATCGGAAGGACGCCGCCGGCCCGGCAAATGGGTCGGCGGCGTCTGGCCAAGGTGTGTTTGAGAGTCAGGTCAGGCCGAGCCGGAATCGAAGATGGGCGCGCAGCGTCCAAAATGGTGGGTTTCGAGAACCGGAACGGAGCGGACATTCGGGTCCGTGAGTACCGGAAGAGCAAAAAACCACCATTTGCAGGTCGGCATCACCTGACTCTCAACACACCTCAGGCGGTGGCGATATAGGCACGTATCTCCGCCGCCTCGCGTTCCACATCCTCGATCCGGCGCTTGACCACGTCGCCGATGGAAACGATGCCGTTCAGCTTGCCGTCCTTCTCGACCGGCAGATGGCGGAAGCGTCCCTTGGTCATGATCTCCATGACCTCGTTGACCGTATGATGCTCGTTGCAGATCTTGACCTTCGGCGTCATCACCATGCGGACCGCATGGTCGAGCGCGGCGGCGCCGTCCTTGGCGATGCAGCGCACGATGTCGCGTTCGGAGAGAATGCCGACGATCTTGCCGTCGCCATTGGTGACCACCAGCGCGCCAATCCGGTGTTCGGCGAGAATTCGGATGGCTTCCGCCAGTTTCTCGTTGGGGCCAAACGTGAATACATCGTGGCCTTTCTGTTCGAGAATAGCCTTCACTGTCACGGCGCGTCCTCCTTGGCGTTGGCGGCGCATGGGCGCTGTGTCGCAGTGCCTTCGCTCCGCCCGTGCATCGTGCCCCTGTGCCCTTTCCATTTCAAGTACGAAGCGTTGCGGACTGGGCGTTACGGGTTACGCGGCGGTTGGCGGTCGAACAGGCGGACGCCGAAGAAACCCACCAGGAAGCCGCCGACATGCGCTTCCCATGCGATGCGGTCCTCGACGCCCGGCGCGAAGCCGACAAGGCCGGTGACCAGATTGATTGCCATCCAGATGACAAGGAATGTCAGCACACCGCGCATCCGCAGCACGAGCGATATGGGCAGCAGTTCGCCGGCAAAGGCCGCCTTTCCCGCCGCGCGGTCTATGCGGAAGCCGAACCGTGCTGCGGCCCCCATCATGCCCGATATGGCGCCGGACGCTCCCACAAGCGGCGATTGATCGAGCGGATGAAGCATATAGTGCAGCCCAACCGCCGCCAGCCCGGTGACGGCCCAGAACGCAGCGAAACGGGCCGCGCCGAGCCGGTTTGCCAGCGGCGAACCGAATGCCGCGAGCCAGATCATGTTGATGGCGAGGTGCGCGAAGTTTCCGTGCAGGAAGGCATAGGTGAAGGGGCTGGAGAACGCATAGATGTCGATGTCGAACTGGCCCGAGTAGCGGATCGGGATGAAGGCTGTCCGTACCAACAGCACCAGATCCTGCTCGAAGTCCAGCGCGTATATCCGCACCAGATGGACGATGGCGCAGATCGCAATAGCCGCAAGCACTATGCCGGGGAGATTGAACGCCGGTTCCCGGCGCTTCGGGGCGCCATCCTCTTCGTCTTCGCTAGGCTCGGGCGGCGATTGGCTCATGCTGCGTTTCCGGGGGATCTGAAACGCTCACTTAGGACAGAGCAGGCCGAATCACAAAAGAAAAGCCGCCCAGGGTTGCCCCTGGACGGCTGGTCGAGCCCCCTGCTCTCCCCAATGCTTTTGACCGAAAGTGCTGCCGATCACTGTGAAGCGACCGCTTCTGGAGTGATTTCAGCGTGCCACAGCCCGCCCGGACCGGCAATCTAAACCATTGGTTAACCTTAACGGCCCCGACCGGTTAACAACCGATAACCGTGCTGGCACGCAACCTGCTCCACCCCGCATGTAGGCCATCGAACAACGCCCTTCTGTTCGCCGATGGGACACCGGACAGCAGATCGCGCGGAGCGGAGAAGCATGAAACAGAACGGATCGATCAACCTGTTCCAATATTGGAACCGATTGCGCAACGGACGCCCGGCGCCGAAGCGGACCGAGATCGAACCGGCCGACATCAAGTCGCTGCTGGCCGACACCTTCATTCTGGAAAAGGATACGCGCGGCGAAGCCGTCTTCCGGCTCGCCGGCACCCGTTTGTGCGCCGTCTATGGCCGCGAGCTGAAAGGTTTTTCGTTTCCTTCGCTGTGGCGCGCTTCGGACCAGCGGCTCATCGCAAAGCTGGCCCACGGCGTGTTCCAGTCCAAATCCGTCGTCGTGATGGCCTTTGAAGGGCACAGCCGCAACGGGCGCTCGACTTCATTCGAGCTGCTGCTTCTGCCGCTCGACGGCGGCGTAGAAAGCCCACGCTCGCTTGGCGTCATCTCGGCGGCCGGCAGGCCGTTCTGGCTGGGCGCGGATCCCGTCGTCGACGCCGTGCTCGAATCGGTGCGGGTGGTCGACCCCGACCTCGAACCGATGTATCTCAAGAACCGGCCGGCGGTCACCGTACCATCGCTCGAGCCGAGCTACGGCGCCCTGTCCGGCTCGGAACCCTCGCTCGGTTCGGCGCGGCGTATCCGGCACCTCCTGGTGCTCCCCGGCGGACGCAACGAATAGCGGGATTTCTACCTCCAGTATGGGTCCAGCTTACCCGTTATTAACCTATTTTGTTGTATTTTAAGGCCATATTTCCTGAATAAGCGCGAATGAGAATTCGAGCGGGATTGAGGCAGTGATGAGGTTAGCGGCCATCGACTACCCGCCATCCAGGGCGGAGAGGCGCAATTTTCAGCGCGTCCGCGTCAAAATCTATGGCCGTTACATGCTCGAGGACCGCACCGAGCACCCGTGCCAGGTTCTGGACATGTCGCCCGGTAATGTTTCGCTTCGCTGCGAACGTGCAGGCAGGCCCGGCGAGAAGATCATCGCCTATATCGACCATATCGGCCGCGTCGAAGGCGTGCTGACGCGCACGCTGCAGGACGGCTTCGCCATGACGGTGATCGCGTCCGACCGCAAGAAGGACAAGCTTGCAGCGCAGCTGACCTGGCTCGCCAACAAGCACGAGCTTGACCTGCCCGAGGACCGCCGCCACGAGCGCGTGGCGCCGCGCAATCCGCTCAGCTCATTGCATCTGACGGACGGCCGCCAATATCCGTGCCGGATCATCGACCTGTCGCTTTCCGGCGCCGCAATCGAAATCGAGGTGAAGCCGGCGCTTGGCATTCAGGTCATTCTCGGCACGATGCGCGGACAGGTCGTGCGACACTTCGAAGATGGCATCGCGATCGAATTCGCCGTCATCCAAAGGCCCGAGACGCTCGACTCCGAATTCAATGCGCCGCGCGGCGGTTGAACCAGGTACGCAATTTGTTGAGTTGAAGGCCGGCCTGTTGGCCGGCTTTTCACAGTCCGGGCCGCATCCCGTCACGTCGAGGACGCGCTGGGGTTTGGTCGCAAGGGAGCCTGGAGAACGGGCGTGAGTGAGGCGCGCCCTCGAAGAGACCCCACTTGAGGTGGGCTTTGAAGGAGACGACCGCCAGGAACCAGCCCTGGCCGGGTGTGAATGATCCTCAAGCGCTCTTTGGTCTCTTTTGGGACGTGTTCAGCGCCACGGCTGCGCGAATGAGCGCCTTCAACGCCTCTTCATCGATCTTGTCGCCCTCATGGATATCGATGGCGCGGCGGGTAGCGCCTTCGAGGCTGGAGTTGAAGAGGTTTTTGGGGTCCTCCAGCGAGGCTCCCTTGGCGAAGGTCAACTTCACCTTATCCTTGTACGTCTCGCCGGTGCAGATGATGCCGTCGTGCTCCCACACCGGAACCCCCAACATGTTCGACGGCTTTCTCCATTTCACCTCCTCGACCACTTCGGGATCGGCCTCTCTGATGAGAGTTCGGACCCGAGCGAGCGTCTCCCCCCGCCAATCGCCTAGCTCCTTGATTCGCGCGTCTATTAGATGGGAGGGGGAGGCTACTCCGTTCGCTTCGTTTGAGGCGGTCTTCTTCATGGGCTTGGTTGTTGAGACCATCGCGTCCACTCCAATTGATCAATCTTCGACCTAGTGAAATATCTACACCGAACCAGGCCGATCGCCTGGTAAGTCGGGTTGTCGCACGAACACGCCTTCCTCGAAGTTTTTCTCGTATGCCACGCCAATTGGCTCATCGACGAGATGCACCCAGGAATCATCTTTGTTGAGCACCGCTCCTAGGGCGACATACGCGATCTTGCGCTCTGCTAGCTTTTCCTCCTCCGTGACGCCGCGCATATCTCCCCGTACGCGCCACCCACTGTCTGGGAATTGGTCACGCTCCTGCATGGAGTTGGGCTCTTCTCGATAGATATATTGAACGGGCAAGTCGCCATCGAGAACCGCTTGATCAACCCAGCACCGTTCCCAGAACTCTCGTTTTTGCTCCAAAGGAATGGTCGCTTCTTTGTCTGAGTTTTCAAAGGCGACGTCGATGACGTGCGTTCGAGGCGCGCGGATAATCGCACGTCGAGTCAGCCCGGGCATGTCGTCCGGCTGCGATTCAAGTGTCCCCTCCAGCCAGTCCAGCCCCGCCGACGAAACCTTAATCCACATTCTTTCGGCATCCCACTTGGCGCTCGGAGGAACTGCGCGAATGGTGACTTTCACAAGATCACCCTTGCCGATGGCATCAAGGCGCGCCGGTGTCGGGAGGAAGTAGGTGTATTTGGCCAAGGCTGCGACGGGCCTTGGGTCGACTATATCGTACGGTTCGGGCACAGTTTGATCCTCGATCTTCGCGCTATTATCGACTCTTTCTGTTGCGCCAGGCAACGTCCGCTCTTGGCGCTCCCGTAAATCGCGCCTGATTGCACTCGAACCTCGCACCGCTCCCGGGCCGCAAATTCTCTATGCCGCTGAGAAACCCTTCTCCCTCTCGACAGTTTTGCAACTGAGATCGTACGAGCTAGAAGCATCGGGTTGACGAAGCGTTTGTTGAACATCATCGGCGCCGCCACAAGCGCCGGCGCCTATTCGCCGGGGCAGGAACAAGCTCCCGCTGCCTTTCGGCGAGATGGGCTTGCAGAGGCGCTGGCGAGCCGAGGCAGAACCGTCAGGGATCATGGCGATGTTGCATCCTTCCGATGGCGACCGGATATTTCGCGGCTGCAGGCCATGAATCTGGAGGCCGTGCGCCACGCCTGCGACCTGGTCGCAAGCCACGTGGCGACGGCGATCTCAGCGGAGGAAGACGTGCTTGTCCTTGGCGGCGATTGCACCGTGGAGTTGGGAACGGTCGCCGGAGCGAATGCGGCCGGCGCACGGATCGGGCTCGTCTACATGGACCTCGACGCCGATCTCAACACGCCTGACACGAGCGACGGCGCGCTGGACTGGACTGGCGTTGCTCATCTGCTCGACCTTCCCGGATGCGAGCCTTCGCTCGCCGGGCTCGGCCCGACCCGTCCAATGCTTGCGCCTCGGCAGCTCCTCTATTTCGCCGTCGAGAATATCACTCCGCCGGAAGCCGCCGCTATCAGGGATCACGCGATCGAGGTCATATCGCGTGAGGAAGCCTTGAGCGACATCGAGGCTGCAGCAGCGCGTGCGGCCGAGTGGGCGGCGCGCTTTGACTGTGTGCTCATTCACTTCGACGTCGACGTACTTTCTTTCATCGATTTTCCGATCGCCGAGAATGTGCGCCGCTGCGACGGTCTCAAACTGGAGCAAGCCGCCTTCGCCCTGAAGCAGTTGACCGCCCTGCCCCAATGGCGCTGCTTGACCATCACGGAGATCAATCCGGCCCATGCGCCGGACGAGTCGGCCGCGTTCGCCCGCTTGAACCAGGTGCTTGCAGACGCCCTTGGGTAACGACGGCGACCGGTTCAGCAGCCGAATGGACCGGGTTGACTTCAAGTACGCGTAAGGATATACTTACGCGTTAATGATGACGACTTACTCAACGAATGGCTGGGCGGCACTGGCCGATCCGACCCGGCGGGCGATCTTCGAGCGGGTGATCGAGCAGCCCAGCGCGGTCGGCGAGCTGGCCAGTGACCTGCCCGTCAGCCGGCCGGCGGTCTCCCAGCATCTGAAGGTGCTGAAGGACGCCGGCCTCGTCGTCGACAAACGAGCCGGCAAGCAGCGCATATATCAGGTCGACCCCGACGGGCTGGCAGCGCTTCGGGCTGAACTCGACCGTTTCTGGACCAAGACGCTCGCGGCCTACAAGACGGTCGTCGAGCAACCGACGAAAGGAGATCCGATGAGCATCCAAGCAGCAGATACGTCCGTGCGTACGTCGATCGTCGTCGAAGCGCCGATCTCGCGCGCATTCAAGGTCTTCACCGAGGACTTCGGCAGCTTCAAGCCGTCCGAGCACAATTTGCTCAAGGTCGAGATCGCCGAGACCGTATTCGAGCCGAAGGTCGGCGGTTTTCTCTACGACCGCGGGGTTGACGGGAGCGTATGCCGCTGGGCGCGGGTGCTGGCCTACGAGCCGCCCAGCCGGGTGCTGCTGAGCTGGGACATCAGCCCGCGATGGCAGATCGAGGACGACCCGCAGAAAACGAGCGAGTGGGAAGTACGCTTCATCGCCGAAACCCCGCAACGCACGCGGGTCGAGATCGAGCACCGCAATCTCGATCGCCATGGCGAGGGCTGGCAAAGCGTCCGCGACGGCGTGGCCGCCGATCAGGGCTGGCCGCTCTACCTGCAGCGCTACGCCGATCGGATGGCCAAAGAGCGCTGAAGTTTGCGATCACGCTTATGACGCCTTGGGTAATTTCGAGATACATCTCACAGCCGCTCGCCGGGCAACGCGGCGGCTTGCTTCACCCAATCGGCGAACTGGGTTTCGTCAAGCTGGTCCTCATAAATGTCGAGGTAGCGCACTTCCGGGTGCTTGGACTTGCCGGGCGGGACAGGATTGAGCGACGTGCCGCGGAAGAAAGTCACTTTGACGTAGCGGGCGAAGACGTGGAACGACAGGAACCAGACGCCGTCCTCGACGCCGTAGAAGGGCGAGTTCCATTTGACCGCCTTGCGCACGCCGGGCACGGTACGCTCGATAATCGCGTCGAGGCGGCGCCCGACGTCGCTTTTCCAGCCCGGCATGGCCGCGATGTAGGCCTGCACGGGGGCGTCGCCGTAACCCTTCGGAATCTGCGGGTTGCCGCCTGAGAGGAGGACCGGCTTTGCAGAGGCCGGCCTGGCGGCGGCTTTCTTCGTCACCTTTGTCGGCGCCCCGGACCTCTTGCCAGCCATCGTACTCACCCTGTGCGACTGCACGTCGCCCGCCGCGCCACTTCGCGGCATAGGGCAGCACGAACATGTACAGTCCGGTGAACAACTGCAGGAAGAGCGGCGGCAGCGGCGAGTAGACTATCCAGGCCGGAGGCTCGCCCAATCCCATGGCGACGAAATTGGCGACGACGGCCACTGTAAAGACGATCGACGTCCACCGGTGAATCTGTCGAATCCATACGTTCCAGTTCATCGATATCTCCTTCGTAGACGCGCTTACCGGCGCGCAATCGTGTTGATCTGGACCAGGTTGCCGCAGATGTCGTTCAGCTGGGCGATGGTCACACCGGGCATGACCTCGGTCGGCGGCATGGCGAACTCGGCGCCGCGCGACTTGATGCGCTCGTATTCGGCCTCGACATCCTCGCTATGGACCATGATCGCGGGCTGCCCCTGCTGGAACATGGCTTGCTGGTAGGCCTTGGCCGCCGGGTTGTCGTTGAGCGCCAGCTGCAGCTCGGTTCCGTCCGGGTCGTCGGGCGAGGCCACGGTCAGCCAGCGATACGGCCCATTGCTGAAATCGGCCTTCTTGGTGAAGCCCAGCACGTCGGTGTAGAAGTGCAAAGCCTTGTCCTGATCGTCCACATACACACTGGTCAACTTGATCTTCATTTGTAGCCTCCGTTGTAACGTCGCAGTATGCCGCTCTGCAGCGCGTCTAGCCTTGAATTGTGCCGCAGACTTTAGTCTGTCCGCGCCAAGACCTCTTCCAGTTTCGCAAAGAACTGCTGCCAACCCGCTTTTGCGCCCCCGTAGGCCTGCTTCTGATCCGGCCGGAAGCCCGACTGCTCCATGCGCAGGTGAGTCCCCGTGCTCGTTGGGGTGAGCGTAAAGATCACCACACTCTTCAGGTTGTAGGCCGCATCGTCGTGCGCAAAATTCCAAGTGTAGGACAGCGTTCTGTACGGCTCGACGGCGAGTACCTCGCAGTCCAGCACGCCGCCCCAGTCTCCGCGAAGATTGAAGCGATGGCCCACGGCTGGCCTGAAATCGTTCTTCATAAGCCACTCCTCGATCAGGTGCGGTTGCGTGAGCGCGCGCCAGATCTTTTCCGGCGGATGAGGTATCTTCCGTTCGATGACGACGGAGCGCGTTTCGCTCGACGTTTGGTTCATTGGTCCATCCTTTTGAGCAGGTCTTCGAGATCGTCGAACCGGCTCTCCCAGAATCCGGCCATCTGGCTTGTCCAGTCGATCAGCGGGGCAAGCGCGCCGAGCTGGGCGCTGTAGTGCGTCTGGCGGCCTTCGTGGCGGTCGCGTACCAGTCCGGCCTGCTTCAGGACTCCAAGATGCTTTGAGACGGCCGGTTGCGAGACCCCGGCCTGAGCCGTCAGCGCCCCGACCGTCTGCTCGCCCTCACGGCACAATCGCTCGAAGATCGCCCGCCGGGTCGGATCGGCGAGCGTTCTGAAGAGCACATCGTGAGCGTTCGGCATCTTTATATATAACCCGCTGGCTATGATTGACGTATAGCCATTGAGATATGAGTTAGTCAAGCGTGGTCCCAATCGGGCCTCGTCAGGGGCCAATATCCCGCCGCGAGAGCAGTGCACTTCATTGAATCGAGTTCGAACCCCGGCTGAGATGCGCCAGCTTTCATTCAAATTTGAATCGAATTTTGTTATTGTTCGAGTTTAATTTTATTACTTTGTGCTATTAATTCGATCTGGTTTTTACTCAACATCTACTTCGCGCTTTTGCGTCAAATAAATCGTCCTATGGCATTGTCTCTTCAAACGGGGACATACCACAATGACAAGAACGACGGGGACATCGTTGCTGTTGGCGGTGATTGCAGGGCTTGCCGCCATGGTTGGCGCAGCCAGTGCTGCGCAGCCTTTCATGCCGACGGGCGGCCGCACCACGCAGCCGGTCGGCCACTACGAATTCTGCCAGCGCCAGCCGGATGAATGCCGGTTGAAATCGTCGGGCGGAACACCTGTCGAACTCACCCGCACCCTTTGGGCGGCGATGGTCGAGATCAACAATGCCGTCAATACGATAGTCACGCCGCGCACCGACATGGAGATGTGGGGCCGCGAAGAAGTCTGGTCCTATCCCGACGGCATCGGCGACTGCGAGGACTATGCGCTCGAAAAGCGGCGTCAACTGATGGCGCTCGGCGTGCCCGCCGGCGATCTTCTCCTGACCGTCGTGCGCCAGCCGAGCGGCGCCGGCCATGCCGTGCTCACAATGCGCACCAGCCGCGGCGAGTTCGTGCTCGACAATCTCGAGCCGCGCGTGCTCGCCTGGTCCGATACCGAATATACCTTCCTGAAGCGCCAGTCGGAGCGGAACTCCGGCGTCTGGGTCCAGATCAATGACGGCCGCGCCGACGCGGTCGCCAGCGTGCGCTAAGGCAAGGTCACCGAAAACCCGGTCGAGTCCCCACCTCCCCGTCCCCACGACCGGGTTTAGGAGCCGGCCCAGTCCCCGGGCCGGCTCCACCTTTTTTCTGTTTCAGAGTTTTGAAAGGCCTGCCTTGAAGCGCCGGCCATTGCCGACATAGTGCTCGGCCGAAGCGCGCAGCCGTCCGGCTGCATCCTGGTCGAGCATCCTGACCGCCGTGGCCGGCGAGCCTACGATCAGCGAATTGTCCGGGAATTCCTTGCCCTCGGTCACCAGCGCTCCGGCGCCGACCAGGCAGTTCTTGCCGATGCGCGCTCCGTTCAGCACGATTGCGCCCATGCCCACCAGGCTGTTGTCGCCAATGGTGCAGCCATGCAGGATGGCGCCATGGCCGATTGTGCAGCCCTCGCCCACCGTCAGCGGAAAACCCGGATCGGTATGCATGACTACGTGCTCCTGCACATTCGACCGGGCGCCGATGACAATCGCTTCATTGTCGCCGCGGATCACCGCCCCGAACCAGACGCCGACATCGCGGCCTAGCTGGACATTTCCGATCAAAGTCGCGTCCGGCGCGATCCAGTTGCTGCTCTCATCCTCGAATTGCGGGGCGGTTCCGTCGATTGCGTAAAGCGGCATAGTCTCTCCCTAGCGTTGTTGTCGAATCTAGATGGAGCACCATGCCTGGCGCAAGGCAGCGAGCCTGTCTTTACCCGCCGTTTACCATGAAAGCCGCATGGTCTGGACTGCATGGAACCTGCGGAACACTCTTGATGAACCAGCCTGTAGCTGCCGATGGACCCGAGATCAGGACGGTCGATTCGTCTCTGATGTTCAAGGTGTTTTGCGCCTTTGCGCTGCTCGCCGCGCTATCGGCCGCAATCAGCGCAGGCGGCAAATGGTTCGGCCGCTCCATCGCAATGGCCGGCCACACCGACGACAAGACGCTGCACGAGATCGTCATCGGCAATGATGTCATCGCCGTTCCGGCGAACGCCATCCGCTTCGAACGGTCGCGGCGCGACGGCATCGCCTCGCGGCTCGACCTCTATCTGCGCTGGCCCGAGATGAGCGGTTACAGCACCGTCGCGCGCGACGACTTCAACCATGCCGGCGGATCGAGGCGCATCATCTTCCTGTCGTTCGAGGAACGCATGATGTCGCGCGACATGAGCGGCCGCTTCGCACCGATATACAGTTCACTGATCGCGAAGCCAGGCACCCCCGGCCCCGGCGGCGTCGTGCTCTACGGCTTCACCGAAAAATCCGGCTATCTGAACGAAGTGCTGGCGGTTGCCGAGCGTCCGGGCGATCACCCGTTCGTTGCCCGCTGCCTCAGCGGACCAAGTGCGGAAGAATCGCTCGCGCCATGCGAGCGCGATGTCCAGGTCGGCGAAAATCTCAGCCTGTCCTACCGCTTTCCGAAGGAACTGCTGGCCGACTGGCGGGCGCTAGACGCCGCTGTGCTGGCCGAGACGTCCCGCATACTGAAAACCGGGCGCTAAGCGGCCCGGAACTCAGGCCAGATCGATGTCGAGAATCGCCATCGAGAAATTGTAGTCGCCGTCTTCCTCGTCCTTGAAGACGATGCCGAGAAACTCCTCGCCGACATAGACTTCGGCCGAGTCTTCCTTGCGCGGGCGCGCCTTCACCTGCATCTGCGGATTCTGGAATGTCCGTTTGAAGAAGGCGTCGAGTTTTCTGATTTCATCCGGCTTCAAGGCTGTTCTCCCGGTGGCGGGTGCGTTCGATTTTGGAACGCGCTTCTGGCACGTCAGGGAGGGCGATGTAAAGGCGAGCGCCGAACATAGCCCGCTTCGCTATTGCAATTAGCGCTGAATGCGCGTGAGTCCAGCTACGGCTCAGGCAATCTCCGTGGCGGCATCAGTTTTCGAAAAACTCCTGCAATCCGTCCAGGCAGCCGTTCCAGCCATCGAGATGCATGTTCCGCACCGACTGCTGCAGGCGCTCGTGTTCGAGAACGACTTCCGTGCCTTGAAGATGATCGAGGAACTGCACACGGACCCTCGAGCCGTCAGCGCCCGGCATGCCAATGTTCCAGGAGTAGACGAGTTCCCTCGGCGGCAGCACATGCTCGAACACACCCGATATCCAGGTGATCGCGCCGTCGGGATGGCGGTTGGCGATGCGGTAGGCGCCGCCGACCCTGAGATCCACCTCCGCTTCGGGACAGACGACGCTTTTCGGCCCCCACCATCGCACCAGTAGGGCGGGCGTCGTCCAGGCCGCGAACACCTTTTCGGGCGAAGCCTTGATGATGCGGCGGATCGACAGAATTTCCGAAGTCAAGCGATGCCCTCCCCGTTTCGGCTATTCTTCGACGAATTCGGCAAGCCGATCCAGCCGATCGTTCCAGAACTCATTGTAGGCGCTCAGCCATTCCTCGGCGCTAGCCATCGGCGAAGCATCGAGCGCGCAGGAATGCACCCTGCCATTGATCGAGCGCTCGATCAGGCCGGCCTGTTCGAGGACGGAAATATGCCGCGACACTGCTGCGAGCGACATATCGAAAGGCGACGCCAGATCCGTGACGCGGGCAGCCCCTCGCGAAAGCCGCTGCAACAACGCGCGCCGTGTCCGGTTGGCCAAGGCCTGAAACACCAGATCGAGGCGGTCATCCAATGTATCCGCTGTTGTCGCGGTCATCTCGCTCGCTTTCCGGCCGGAACCCTTGTTGGCCATTGTCGATATTCAACATATATGTTAAATATCGGTGCGAACAGAGGCAGTCAACCAGGGAGGACGATTTGGCCATTCATCAGGAAGTCGACATCAAGGCGTCGCCGGCATCGGTTTACGCCGTGCTCACAGATTCGGAGAAATTCACCACCATGACTGGCGGACGCGCAGCGACGATCTCGGCGGAAGAAGGCGGTGAGGTCTCGCTGTTCGGCGGCGATATCCGCGCCCGAAATGTCGAACTCGTACCGGGCAAAAGGGTCATCCAGGCATGGCGATCATACCGCTGGCCGGAAGGCGTCTACTCGATCGTCAGATTCGAGCTTTCAGGCAACGGCAATTCGACAAAGCTGGTTTTCGACCAGACCGGCTATCCCGATGACGCACACGAGATGCTGGATAGCGGCTGGCCCAAAATGTACTGGGAGCCGATGAACGCAATGCTTGCCAAAAAAAGCTGACACATCACTGAGGCGCTCGCATTTTCTGCGACCGCGGGCGCCTCAGTTGCAAAAGGATTAGATGTCGAAGCTGACGGTGCTGTCCGTGGCCTGCGACGGCAGGAACTGATCCATCTGGCGGGAGGGTTGATCGCAGCCGGTCTCGCCGACGACACGGGCCGGCACGCCCGCGACCGTCTTGTTGTGCGGAACTGGCGCCAGCACGACCGAACCCGCCGCGATCTTGGAGCAGTGGCCGACCTCGATATTGCCGAGGATCTTGGCGCCGGCGCCGATCAGCACGCCATAACGGATCTTCGGATGACGATCGCCGCCGGCCTTGCCGGTGCCGCCGAGCGTGACGCCGTGAAGGATCGAGACGTCGTCCTCGATAACCGCCGTTTCGCCGACCACCAGCCCCGTCGCATGGTCGATGAAGACACCCATTCCCATCTTCGAGGCGGGGTGGATGTCGGTCTGGAAAACCGAAGAGGAACGGCTTTGCAGGTAGAGCGCGAAATCCTTGCGCCCCTGGTTCCAGAGCCAATGCGCCAGGCGGTGCGTCTGGATCGCGTGGAAACCCTTGAAATGAAGCACCGGCATGAAGAACCGGTCGCAAGCGGGATCGCGGTCGTAATAGGCCTGAATGTCGACGCGGACGGTGGTCGACCAATCGGGGTTCTCACGCACCATGGTCTTGAAGGTCTGCCGGATCAGATCGGCGCCGACATCCCTGTGGTCGAGGCGCTCAGCCAAGCGATGGATGACGGCGTCCTCGAGGCTCTCCTGGTTGAGGATCGTCGCATAGAGGAACGCCGACAGCAGCGGATCGCGAGATATCGCCTCGGCGGCTTCGTCACGAACGGAACTCCAGATCGGATCGACCGGCTTTAAGCTGGGGCGCGCTGCATTGTTGGTCGTCATCGACGGTCTCCGTTGCCGGTCGTCTCGTTCACGTCAGGCGGACATATACTCCAGAGCCTGACAGGAATGAACTCAATTTTCCTTAGTGCTTGTTCAAATGGTTTTGGTTCAGCCGGAATCAAGCGATCGTGGAAAACGATCCCTTGATCGGCAGGCTGCCGGCAGCAGCGTCCATCAGGGCCCGGCTTGCCAGGCTGCCGGAGATATCGTTGATCTCGTTGATGTTTTTTGCGATAATGACCGTGCGGACGCCCGGCCGAGGAGTTCGACAAACGACGCCAAAGTCCTCACGGGCGTTTGAGCTACGCTCAAAGTAGCCTGAGAGGAGTATCGTCATGGCAACACTCAACAGAACAGGCTGGGGGCTGATCGAGCATCGGCGCTGGGAGGACATCGCCACGATGATCCTCGGCGCCGCGATCCTCGTGTCGCCGATGTTCGGCGAAACGACCGGCAACACCACCATGGTCGCGGTCACGGCAATCGTAGGCGCCGCTATCGTGATCCTGGGCGGTCTGGAACAGATATTCCTGCGGCGGTGGGAAGAATTCCTGCTGCTGCTTGGCGGTGTCTGGATGATGTCGTCGCCGTTCGTGCTGGATTATGCCGGAACATTGCGCAACTGGCACATCGCGCTCGGCGCGGCCGTGGCAGTGCTTGCGCTTCTGGAAATCTGGCAGGACCGGAACCGCGACCTCGAAGCCTAGCGCATGGTCCCGAACCGAAGGTCAGCGTCAGCAAAAGTTGCAGACTTTTCGGACAAGATCATGCGGCTAAACAAACAGTAAGAGCCCATTCCGTTTCGATTGGAATGGGCTCTTACTGAGGCTTCAAACCCCGTGCGCCGGCCGGACGTATCCGACCGGCGCACCCATGGGGAGACATCCTCTCCCTCGCTAAAGCGGGTTGGCTGCGAGGAACTCCAGCACCCGTTTCTTGAAAGTGCGGTCGCCGACCGAAAGCATATGGTCGCGGCCTTCTATGTCGAAACTCTGGGCGTTCGGCATCAGCCCGGCGAGCTCCGAGGCGGAGCCGCCTATGTCGTCGGTGGTTCCCACCGCGATCAGGGTCGGAACGGCGATACGGCTGACCTCTTCCTCGGAAAGCAGGGTTCGCGACGTCGAAATGCAGGCGGCGAGCGCGCGCCGGTCGCTCCTGGTCTGATCGGCGAAGGCGCGGAAAGTCTGCCCGCGCGGGTTCTCGATTTTTGATGGATCGGGCGCCAGGAGCGCGTCGGCGATCGGATCCCAATCGCCCACGCCTTCCACCATGCCTATTCCCAATCCGCCGAACACCAATGTCGCCACCATCGCGGGTTCGGCGAGCGCCAGGAAAGCGGCAATGCGCGCGCCCATCGAATAGCCCATCACATGGGCGCGGGAAATGCCGAGGTGGCCAAGCAGCGCCGCCGCGTCGCCGGCCATCTTCTGCGGCGTATAATCGGCGGGTTCGTAGCTCTTCGACGAAGCGCCGTGGCCGCGGTTGTCGAACGCGATCGCACGATACCCCGCGTCGCCCAGCGTCTTCATCCAGCCCGGCGAGATCCAGTTCACCTGCGCGCTGGAGGCAAAGCCGTGGATCAGCAAAACGGGATCGCCGCCGCCATGTTCGGGCGATCTGTCGATGAAGGCAAGGTCGAAACTGTCATGAGAGAAGGACTGCATTGCGCCCGCGATCCCTTTCAGAATTGAGACCATTGGTCAGTTGGCGCCGGCGGCCTGGCTGATAGCAGGATGGCGGATCAAGTCGCCATTCTCGATGCCCGCCTCGGCTACCGTTCCGGCATTGAGCTCGAGCACGAACTGGACCGGCTCGCCCGGCGCGATTGGAGCTTCCGAAAACGGTTCGCCCTTCTCGATCGCACGCACTTTGCCATCCTGCCCGATAAACACCAGATCGAGCGGCAGAGGCGTGTTCTTCATCCAGAAGCCGACCGGCTGGCTCTCTTCGAACACGAACAGCATGCCATGGTCATTATCCATTTCCTGCCGGAACATAAGGCCGCGCGAGCGTTCGCCCGGATCGTCCGCGATCTCGATGTTGAAGGAGCGCTCGCCTTCGTCGGTCTCGGCGATCAGCGGTTCCGGGTGAACCGGCAACTCCATCGCCTGCCCTTGCGCGGCGGTGGGCGGCTGCAGCGAAAGGCAAATGACAAGCGCGGCGGCAAAACCGCCCATCCATGCCGCAATGCGGGAAGGCGCCATCGAAAAAATCCTGTCCGGTCTCAATGCGAGACCGGCAAGGTCCCGATATCGGGGTGAATTTCGGCAGCCATAAGGCCCTTTTCGCCGCGTCCGAAGCGAACGAGCACCACCTGCCCCGGACGGAGTTCCGTCAGGCCGTAGCGGCGCAGCGTTTCCATGTGGACGAAGATGTCTTCGGTGCCCTCGCCGCGCGTGAGGAAGCCGAAGCCCTTGGTGCGGTTGAACCATTTGACCAGCGCCCGCTCCAGCCCGCTCTCGGCGGTCACGGCCACATGGGTGCGCTGCTCCTGCTCGGCGGGATGCACGGCGGTCGAACTGTCCATGGAGATGACGCGGAAAGCCTGCATGCCGCGCTCGCCGCGCTTGACGAGACAGACCACGCGCGCCCCTTCAAGCGCGGTGTGGAAGCCGTCGCGTCGCAGGCAGGTCACGTGAAGGAGAACGTCGCCGGAAACGCCGTCGTCGGGCAGGATGAAGCCGTAGCCCTTGGCTACGTCAAACCACTTGATCGCCCCTGAAATCTCGACCAGACCAGCCGCGTCGCCGCCCTCGTCACGGTCCAAGGCGTCATCCGCTTCCAAGTCTCGCCCCATGAAAGAGGCCCTGTCCCCCATCCGAACGCACCCTTTCCAGAAACGCAGCCACTGATTCTTGCTACCGAGAATAGCACTGCGTCTTCCGGGCTGCGCAAGACCTGACGTGCCTTTTTTCACCTGTTTCACCCGGAGAATGGCGCCCGCCGCTCATTGTCTGGTTGCAGCGGGTCATTTCCGGGTTGCCGCGTCCCGGTGCGCCGCCCTATGTTTCGGCGCAAATCAAGGCTGCAGCCGGAGCAAACACATGCGCTATCTCCACACGATGGTCCGCGTCACCGATATCGACGCGTCGCTCGACTTCTACTGCAACAAGCTCGGCCTGGTCGAAGTGCGCCGCCACGAAAACAAGGAAGGCCGCTTCACGCTGATCTTCCTGGCCGCGCCCGATGACAAGCAGGCCGGCATCACGGTAAAGGCGCCGCTGATCGAACTGACCTACAATTGGGATCCCGAGGAGTACAAGGGCGGGCGCAATTTCGGCCATCTCGCCTACGAGGTCGACAATATCTACGAGACGTGCCAGCGCCTGATGGATATGGGCGTGACGATCAACCGCCCGCCGCGCGACGGCAACATGGCCTTCATCAAATCGCCCGACGGCGTTTCCATCGAGCTCCTGCAAAAAGGCCCCGCGCTGGAAAAGGCCGAGCCATGGGCTTCGATGAGCAATACGGGAACCTGGTAGGGGCGTTCGCCCTGGTTCCGGCCTGATTTGCACTCCTTCTCCGGCGTGGTAACACCCTTGGCAAAGTACCTGCCGAGGGGGATCTTCCATGAAAGACGTACTGGTGGAACTCGAACGCCGGCGCGAGATCGCTCGGGCCGGCGGCGGTCAGTCGCGCATCGACGCCCAGCACAAACGCGGCAAGCTGACGGCGCGCGAGCGCATCGACATATTTTTGGACGAAGGCTCGTTCGAGGAGTTCGACATGTTCGTCGAGCACCGCTCGACCGATTTCGGAATGGAGCGGCAGAAGATCGCCGGTGACGGCGTGGTCACCGGCTGGGGCACGGTCAACGGCCGGCCGGTCTTCCTGTTCGCCAAGGATTTCACCGTCTTTGGCGGCTCGCTCTCGGAAGCCCATGCCGAGAAGGTCATGAAGGTCCAGGATATGGCGCTGCGTAATCGCGCGCCGATCATCGGGCTCTACGACGCCGGCGGCGCGCGCATCCAGGAAGGTGTTGCCGCGCTCGGCGGCTATGCCGAGATCTTCCAGCGCAATGTTCTCGCTTCCGGCGTCATCCCGCAGATCTCGGTGATTATGGGCCCCTGCGCAGGCGGCGACGTCTATTCGCCGGCCATGACCGACTTCATCTTCATGGTGCGCGACACCTCCTATATGTTCGTCACCGGGCCGGATGTGGTGAAGACGGTGACAAACGAGACGGTGACCGCCGAGAGCCTGGGCGGCGCGTCGATCCACACCACAAAATCCTCCATCGCCGACGGCGCCTACGACAATGATGTCGAGACGCTTTTGCAGATGCGCCGGCTGATCGATTTCCTGCCGGCCTCCAACACTGCAGAGCTTCCCGAGATCGAGTGCCACCAGTCTGTGACCGACCACGACCTGTCGCTGGACCGGCTGATCCCCGACAACGCCAACAAGCCTTACGACATCAAGGAACTGATCCTGAAGACCGCGGACGAAGGCGATTTCTTCGAGATCCAGCCGAGTTTTGCAAAAAACATCGTCACCGGCTTCGGCCGCGTCGAAGGCCGCACGGTGGGCTTCGTCGCCAACCAGCCGATGGTGCTGGCCGGCGTGCTCGACTCGGACGCAAGCCGCAAGGCAGCGCGCTTCGTGCGCTTCTGCGACTGCTTCAACATCCCGATCGTCACCTTCGTCGACGTGCCCGGCTTCCTGCCCGGCACCGCGCAGGAGTATGGCGGGCTGATCAAGCACGGCGCAAAGCTGCTGTTTGCCTATGCCGAGGCGACGGTTCCGAAAATCACGGTGATCACGCGCAAGGCCTATGGCGGCGCCTATGACGTCATGGCCTCGAAACATCTGCGCGGCGACATGAATTATGCCTGGCCGACGGCACAGATCGCGGTGATGGGCGCCAAGGGGGCGGTCGAGATCATTTACCGCAAGGATATCGCCGATCCGGAGAAGATCGCCGCCCACACGAAAGCCTATGAGGACCGCTTCCTTTCGCCCTTCGTTGCGGCCGAACGCGGCTATGTCGACGAGGTGATCATGCCGCATTCGACCCGCCGCCGCGTGGCGCGGGCGCTGCGCATGCTTCGCAATAAGGATCTCGGCAATCCTTGGAAGAAGCACGACAACATTCCGCTTTGAGGGCGTGTCCTCGCCACGATTCGGTGAAGCTTTACAAATTCGTAGATCGTGACTGGACTTGAAGCCGGAGTGGAGTCAAGCTGCGGTTTGGCGCAGGAGGGGGCCGCACCTGGACAAGGAGCCCGTCATGCAGCACCAGACTTTAGAACACCTCAAAGCCGTCGCCGAGGTCCACCCGGACCTCGCTCGCCCCATGATGACGCGGAGGGAGCGTCTCGAACGCTGGGCGGGACTTCTCGAACAGAGGCCCGAGCGGCGGCTCGCGACACTCCACGGCACGGAATACCAAGCCGGCGGGGCCCGCGCGACGATGCGCGGTTCCGGCTCGCCGTTGTCGGTGGCGTTCGACGATCCAGTCCTTCGCGCCGAAGGCTTGGAGGACGACAGCTATGGCGAAGCCAAACGGTTCTTCGAACTGTCGGATTGGCAGTTGCACGGAATCGTCTGCTATTGCCATTTCGGGGAAACCGTCACCTCGGCGACCGCCGCCAGGCACGTCCGGGCCGCCATAAACCCGCGGACCGGGATATTCGCAAGGCTGCGCGACCTGATCATCGGCTAGCGCCGACAGGGGACGTTGCCAGCATACGGCCCGCCATAGGGGCGGGTCGCGGATAATATTGACCGTTCGGGCGCGGCGTTCGCCCGGACTGCTTAGGAATGGCGTATGATCTCGTTGTATTCATCGAGATCTACGTAGAAAATCTTTGTGATCTCCGACACGAGCTGCTCTTCGTCATAGCCGCGCGATTTCAGTATGTTGATCGCGGTCAGAATATCGACGCGCTCGGTCAGCCGCCGCTTGGCACAGTCGTCAATGGCATGCAACATCGGTTTCCCCTCGCCCGAATGTCAAACTCAACGAACAAACTCGCCCACAAGATGATTGTCGTTGCTTGCGCCGGCCTTGCCATGCCGACTGAAATAACTCCGCAGAAGCTGTGATTTACGCCCAGGAACCCGACTCACTCTAGGCCGAGGCAGGATAGCACGCAATACGGGCAATGTGTGCAACCGGGAGGCGGCGCTCTAGTGCCGCTTGGCCTGGACCAGGTAGCCGTCGATCAAGGTTTCGCCAAGCCATTTGCTCGCTTCGAGCCGGTGCAGTCCCTCGACCAGAATGTGGCGTTTGCCGTCGAAGCGCACCTGGATCGGCGTCTTCTGGCCGTTCTCCAGAATATCCTCGGCCAGAAGTCGGACCGTCTCCGGGTGAAGCGTCTTTCGTCGCGCAGTCGGCACATAGATTTCGTCGATCTTGAATTTCTGGACTCTCAGCATGACCCGATCCGCTAGTGCTCCGTTGCCGTCCAAGATGGGGCCGCGGTGCTTGGATGTCCATGGACGTCTGCGCTGGGTTTGTCCCCAGCACGCGCCTCTCCTTTGCCACGCCCGCTTTCGCGTCTGGCTATTGAGTAGTCGGGAAGATGGGCGGGCAGGAAAGCGCCGCACGAATTCGTATAAAGAACAGGCACTCCCATGCCCGCCCGTCCGGTGTCTGTCGCCCCGTCGGCCGATCACACGCCGTCTCCATGCTGCCCCGCGGATTGCACACGGACGTTTCATGGTCGCACGCACGGATACTCCGCAAACCCGCCGTCCAGGCATTTGCGCCTGCCGCGGGAACGCCGGCCCGTCGGACGCCCTCGGAGACGTGGATACCGAGCCCACGCCGGGAGGTCACCGCCGTTCTGCCTGATGCCCGGTGCGCACCAGGTCCCGCCAGAACGGTGAGGCGATTATGCTCGACGGGCGGGATGTGTGAACAAATCCGGTGCGAAGATTCTTCTCGCCGGCTGTTATGCCATTGATCCGCAACAGTTCTTTTTGCGAACGAGCCGAAATGGAGGCGGATTCTATCCACATGGACATGCGACCGGCGCGAGGCTCGCCCCCTCCACCGCCTTCGGCGGTCCCCCTCCCCCGTAAACGGGGGAGGATCAGCAGCGTGCCGCCTTCCGCCCCTTCAGCTCTCAAGCACTTCCTTAACCACCGTCGCCAACTGCTTCAGCGAGAAGGGTTTCGGCAGGAAGCCGAACTTGGCGTCGGCCGGCAGGTTTTTCGCGAATGCGTCCTCCGCATAGCCGGAAACGAAGATGAACTTTATGTCGGGCCGGATCTTGCGCAGTTCGCCCAGCAGCGTCGGCCCATCCATTTCCGGCATCACCACGTCTGACACGACGATGTCGACCTGTCCGCCGAGCGAATGATAGACCTCCAGCGCCTCGACGCCGGACGACGCCTCGTGGACGGTGTAGCCGCGGGAGGTGAGCGCCCGCATGCCGCCCATGCGCACCGCATCCTCGTCCTCGACCAGAAGCACGGTGGCCGAACCCGACAGGTCGCGCGCGGCATCCGAAAGCCGGGTTGCGGCGACAGCGACTTCGGCGGCTTTCGCGTCGCCCTCGACCGTGGGTTTGGCTTCGTCCTCGACGGCCGGTTTGGCGCCCGGCACATGGCGCGGCAGGAAGATGCGGAACACCGAGCCCTTGCCGACTTCCGAATCGCAGAAGATGAAGCCGCCGGTCTGCTTGATAATGCCGTAGACCATGGAAAGCCCGAGGCCGGTGCCCTTGCCCACTTCCTTGGTGGTGAAGAACGGCTCGAAAATCTTCTTGAGCACGTCAGGCGCGATGCCGCTGCCAGTATCCTCGACCTCGACCAGAATGTAGTCGGCCGCAGTGAGCTCGCGGTAGCCGAATTTCCGGCACTCGGCTGCGGCGACGTTCATGGTCCGCACCGTCAATTCGCCGCCGTCCGGCATGGCGTCGCGCGCATTGACGGCGAGATTGACCACAACCTGCTCGAACTGGCCGATATCGACCTTGACCGGCCAGAGATCGCGGCCGTGGTCGACCTTGAGCTTGACGGTGTTGCCGACAAGCCGCGCCAGAAGCATCCGGAGATCGGCGAGCACGTCCGTGAGGTTGAGGACTTCCGGCCGCAGCGTCTGCTTGCGCGAGAACGCCAGAAGCTGCCTGACCAGCGAGGCGGCGCGGTTGGCGTTCTGCTTGATGTTCATGATGTCGGGGAAGGACGGGTCCGACGGCCGGTGATTGGTCAGAAGCAGATCCGACGCCATGATGATGGCAGTGAGCACATTGTTGAAATCGTGAGCGATGCCGCCGGCGAGCTGACCGACCGCCTGCATCTTCTGGCTCTGGGCCATCTGGCCTTCCATGGCCTTCTGCTCGGTGGTCTCGACCGCATAGACGATCGCGGCCTCCTCGGCGCCCTCGCCGCCTGTGCCGTCGGCCACCGCATTGACGTAAAAGCGGATATGACGCTCCTCATTGTTGGGCAGCAAGGTGTCGATCGGCGCGATATCGGCCTGGCGCTGCCGGGCCTTTTCGAGGGCCGCGGCAATGCCGGCGCGGTCGCGCTCGTGGATAACCGTGTCGAGGCGCACGCGGCGGTCGACCGCATCACGGTCGACGACGCTGGAGAAGAGCGACAGGAACGGCGCATTGGTGCGCACGATGCGGCCGGACGAATCAACGCCGGCTATCGCCATCGGCGTGGAGTTGAAGAAGCGCGTGAACCGAACCTCCGAAGCCCTGAGATCGGCGGAAGAATCCTCGCCCTGGGTGCGGTTGAGCACGATCGTGCGAGTCGGCCCGTTCAGTCCCTCGCGGCTCGCCGAAACGCGGTGCATGAAGCGCACCGGCAGGACTTCGCCGGCGGCGGTCGCAAGATCGAGATCGATGACGGCGTTGCGGGTCGTGCCGGGATCGGCCTTGACCGAGCGGATGAGCGCCATGCCGTCGCCGGCGACGATTTCCTGCAGAGTTGTCGCGCCAGGCGTGAAGCTGGCGAGGTCGATGCCCAGCCACTCCGCCAGCGTGGCGTTGATGTAGGTGACGCGGCCGTCCTGGTCGGCCGAGAAGAAACCGGCGGGCGCATGGTCGAGATGGTCGATCGCCTGCTGCAGGTCGAGGAAGAACCGCTCCTGCTCGGCGCGCTCCTTCGAAATATCGGCGAGTTGCCAGGCAAACAGCGGCAGGCGCTGGCCGGGAACCTTGAAGGTGCGCGCCCGCGCCCTGTACCAGCGCGCGCCGGGCTCCGAACCCGGCCGGATGGCCTGGGGGAGACGGAACTCGCCATCGCCGGCCTGGCCGTCGCGCAGGCCGGACGCCAGCCGGTAGATCGTCGGCGAAGCCTCCTGGACATCCGAAAGCAGGCTCTCGACCGTCTTCAGATCGGCCGCGGCGGTGGCCCCGGTCATGTCGGCATAGGCGCGGTTGGCATAGATGACCCTGCCCTTGGTGTCTGTGACCAGCAGGCCCTGCGACATCGAATCGACGAAGGCCTTGGACAGCTCGTCGGTGGTCGAGCGCGGCGCGATCTGGATGAAGCCGATCGCGGTGGCGAAGAGATAGCCGACGCCGATCATCGCGAGCACGCCGAGCATGCCGAGCAGGAACGGATCGCCGAGACTTTCGCGGAAAAGGCCGAAAACGATCGCAGCGCCCGTCAGGACGATAATGAAGATGATGAGCCGCGCTATCGCGCCGGGGCGCGTGTTCTGATCGACGATAGGCACCGGATAAAAATCGCCGCGTGTGTCCTTGGCCATAGGCCCCCTGCCTGTTTCCCCGGTACTGCAGCACCGCGCGTCTTGGACGCGCAAAGGACGCTGCAATCTTGCTCTGCTACTCTGCGCAACGCGCAGACCGCTTGAATCACATTCTCCCCGACGCGCATAGCTCTAGCCTGAAAATGCGCCGGGAAAAACCGGCCTTGCCTGGCCTTGAGCGAGATAGCGTATTTCAGCGCGTCACGAACCGTGAAACGAACCTTGCAGACGGCGGCTGCAACGGTCTAGTGTCGCTCGGGCGGCGGTAGAACGACACGGGGAAAACGATGCAGCAATGGTTGGACGGGCTGGCAGGCCCCGGATACACCCAGGCGATCCTCTGGACATTTGCGGCGCTCCTCCTCCTGCTCATCGTGCTGGTCATCATCAAGCTCGTCCGCAGCCTCACCTTCGGCACCTTTGTCGCCGGCGGCCGCAACCGCAAGACCCGCCTGGCGGTGATGGATGCAACCGCGGTGGACAGCCACAGGCGGCTGGTGCTGGTGCGCCGCGACGACATCGAGCACCTGCTCCTGATCGGCGGCCCGACCGATGTGGTGGTTGAGCGCGACATCAGGCTTACCCAGCAGCGCCGCCCTGCCCTGACCGGCGACAGCAGCCGGGAAGCGGTCGCGCAGCCGCAGCAATTACCGAGGCCGCGCCCTGTCGAGCAGCCGCCCGCCCGGCCCATTACCCCGCCCCCGCCACGGGCGCCGGAACGGCCCGCAGCGCAGCCGATCGGCCGGAGTGTAGCCGAACCCGCGGCGACGCCGCAGCCCGTTTCAAAACCGGAGCCGCCGAAAATGCCGCCGGCAGCAACCGCCGCGCCCTTGCCGCAGGAGCATCGCTATACGCCGGCTCCGCGACCGCAGCAGCCATCGTCCTTCAAGCCCGTGAGGGAACAAGAGGATCTGGACGACGCGCTTCTCAAGGAACTCGAAGTCTCGCTCGACGAAAAGCCAGCCCCGAACTCCGCAAGGCCGCCGGTTCCATCGCTGGACGACGAGATGACCAAGCTCCTGGGCGAGCTTTCGAGCCACAAGAGGTAGCGAAGAGGGAAATGAAAATGGCCGGAGAACCGGCCATCGCAAGCGAACTTCCCTATTCGCTACTCACTATTCGCTAATTCGCTCGTTCAATCGTCGCGATAGACTTTTTCGCGCCGCTCGTGGCGCTCCTGAGCCTCGATGGAGAGCGTGGCGATCGGACGGGCGTCGAGCCGCTTGAGCGCGATCGGCTCGCCGGTTTCCTCGCAAAAGCCGTAGGTTCCCTCGTCGATCCGCTGCAGCGCCGAATCGATCTTGGCGATCAGCTTGCGCTGGCGGTCGCGGGCGCGCAGTTCGATGGCGCGGTCTGTCTCGGATGAGGCGCGGTCGGCGAGGTCCGGATGATTGGCGTTTTCCTGCTGCAGGATTTCCAGCGTTTCGCGCGCTTCGCGCAAAATATCGTTCTTCCAGGTGACGAGCTTGGCGCGAAAATAGGATTTCTGCCGTTCGTTCATGAACGGCTCGTCTTCGGAGGGAACGTAATCGGCATCAGCGAGAGCGTTCATTCGACTCATCCCAGTACCCCTTTTTTCGGGCCTATATATTCGCCGACCCGAAACCGCACAAGATCATTCGTAAAGAAGGTCACGCAATTGTTAGTGGCAGTTAAAGTCCGGCTTCGCGCCCTTCCATACCGCGGCCGGCATGGCCGTCCGGCGTGTTGCGCGAAAGGGCGGGCGCCGCTAAACCGGCATGGCATTCGCCGATCCGCGGCCAATTGCGGCAAAAAATGGAGGCGTCTTGGCCAGCAGGCTTTTTCTCCTGAGACATGCCAAGGCAGGCTGGGCCGCGCCCGGAATGCGCGATTTCGACCGGCCGCTCGACGCATCCGGCATTGCCGATGCGGAGGCCATGGGCGTCGCCATGCGCGCCCGCGGCTACGTTCCCGATCTTACCCTGTGCTCTAACGCCACGCGGGCCCGCGAGACGCTGGAGGGGATAGCCGGCAACGCCGACACCGGCCGTGTCCTGTTCTCGGACGCGCTCTATTCCGAGGATGCCACCGGTTACCTTTCGATCATTCAGGGCCATGGCGCAGCGGGTTCGTTGCTGGTCATTGGTCACAATCCGATGATGGAGGATCTGGCCATGGCCGTCTCCGGCAGCGGTGACGACAACGCGCGTGCGACGCTGAATTCCGGCTTTCCGACATCGGGCGTGGCGGTCATCCGCTTCGAGGGCAGCCTCGCCGACGCCGCGCCCGGCCGCGGCTATCTGGAAAATTTTCTGACGCCCGCCGACCTTTGAACTAGCGCGCGCGCCATTTCAAAAGCCAGCCCCGTGGCCTATATGGCGGTGATCGGCAGTCCGGGGAATTCGCTTGGCGTCTCTGACCAGTTTCACCGACGAGGCGCGGATTGCGCTCGATACGCTTTCAGGGCGGGCAAGCGGGCTTTTCGCACCGTCGCTCCGGGTCGGTGTGACTGGGCTTTCCCGCGCCGGCAAGACGGTGTTCATCTCGGCCTTCGTCCACAATCTCGTCCATGGCGGCCGGCTTCCGCTGTTCGAGGCGCAGAAATCCGGCCGCATCGCCCGCGCCTTCCTTGAGGAGCAGCCAGACGACGCGGTGCCACGCTTCCAGTACGAGGATCATATAGATGCGCTGGTGAAGGCGCGGGGCTGGCCGGAATCGACGCGCGCCATCTCCGAACTGCGGCTGACGATCGAATACGAATCGGCGTCCGGCTGGGGCCGGATGTTCTCGCGCGGCCGGCTGTCGGTCGACATTGTCGATTATCCCGGCGAATGGCTGCTCGATCTGCCGCTGCTGGGAAAGAGCTATGCCGAGTTTTCGCGTGAGGCGTTTGAACTGACTGAGTTGCCGGTGCGCGCCGAGCTTTCCGACGCCTGGCGCAGACTGTCGGCGACCGTCGATCCCGGGGCCGATGCCGACGAGATGCTGGCGCGCGGCCTTGCCGAGAGCTTTACCGCCTATCTCAGGACCTGCAAGCTCGACGAAAGGGCGCTGTCGACCCTGCCGCCGGGACGCTTCCTGATGCCGGGCGATCTCGACGGCTCGCCGGCGCTGACCTTCGCACCCCTCCCCGGTCTTGGCGACAAGCGCGCTCGGAGCGGTTCGCTGCACGCGATGATGGAGCGCCGCTACGAGGCCTACAAGACCTATGTCGTCAAACCGTTCTTTCGCGAGCACATAGCGCGGCTCGACCGGCAGATCGTGCTGATCGACGCCATGCAGGCGCTGAATGCCGGACCGGGTGCGATGGCCGATCTGGAACGCGCGCTGACCGAGATCCTGGCCTGCTTCCGGCCGGGACGCGGCAGTTTCTTGACCGACTGGTTCTCGCGGCGCATCGACCGCATCCTGGTGGCGGCGACCAAGGCCGACCATCTGCATCACGAGAGCCACGACCGATTGCAGGCCATCGTCCGGCGGCTCGCGGACCGGGCCGTGAAGCGCGCGAATTTTTCGGGCGCGACGGTCGATGTGCTGGCCATGGCGGCCATCCGCGCCACCTGCGAGGGCAGCGTCAAGCACGGACGCGATACGCTGCCTGTGATCATCGGAACGCCGCTCAAGGGCGAGCGGATCGGCGACGAGACATTTGACGGCGAAACCGAAACCGCCATCTTTCCCGGCGACTTGCCGGCAAAAGTTGACATGGTTTTTGAACAGAGCGACGGAAAAACGCAGGAAGAGGCGTTACGCATCGTGCGCTTCCGTCCGCCAAAACTCGAAAGAACGGCCGAGGGCGTGACCCTGTCGCTGCCTCATATAAGGCTGGACCGCGCGCTGCAGTTCCTGATTGGAGATCATCTGGCATGACGCCGCCCCGCAAACCGGCTGCGTTCCGCATCGAACCGGAGCCTGCCACCAGAGATGAGCGGCCGGCTACGGACGCACCGCGCAAGCCGCGCGCGATCAGGCCGGAAACGGCCATCGTCACGCCGGCCGAAATCGACGTCTTTGCCGAGCCGGATATCGCCGAAAGCGTGCCGCCGCCCGCCTCTCCGCCGAAACGGCGTTCCCGGCTGGCTGCGATCTTCCTGGGGGCCTTTGGCATACTGGTCTCGCTCGCCGTCGGCCTGTGGACGGATCAGCTCATACGCGAGCTTTTCCAGCGCGCCGAATGGCTGGGCTGGCTGGCGGCCGGCATGGCGGTGATCGCGGCAGTCGCGCTGCTGATCATCCTGATCCGCGAAATGCTGGCCCTGTCGCGGCTCGCGTCGGTGGAGAAGCTGCGTGCTCGAGCGCTGGATGCGATTGTACGGGACGATGCCAAGGCTGCCCGCGCGGTGGTCGACGATCTGTCGGCGCTGGTCGCCGCCAAGCCCGACACGGCGGCCGGACGCAGGGCGCTTGCCGAATTGCGCGGCGAGATCATCGATGGCGCGAATCTGGTGCGCCTCGCCGAAACGGAAATACTGGCTCCGCTCGATGCGCGTGCGAAGATCATGATCCTCGACGCGGCCAAGCGTGTCTCGCTGGTCACCGCGGTCAGCCCGCGCGCGCTGGTCGACATCGCCTATGTCGTGTTCGAATCCGGCAGGCTGATCCGGCGGCTGTCCGAGCTTTACGGCGGCAGGCCGGGAACGCTCGGTTTCTTCCGGCTGGCGCGCAGCGTGCTTGCGCATCTGGCGGTAACCGGGGCGATAGCCGCCGGCGACGATTTCGTTCACCAGATCGTCGGCCAGGGGCTGGCCGCCCGCCTTTCGGCAAAGCTTGGCGAAGGCGTGGTCAACGGCATGATGACGGCCCGCATCGGCATCGCGGCCATGGGGGCCGCGAGGCCCCTGCCCTTCACTGCCGTGAAGCGGCCCGGCATCGGCGATTTCCTCTCGGCATTGACCTCATTCGCGTCCAAAAAGCAGGCAGGCACTCCGCCGCCGGAGAGCTGACGCGGTGAAGAAATGCCGGGGCGGAAAGCAGGCCAAGTGACGAAGCATTAACCAATCTTGTTCATGTTCGGAGCCACCGATTTTCCAGTTCCTGTCGCAGGGTGTCCCTTGATGAAACGCGTAATCCTGTCCGCCATCCTGCCCGTTATTGCCGCCTCCGCCGTGACAGCCGGCCTCGCAGGCTCCGCCCAAGGAGCAGAGCGCGACCGCAAATTCTTTCAAAGTGTCGAAGGCGACTGGAGCGGACCCGGTGAAATCGTCGCCGGCAAATACAAGGGCACCAAATTCAACTGCACCTTCAATGGCTCCACGCCCGCCACGAAACTCGGCATGACGCTCGATGGCTCGTGCAGGGTCGGCGTCTTCACCCAGAAGATGTCCGCCACCATCGAACATAAGGGCGGCGCGAAGGGCTACAAAGGCACCTTCCTGGACGGCGCTGAGGGCAAGGGTCTCGACATCGTTTCGGGCAATGTCGTCGACGGCGGCAAGGTCGTGCTCGCTATCAACCGCAATCAGCTCAAGGGCGTGATGCAGGCCCGCGTTTCCAACAACAACACCATGAACGTCACCGTCTCGGTCCGCGTCGAAAAGGAACTGGTGCCGGTGATAGGCATGAGCTTGAAGCGCGTCGACGCGACCGCGGTGGGCTCCATCGCCGCCGAATAGGCTGGTCTCAAAGCGCCGGCGGCAATTGCCGAAAACTTGCGGAACCTGCGGGCGGGTCGCGCAAGCGCATTTAACGCTGTCACGTCCAATCCCGAATCCATATCCTGTCGAAGACATTCCCGCTCGCCTGCGATAAAGGCGAATGGAACCGGGCATTCGACAAGGAACCAGGCATGGCGGCAGAGGCGGCAGGCAGCGATCTCGTCCACGTTGTGGCATTGCTTGCGGCGGGCGTCGTCGCAGTCCCGATCTTTAAGCGTCTTGGACTGGGCTCGATCCTCGGCTACCTGGCGGCCGGGCTGGTCATCGGGCCGTTCGGGCTCGGCCTTTTCTCCGATCCCGAAGCAATATTGCACGTCGCGGAACTGGGCGTGGTGATGTTCCTCTTCATCATCGGCCTCGAAATGGAACCTTCACGGCTTTGGGGCATGCGCCGCGAGATTTTCGGGCTCGGCATGCTCCAGGTGGGCGTTTGCGCGCTGCTGTTGACATGCATCGGGCTGGCCACCGGCTTTCCCGTCGCGGTTTCCTTCGTCGCGGCCGCGGGCTTCGTGCTGACATCGACTGCGATCGTCATGCAGTTGCTGGAAGAGCGCGGCGATATCGCCACGCCCAAAGGCCAGCGCATGATCTCGATCCTGTTGCTCGAGGATCTCGCCATTGTTCCGCTGCTGGCGCTGGTGGCATTCCTGGCGCCCGGCGGGGCCGATATGAGCTGGGCCGAGCGCCTGATCGACGTCGGCATCGGGCTGGCGTCGATCGCCGGACTGGTGCTGGCGGGGCGCTATTTGCTCAACCCGCTGTTTCGCATACTGGCCGAATCGCGCGCCCGCGAGGTCATGACCGCAGCGGCCCTGCTCGTCGTGCTCGGTTCGGCGCTGGCCATGGAACTCGGCGGCCTGTCGATGGCGATGGGCGCTTTCCTCGCCGGCGTGCTGCTTTCGGAGTCGACCTTCCGCCATCAGCTCGAGGCCGATATCGAGCCGTTTCGCGGCGTCCTTTTGGGGCTGTTCTTTCTTGCGGTCGGCATGTCGCTCGATTTGACGGTAGTCTGGGCCAACTGGCAGACGGTCGCCGTCTATGTCGTGGCCTACATGGTCATGAAGGGGCTCGGCATCTACCTCGTGGCGCGGTTTCTGAATTCGAGCCATCGCGAAGCGCTCGAACGCGCGGTGGTGATGGCGCAGGGCGGCGAATTCGCCTTCGTGCTCTACTCGTCGGCGCTGGCGGTCGGCATCATCGACGGCGAAGCCAATGCCATGCTGACCGCCATCATCATCATCTCGATGGTGCTGACGCCGCTGGCCATCGTCGTGCTGCGCCGGATCACGCCGGCGGACGAGCAGACGCTGGAAGGCGTCGACATCGCCGACGGGCTGACGGGGAGCGTGCTGGTCATCGGGTTCGGCCGGTTCGGCCAGATCGCCAGTCAGCCGCTGCTTTTGCGCGGCATCGACGTGTCGATCATCGACAATGACGTGGAGATGATCCAGGCCGCCGCCGATTTCGGCTTCAAGGTCTATTATGGCGACGGCACCAGGCTCGACATCTTGCGCGCGGCCGGGGCCGGCCGGGCCCGCGCGGTGCTGATCTGTGTCGACAAGGCCGAGGTTGCTGTCAGGATCGCCGAACAGATGAAGGCGGAGTTTCCCCTGGTGCCGGTGCTGGCGCGTGCCTATGACCGGGGCAATGCCATCGCGCTGATCAGCGCCGGCGTCGATTACCAGATGCGCGAGACCTTCGAATCGGCGCTCTTGTTCGGCGAAAGCACGCTCCGGCACCTCGGCGCGGAGGAGGAAGAGGCGGCCGAGGTGATAGCGGATGTGCGCCGCCGCGACGCCGAGCGGCTGGAATTGCAGGTTGCCGGCGGCATCAAGGCGGGCCGCGGCCTGATGAAAGGCAACATGCCGGTACCGACGCCGCTGACGCAGCCCAAGCGGCCGGGCCAGGCGCTCAACGAAGAGGCCGCGATCGTGCTTGGCAAACCGGCGACGGCGGAATGAGGTGACCCATGAAGGACAGTGAAGCCGGCCCGGCCGAGATCGTAGCGTTTTGGCGCGATGCGGGCCCTGACCGCTGGTTCTTCAAGGACGAGGCGTTCGACGCGGAGTTCCGCGGCCGCTTCCTGGACCGGCACATGGCCGCAGCGCGCCGCCAATGCGACCACTGGGCCGACAGTGCCGAAGGCGCGCTTGCGCTGATGATTCTGCTCGACCAGTTGCCACGCAACTGTTTCCGCGGCACGGGGCATATGTATGCCACCGATCCGCTGGCCCGCTACTTCGCGAAAAAGGCCATCGATGCGGGGTTCGACATGAAATTCGATGAGGAGATGCGGGTCTTCTTTTATTTGCCGTTCGAACACTCGGAACACATCGAAGACCAGGAATTCTCCGTCGAGATAACCAAGGCACGCGCCGCGGAGTATCTGAAATATGCGCTGGATCACCACGCGATCATTGAGCGTTTCGGCCGCTTTCCGCATCGAAACCCGATGCTGGGACGGCAAACCACGCCCGAGGAGCAGGCATTTCTCGATGGCGGCGGGTTTGCCGGTTAGGTCTTCCACCAATCGCCGCCGGAAGGCAGCTTTTCGATGCCGGCGCGATCGATATTGCCGAGGTGCTCGGCCAGGCTGACCCCGCCGACCGTGTAATCGGGGGCGATCTCGGCCAGCGGCACGAGCACGAAGGCGCGTTGGAGCATCCGCGGATGGGGTATGTCGAGCCCCGCTTCATGGATGCGCCGGTCGCCGAATACCAGAATGTCGATATCGACCAAGCGCGGCCCCCAGCGCTCCTGGCGCACGCGCTTCAACTTGCGCTCGGCCTCGAGACACAGGTCCAGAAGCTCACGCGGCGCCAGGCCCGTTTCGATCTCGGCGGCGGCGTTGAGGAAATCGGGCTGGTCGGTCTTGCCCCAAGGCGGCGTGCGGTAGAGCGACGACACCGCAACGATCTCGGTCAGCGGGTCGGCGTCGAGGATCCGCAGCGCCGCGCCCATGGACCGGGCCGGATCGCCGAGGTTTCCGCCCAGGCTGAGATAGACGCGCTCTCTATTGTGGCCGGACAATCATCACCTCGATATAATGCGCCGCAACGGCCGACGGCCAATTGCGGGCCGTCGATTTTCCGTTGCGCAGAGCACGCCCGTAAAGCAAGGTGTGGCGTGAGGCAACATGAACAAGAAATCGCTTCTCATCCTGTCGCTCCTTCTTTGCGCCATGCCCCCGGCGCAAGGCGCCAGCCTGTCCAAGAGCTACAGCTATTTCTCGATCGGCGGCAGCACGCTCGACGAGATCGAATCGCAATTGTTGAAGCGCGGGCCGCAGCTGAAGAATTCCGGCAAACGCCATCCCGGCGCCACCCGGATGGAGTTCACGACGCGCCTCGGCTATGCCGAAGACAAGAACGGCTCCTGCCAGATCATAAAGGCGAACGTGACGGTCAAAGCCAGGATGATCCTGCCCAGATGGCGGCGCAGCAAAAAGGCCGAGCAGGATGTGCGGCTGATCTGGGACACGCTTTCGTCGGACATCAAGCGGCACGAAGAAAGCCATGTCATCATCGCCAAGAACCATGCCCGCGAGATGGAAGAGGCGCTGAAAGGCCTTTACCGAGAGAAGAATTGCCAGGTCTTGGCGGCGAAAGCCAAGGCGATAACGACGAAATTGCTGGAGAAGCACGACAGGGCGCAGGTCGAGTTCGACCGCGTCGAAGGCATGAACTTCGAGAGCCGCATCCTCAGGCTGTTGAGATACCGCCTCGAACGGATCGGGGACGGCCGCCTGCCCGGTTAGCCCTTCAGCGAGCCCTGCCTTCAGATCACGCCGAGCTTCTTCTGCAAGCTGGTCGATGACGTCGTGTACTGGAACACGATGCGTTCGCCGGGACTGACGATGCGCTTGGCGGCCTGCGCCATCAGCGCCGCCTCGTGGAAGCCGGACAGGATGAGCTTCAGCTTTCCCGGGTACCAGTTGATGTCGCCGATGGCGAAGATCCCCGGCGCCGAGGTCTCGAATTTCTCGGTGTCGACAGGGATCAGGTTCTCGTGGAGATTGAGGCCCCAGTCGGCGATCGGGCCGAGCTTCATGGTCAGGCCGAAGAACGGCAGCATGCGCGTGCAGGCAACCTCCACGTCGCCATCCGGACCCTTGACGGTTGCCGACGTAAGCTGGCCGTCCGAGCCGGTCAGGCCGGTGACTTGACCGACCTGAAACTCAAGCTGCTTCATCTCCTGCAGGGCGTACATCTTGTTGACGCTGTCAGGCGCGGCGCGGAATTCCGGCCGGCGGTGAACCAGCGTCACGCTCTTTGCTACCGGCTGCAGGTTGAGGGTCCAGTCGAGCGCGGAGTCGCCGCCGCCGACGATGACAAGGTCGTGGCCGCGAAACTCTTCCATGCGCCGCACTGAATAAAAGACGCTCGTGCCCTCAAAAGCCTCGATGCCCGGAATGGGGGGACGCTTGGGCTGGAACGAGCCGCCGCCGGCGGCGATCACCACAACCTTGGCTTCGATCACCTCGTTCTCATCGGTAGTGGCGCGAAAGCCGCCGTCCTCCAGCTTCTCCAGGCTGGAAACCATGCGATTGAAGCTGAAAGTCGGCTTGAAGGGCGCGATCTGCTCCATCAGCCGGTCGACCAGACCCTGCGCCGTAACGAAGGGCAAAGCCGGAATGTCGTAGATCGGCTTTTCGGGATAGAGTTCGGCGCATTGCCCGCCGGGGCGGTCGAGAATATCGACCAGATGGCATTTCATGTCGAAGAGGCCGAGCTCGAACACGGCAAACAGCCCGATCGGCCCTGCCCCGATGATCAGCACGTCGGTCTGGATCGTGGTGGTCATGCGCCTGCCCTCGATGAATGCGATTTCGATCCGCCGGGCGACGCCGGCCGCCTAGCCTTGCCGCTCCGGAACGCGAACCACAAGTCCGTCCAGTTCGTCGCGCACCTTGATCTGGCAGGAAAGCCGCGAATTGGGCTGAACCTCGTAGGCGAAATCGAGCATGTCTTCTTCCATGGCCTCCGGTTCGCCGACCACTCCGGTCCATTCCTCGTCGACATAGACGTGGCACGTCGCGCAGGCGCAGGCGCCGCCGCATTCGGCCTCAATGCCGGGAACCGCGTTGCGGATCGCGTTTTCCATGACGGTGGAGCCGTTTTCGGCATCGACATCGAAACGGGTGCCGTCAAAGGCGACGAAGGAAAGCTTGGTCATCACGGGTCCTGGGAGGTATCATCAGCCGAGATAATCACTCCACCGGCCAAGTCAACTGCGGCGCAAACGCCCCACGCCGTGGCGCAGTCCTTGTCCAGCCTTGGGTTATGCGGAGTTAGCGGCCGATGGCGGCGATGAAATCGCGCATCTCGTCGATCAGGCGAGCCAAGCGTTTGAGCACCTGCCGGTCATCCGGGTTGCGCTCGATCTCGACGGCGCAATCGGCGATGGCAAACGCACCGACCCCGCGCGCCGAGCCGATAAGGCCATGGGCGAGACGAAGCCGCTCGCCAGTACTGGCGGCGACGATCTGGTCGCGGACCAGCGTCGCCTGCTGGACGAACAGGGCCAGCACCTGCTGCTCCAGCGCCCGGTCGCCCATCGTCTGCCGGGCAAGGTGAACCAGATCGACCGGGCGCGACCGCGCCTGGCCGCAGCTTTCGCCGCCGGGCATCGAAAATGCCATGGCGTCGGCATCGGGCAGTGCCATTTCTGGATTCCTGAAATTCATGTTCGCGCGTCGGATCTGACCGGCTCAGCCTATTCCGATCATTGTGGATAACGCGTTAATGTGGGAAGCCCGCAATTCCGCCGCAAAGCCGCCAGAATCGTGGCTTCGTTAACCCTATGTTTAAACTTTTACGCATCGGGGCCGATTCAAGTTTCCTTTACCGGACTGTGCCAGTACGGTACGGGATATCCATAATAAGCCTCGCTTGCGGGCAAAAAAGAGCCGGGAATCCGGCGTTTCCGCGACATTAGTACAGGGTAATGGCGGCATGGCGAAAAAACCTACCACAACCAAGAACTTTGACAGCGACGTCGCCAGGGAACTCGAGGAGGCGCTCGATTTCGACTTGAGCGCGGGGGCCGACGATCTCGATATCGCGGCCTCGATGGAGGATCTGGAAGCGCAGATTTCGCAGGCAGCCGACGAGCTTGCGCGCGAAGGCCGCGCCGAAAGCAACACCCAGGCAGCAGCCAGCAGCGCGCCGTCAACATCGACTCCAGCGCCGGCAAGCGCAGCATCGACATCGGCTCCAGCGCCGGCAAATGAAGATGTCCCCGCTTCGACCTGGTTTCGTCCAGCCAACGACCAGCCGAACGGTTTTGCGCCTGCCAATGACGACCGCCAGAAGGACTACCGCAGCCTCCTGCAAGGGATGAACCGCCGTTCGTCCAACGCCATCTATTGGGTGGTGGCGGTCCTGTCGTTGCTGTGGATTGCCGGCGGCGTGCTGTTTGGGCGTATGTTGACGCCGAACCTTCTGGATATCCGTTCGGTCGAGCAGCTCGTCGCGACGCCGAACGCCGTCCTGCTGGCTGTCGCCACGATCGTTCCCGTCATCCTGTTCTGGGGTTTCGCGGTGATGATCCGGCGCGCCCAGGACATGCGGCTGGCCGCGCAATCCATGACCGAAGTCGCCTTCCGCCTGGCTGAACCCGAGAACATGGCGCAAGACCGCGTCATGACGGTCGGACAGGCCGTCCGCCGCGAAGTCGCGGCGATGGGCGAAGGCATCGAGCGCACGCTTGCGCGCGCCGTCGAGCTGGAGACGCTTGTCCACACCGAAGTCAACCAGATCGAACGCTCCTATACGGAGAACGAAGCTCGGATCCGCTCGCTCGTCGACGGGCTTGGCAGCGAGCGCGAAGCCGTCGTTACCCATGCGGAGCGGGTCCGCGCCTCGATCGCCGGTGCGCATGAGACGCTGAAGGACCAGCTCGGCTCGGCGAGCGATTCCATACGCGACAGCATTCTCGGCGCTTCGACGCAACTGACGATGACGATCGCCAATTCCGGCGACACGCTGATCGACCGCATCAATGAGAGCGGCATGTCGATCTTCGATTCGCTAGACAGCCGCCTGCATACGATCAGCGATCGCATCTCGACATCGGGCGAGGCTTTCGCCAGCCTGCTCGACACGCGCATCGCCAAGCTGACGCAGACTTCCGACGATGTGACGCGCTCGCTGAGTGATCTCCTGGACGAGCGCACTTCCGGAATGGTCTCGCTGCTCGGCGGGGCGGCGAAATCCCTGAATGCCGACCTTGAGGCCAGCCTGCAGGGAATCGAGCGCACCCTTGCCGAACGCGGCCAGGGACTGATCAGCGAGTTCAACACACGGGCCGAAGCGCTCGACCTCGGCACGCAGAAGCTCAACGCGGCGCTCGAGGCCCGCGCCCGCCAGATAAACGACACGCTGGTCGAGCGGGCCCGCGACATCGCCACCACTTTCAGCGACGGCAAGCAGACGCTTTCCGAACTGATCGAACAGGGCCGCGAGCGGATCGGCGCCGAGATGACCAACATCGTCACCTCGACCTCCTCCATGCTCGAAGCGCGCGCCAGTGATTTCGCAGGACGGCTGGAACAGGCGGGCAACGTAGTATCTCGCGCCTTCGACGCCGACATCGAGCGGCTGGGCGAAGCCCGTGCCGGCATCGAACAGGCCGTCGAGGAGAATTCACGCCGGCTCGCCGAGAGCCGCGACCGCATGGCGGACGCGATCCATGCCGATCTGGCGAAATTCGTCGAGAGCCGCGCCGACATCGACCAGGCTGTAGGCGCGCAGGTGCACAAGCTTGCCGAAGGCCGTGAGATGATCTCGCGGGCGCTGGAGGAGGATCTGCGCAAGATCAACGAACAGCGCGCCACGATCGACGCCGAACTCGGAAGCCAACTGGAAAGGCTGGCGGAAGGCCGCAATAGCCTCGCCCGCGCGCTCACGGAAGATTCGCAGAAACTGGCGCAAACCCGCGCCGGCATTGACGAAATGGTCACCAGCCATATCGGCAAGCTGGTCGAAGGCCGCAGCATCCTGTCGCGCGCACTGGAATCCGATCTCAGCAAGCTGCAGGAAAGCCGCTCTGGCATCGACGGACTGGTCGCCGGCCAGGTCGAAAAGCTCGCCGAGGGGCGCGATATCCTGCGCCGCGCGCTCGAAGCCGATCTCAGCAGGCTTTCGGAAGTCCGGTCCAACATCGACGGCCTCGTCGCCAGCCAGGTCGAAAGGATAGCCGAAGGCAGGCAAATCCTTTCGCAGGCACTCGAAGACGACATTGCAAGGGTCGAGGGCATGGTCGCCGGCCAGGTCGAGAAGATCACGGAAGGCCGCAACCTGCTGACGCAAGCACTGGAAGCGGACTTGCAGAAGGTCGCCGAGACCCGTGCAGGCATCGACGAGATCGTCGCCGGCCACATCGGCAAGCTGGCCGAGGGGCGCAATATTCTTTCACAGGCGCTCGAAGCCGACCTCGCCAGCATCGACGGCCTGGTCAAGGCGCAGATGGAGAAGATCGCGCAGGATCGCAGCGTGCTGTCGCGGGCGCTCGAAGACGACTTCGCAAGCATCGACGGACTTGTTGCCGGCCAGGCGGACAAGCTCGCGCAGGGCCGCGAAACGCTCAAGCGGGCGCTCGAGGAGGATCTCTCCAGCATCGACGAATTGCTGGCCGGCCATGCCCAGAGGTTCGTCGAGGGCCGCGAGATGCTTTCGCGCCGCCTGGAGGATGATCTGAACAAGCTGGCCGAGAGCCGCGCCGGCATAGACGGGCTAGTCGCCGGGCAGGTGGAGAAGCTCGCCGAGGGCCGCGACATCCTGCGGCGTGCGCTCCAAGCCGACCTGAACAAGCTGGCCGAAAGCCGCGCCGGCATCGACGGGCTGGTCGCCGGACAGGTGGAAAAGCTCGCCGAAGGCCGCAACATCCTGTCGCGGGCGCTCGAAGCCGACCTGCAAAAGGTCGCGCAGAGCCGCGCCGGCATCGACGAGGTCGTGGCGGCGCATGTCGGCAAGCTGGCCGAAGGCCGCGACGCCCTGGCGCGTGCGCTTGAAGAGGATCTTGAAAGGCTCACCTCTGCACGGCAGGAGATCGATCAGGCCATTTCGGGCCATATCGAAACCATCGCCGGCAAGAGCAACGTCATCTCCGACGCGCTCGCAGCCGACATCGAGAAGATCGAGGAAGCGTTCCAGCGCCAGACCGGCATCATCGAGGAACGTACCGGCACAATGGAGCGTGCGCTTTCGAATGGCGTCGACAATGTGCGCCTGGTTCTCGAAAAGAGCGCCGTCGTCGTCGCTGGCGCGCTGCGGGAAAAGGTTCTCGAAGTCACTGCGGCGCTGCACGAAGAGGCCGGCAAGGCCTTCACGGACGCCGACCGGCAAATCGCCGAACGCGCCGAGCAGACTTCCGCGGCACTTCTGGCACGCGCCAACGACATCAGCCAGGTGTTCGAGGAAGCCGACCGGCGCCTCACCGCCCGCACCGGCGAGACGGCCGAGAGCCTGTCCGCCCGCGCCGAGGACATTGCCCGGACGTTCGAACAGGCGGATCAGCGGCTGGTGGCACGCGCAGTGGAAACGGCATCTACGCTTGCCGCCCGCGCCGGAGACATTCTGCGCAACTTCGACGACGCAGACCAGCGGCTCGGGGCGCGCATCGGCGAATCCGCCGAAGCGCTTGCTGCTCGCGCAACCGAACTCGGCAGCATATTCCAGTCGGTCGACGAGAAGCTTGCCGCCCGGATTGCCGAGGGGGCGGAAGCGCTCGGTTCCCGCGCGGCTGAACTCGGGGGTGTGTTCGATCAAGCCGACCAGAAGCTCGCCGCGCGTATCTCCGAAGGCTCCGAAGCCATCGGGTCGCGTGCGATCGAGATCGTCCGCACATTCGAGGATGCCGACCAGCGTCTTATCGCCCGTGTCGGAGAAACCGCCGACACGCTTGCCGGCAGGGCCATCGAGATCGGCCGCGTCTTCACCGACGCCGACCAGCAGCTTGCCGCCCGGATCAGCGACAGCTCGGCCACCATCGGCCAGCATGCCGCCGGCATCGCCGACGCGTTCGCCAACACAGAACAGCGCGTCATTGCGCGCGCGCTGCAGACCTCGAAGGAGCTGGACGCCCGTGCCCGCGCCATCGAGGAAGCGCTCGCCGGCGCCGACGAGAAGCTAGCGCAGGGCGCGGAGGCAGCCGCAGCACGCGTCGGCCAGCATGTGGCGGATGCCGAGATCAGGCTTTCGTCCAGCGCCGAAGCGGCTGCCGCAAAGGTCGGCACGCATATCGCCGATGTCGAAAACCGCCTCGCCTACAGCGCCGAGGCCATGGGCCAGAAGCTCAGCGAGCAGATCAGCCAGGCGGAAACGCAGCTCGTGTCGCGCGCCAATGTGATCGCCGAAACGTTCACCGCCGTCGGCCAGCATATCGGCCAGAGCACGAACGAGGCGGCTCGCACCATCGGCGCCAACACGCGCGAGCTGAACTCGATGCTGGCGGAGCGGTCGGCCGAGATCACCCGCATTCTCGACGAAGCCGGCCGGCCGCTCGCCGAGCGCCTGGCGGAAGGCGGCGGCGAGCTGCAGAAAAGCCTCGAGCAGGCGACGGAGCAGGCTGCCGAACGCCTGCGCGCCGAGAACGCGTCGTTGGTCAATGCGCTCGCCAGCCGCACCGCAGAAACGCTGTCGGCGGTCGAGGGCGCACGCTCGACGCTTGCCGAAGGTGTGAACAGCCTGATCGGAAAGCTCACCGATTCGAGTGCACAGCTCGGCGCGCTGATCGACGCGGCGGCAGGCAACCTGTCGGCTGTCGACGAACGCCTGACCGGCAGCACGCAGAGCTTCGCAGCGACCACGGAAAAGGCCGCGATGACCTTTGCAAGCTCCGCAAGGCTGGTCGATTCCAACACGTCGCGCCTCACCGAGCTGTCTTCCAACACGCTGAAGGAAGTTGCCTCCATCGCCACCAAGTTCGACGAGCACAGCCGTCTTCTGTCCGGCGCGTCGGAGCTGTTGAGCTCGGCTCAGAGCAATCTCGAGCATACGCTGGAGAGGCAGTCCTCGCTCGAAGATCTGGCCGTCGGCCTGGTCAAGAAGTCGGAAGACCTGGAGCGCATCATGCAGTCCTTCGAGGATTTGGTCGGCAAGGCGCTGGAAAAGGCCGAGGACCGCACCCTCGCCTCGACCGACAAGATCCGCTCTGCCATCTCTGAAGTGGTGGAATCGGCCACGAAGCGCTTCGCCGAAGCGACCGAGGACATGCGGCGCACCGCCGGCTCGATCAGGCAGGACCTGGAGTCCACCCGCGCAGAGCTGAAGCGCGGCGTACTCGACATGCCCGAAGAAGCCAAGCAGTCGACGACGGCCATCCGCCGCGCCGTGACGGAACAGATCAACGCGCTGAAGGAACTTTCGGATATCGTTGCGAAATCCGGCCGCACGGTCGACGTTTCAGAACCCCGCCCGGCGCAACGGCCCGCGCCGCAGGCACCTGCGCCGCGTGCCCCCGAACCACCGCGTCGCGCCGCCCCGGCACAGGCGCCGGAGCGCCCGGCGGACGTGCAGAGGCCGCGCGAAAACGGCCGTGCGACGCAGCCCGGCGGCTGGGTGCGCGACCTGCTCAGCGGAGCCTCGCGTGAGGACGCGCAGACGGCCGTGGTAGAGACCGCCCCGCGCGGCGCCACCAATCCGCGTTCGCCCGCCCATGTCGTGGAATCGCTGAACTCGCTGTCGGTAGACATCGCGCGTGCGATCGACCACGAGGCGTCGATCGAGTTGTGGGACCGTTACCGGCGCGGCGAACGCGACGTGTTCACGCGCCGCCTCTACACGCTGAAAGGCCAGCAGACCTTTGACGAGATCCGCCGCAAATACCAGACGGAGAGTGAATTCCGCGCAGCGGTCGACCGCTATTGCGACGATTTCGAGAAGCTCCTGAAAGACGTCTCGCGCAACGACCGCGACAATGTCATCGCGCAGACCTACCTTACCTCGGATACCGGCAAGGTCTACACCATGCTTGCCCATGCCGGCGGCCGGCTGCGGTAGCGGCTCGCTTAAGCAGAAACAAAAAGGGCGGGAAATTCCCGCCCTTTTTCGTTTGGATTACCCAACCACCCGGTCAGATTTGCGTATCGGCCCATTCCAGGATTTCGGCCGCCACCGAGCCGAAGGCCTGGTCGAGCGCGGCGACATAGGCCTCGTTGCCGCTGCCCGAAACCGGGGCGTTCGCCACGAAACTGCGGGAGGCGCGAACCGTGCCGTTGCGGTCGTTCAGCAATTTCACGAAGATCTCGACATTGGCGCGGCCACCGCCGTCGACGCGCACGTCGAAGGCGCGGATCTCGGCAAGAATCTGATAGTCGATTGCTAGCCCCTCGCCCGGCTTGCCGACGCCGCCAAAGCCGCCAGAACGCTGGAAGGTCTCGGCGAGCCGCGCCTGCACGATGCGCGGCAGGCGGTCGGCCCATTGCGCGCCCCTGAGGAACTGGATGGTGGCGGGAGACGGCTTGATGACGATATTCTGGCCGTCAAGCGCCTTCAGGGCGGAGGGTTCGGCCACGAGAATCTGGATGCGGCTGCGCCTGGCCTTCGACTGCAATTGCGGCGCCGACAGTTCGAATGTGTCGAGGGAGGGCGGCGCGCCCCCCGGCAAGAGCGCGCAGCCCGACAGCAGGAAAGCCGCCGCCACCCCGGCAATAAACTGATTTGGCTTCACCCTCTACCCTGCCCGTCACACTGTTTAACCACCCCCGAAAAGTCTGCAACTTTTCGGGGCCAAGCTTAAATCTGTCGCAACCCCCGGATAACCGATTCTTTCTTGCTGCGCGCCGTCTGCGAAGTCAACGCCGCGCCCTTCCGTCATACTGGCGCACAGTCCCCTCGCCGCCCGTGATGATACGCTGCGGATTGCGTTCGAGATCGGTGATCGCCTGCTCGATCCTGGTGATCGAACGGCGGCCGTCCTGCACCAGCGCCTCGACGTCGCGCAGGCCCTGGCCGGAGAAACGAGCAAGCCCGTCGGTGATCGTGCCCAGCCTGGAATTCAGCGTTTCGGCGACCTGGCGGAACGCCTTCAGCGTCTCGCTCGCATCGACCATCAGGCCCTCCGCCTCGCCCGAACCAAGAAGCTTGTCGACCTTCACCAGAATGCCGTCGACCCGCACCGAAGCATCGTTCAGACGTCCGGTCAGTTGCCTGGCGTCGCTGATCATCCGGTCGATGTCGTCGGCCCGCCTGCCGAATTTGTCGGTGACCTTGGCGACGTCGGCGGCAGCCGTCCTGGCGTCGCGGCTCGCGACCTCGATGTTGGACAGAGAGGTGCGGACCTTCGCCGGGTCGACCGCTTCGAGGATGCCGTCGGCCTTGGCCAACGCATCGCTGCCTCGCTCGGCGAATTGGTCGATCGTGCCGACCGCCTTGTCCACCCGCTTCACGACGGCGTCGAACTGCGTGCTGGTTTCGCTCAGATTCTTGGTGAAGGTTTCGACATTGGCGACGATCTGGGTGACCTTTTGCCGGTCCACGGAATTCAGGAGATCCTCGGCAGCCCGCAGCGTGCCGTCGAGCTTGCCGGAGACGCCCGCCAGCTCCTCGGAAAGCTTGGAGACGCTTTCCAGGAACTTGTCGACGCCGTCGGCATTACGCGCCAGCGCGTCCGAGAATGTGCGAGTGTTCTCGACCGTCTTCGTCAACGGCCCCCGGACATCTTGGGCAAAGCCTTCGAGTTCGGAGAGCACGGTGTCGGCGCGCTTGAAAATGTCCTGGGCGGTCTGGAGAAGGTTGGTGACCGCGGACGGGTCGGCCGTGATCTCCGCCACCGTGCCGTTCGCCTCCGCCTCGTCGAGCAGGTTCGGTTCCTGCAGATCGGCGCCCCTCATCTCGATATTGGCCTGCCCGGTCAGGCCGGCAATGCCGATAACGGCCCGGGTCGATCTGGTGATCGGCGTCAGCCGGTCGATCTCGGTGTCGGCGATAGCGACGCTGGGATTGAGCACGTCGATGTAGACACGCCGGACATCGCCCACCTTGACGCCGTTGAACAGCACGGCGCTGCCGCTGCCCAGTCCGGACGCAGAGCCCGGAATGCGCACACGCAGCTCGGCCGTTTCACCCCGGTCGCCGATCGCCGCGGTCCAATAGACGAAGGCGAACGCCGCCACGATGGCCGCGAGCGTGAAAATTCCGACAATGACGTAATTTGCTTTGGTTTCCATCGGCGGTTCTGATTTCTATTCCCTGGCGGCAAGATCGAGTTGCCGCGCCCGCTTGCCGCGAAAGTAGGATTTCACCCACGGTTCTTCGCTGGCCAGCATATCTTCAATGGTCCCCTGGACCAGCACCTTCTTGTTGCCCAGAACCGCGACGCGGTCGCACACCGAGAACAGGCTGTCGAGATCGTGGGTGACCATGTAGACGGTCAGCCCCATCGTGTCGCGCAGCTTTGCGACCAGTTCGTCGAACTCGGCGGCGCCGATCGGATCGAGGCCGGAGGTCGGTTCGTCGAGGAAAACGATGTCGGGATCAAGCGCCAGCGCCCGCGCCAGCGCGGCGCGCTTGATCATGCCGCCCGAAAGCTCCGACGGGAATTTGATGGCCGCGTCGCGCGGCAGGCCGACAAGCTCGATCTTGAGGAGAGCCAATTCGTCCATCAGCTTCTTGGGCAGGTCGAGATATTCCCGCATCGGAACCTGCACGTTCTCCTGCACGGTGAGCGCTGAAAACAGCGCGCCATGCTGGAACAGGACCCCGAGCCGCATGTCGAGCCTCATGCGTTCGGATTCGCTCGCCTTGTCCACATTGACGCCGAACAGACGGATCGTGCCCGAGCGCTTCCTGGTGAGGCCAAGAATGGCCCGCAGCAGCACCGACTTACCCGAACCCGAGGCTCCGACGAACCCAAGTATTTCGCCGCGCCTGATGTCGAGCGAGAGTTTGTCGAGAACGATCTTGTCGTCGAATCCTACGGTTATGTCGCGCACCGAGAGCACGATTTCGCTCTCGCCGGCGGCGCGGGCGTTCGGTTCAGCGGCAAGTTCGGCCTGGTCGCTCATGGCCACCCTAAAAATCGATCGCAGCGAAGAATATGGCGAACATGCCGTCCAGAATGACGACAACGAAGATCGACTTGACCACCGAAGCGGTGACGTGCCGGCCGAGCGACTCCGCGCTGCCGCCGACCTGCAGGCCCTCGACGGCAGCCAGGACGCCAATGACCATTGCCATGAACGGCGCCTTTATCAGTCCGACGGCGATGGTGCTGACATCGATGGCGCTGCGCAGGCGGTCGATGAAGGCGGCCGGCGCAATATCGGAATAGAACCAGGAAACCAGGATAGCGCCGCCCAACGCCGCGAAATTGGCTGCGACCGTAAGGCAGGGCAAAGCTATCACCAACGCAACAAGGCGCGGAAACACCAGGACGCCGACAGGGTTGAGGCCGATGACCGTCAGCGCATCGACTTCCTCGCGCATCTTCATCGAGCCGATCTCGGCAGTGATGGCGCTGCCGGAGCGGCCGGCGATCATGATCGCGGTCATCAGCACGCCGAGTTCACGCAGCACCAGGATACCGACTAGGTCGACGACGAAGATGTCCGCGCCGAAATAGCGCAATTGCAGCGCGCCCTGCTGCGCGACGATCGCGCCGACGATAGCCGACATCAGCACCACAACCGGAATGGCCCCGACGCCCATCCGGTCGATCTGATTGAAAATGGCTGCGGGATTGATGCTGTGTCCGCGCCCGAGCTTCATCTGCCCGCCGCGAATGGTGGCGCCGAGAATACCCATCGACGCCAGAAAATCGTCGCGGCCGGCATAGACGGCGCGGCCGAGCAGTTCCAGCAGGCGAATGATGATGTTCGGCGGTTTGGGCTGTGTTACGTCGTGCTCCCTGTGCGAAGCGTCGCTCACCGCATCGAGCAGCACGGAACCGGCCTCGCTCTGGCCGCGAATGCTGGTCTCGACGCCGTTTTGGGCGAGCGAGGTCATCAGCCGATCGATCAGCCACGCACCGGCGGTATCCAGCTTCTCGACCTTGGAGAGGTCGAGAACCATGGCGCGGCCTCGCGTTTTCCGCTCGATCTTGCGCATTTCCGCGTCGACGAGGGCCACGGTGCGGGTCGTCCATGCGCCAGACAGCGCGTAGTGGAGCACACCGTCTTGCTCCGTCTCCGCGATGCGGGGACGGGAATTGTCGGCTGGCGCGCCGCTTGATTCCCTGGTGGCGTTGGTCAACATGCGCCCTGTATTAGCCCGACGAGCGGGTTCTGTCATTTCGCGTCAGATACTTAGCCCCGAAACCGGAGCAGAAATATATGCAGCGTGACCTTTTAGTCGAGTCGCAGCGTTTCCCGATCGCCGGCACGTTTACCATCTCGCGCGGATCGAAGACGGAGGCGGAAGTAATCTGCTGCATGATCAGCGAGGGCCATTTTTCGGGGCGCGGCGAATGCGTGCCCTACCGTCGGTACGGCGAGACCATGGAGAGCGTGATCGCGGCTATCGAGGTCGTCCGCGGCGATCTCGCCAACAGGATGGACCGCGGCGGATTGCTCCGGGCGATGCCGGCTGGCGCCGCTCGCAACGCACTCGATTGCGCGTTGTGGGATCTCGAAGCGAAGATGTCGGGCAAGCCTGCACATACCGGCGTCTGCGCCGCGCCGCGCGCGATCACTACTGCATATACGCTGTCGCTCGGCACGCCGGAGGCCATGGCCGCGCAGGCTGCGGCCAATGCGGCGCGGCCGCTGCTCAAGGTGAAGATCGGCGGCGAGAACGACATAGAGCGCATCCGCGCCGTGGTGGCCGCCGCCCCCAACAGCAAGATCATCCTCGACGCTAATGAAGGCTGGACCGACGACAATATCGAGGCGAATCTAGCCGCTGCCGCCGAGCTTGGCATCGCGCTGATCGAGCAGCCGCTGCCCGCCGGCCAGGACGAGATCCTGCGCCGTATCGACCATGCTGTGCCGATCTGCGCGGACGAGAGCGTCCACGAGGCCGCCGATCTCGAAAAGCTGAGGGGCCTCTATGATGCGGTGAATATCAAGCTCGACAAGGCGGGCGGCCTGACCGCCGCCATCCTGCTGCGCAACAAGGCCCGCGAACTCGGCCTGTCCATCATGGTCGGCTGCATGGTCGGTACGTCGCTGGCCATGGCGCCGGCCGTGCTTCTGGCGCAGGACGCGGATTTCGTTGATCTCGACGGGCCGCTGCTTCTGGCACGCGACCGCTCGCCGGGGCTGGTCTATCAAGGCTCGATCGTTTCACCGCCCGAGCCGGCGCTCTGGGGCTGAGTGAGCCGCAAGCGCAATCAGCCCGATTCCCGCAACCGCGAAGACGGCCATGACGAAGAAGCCGCCGACACCGAAGGCGGCATAGAGCGGCCCCGACAGCAAGGTGGCCGCGGCCATGGAAAAGCCGTTGGCGAAGAAGGCGATGCCTTGCGCGGCGCCCGTGCGTTCCTCCGCGACCGTTTCGGCGATCAGCTTCTGGACGCCGAGCAGGATGAGCCCGGTGGAAACCGCATGCAGCGTCTGGATCGCGAAAAAACCGGCGACGCCGAGGCCGAGCGGCCAGATCAGCGGATAGAGAAGCCAGCGAACGGTCGCGGCAAGGCCCGCCGCGACGAGCAGCGCCGGAGCGGAAACCTTTCCGAAAACGCGGGTGAAGACCAGGAACATGCAGACCTCGGCGACCACCGCCCAGGCCCACAGCAACCCGATGAGGGTGTCGCCAAGGCCGCTCGACTTCCAGTAGATCGACACGAAGGTGAAGAGAAAGCCGTGGCTGGCGTTGATGACGCCGGCTCCAGCCACGAACAGCAGGAAATAGCGGTTGAGCAGCTTGGGCGCCGAATCCTGCAGGTCGGCCGCCGACAATGGCGAGGCGCGCCGCGGCCGGCCCAGCCGAGGCGCAAAGAGCGCCGCCAGCAGTGTCCCGCAAAGGCCGATCGAGATCATCGCCGGAACAGCGTCGGCGCTGGTCATTGCCAGAACGACACCGCCGCCGAGATTGGCGCAGAGAAAGGCAACTGATCCCCAGATGCGCATATTGGCATAGTTGGAGCGGAAGCGCCGGACCCCGGAGAGCGCCAGCGAATCGGCAAGCGGTGAATGCGGCGTCCACACCACGGTCAGCGCCAGCGACACGCCGAGCACGACGACATAGGTCGGCTCGAGGAAATAGCCGGCCGAAAGTACGAGCGCGGCCGCGGCCAGCGCGATCAGAACGTTGGCGCGATCCTTGGCCTCGTCCGCCAATGCCGTGATGAAGGGCGTGGTGACGACGCGCGAGAACATCGGCGCCGACAGGATGATGGCGATCTGTGCGGCGTCGAACCCTTTTGCTTCAAGCCAGAGCGGGAAATACGGCAGATGCACGCCGAGCGGAATGAACAGCGCTGCGAAGATCAGGCTGATGCGCAGTTCGAAGCGGCGCGGCTTGATCTGTTGCTCGGGGGAAAGCGGCGGAAGAGACATAAGCGGGAAAGTCCGGCGGGCGCGACTTAGACGAAGGGGCCCCGCCGCATCATGCGCGCCTTAGCATGGCCATCCATGCCGGAGAACCGCCTGGACCAATCAATTGAACCCGTCGATGGCGGATCAGGCTGCCTTGACGGTCTCGCTGTCGATGACGACCGGCACGAAACCCGCATCGCCGGCGCGGACCGCGGCGCGCATCTGCGGCCAGTGCAGGATTTCCATCCTGCCGTCGAAATGCTCGACAACCGCCGTGCAGCTTTCCACCCAGTCGCCAGTGTTGATATATCGGATGTCATCAAACTGTTCGATGACCGCGTGGTGGATGTGGCCGCAGATGACGCCATCGACCTCCGAGCGGCGCGCCTCCTCGGTCAGCACCTCCTGGAACGCGCCGATGAAATTGACCGCCTTCTTGACCTTGACCTTGGCCCAGGACGAGAACGACCAGTAAGGCATGCCGAACAGCCGCCTGAAGCGGGCGACGACCCGGTTGACCATGATCGCGGCGTCATAGGCCTTGTCGCCGAGATAGGCGAGCCAGCGCACATTGTGCACCACAGTGTCGAACTGGTCGCCATGGATGATGAGGTACCGCTTGCCGTCGGCGCTTTCGTGGATGGCGCGGTCGGCAACGACGATGCCGCCGAAATGCACGCCCTGGAACATGCGCAGGAATTCGTCGTGATTTCCGGCGATATAAGTGATCTGCACACCCTTGCGCGCCTGGCGCAGCAGCTTCTGGACGACGTCATTGTGGAGTTGCGGCCAGTGCCAGGAGCGCCGGAGCCGCCAGCCGTCGACGATATCGCCGACCAGATAGATGGTCTCGGCTTCGTGCCAGCGGAGAAAGTCTATTAGGAACTCGGCCTTGGCCGCTTTCGAACCGAGATGGACGTCGGAAATGAAAAGCGTGCGGAAGCTGCGGGGTTTTTCGCCGGACATCGGATTCTGACCGTTTATCTCGGCCCGCCTATGCCGCGATTCATGCAACAGGCGTATGACGGTTGCGATCGGCCCGGCCCACGCGATAGGTTGGCCGCCAAACAGCCCAACGAAGGAATCGTCTATGGATCTCGGCATTCGAGGAAAAAAGGCCATCGTCTGCGCATCGAGCCGCGGCCTCGGCAAGGGTTGCGCCATGGCGCTGGCCGAAGCGGGCTGCGATCTCGTGGTTAACGGCCGCGATGCCGCGACTTTGGCGAAAACGGCCACGGAGATTCGCGAGCGTTTCGGCGTGCAAGTTACTGAAATCGTTGGCGATGTTGCCGATCCTGCGATCCAGAAGGCTCTGCTCGCCACCTGCCCGGAGCCGGACATACTGGTCAACAACAATGGCGGCCCGCCCTTCCGCGATTTTCGCGAACTCGACCGCGAGGCGATCGTCAAGGGCGTGACCAACAACATGATCGCGCCGATCGAACTTATCCAGGCAGTGCTCGACGGTATGGCCGCGCGCGGCTTCGGCCGCATCGTGAATATCACCTCGCTGTCGGTCTATGTGCCGATCCCCGGGCTTGACCTTTCGTCGGGCGCGCGGGCCGGCCTGACCTCGTTCCTGGCCGGCGTGGCGCGAACGGTGGCGGACAAAAACGTCACGATAAACAACATGTTGCCTGGCAAACTTGACACGGACAGATTGCGTCCTGCGCACGAAATCGGCACACCGGAGGAGCCGGCGGCGGCCGCCGCCCGTAAGGCCAAAGCCTCGGCCAGCATTCCAGCCAAGCGTTTGGGAACGCCGGAGGAATTCGGCCAGATCTGCGCGTTTCTGTGCTCCGTCCATGCCGGCTACCTGACCGGACAGAACATTCCGGTCGACGGCGGGCTTTATGTCAGCGCATTCTGATTTCATTGAACTTTTCCGCCTCGGCGGGGATAGAAACGGCCCGGGCGAAAATGGCGGCACGAAAAATGAATAGCGATAACAACGATATGGCCCGTTCGGACCTTGAAGACGCCGCACTTTATTTCCACAAACACCCGACTCCCGGCAAATTGGAGATCCAGGCGACGAAGCCGCTGGGAAACCAGCGCGACCTGGCGCTGGCCTATTCGCCGGGCGTCGCCGCCCCCTGCCTCGCGATAAGAGACGATCCGGCGACCGCCGCCGACTACACGGCGCGCGCCAATCTTGTGGCGGTAATCTCCAACGGCTCTGCC
>NZ_JAAKZF010000002.1 GCF_011045125.1 Allomesorhizobium camelthorni | reverse complement strand
TTCCAGAAGTTCGGGTGCGAGCGCACGATGGCGCATGTCGGCCCCATTGCTGACTTTCCCGCACTCAAATCTTCCTTGCGAAAGATGATCCCGTATTGAGGGTAAGCGCTCACGCGCCCTAAGACTTCAAAGGTTTAGCGGCCAATCGGTTTTCTGCCGGGCCGCATACGGTCAGCCGTCACTCCGGCAGCCCCGCGATTCGCATGTGTTCGATCCAGCGGTTGAGGCTTCCGGGCGCGATCCAAATCTTCTCCCATTCCCTGCGTTCTTGGCTGATGGACTGGCCGGGCGAGTTTTGGAGGAAAACCGCAAGCGCTTCCTTTGCCTCCTGCTCGTTTCCCAGACAAGCGTGGATCCCCGCAAGCATCCGGTGTGCGCCGATCGGGATTCTGGACATTTTCCGCATCGCCGTGAGCGCAGCCCCACAATCGTTCTTTTCCCAGAGCGCCCAGCCCATCTGCCAGTGGAACCAGTCAGCGTGGAAAGGATCGATGCCCATTGCCAGCTCGATCCGCTCGATCGCTTCGTCGGTGCGGCCGACATAGAGCAGCGGGTCCGTACTGTGGACCAGGATGTCCGAGTTGCTGGGGTTTAGGGCGATTGCCTGATCGTACCGGGCAAGGGCCTGCTCGAACTCGCCGGCTTCGGTGTGGATGCTGGCGCGGATTTGATGCGCTTCAGCGTCATCAGGAGCGAGCAGGATGGCCTTGTCGGCGTATTCGGCGGCGCGCTTCAACGCCTCGTCCCGGTTATGCTCCTGCTCATGCCAGCCGAATATCGCATCATTGCGATAGAACCAGGCCAGTCCGATATAGCCGAACTGGGAGTCCGGATCCGCTTCGATCGCCTTGAGGTTCAGCTGCCGCAGCAGTTCGTTCCCCGTGGCAGAGAAATCCTTTCGGATCTCGACAATCCCCATCAGGTGATAGTGAAGCGCGCTGACCTGCGCGGCGTCGCTCTTTGGCAGCGGGCGCTCGATCCTCCGCCCGACCCGATCCGCAAGCGTGCGGATGATCTCCTCCTGGACGACAAAAAGATCGCCAATCTCGCGATTGTAGGTGTTGGCCCAGACATGCGATCCGTCATGCGCATTCAGCAACTGGGCGGTCACTTTCAGCCGGTCTCCGATCTTCTGCTGGCTGCCTTCGAGCAGGTAGTCGACGCCGAGTTCATCTCCGATCTGCCTGACGTCGATCGGCTGGCCGCGGTACCTGAAGCTCGAGTTCCGGGCGATGACGGCGTAAGTCTTGCTCCGGGCCAGCTCGGTGATGATCCCCTCGGCGACGGCATCGCTAAGATATCCCTTGTCCGCACCGGTGCTGAACTCCTCGAAGGGAAGCACCGCGATCCTCGACATGTCGGTCGAACGAACCGTCGCGGATGGCCACATTTGTGCGCCGTAGTACGCGCCGATCGCCGCCGCGACGAGCACGATTGCAACAAGAATGAAGCCGCGTCGCGAGAATCGTGACCTGGCTCGTTCAGTACCGGCTGCTGCGTTTGGGTCGACCGTGTCCAATGGATCGGCATTCAGCCGATAGCCTCGCTTTGGGAGGGTCTGCACGATCACGTGCTCGTCGTCACCCAACGCGCGGCGAATATCGGCAATGCATTGAGTGAGGCTGTCGTCGGTCACGAAGGTATCGGCCCAGACCGCCTGCATCAGCGCGTCCTTGGACACGATCTCGCCCGGTCGCGCCGCGAGCACGGAAAGCACCTCGGCGGACTGGCTGCGAAGATCGACCGCTTTGCCTTCGACCGTTCGGAGTTGTTTGCTTTTCGTCAGGAAGACAAAACCGCCGAACGTGATCGTTTCAGCAGATTTCGGCTCAATTTCAGAAGCCGTTCGGGACATTTCGTCCTCCTGGCGCGCTTCCTGGCGCAGCCAATTCGGTCATCGCTTCCAAGTGAATCCAACAGGAACCGGATTGAAAAGGAGGATATCATGAAAAGCACCAAGCTCATCATCGCTCTTGCTCTTCTTTTCGCAGCGCAAACGACTGCAAAGGCGGATTCCCGCATCGCAAGATTCTGTGGCCCTGACCATGACAACGAGGTTGCCTCAGAAGACGACGTCCGTCCCAACCCCGACGGTTTCTATGTCGCCAGCCTCAGGGAGCAAGTCAGCGAAGGCGATCCTCGCATCATCCTGAGCACCAGCGACGAGTTCTATCTCTGCACGCGATCGGCCGCGACCCCCGATATGGACACGACGAAGGCGTTGTTGTTGATGCACGAACGCACCGTGAGGTACCTCTTCGTGCCAGTCATCCGGCGCGGCACGCGCTCATCATCCTAAACCGCCGCCCAACCGTAGTGCGGACTCGTTGCGTCGAGTACCATGATTGGACGCGGGGCCGACGCGGGCGCGCCGCCGATTGTGGGCGTCCGTACGGAACCGACACTGAACGCTTTGGAGCGGCCGTTGAAGCCGAAGCATCCCCATTGCCGGCATCCGGGTGCAGACCATGTACGACAGAATACGGGATCTCGCCGGACCGGATCGCCAATGTCGTCGCCTTCGGGATCGACCGGTTCAGGAAGGTCGGCATTGGCGCGACCAAGCCGCTCCAGCTGGGTTACCGAAGGACAAAGAACCACCCTGAGCGGGCTTACGGCCCCCCAACGTGCCGATCAGCCACCGGCAGACGCGACGCTACCCCTCGTTTTCGACAACCCGGCCGGCACGGCTGCGTGTGAAAATATGCATCACCAGCGCCCCCAGGCACACCGCTACGATCGGGAACACCACCCAGTTTAGCATGTCCCAGCCGTAGGCATTGTAGACCGCGCCGGACATCAGCGAGGCGAAGGCGACGCTGGAGAACAGCACCAGGTCGTGCAAGCCTTGAACCTTCCCCTTTTCGGACGGACGGTAGGTGTCGGCGACCATGGCGGTCGCGCCGATGAAGCCGAAATTCCAGCCGAGACCGAGCAGGATAAGCGCCGACCAGAACTGCCAGAGCGCGATGCCGGAAAGCGCGATCAGCGCGCAACCGACCAGCAAGGCGAGGCCGGTGGCGACAATCGTCTCGGCGCCGAAGCGGTGAATCAGCCGCCCGGTGAAGAAGCTCGGCGCGAACATCGCCATCACATGCCACGAGATTCCGAGCGTCGCCTCGTCGGTCGAGAAGCCGCAGCCGACCATGGCCAGTGGCGCGCCGGTCATGACGAAGCTCATCAGCGCGAACGTGCCGACCGAGCAAAGGAGCGCCACGATGAAACGCGGCTGCGCGATGATTTCTGCCAACGGCCGCGCCGGCTCCTCTGCAATTTCGCTGCCCGTTGAGTGTTTGGCCGGAGCCCGCAGGAAAGACAGAATGACGGCGCCGACGGCGGCCAGAACCATGATGGCGGCGAAGGAGCCGGCAAACATCACCGGCGCCAACAATTCGCGCGTGAAAATGACGATCTGCGGCCCGAGGATCGCGGTCACCACGCCGCCGGCAAGCACGAAGGAGATGGCGCGCGCCTTGAACGCCGGCGGCGCGTTGTCTGCGGCCGCGAAGCGGAACTGCTGCACGAAGCCGCCGCCAATGCCGACGACCAGCAGCCCGAGCGCGAAGAGCCAGAAATCGCCGGCAAACATGGCCGCGGTGGCGAGGGCGCCACCGGCCGCCGTCACCGCCGTTCCGGTTAGAAAGCCGTTGCGCTGCCCTGCTCGCTTGATGATTGCCGCCGCCGGCAAGGCTCCCAGCGCCACGCCGACGTTGAAGCCGGTTACCGGCGCCGTGGCGAGCGACTTGTCCGCGCCGAGCAGGTAGAAGCCCGCGAGCGCGCCGATGGAGATGGAGATTGGTGCGGCCGAGCCGACGATGGCCTGCGACGCCGCCAGAATGAGCGCCGTGCGCCGGGCTTCACGTGGAGTCGGCTGGCTCATTTCCTGAAATCCCCCGGGTTTGCTGCCGCGCTGAATATGCTACATTCAATTGATCAATTGAATGTAGCTGGCGGATTCATATGTCAAGCGAGAATCCGAAGCACCTTCTCTATTCGCACCATATGCCGCTGGATCGTCGCGAAGCCAGTCTGGCGCATCTGCCGCTCGACCGGGAGATCATCGCCTACTGCCGCGGCCGCTACTGCATCCTGTCGCTTAAGGCCGTGCGAACCCTGCGGGCGAACGGATTCCAGTCCCGCCGCCGGGAAGAAGGCGTTGCCGAGTGGAAGGCGACCGGCGGAATTGCCGACACCGGCATACACGCCATATCAGCCGTATAGCTGATAATTCACTAAGCGTCTTTTCCGCGGCCCTCGCCGCGCACCCTGCGCGCCACCCGGTCGAGCACTGCATTGACCAGCTTGGGCTCATCCTCGACGTAGAACGCCTTGGCAATGTCGACATATTCGGAAACGATCACGGCAACGGGCACGTCGGCGCGCTGCATCAATTCATAGACCCCGGCGCGCAGGATGGCGCGCAAGGTCGAATCCAGCCTGGACAGCGGCCAGTCCTCGGTCAGCGCCTGGCGGATGACCGGATCGACCGTCTTCTGGTTTTCGACGACGCCGGCGAGGATGGCGCGAAACCATTGCGGATCGGCCTCGCGGTAGAGCGCGCCGTCGACCTCCTTGCCGAGGCGGAACGCTTCGTATTCGGCGGTGATTTCCAGCAGGCCGGCGCCGGCGACGTCCATCTGGTAGAGCGCCTGCACGGCGGCGAGCCTGGCTGCGCCGCGCTTGTTGGCCTGTCGGTTGGCGGGCTGATCGCCCCCGTCTGGTCGGCTCACCGGTCTCAGGCCCCGAGCCGTTCGCGAAGCGCGATCATGGTAAGCGCCGCGCGCGCGGCAAAGCCGCCCTTGTCGCCCTCGCTGCGGCGCGCCCGCACCCACGCCTGCTCGTCATTTTCGGTGGTCAGGATGCCGTTGCCGATGGCGAGCGAGCCTTCGACGGCGAGGTCCATCAGCGCGCGCGACGATTCGTTGGCGACGATGTCGAAATGATAGGTGTCGCCACGGATCACGGTGCCGAGCGCGACGAAGCCGTCATAATCGGTGCCGCCCTCCTCCGCGCCGACCAGTGCGAAAGTTATCACCGCCGGAATCTCCAGCGCGCCGGGAACGGTGACGACGTCGTAGGTCGCGCCCGCCTCGTCGAGCGCGGCCTTGGCGCCTTCGAGCAGCGCGTCGGCTAAGCCGTCGTAGAAACGCGCCTCGACGATCAACAAATGAGGTTTTTTGGAAGCTGCCATGAATGTCTCCGGGATTGCCGGTGACTTAGGCCGAACCGCAGTTCACCGCAAGCGGTTCGTGACGGGCTTAGTGAAACAAGGTGGAGGGCAGATCAATGCTTCAAGGAGCGCTCATGCAGGCGCACGGCGACGTAACCGAGCGCAATTACAATCGCCGGAGTGACAACAAAGGCGAGAACCCAATATTCGTTCACGGCTTCAGTCCTTTCAGCACCCTTCTCGACATATAATGTAAGGCGACCACAGCAAAAAGCCAACCGACAAGACCGCCGAGCAGTGTCGGGATATCCATAACACCGCGGAAATTACCGACATTGTATAGATAGCCCGCGGCCGGCGTGAGAATTCCGACAGTGAAACAAGCCGTCGAGGCGCGGTCGAGCGCATTTGCCAGCAGTTTCGTCCGCTCATTGTCGATCAGGCTCATCCCTCTCCGCCGTCGCCTCCGCCAACCTTGCCGCGTAGCGCGCCATGGTGTCGACCTCGATATTGACGGCCTCGCCGACCTTGCGTTCGCCCCAGGTGGTGACGGTCAGCGAATGGTGGATCAGAAGCACGTCGAACAGCCTGCCCTCGACTCCGTTGACCGTCAGCGAGGTCCCGTCGAGCGCGACCGAGCCCTTCGGCGCGATGAATTTCGCCAGTTCGCGTGGCGCTTCGAGCCGGAAACGTACGGCGTCGCCCTCGTCCTTCCGCTCCACGATCCCGGCCATGCCGTCGACATGGCCCGAAACGATGTGGCCGCCGAGCTCGTCGCCGATCTTCAGCGCCCGTTCGAGATTGATGCGCGTGCCGGCCTGCCATCCGGCCGCCGTCGTCAGGCGCAGCGCTTCCTCCCAGGCCTCGACCTCGAACCAGCGCTGGTTCGAGCCATGCTCCGGAAGCGCCACAACGGTCAGGCAGACGCCCGCGCAGGAGATCGACGCGCCGATGGCGATGGTTGTCGGATCGTAGGCCGTGTCGATCCTGAGCCGCACGCCCTGCGGCAGCGGCGAAACCTGGGCGACCGTGCCTACGTCGGTGACAATTCCGGTGAACATCAGAAATCCCTTATCCATTCGGCATAGGAATCGTCGCCGAAATGGGCTTCGCCAAGGAGCCGGAAGCCCGGCGGAATATGGTCACGGTCGAGCGGGGCGGCAATCCCGCCCTCGCCGATCGGCCGCGGCCCGAAAAACAGCGCGATGCGGTCGACCAACTCCTCGTCGAGGAAATAACGCGCCGTGTCGGCGCCGCCCTCAACCATAAGGTTCGACATGCCCTGCGCCGCGAGATCTTCGAGAAATTCCGGCAGCGCCACCCGGCCCTCATAGGTCTCCGTCGCCAGCACCTTCACACCGGCGCTTTCGAGCGTCGCCTTGCGCTCGGGATCGGCCTCCGGAGCGGCCGCGATGAGCACCGGAACCCGCTGCGCGGTCCGGACCAGCTTCGAGCCGAGCGGCAGACGCGCGTGGCGGTCGATCACGATCCGGGCCGGCGACCGTGCTTCCAGCCCCGGCAACCGGACGGTCAGTTCCGGATCATCGGCCAGTGCCGTGCCGATGCCGACCAGGATTGCGTCGGCCTCGGCCCGCATCAGATGAACCTGCCGGCGCGCCACAGCGCCGGTGATCGGCACCTGCCCCGCGCCCAGCCGCCCAATCATTCCGTCGCTCGAAACCGCCAGCTTCAGCGTCACTTGCGGACGTTTTTTCAACGATCGGATGAGATAGCCGGCCATCTGCGCGGCGGCCTCGTCGGCCAGAACCCGCTCGACGACCTCGATACCGGCCGCCCGCAGGATCGCATAGCCATTGCCCGAGACGCGTGGGTCTGGGTCGCTGGCCGCGCCGACCACACGGGCGATGCCGGCGCTCACCAGCGCATTGGCGCAGGGCGGCGTCCGGCCATGATGGGCGCAAGGCTCCAGCGTGACGTAAGCGGTCGCGCCGCGCGCCAGCGCGCCGGCCTCGGCGAGTGCCTCAGCCTCGGCATGCGGCCGCCCGCCGATCGCGGTGACGCCGCGCCCGATGATGACCGGGCCGTTGCCGTCGTCGCGTACGATCAGCGTTCCGACCGAAGGATTGGTGGAAGTCAGTCCGGAATGTTTTTTCGACAGCCTGAGCGCCGCCGCCATGAAGCGGCGGTCGGTCTCCTCACGCTCATCCTGGCTGACCGTGCTGCCGGCCATGGCTCAGCCGCCGTCCTCGTCGCCCTTGAGCTCGCCCAGCACCTCATGAAAATCCTTGGCCTCGCGGAAATTGCGATAGACCGAGGCGAAGCGCACATAGGCGACGTCGTCCAGCGCCTTCAGGGCTTCCATGACCAGCCGGCCGACCTCGCCGGACGTGACCTCCGTCTCGCCCGAGCTTTCGAGCTGGCGCACGATGCCGGTCACCGCGCGGTCGATGCGCTCGGGGTCGACGTTGCGCTTGCGCACGGCGATTTCCATCGAGCGCAAGAGCTTGTCGCGGCTGAACGGCACCTTGCGCCCCGACTTCTTGACGACGACGAGATCACGCAACTGCACGCGCTCGAAGGTTGTGAAGCGGCCGCCGCAATCGGGACAGACCCGCCGCCGGCGGATCGCCGCCCCGTCCTCGGCGGGACGGGAGTCCTTCACCTGCGTATCTTCCGACTGACAGTAGGGGCAGCGCATTCTTGGCTCAATTCAGTTGAGGTGCGGTGAGTCGCAGTTGCGGAAAATAGGTTCGGTAGCGACGAACGTCACGCGTCAGGACGGGGATATCCAGCGCCAAGGCATGCGCGCCGATGAAGAAATCGGACAGAACGCCGGTCCTGACGCCGCCTGCCGCTCGATAGCTGCCAAACGCCTTCGCCGCCAGGAAGGCAGCTGTGCGCGGAATGTCGGCAAACTGAACGCCGGCGATAGTCACGAATTCATCGACCTCGTTTGCATGCTCGTAGCGTGCAGACAGCTCCGCATAGATGACTGCGTTGATGTAGAGCGGCCCCGACACTGCAGCGTCCTCAACCGCTCGTCGCGACCACTCGAACCATTGTGAGTCGTCGGTCGCGAGATCGAACAAGATGTTGGTGTCGATCAGGGTCAATCGTCACCACGCAACATGGCCATCATTTCGTCCGTGGTGGGACCAGGGCCGGCATGTCCCCGCAGTTTCTCGAACCGGCTCGGCGGATGCTGCCCATCGGCGCGTTCCAGGACAATCTCCCGGTTCGCATTGTACCGAAATTTCACCTCGCTGCCCGGCTTCAGGTCGAGCAGGTCGCGCACAGCCTTAGGGATCGTCACCTGGCCCTTGGTGGTTACTTTCGTACTCATAGCGACCTCGGTAATACCTGTTTTCACAAAGGTATTACCGAGGCGCCAGGAAATCAAGGATTGCCTGCGATAGGCCCCTCACCCCAGATACGGATAAAGCGGGAAACGCTCCGTCAGCGCCACCACCTTCTGCTTGACCGCGGCTTCCACTGTCGCGTTGCCCTCGTCGGAATTCGCCGCCTTCAGCCCATCGAGCACCTCGGCGATCAGATTGCCGATCTCGCGGAATTCGGCCGCGCCGAAGCCGCGCGTCGTGCCGGCCGGCGTGCCGAGGCGAATGCCCGAAGTCACAAAAGGCTTTTCCGGATCGAAGGGGATGCCGTTCTTGTTGCAGGTGATGTTGGCGCGGCCGAGTGCGGCCTCCGCCCGTTTGCCGGTGGCGTTCTTCGGGCGCAGGTCGACCAGCATCAGATGATTGTCGGTTCCGCCCGAGACGATGTCGAGGCCGGTCGATTTCAGGCTGTCGGCCAGCGCCTTGGCGTTGGCCACGATGTTTTGCGCGTAAACCTTGAATTCCGGCTTCAGCGCCTCGCCGAAGGCGACCGCCTTGGCGGCGATGACATGCATCAGCGGCCCGCCCTGCAGGCCGGGAAACACCGCCGAGTTCATCTTCTTGGCGATGTCCTCGTCATTGGTCAGGACCATGCCGCCGCGCGGGCCACGCAGCGACTTGTGCGTTGTTGTCGTCACCACATGCGCATGCGGCAGCGGCGATGGATGCATGCCGCCGGCGACGAGGCCGGCAATATGGGCCATGTCCACCATCAGCCAGGCGCCCACCTCGTCGGCGATCTCGCGAAAGCGCTTCCAGTCCCAGATGCGCGAATAGGCGGTGCCGCCGGCCAGGATCAGCTTCGGCTTGTTCTCGCGCGCCAGCCGCGCCACTTCGTCCATGTCGAGCAGATGGTCGTCCTTGCGCACACCGTAGGAAATTGGCTTGAACCATTTGCCGGACATGTTGACCGGCGAGCCGTGCGTCAGGTGCCCGCCCGAATTCAGGTCGAGGCCCATAAAAGTGTCGCCCGGCTGCAGCAGGGCCAGAAACACCGCCTGGTTCATCTGGCTGCCGGAGTTCGGCTGGACGTTGGCGAAATTGCAGTCGAACAGCTTCTTGGCGCGCTCGATCGCCAGTTCCTCGGCGATGTCGACGAACTGGCAGCCGCCATAATAGCGCTTGCCCGGATAGCCCTCGGCGTATTTGTTGGTCATGATCGAGCCCTGCGCTTCCAGGACCGCGCGGGAAACGATGTTTTCCGAGGCGATCAGCTCGATCTCATGGCGCTGGCGTCCGAGTTCCTGGCGGATGGCGCCGAAAATCTGCGGATCGGTCTCCGCCAGTTCGGCTCCGAAAAAGGTCTCGAAATGTTGAGCGGCGGCCGCTGCTGCTGTTGCCATGACGGTTCAATCCTCGATGGGCGGACAATCGTGTCCGGGGCTTCACGATGGGGCCGGCAATTAGCACAGTTGCCCCGGTCCCGCCACGCTCGCGGCGCGAAATTTGCTGGCTGCTTTGCGCCAAACGGCGGTCACGGTTCAGGCGGGAATGGGCCGCGCCGGATTTCCGACCACGGAAGCGCCGGCGGACACACTTCTGGTCACGACAGAGCCGGCCCCGACGATGGCTCCATTGCCGATCGAAACGCCGCCCAGAATGATTGCGCCGCCGCCGACCCATACGCGCTCGCCGATCTCGACCGGCCGGGCGATCTCCAGGCCGGCGCTGCGCAGCGCGGCATCCTTGTGGTGTTCGGCGCAGTAGATCTGGATGTTCGGGCCGAGAAGCGATGATTTTCCAATCCTCACCCGCGCGGTGTCGAGGATGGTGCAGCCGGCATTGAGGAATACGTTGTCGCCGAACTCGATGTTGATGCCGTAGGCGCAGTGGAACGGCGCCTCGATGCGGACATTGTCGCCGACTTGCGCAAGCAGAAGCCGCAGCGCCGGCCCCATATTTCCGCGCTCGCCGGGCCGCATCAGATTGTGCTCGTGCAAGGCGTCGCGCGCAGCGACCCGCAGCGCCTCCAGTTCGGGGTCGATGCAGGTGTACCACTCGCCGGCGGCCATTTTTGCGCGTTCGCTGATGCTCACGAAAAAGCTCAAGTGATTCGGGTCCGCACTATCTTAGCATCGCGCCGGCCGCTGATCGCTCCGGCAATGCATTCTGGCTGCGCCACAGCCGTTTCAGGCTTCATGAGGTACCGGAAGCTTTGTAATGATGCTTCACCAGTTCATGGTCCCGCAAGGCTTCGGGCCGATAAGGCTTCAGCATGTTGTACTGCAGCACCTCGGGCAGGTCGAAGCGGTCGATAACGGACTGGTGCAACTCGGCATCGGGACGTACCCTGCGGACCAGAGTTTGGGTGTGCCTGTAGACACCGTTCCTTTTCTCGTCATGCTGCGGGCCGGCTGCATCGGGGAAAAGGCTCAACCAGGCTTGGTCATGGACCAATCCGACGGCCGTCGCGGCGTCCAGCATCCATCTGAGCGCCGTGTCCGAAAGGCGTGAATCGTTTTCCGGATAGCTGCCCCCGACATCGGAATGGTTCCCGGCGAACCAGACCTGCTCAAATCTCCTGACACCGTTTTCATCGCCCCCCTCGTCGCCTATCCATCGAACCGGGTTGAATTCGGCACGGTTCTCGTCGATCGAGATCGCGTGTCGGGCATAGGGGACTCGCGACGACAGCTTGAAATCGTGAAACCTCATGCGGAATTCTGTCCAGTGCCTGGTCTGGCGGGCGCTGTAACCAGGCAGGGGACCTGGAGCTTTCAGGTGCTCGCCTGCATACCAGACGGCGGCAAGGACAATGGCAAGGCCACCCAGAACTCCTGACCACCAAAGAAACGAGAAGGCAAAGAACGATAGTATCCAGGAAGCAGCCATGAGTATGGCGGCCAGCAAGGCTACGAGCATGCCGAGCGCCTGCGGATTGGCCAGCGAAGCAATCGTGTCGAACACTCCGATGAAATACGGAACGGTGTTCGACATGCCGCCGTCGCCCGATCCGTATTTCTGCCTGAATTGCGCGGCCAACAGGTCACGCTGTTCCAAGCGCATCAGTTGCTCGGGAGTGGCTTTCTCCCGGTACCTTGAACTTGTGAACTGGTACACATCCTTTACCGCCTCCTTTGCGATACGGATGGTCGAGGTCTCGTCGCGCAGGAGCGGCGTGCCGTCCGGCATTCGGGTCGGCACCCCGCAATAGGCGAGCACCCCGCCCAGCGCCCTGACCGTATACGCCCCACGGCTGAACCCGAACAGGAATATCCTGTCTCCCGGTCTCCACATCCTTATGATGGCTGCGTAACACTGGATCATGTTCAAGGTCAGACCGAGTCCGGTTGCCTGGCTGACTAGGTTATGAAGACGGCGGAACAGCTTGAGGAAGATATTGCCTTCGATGGGTTCGGTGCCGATTCCGGGGTCGTAGAAGGCCAACTGTTCGGCGGGATTGACCGAATACTCAGGCCCGCATCGGGTGGCCCGGTAGAGCTTGTAGATGTTGCTCCGGTTCTCGTCGAAAAAGATTCCGCCACGCTGTCCCGTCCCGTCCGCGAAAACAACAATGTTTCTTGGCATCGCACTCCTCGCCGAGCAGCAGCCGCTTCAGCTTGGCGTCCTCATCATCGAGACCTTCAGACTGGAACGCCAGTCTCCGTAAATCCGGCGCGATTCGCTATACCATCGCGCCGGGCTGGATGATCCTGGCCACTTCGAAGTGCATCCCGTCTGGTCGTTTGCTGAAATGGCCGCCCCAGGCGAATCCGAACCGATTTGCGATCGGAACCAATTCTCGCACGCACCCTTTCGCTCCCATCGCCGCCGGCTCCTGGCCTAGCGGATTAAATTGAGCGTTGATGTCGAATGCCGTTCCGAATGCATGATTGCTCAGGGTACGCGTGCTCCCGCGGATAAAGCGCGGCACAAATGAGCCATCAAAGGTCAGGATGCGATCCAGCAGCCCCTCTTTCTCCCACTGCAGCCACATTGCGATCAGTTGATCGGCAGCCGATCTATGGAATTCGAACTCAAGCGGACCGTTCCGGCCGAGGACGGAATTGACCGGGATGCTGACCTTGACGATGTTCTTCTCCGGCCAATCGTTTGTGATCCGAATGTTCTCTTTGTTTCCGGGTTTCGGATCGGCCACAAACGTGAAAGTACCGAAAAGTCTTTGACGTTCCGCGGTGCCAACCAGCGGAGAAAGCTCAGAGCGCGGTGCAGAGTCGGCCAGTTCCACATCGGGGCTCTGACCACCGATGGCCGACGCAAAACTGGGTACGGCCGGGTCGCTCGCCCAATCATCTTCAGCCGCCACGACCATACAATCCGAAAACCAGGCCACGAACTTGTCTATGTGCTTGCCAGTCCCGCGAGGGTGACAGACAAGCTTCCAGCGGTTGGCGTCTGCTTCGTCACGGCGTAGCGATCCGGCATTGTATGCGGCCGCAACCAATGGAGGATCGAACCATGTCGAGCTTCTCTGCTGAGCGATGTAGGCCGTCCCTGCTTCGATGGAGTTCCGGGGGTCGAGCAAGTCGTCGCTGCGCAGATTCTTTCGACCGGTAGCATTGCGGGCCGTCGCTACGAGTGTCTGCATCAAGCCGACGCTCTCGTCGTTTATTCGCGGTTCCGGCCGTCGTGCATTTGGATCGCCGGAACTCTCGGTCGCGATTGTTGCGACGATCAATTCGACAGGTACGCCGTACTGCTTTGCAGCCGCAGCACAAAGCGCTCCATAACGCTGCCAGATGGTCCGGACGGTCGTAGGCTTCCCTGGCGTTCCCTGCGCGGGGGCTTCCTCAATCGAAATGCCCCTTGATGAAAGCGCCCAGCTTACGCTGTCAGGGAAATGGCGATGAGGCTTCACCAGATCCGGGAGAAGTTCGTCCAGCAGGCCGGGAGCGGCCGGCTTAGCGGGATCGACGGTAGGTTCGCTGTCTTGCTGTTCGTCTGGAACCGCCGGCTTCGGCATTGGTAGGTCAACGCTGGAGGAGCGACGAACGACAACGTCCGTCGCTCTGTTTAGGACTTCCGATGCCTGAGCGGATTGTCTGGTCTGAATTTGGGCGACGAGTTCATCCTTCGAACGAGAACCCTGGGAGGATCCGAGCCAGAAGCTCATTACCGTAGCAAACGCCGCCGTCAGCGTTCCGACACAGATATTTATTATCTGAAGAACAAAATCACTGCGTACCGGAGCAGCCGCTGTAAATTGCGCATCAGTTAAATTGGCAAGCCCCATACCAGCAGGAACTACAGGCAATGAAGTCAATTCAAGACTGTTTTTGTTGAAGATGAACAAGCCTAAGACGACAAAGAAGCCGACCGTCACTATCAGGGAAAGGGTTGGAGCAACCCACGCCACAGGCGATTGCGCAGAACTCAGGTCTCTTTGTAGAATCCGTGCTCCGCTGCGATCCTCCCCGTCAACCCGACGGCTGTCGAGCTCCGTTTGACGCCTTTGACTCTCCAACTCGGCGCGAATCTTTAGATCCGCGAGCGCGGCTTCGCGCTGGCGCTGCTCATCGTCGAGCCGAACTTTGGTCTGCTCGAGAGCGATCTGCGCCAGTTTCTCGCGCAGGCTCTCCGCAATCTGCGGATTCTGGGTCAACTGCTGTTGTGCCTGGACGGGATCTTTGGTCTTGACAGAATCGGTCACCGCCCTGGTGACGCGATCTGCTACCGTTCCGGCGCGATCACCTGCGATCGCCTTTATTATTTCAGGAAATAGCGTTGCAGCAATTGCGATAAGAGGGCTCATAGCTCATCCTCCAGAATGGGTCGCGATCGCTGAGGTCCTGGCCAGAGCCATACCCCCGGAAGCTCTTGGCGCGCTCGGCCTACTCGCCGGTTGGGACAGCCGGAGCCAGTGGAGCATCCACACGGCCCCCCGCGAACTCTGTCACCGGAGTTCGAGGCAGATCCTGCCGCCGCGGACCGTTAGGCGATGTTTCAGCCTGACGCTTGCACAGAGCAGCGCACACGAATGCCATTAATGCCGCCGATACGTTGATGACGACCATCAGGACGGCCAGGTCCGCGCCATTGGGACCGAAGGGCGCATCGAACTTGTGCTGCACCTGCGCCGCTGCATAGAAAAGCGACGCCAACGCCACCCCCGCCACCAGGAGCGAGATCGTGGATGCCGCCCTCCACCTCGGCGGCTGCGTGCGGTCGTCCATGTAACGCAGCAGCACGAAGCAAACAACGAGCGATACGAAAGAGTGCAGCAGGTAGAAGGGCAGGCTTACCTGAACTAAAGCCACGAATTCCGTCGTTTTTCCAAGCCCGTAGGCTCCGTAATCAAAAAACGCCTGGAAAATGTCGAACAGGACGATGGCGATTACGGTAAAGGCCAACAGGCCCGCATAGCGGCTGAAATGGTCAGCCATTCCGGCAACGGGCTGAGGTTCGTCGACAGCGACCATCTGTGCTCGACCAAAAGCGCTTACCCATGTTGCTAAAGCAACGCCGATAGCAAGAAAGATTGGTCCGGCCTGCGATATGAGATACTGACCGGAGAACCGAAGATTGTTTGGCCAGAAGTCATATTCGGACCCAGCGCTCAGGAACCGTTCCGCCGTACTGTCAAACACCGGAATGAGGTTCCATAGGAATGTCATTCCGATAAGGAACAGAGTACCGCCCGCAAGGAAAGCGTTAGACCAGCCGGAGTTCGGAAGCATGGAAACGCGAAGATCGCCGGCCAGCCGAGACAGGGACGCCACGCCGCTCTCCCGTACGGTCGCGAGCGACGCCACGTCCACAAGCTGTCGCGTGAGGATTTTTAGTTCCCGCCGTGTCCCCTTCAGGAGCTCGGCTGCATCGTCGAGCTTCAGCCGCGCGAGGTGAGCCCGGTAGAAGTCCGCGTCGGCATAGGCTTCGATACGTTGCACAAAGGCGTCACCGACCAATATTTGAAGCTCCTTGGCCAACTGCTTTGTATCCTGACATCGCGTGAATATCTGGGTGGCGAAGAAGCTAGACGTGCTCATGACCCGGCTAGGGACTCCCATCCAGGCGTGGAACATGTTCCGCTGCACGTTCCCAATGTTGGAGAGAAAAGGAATGCCCGGCTGGGTAAAACCGATGTATGCGGCCGCGATGTAGAGAGGGTAGTTAACGGTGTCGACGAACTTCTTAAGCTCCTCGTCTAACTGCGCACCGGATACTTGAGCCCAACCGAGCAGGATGGTCGGGGATACTTTGCACAGGACGAAATAGATGAGGAATGTCGCTACCAGGAAAGCCACAAGCGTAGCGCAGTAGGTCACTCTTCCAGCGAAGTCGATCGCCCGCAGATTTGGGATGGTCGCGGAGCGCGCGGCGAACTCAGGGTCCAGCGAACTGAGCTCGCTGAACTTCGCGAACTGGTATGCGCCGAGCACGGCGGCGCCGAACCAGAACTCGGTCGAGAGGAACAAGTCCGACATGGCATTGTCCTCCCTCGCTTTCTAAGGACAAACGCCGTTCGGGCACTGTTGCGCATTGGCTTCGGGCGTTGCCTCGAGGAGCGTCACCGAGCCGATCAGCGCGGACAGGAATCCGAAAACCAGAAAGGCTTTGAACGATTTCATGCTGGCCTCCCTTGAGAGCGCACATGGCCTCGCTACTCGAAGTAGCGAGCATGCGAGGGTTCGGGAGCGGAAAAATTACTATGCCCGAGCTCGGCGCATGTCGAACTGTACGACCCTGGTTTCCGGTAGTCTGTGAGATTTGCCACACATATTAGCCTTGTCCAGTAGGCAACATAAGCTGCCTACTAGATGGCTACCGGCGGCATGCGATTTAGCTATAGTTCGATTGGGGTAATACGAGAGATGATCTGAACCACTTCCTCGTCAAGGAATAGGTCAACTCCTGCCAACGGCGACCGTCCGCTTTCGAGAAGCATCCCGAATATCTGGAAATAGCGCCACCCGCTCGTTCTGGTAGCCGCCGTGGACGCCGCACAGCCGAAATTCAAGCTGAGACGCTACCATTCCGCCACGGCTCTGCGCTGGGCTATTCGGCCGGAAGAAAGGCCGGGCCGACCAATCTCACACGCCGCTTCGCCGGTTCGCCGGACGCCGGCGCGGCCTCGGAGGGCCCGCCGGAGATGCTGGCAAAGGTGCTCATGTCAGGCCGGGGCGTCGGCAAGGGAATGACGACATCGGTCATCTTGAACGGGGTGACTGACCGCGCCCTCGCCTCCTCGACGCGCCGGTGATAACGCTGCAGGTCGCAGGCGCGGAATGCCGTGGCCTCGCGATAGGCGAAGGCCGACGGCAGCTCCGTATAGGGCTTTCGCGTTTCGACCGACACCATCTCCTCGGTTTCGCGGCTCACGTCGTCCAGCGTATAGACGTCCATGCCCTCTTCGCCGCAGATGAACCGGCAGCGGTCGAGGGTGGCCTTATAGTCGTCCTCCCCGACAAACTGGGAATGCGGCGGCGGAAACAGATAGCCGTCCGACAGCCTGACGCAGAACAGCATCGCCGGCGCCGGCGCCGCGCGGGCGGTGCGTTGCCGGCCGGGCGACGCCGCGCATCCGAGCGCTGCGAGCCTCCCCCGGATCGCCGCAGCGTCATCCGGCCCGGCGAACCCGCGGCTAGAAACCCGGCTTATCTGCCGCTGCACAGCGGCGCGGCGCTTTGCCAGATCGGCGCAGGGATTGAACCAACCGCCCCGTTCTCTGGTCGCGGAACACTGACGCTTGCGTTCGAGAGAGCGGATCGCCGCCAATTGCCGGGCAAGCTGCGCGGCCTCGGGATTGGCGCTCACGGAACGGCCGACCGTGCGAAGCTGGCTGCGCAAAGCGCTGCATGCGTCGGCATGGGCGTAGGACACGGCCGAAACCGTCAAGATGAATGCGGCAATCGCCGAAATGATCGGGGAGATTAGGCGACAGTTATAGTTTGGCTCGACCTGAAGCCAATTGACCCATCGCCCAACTATATAAGAAAAACGTAATTTAGGACCAGCTTGCATTGCCTTCGGCCCCGCACACAATTTGATAATCCGTAGTGCGGATGTGCGGAAGCTGTCAACAACCTGAGGCGCAACCTATGCGCGATGTTTAACGGCGGAGGGTGAATTCTCGCCCGCGTTAACGCCGGCTTATCTATGCCGGATGGCCGACCGTCTGTGCGGCGGAGCGCCTGCGGCCGTGATTGAGCTGCCAGAGTGAATGCAGGACGAGAGAGCCATACCGCCAATGGCGATCAGCAGCAGGCCCCGGGGCGTGATTGGTCTCGGTCGCTGACACGGTCTTGCTCCGTCAAGAAATCCAGCGGCAGCGTGGGTGTGCGGGGCCGGGAGTGTCAGGTCTGCGGCGGGAAGCGCTCCCAACCCCTCGGGCCGAGATGTTCCTGCGGCATGAAGCGCACCTTATAGCTCATCTTGCGCGAGCCGTTGACCCAATAGCCGAGATAGACATGGGGCAGGCCGGCGGCGCGGGCGCGCGCAATGTGGTCGAGGATCATGAAGGTGCCGAGCGAGCGATCCTCGAAGTCCGGATTGAAGTAGGAATAGACCATGGACAGGCCGTCCGCCATCTTGTCCGAGAGCGCCACCGCGATCAGCTCGCCCTGCCCCCGGCCGGTGATGAAGCTGTCCGGCCCGCGCTTGCGGTATTCGATGATCTTGGTGTCGACATGGGTGTCCTCCACCATCATGGCGTAGTCGAGCACGGTCATGTCGGACATGCCGCCCTTGCGGTGGCGGGCGTCGAGATAGCGGCGAAACAGCGAATATTGCTCGGTTGAGGGCTCGGCGTCGTGCATGGCGCCGATCAGGTCGGAATTGCGCTGGATGACCCGCCGCATGTTCTTCGTCGCCTGGAACTCGCCGGCAAGGATGCGCACCGAGACGCAGGCGCGGCAGGATTCACAGGCAGGCCGGTAGGCGATGTTCTGCGAACGGCGGAAGCCCCCCTGCGTCAGGAGGTCGTTCATCTCGGGCGCCTTGTCGCCGACCAGATGCGTGAATACCTTCCGCTCGAACTGGCCTTCAATATAGGGGCACGGCGAAGGCGCGGTCAGGAAGAATTGCGGCGACTGTGTCGTATGGTGCGTCATGGCGCGTAGGTTAGGCTCCCGCGAACAACACTACCATGGCCCCAGCAGCGAAAAATTCAACTCAATATTCGTGATCCTATTGTGATCGTTGTCGACCGATGCGGCCGACTGTTCGCCAAACGCCAGGTCAGCGGTCGGTGCGTGTGACCACGGTTCCGAGCAGCAGATCGTGAACGGCGCGCTTGCGGTCGGTGAACAGGGTCGCAAGCAGGATCAGCGGCGTCAGCACAACGTTCAGGCCCCAGAACAGAACGGAATGAACCACGGCAAGCATGCCGTCGACCCGGTTGCCGTCAAGCCTGTCGAGACGGATGCCCATCATGCGCATGCCGACCGTGGCCTGGTTGGGGCCGCCGAGCGTGTTCCAGACATAGACGAGCGCCACCGCCGGCACGAGAATGCTGAACAGCATCCAGCCGAGGCCGAGCGTCAGGACCCCCAAAATAGCGATCAGTATCGCGAAGGGAATGATGAGGACCGCAACGATCATATAGTCGATGCAGAAGGCGAGCACACGCCGGGTCAGTACGCCTTCATAAGCGCGTACATCGTCCAGCCGGGTTGCGATGATCTCGCCGTCGAGTGCCTGGGTGCCCATTGCCTTTCCTTTCGATAATCCGGGAAGATTACAAGCCGGACGCGCCGGAAATGGTGAAAAGCGGCAAAAACTTCAAGAGCGTGCCGGCTTGCCGTCGCCACACGCCAAGTGGCTCCCGGAAGGTCGGCGCGTCGGAAACTAATCCCTAAGATTACTCGTCTCACAATACGGCTAAGGCCACTTCGCCGACAAATCAGTTTGAAAATGGCCGAATCATGTTACTTTGATGGCAAAAAAGGGGCTTAAAGGGTGGTTACGTTGTGATTCGGGCGGGTGTCGTAAGACCTCGACCAGGGCTTATACGCAGATGGCGTGGCAGGGTTAATTCCCCTTCATTGACGCCCGTTTCTTCGATGTGCGGCTTCTGGGGCCTGATGCGGGCCTACTGGTTCTCGAACCGGTGGAAGGAAGCCTGGACGCTGACGGTGGTGATCGCGCTGTTCACGGCGGCTTCCAGCAAGACCAGCGTATGGATGGCCGAAGCCTCCGGCGAACTCGTCAACTCGATCGCCTACTTCCACGATCCCGGCAACGCCAGCCCGCTGGCCACGGTGCTCGGCAATGCCGGCCTGCTGGTCCTTCTCGTGATCCTCAAGGACGCCGGCATAATCGGCGTCCGGCACCTCTTCTCGACGACCCTCCACCGCAAATGGCGCGGCTGGCTGAACGGCCGCTTCAACGAAGCCCTGCTCGACGCCAATCATACCCACTTTCATTTGCAGCACGGCGCCCGCGATCAGGATGGCGCGCCGCTTGCCCCTCCCGACAACATCGACCAGCGCGTGCAGGAATCCATCAAAGGCATGACAGGCGGCGCGATCGGCCTTGCCATGGGCGTCATGGGCGTCGCCGCGTCGCTGTTCTTCGTCGGCCAGAAGCTGCTCGAGACCTCGACGGTGGTCGCCGGCCTCGAATTTCTGGGCGTCTATGGCGGCGCGATCGTCGCCTTCGCGGCGGTCGCCGCCTACGTGCCGCTGAACACCTTCATCGCCCTGAAGCTCGGCAGGATACTCGAGCAACTGACCATCGCCATCCAGCGCGCCGAAGGCAGCTACCGCAGCGAGTTGACCACGCTTTTACGCCGCAGCTTTCATGTCGCGGCCGCACGCGGCGAAGTCGTGCAGAAGGAGATGCACGAAAGCCTCTACACGGACATCGACCGCACATGGTCGCGCCTGAACTGGTTCCACTCAGGCTACATGTCCTTCGAGAAGATCTACGATTTCCTCGGCTCCCGGATCGTCGCGTACGGCCCGGGGTTGTTGCCCTACATGCACGAAAAGATCAGCCTGAAGGGCTACATAACCGGCGCCGAACTGGTCAATTCGCTGATCAGCCAATGTTCCTGGTTCATCCATGTCATGCCGGCGATCGCGACGCTGAAAGCCAACGCCAGGCGCGTGAGCGATCTCGCCAACGCCATTGAACAAGTGCAGCAGCCGGCCGAATTCTACCGCAGCACCGGCCGGTGCGATTTCCGCTTCGGCAACCAGCATGCGGTGTTCGGGCTGACCGTCCGCGATCTGGAACTGCTGCACGAGGGCGATGACGCGACACCCTTCGTCACCGCGGCCAATCTGCGCTTCCGCCGCGGCGAATGGACCTTCATGAAAGGCGAATCCGGCTGCGGCAAGACCAGCCTCCTGAAGGCGATCAACGGGCTCTGGCCGCATGGCGGCGGCGACGTGGTCTTTCCCGAAGGCGTCCGCTCCTTCTATGCGTCACAGGACATAAGGCTGTCGCGAGTATCGCTGAAGCAGCTCGTCTGCCTGCCCGAGAGCCATTGCGGCCATTCGGACGCAGCGGCCTCATCAGCCCTGCACAAGGCCGGCCTCGGCGAGTTCATCGAATTTCTGGGCGAGACCTGCCGCGATGGAAAATGCTGGGACGAGGTTTTGTCCGGCGGGCAGAAGCAGAAGCTGGTGCTGGCGCGCATCCTTTTGCACCGGCCGGGTCTGCTGTTCCTCGACGAAGCGACGGGCGCGCTCGACGTCGCAGCGAAAACCGCCTTCCACCAGGCAATCAAGGACAATTGTCCCGGCATCACGGTGATCAGTGTCATGCACGAGGCCTCGCCGCCGAAATCGGCGACCGGAGCGGAGTTCTACGACAGCGTGCTCAGCATCGCTGACGGCGTCGCGGTCAAGCATCCGCTTCGCGCCACGCTTCCGGCCGAACTCACGACGATCCTGGAACAGCCGGTCGCGGTAAGCAGGTTGGGCATTCCGCGTCTCCGCCGGAAGGACGGGACCAGCCAGCCCATCCGGTAAAGTCGCCGCGGCGTTGGGCTGGGTATGCTGAGAATCGGGTCAGGCCGGCATCACCTGATTCCGGGCGCGGCGGCCGTCGAGCCTCGGACCACGAGCTCGACATCCAGTATTTCCTGCCGGATCGTCCCGTCGAAGCCGAGAATCGCCTGCACGGCCCGGCGGCCAATCTCGACGATGGGCTGCGCGACCGTCGTCAGTGGCGGGATCGAGACGGCGCTTTCCGGCACCCCGTCGAAGCCGATCACCGATACCTCGCGGGGAACGTCGATGCCGCGCTCGCGCAGCCAATCGAGCGCCTCCAGCGCCATGCGATCCGACATAGCCAGGATTGCCGTCGGCGGCTCCGCGGCCGCGAACAAATGCTCCATGCCGGCGCGGGTGGACGCTTCGTCGTTTTCGGTTTCGTAGATCGGGACTGCCTTCACGTCGATCCCATGCGCGGCAAGCGCCTCGAAATAGCCGCGGACGCGGTCGCGCGTACCCGAATAGATGGCGTTTTGCGCACGCTCCAGGGTCGTCGGCCCGTAGCCGGTCTCGATGGTCGGCAACGCGAGAACGGCGAAGCCCCGGTGGCCGAGTTCGGCAAGGTGCCGGGCCGCCATGCCTGCGCCGGCGACGTCGTCGACACCGATGGTGGCGACCGTGTCGTCACGCTCAGCGAAATCCAGGGTCACGAAGGGCAGCTTTCGCTCCCGGGTCAGTTCGACCAGGCGCGACCCGCCCTCGACGCAGAAGACGATGAAGCCGTCGACGAGTGCGCTCTGGATGTTCCAGGCGAGTTGTTCCTTATTGGCCGCCGAGACCAGCGATATCCCCGCGCCGGTGGCGTCGCAGGCCTGGCTGATGCCGGACATAACAGTGCGCGCGAACGGATCGTCGAAGAAATAGGAAAGCGGCTCGGCAGTCGCCACGCCGATCGCGTTGACCTTGCCGGCACGCAGCAGCCGGCCCTTAGGATCCGGGCCGGCATAGCCGAGCTTTTGCGCGGCCGTGAAGACGCGTTCCCTCACCTCGTCCCGCACGATTTCCGGGCGGCTGAACACGTTGGAGGCGGTTCCATGCGAGACGCCGGCCTCCCTGGCCACATCCGCAAGCCTGACCGGTCTCGTCATTCGTTCTCCTTGCCGCGATCGAGGCGCCGTTTGGGCCACAGATAGCATAGCGCTTGGATCGATTCAAATTTTACTTGACATCATCGCCGATCGGATTATTTTTGAATCGATCCAATCGGAAGCATGGTTCCGCCGATTGGATCGATCCAAGCTGAAAGCGGAGGCCGCTATGCATCCCGTCAACTATTTGTTCGAAGACATCTACCGCAACCATTGGGGCATCCCGAAAGGCAATGCCTGGAACGAGCGCAAGCGCTGGTACGCCTCGCGCCGGAAGCGCTCGGCCCGCGACGCAGCCGCGATTTGACGGGTCAGTCATTGAATCGATCCAAAGGAATGAAGGAGGCTGCCATGCATCCTATCCATCTTCTGTTCGAAGACATCTATCGCAAGTACTGGGGCATCCCGCGCCCGAAGCGCGACGAGGATGCGCTGAAGGAAGCGCCGGTCAGGCCACGGATCCACCCCTTGCAGCGCCTGCTCCGGCTGCCGTGAGGATGGCGGAGCCGTTCTTATCTAATAGGCGACTGCCGTCGGGATTCTCCTGCGTTTCTGCCCAATGAGGCTGAAGCAGCTTCCGATCCTTCGCAGGCAAAGGAATTGCGATCGCGAGTTTAGTTGTCGTTGGCGAGCGATTCGGAAATGATTTCCATGGCGGAGCGTAACGAGGGCAAGCTGTCGACGACCACGGCCCAGACAATCGGGTCGGCGATCTTATGATATTCATGCCGCAGCACGTTGCCTATGCCACGAACTTGCTTCCAGGGAACGTCCGGAGCAAGCGCAAGCAGATCGTCAGGTATGTGACGAGCAGCTTCGGAGATGATCTCCAAGCCGCGCTGGACGCCATGCTTCAACAGCCAGTCAGCCTGAAATTCTTCAAGCGTCTTGCCGGCGGTCGCTGCCTCGATGCCATCGAGTGCCTCCAGTATTTCCGCCAGGATGGGGCCGATCTTGCGCTTAGCCATCAGAACACGCGGACGGCCGAGCGCTCGATGTCTTCCTTCAGCATCGGATGGAGACTGTCGCGTGTCGTGACGTCCACTTCCACCGCCATCTCCTCTTCGAGCAGTTGCTTGATGGCGATAAGATCGAGCAGAGAAAACCGTCTGCTGGCGTCATAGTCGATGAACAGGTCGAGATCGCTGCGCCCGGATGTTTCGTCGCGTACAGTCGAGCCGAACAGGTAAAGCGCCGTGGCGCCCATGCCCTTCACGGCATCCGCGCTTTTCCGCAACTTGCTGATGGCTTCAGTCCTGTTCATGCCTATATCCTACAGCAACGCAGCGCTCCCATATAGAACCGGTCGCTCACCTCCGCAGCAGCTCCGCCACTTCCGGCGCGAAGTAGGTCAGGATGCCGTCGCAACCGGCTCGCTTGAAGGCGAGTAGGCTTTCCAGCATCGCCTTCTCGCCGTCGATCCAGCCATTGGCGGCGGCGGCCTTGATCATCGAATATTCGCCCGACACCTGGTAGGCGAAGGTCGGCATCGAAAACTCGTCCTTCAGCCGGCGGATAATGTCGAGATAGGGCAGGCCCGGCTTGACCATGATCATGTCGGCGCCCTCGAGAATATCCTGCTCGGCCTCGCGCACCGCCTCGTCGGAGTTGGCGTGGTCGAGATAGTAAGTCTTCTTGTCGCCCTTGAGCAGGCCGGCGGTGCCGACAGCCTCGCGGTAGGGGCCGTAGAAGGCGGAGGCGAATTTCGTCGCATAGGACATGATCGCCACGTCCTGGAAGCCGTTGGCGTCGAGCGCGTCGCGGATAGCGCCGATGCGCCCGTCCATCATGTCCGACGGCGCGATGATGTCGGCGCCGCTCGCCGCCTGGATGACGGCGGCAGCGGCGACCTGCTCGACCGTCTCGTCATTGACGATGACGCCGTCGCGCAGGATGCCGTCATGGCCGTGGCTGGTGAACGGGTCGAGCGCGGCGTCGGTGATGATGCCGATCTCGGGCACGGCGGCCTTGATGGCGCGGGTGGCGCGGTTGATGACGTTTTCCGGATCGAGAATGTGCGAGCCGGTCTGGTCGCGCCGGTCGATTTCGATGTTCGGGAAAGTGGCGATGGCCGGGATGCCGAGCTTCGCCGCGCGCTCGGCTTCCGTCACGGCCAGATCTAGCGTCAGGCGGAAAACGCCCGGCATGGCCGGGATCGGCTCGCGCCGCCCCTCGCCTTCTATGACGAAGATCGGCCAGATCAGATCGTCCACCGTCAGCCGGTTCTCCTGGACCAGCCTGCGCGACCAGTCCGCCTTGCGCATGCGGCGCAGGCGGCGGCTGCCGGTGATTTCGTCGACCGAGCGGACGCCGGCGGGCTTTGCGGGGGTGAATCTGTTCATCGGCCTGCCTCCGGATCGCCGGTCTCTAGCACGCCGGGGCGTTCATCGCCAATGCGGCAGCTTGTGCCAGGCGCTTTTGCGGCGCGCCGTTTCCCGACAGGATCTGCGCCGCCCGCGCATTGCGGCGCGGAAAAAGCGCTACAGGCAATCACCCAGGCAATGCGCAAGATATCAGGCATATCCCCTCCCCTCCAAACCTGCCATTGACGCGCCCGTCCGCCCTCCTTTAGCACTTAAGCTCGGCAGGGGCCGCAAGGGATTTTTGCAACGATGGATTTTGGCGGCGGCGATGAGATCCGTTTCGAGCGAAGCGGCAAGGCCGGCATCGTCACGCTGACCCGCCCGAAGGCGCTGAACGCTGTCACCCACCGCATGGTCCGGGCGTTGAGCGCGGCGCTTGCGGCGTGGGAAGCCGATCCGGGCGTGGCGGTGGTGGTGATCAAGGCCGAGGGCAAGGCGTTTTCGGCGGGCGGCGACATCCTCGACATCTATGAAGCGGGCCGCGCCGGCAATCCGCCGATCGACTTCTTCGCCGACGAATACCGGCTGAATGCGGCCGTCGCCCGCTTCAAGAAACCCTATGTCGCGCTGATCGACGGCATCGTCATGGGCGGCGGCGTCGGCGTGTCGTTCCACGGCTCGCACCGGGTGATGACGGAGAATGCGGTCTTCGCCATGCCCGAAGTCGGCATCGGTTTCTTCCCGGATGTCGGCGGCAGCTTTCTTTTGTCACGCATCAAGGGCAGCTTCGGCATGTATCTCGGCCTGACCGGCAGCCGCATCCGCTACGGTGACGCGCTGTGGGCGGGGCTCGCCACCTATGTGGTGGCCGCCTCGAAGCTCGACGGCCTGGTCGAGGAGCTCTGCGCGACGGGCCGGCCGGACGCTGCCCTGAAGAAGGTATGCCATGTGCCGCCGCGCGAGACCGACGATGCGACGCTGCATCTGATCGCGCAGTCCTTCTCGCGCGAAAAACTGCACGACCTGCTCACCGGCCTGCGCCGGCACGCGGCCGAGCCTGCCGGCGAGTTTGCCGCAGCCGCGCTCGCCACCATCGAGAAACGCTCGCCGACCAGCGTCAACGTCGCCTTCCGGCAGATCAATATGGGCGCGATGCTCGACATGGACGAGTGCATGCGCATGGAGTTCAGGATCGTCAACCGCATGCTCTCCGGCCATGATTTCTACGAGGGCATCCGCGCCGCGATCATCGACAAAGGCTCGAAGCCCGAGTGGTGGCCGGCGACGCTGGACGACGTCGACCCCGCCGCCATCGAGGCCTATTTCGCGCCGCTTACGGGCGGAGATCTGGTTCTGTGAGCGTGTTCATGGACAGGCAGCCGGCGATCGGGCTCTCCGCCGTCGAGATCGCTTTCGCCTGGTTCCAGCGCATCATCGCCGGCTATTGCCTGCTGTTCGGCGTGCTTTATTGGGTGCGCCTGATCGGCATCTATGACGGCGCGCTGTGGCGCTTCGACCTGATGCCGGTCCACTGGCAGATCGCCGCGGTCACCCTGTCGGTGTTTTATCCGTTCGCCGCCAGCGGCCTGTGGATGCTGGCGTCGTGGGGACCGGTGATCTGGTTCATCTGCGCGGCGACCGAGATCGTCATGTATGCCGGCCTCCCGGACCTGTTCGGCGCCCGCCCGGCCATCGTCTGGTCGCACGCCTTCGTCGCGCTTCTCTACGTCGCCTTCCGCATCGTCATTTTCTTGCAGAAGCGGCGACAGGCCCGACACGGTTAATTTTATCCGTTCGCGTCATCGTTCATTAAGCCTCTTTCGAAAGCCATGCCCGGTAAGGCATTGTTAAGCTTGGCGTTTAAGTCGAATTTTATGTGCATTCGATAGTGTCGCGATCAAGGTGAGAAACAAAACAATCACCGGGCGACAAACGAGAGGCAAAGACAATGATCAACCAGCGTCAAGCGGCCAAGACCGCTAACGTATCCGACGATCGCCGCGACGCGATCCGCTCCCTTTACATGGAATCGCTTCAGCTCGTCGAACGGCTGCACCGCCGTTTGCTCGACGTCATCAAGGATGAATTCGACCGCAACGGCCGCAGCGACATCAATGCTATCCAGGCACTGCTGCTGTTCAACATCGGCAATTCCGAGCTGACCGCCGGCGAACTGCGCTCGCGCGGCTATTATCTCGGCTCCAACGTCTCCTACAATCTGAAGAAGCTGGTCGATCTCGGCTTCATCAACCACCAGCGCTCGCGCATCGACCGCCGCTCGGTTCGCGTCAGCCTGACGCCGAAGGGCCAGGAAGTCGCCGAAGTGGTGGCCGGGCTCTACGACCGCCATGTCGGCTCGATCGAGCAAGTCGGCGGCATCAACACCGAAGAGTTCAAGCAGATGAACCGCGCCCTGCAGCGCCTCGACCGCTTCTGGAACGATACGATCGCTTACAGGATGTAAGGACTACGCCGATATTGCTGGCTTGCCGCAGCGGCTTTCGCTCGCGGCCGGCAGCAGCGGCAAACGAGCAACACTTTTCAAGCAAAGCCCACGCCGGCGACGGCGCGGGCTTTCTTTTTGGTCTTCGTCACGGCTACGTGTCCATGGCGGTCACGCTAACGCCATAATCCAGTGAAAATCCGGATGCTGAACTGACCGTCAAGCCGGATGCCGCTTGCCGACGCCCACATCCCTTCGTTGCATTCAGGACAGGGGCGGCGGGGGATTATGGTTGGCCATTTGTTAACGATGGCCGCCATAGAATCCGGATGAAATTCGTCCGTTGTCGAAACGCAGGATCGATGTCTGGAATGTCCATGAAAACAACCCGCCGCTTCTTCCTCTCCGGTGCGGGCGCGATCGCCGCAACCGCATTCGCGGGCGCCGCCAGCGCCCAGGACGTGATCGGCGATATCCTCAAATCGTCGCGCCGCGGCAACTGGGACGACACGTTCGACGCCCGCGCCAGCGAAGGCGGCAAGGTCGCCTCGAACCTGCCGATCTTCTCGCCGCAGACGGTCTCCTACATCGAGCAGGCTGTCGCCCGCTATCAGGGCATCGTCGCCCAGGGCGGCTGGCCGATCGTTCCGGCTACCAAGAAGCTGAAGCTCGGCGTCATCGACCCGGACGTCGAGGCGCTGCGCAAGCGGCTGATGATCTCGGGCGACCTGTCGCAGAACGCCGGCATTTCGCCGGCCTTCGACACCTATGTCGACGGCGCGGTCAAGCGGTTCCAGGCCCGTCACGGCCTGCCGTCCGACGGCGTCCTCGGCCAGTATTCCTATGCCGCGATGAACGTGTCGGCGCCCGTCCGCCTCGGCCAGCTCGAGACCAACCTGGTCCGGCTGCGCAGCATGTCGGGCGATCTCGGCTACCGCTATGTCATGGTCAACATCCCGGCCGCGCAGATCGAGGCGGTCGAAAACGGCCGTGTGGTGCTGCGCCACACCGCGATCGTCGGCAAGATCGACCGCCAGACGCCGATCCTCAATTCCAAGATCAACGAAGTCATCGTCAACCCTTACTGGAACGCGCCGGAATCGATCGTCCGCAAGGACATCATCCCGCTGATGCGGAAGAACCCGCAATATCTGACCGAAAACAGCATCCGCATTCTCGGGCCGGACGGCAACGAGCTCGATCCGACCACGATCGACTGGAACACCGAAGACGCGGCGAAGTTCCGTTTCCGTCAGGATCCCGGCGCCGGCAACGCCATGGCTTCGGTCAAGATCAACTTCCCCAACCCGCATGCCGTCTACATGCACGACACGCCGCAGCAGAGCCTGTTCTCCAAGCTGATGCGCTTCGATTCGTCGGGCTGCGTGCGCGTCCAGAACGTGCGCGACCTCGTCACCTGGCTGCTGCGCGGCACCGAAGGCTGGGACCGCCAGCGCTTCGAGCAGACGATCAAGAGCGGCGAGAGCACGCCGGTGCAGCTTGCCGATCCGGTCCCGGTCTACTTCACCTATGTCTCGGCCTGGTCGACGGGTGACGCGGTGGTGCATTTCCGCGACGACATCTACGCCCGCGACGGCGTCGACGAGCTGCAGATTTCCTCCGCACTCTGAGCGTTCGGGAAATTTCAAAGAAAAAGCCGCCTCCGGGCGGCTTTTTTTGCGCGTATCTCCGCCTTGCGAGGGAGAAACCCTACTCCGCCGCGACCGGGAACTCCTCGCGCTGCGGCAGGACATGAACGGTTGCGCCGTGCTCGGCATCCGGCTCGTCAGCCTGGTTCGGGTTCACCAGCCAGCGGAACAGCCTTGCCGTGCCGACAGCCGCGTCGTCCATGATCGTGTAGAAGGACGGCACGAACACCAGCGACAGAAGCGTCGAGACCAGAAGCCCGCCGACCACCGCGATCGCCATCGGCGCGCGGAACTCGCCGCCGTCGCCGAGCGCAAGCGCGGCCGGGATCATGCCCGCCGACATGGCGATCGTGGTCATCACGATCGGCCGGGCGCGCTTGCGGCCGGCGTCGATGATCGCCTCGGCGCGCGGCACGCCCTGCTTGCCCTCCTCGACCGCGAAGTCGACCAGCATGATGGCGTTCTTGGTGACGATGCCCATCAGCATCAATATGCCGATCACGACGGGCATGGAGACAGCCGAATTGGTGAGCCACAGCGCGGCCACTACGCCGCCGATCGCCAGCGGCAGCGAGCCCAGGATGGTGAAGGAGTGGAACACCGAGCCGAACAACAGGATCAGCACCACCAGCACCAGCATGATACCGGTGCCCATGGCGGTCGCGAAGCCCGCGAACACCTCGCCCATGATCTCGGCGTCGCCGGTCTCCTGGATGCGGGTGCCGGCCGGCATGTCCTTGACCTCCGGCAGCGCCCAGACGATGCCGAGGCCCTCGCTGAGCTCGGCGCCCTGCGCCATGTCGGCGCCGATGACGACGCGCCGCTCGCGGTTGAAGCGGGCGATCGAGGACGGCCCCTGCCCGAAGCGGATCTCAGCGACCGAGGCCAGCGGCACCGAAACGCCTGACGCGGTCGGCACCGGAAGCTGGCTGACCACGGAAAGATCGTCGCGCGCCGCCTCGTTCAGCTGGACGCGGATCGGTATCTGCCGGTCACCGACGGTGAACTTCGCCAGATTGGCGTCGATATCGCCAATCGTGGCGATGCGCAGCGTCTCTGCGATGGTCGCCGTCGAGATGCCGAGCTCGGCAAGCCGCTCATGGTCGGGAACGATAATGACCTCCGGCCGATCGAGAGCAGCGTTGGAGGTGACGGCGCGGAATTTCCCGGTCGCCGTCATGGCGCTCTGGATCTTGCGGGCCTGCTCGTCGAGTACAGCGCCGTCCGTTCCCATCACGCCGAAGGCCAGCGCGCGCTCGCCGCGGTCATTGACGAAATAGGCGCGGACATCGGGAACCGTCTCCATCTTGCGGAGCAGGATTTCTTCGATCTCGTGCTGCGGCACGTCGCGCTCGGACTTGTGCTTCAGGTCGGCGACCACCGTGGCGCGGCGCGTCTCCAGCGTGCCGGTGGGGCTCGCGCCGCCGATCACATAGACGTTCTCGACCTCGGAAACCTCGCGCATCAGCCGCGTCACCTCATCAGTCGCAAGGCGCGTGTCTTCCAGCCGGCTGCCGGGCGGCAGCTCGACCGAGAACACGATGCGGCTCGCATCCTCGCGCGGAATGAAGCCGGACGGCAGGAAGCCGATGGCGTAGATCGAGCCGGCGAAGAAGGCGATGCCTGCGGCAAGCGTCAGCCAGCGGAAGCGCAGCGTCATCTTCAGGAAGGCGACATAGGCCCGCATGACAATGCCCGGCTTAGGCTCGGCATGGCCGTGGCAGCGCAGGAAGTAGGCCGCCATCATCGGCGTGATCAGGCGCGCCACCAGCAGCGAGAAGAACACGGCGACGGCGACCGTCAGGCCGAACTGCTTGAAATACTGGCCGGCAATGCCGCCCATGAAGGAGACCGGCGCGAACACCGCCATGATGGTCGCTGAAATAGCGATGACGGCCAGGCCGATCTCGTCGGCCGCCTCGAGCGAGGCGCGATAAGGCGACTTGCCCATTTTGACGTGGCGCACGATGTTCTCGATCTCGACGATGGCGTCGTCGACGAGAATGCCGACCACCAGCGTGATGCCGAGCAGGCTAACCAGGTTGAGCGAAAAGCCCATCATGTCGAGCGCCCAGAAGGTCGGGATGATCGACAGCGGCAGGGCGGCGGCGGCAACGATCGTGGCGCGGATATCGCGCAGGAACAGGAAGACGACGATGACCGAGAGCACCGCGCCTTCGAGCAGCATCTCCATCGCCGAATCGTAATTGCCCTCGGTATAGGTCACCGAATCGTCGACCTTGGTGATCGACACGTCGGGATAGGTCTTCTGGAGGTCGGCAATCGCCGCCGTCGCGCGCTCGTTGACCTCGACATCGCTTTCGCCCTTGCCGCGGAAGATGCCGAACGACACCACCGTCTGGCTGTTCACCCGGGCGAAGGATTTCGGCTCCTCCCAAGAATCGGTGACCGTCGCGATGTCGGTGAGCTTGACCTTGCGGTCTCCCGCCAGCGGGATTTCGAGTGCTTCCAGGTCGGCGATCTTCTTGGCGCCGCCGAGCGTGCGGATCGACTGGTCGCGGTTGCCGAAATCGGCGCTGCCGCCTGTCATGTCGGCATTGACCGAACGCAACGCGCGGTTCACGTCGCCGGCGGTCACGCCGAGGGAATTCAGCCGGTCCGGATCGATCTCGACCTTGATCTCGCGCGTCACCCCGCCATAGCGGTCGACGCGGGCGACGCCCTTCAGGCCCTGCAGCTTGCGGATGACGGTGTCGTCGACGAACCAGGAAAGCTCCTCGATGGTCATGGCCGGCGCGGAGACGGCGTAGGTCAGGATAGCCTGGCCCTCGACGTCGACACGGTTGACGACCGGCTCGTCGGAGGTTGCCGGCAGGTCGGAGCGGATGCGCTCGACTGCGTCCTTGACGTCGTTGACGGCGGTCTGCGTGTCCACTTCGAGCCGGAATTCGACCGTCGTCTGCGAATTGCCCTCGGTGATTGTCGAGATGACGTTCTTGACGCCGGAAATGTTGGCGACCGCGTCCTCGACGCGCTTGGTCACCTGCGTCTCCAATTCGCTCGGCGCGACGCCTGGATCGGTGACCGTGACGTTGACCAGCGGCACGTCGATGTTGGGAAAGCGGGTGATCGGCAGATTCGCAAAGCTCATCAGACCGAGCACGACCAGCACGATGAAGAGGAGGAACGCGGGAACCGGGTTGCGGATCGACCAGGCGGAGAAATTCATGGCTGGATGGCTCCCGTCTCATCTGCGCGCACCGGCGTCACCATGTCGCCGTCGGCGACGAAGGTGCCCGCTCGCGAAACCACTTCCTGGCCTTCTTCAACGCCCGAGACGACCTCGACGAAGCCGCCGTCGCGCACGCCGAGCGTTACGGGCACGGTCGCAATCTTGCCGTCGGTTACCTGTTGCAGAAAGGCATTCTGGCCGCGGAAGATCACTGCCGATGCCGGCACCGCGACGGCGTCGCTGCGCCTTGTCTCGACCTCGCCCCGCGCGAAACTGCCGGCGCGGGCCTCGCTGCCGGCGTCGAGCGTGATGCGGATCGAGCCCAGCCGCGACTTGCTGTCGATCTCGGGCGAAATCCGGCGGATCTTGCCGCCGATCGTCTTGTCCGAGCCGGCAAGCGATATCTCCGCCCGCATGTCTTTCGAGAGCTTCGGCAGCACCGTCTCGGCGACGGTCGCCGCAAGCTCGAATTCCGAGCCGATGGCGATCCGGAACAGGGGACCGCTGCCGGCCGAAACGATGCCGCCCAACGTGGCGTCGCGGGCGAGAACCAGGCCGTCGGCGGGCGCCCTCACCTCGGTCTTTTCGATCTGCAGCAGCACATTCTTCTGCTGTGCGTCGATGACGCCGAGCTGCGCCTGCGAAGCGGCGAGCGCCTTCTGCGCCGAAACCAGCTTGGCGTTGGCGCTGTCGAAGGCGTGCCGCGCATTGTCGAGTTGAGCCTGGGTGGCGACGCCCTTGCCCTGCAGCGCCTTCGCCCGTTCGAGCGCGTCCTTCGCCTGGCTGACGCCGACCTCGGCATCGCCGATCTGGGCGTTCATCTGCGCGATGTTGGCTTCCGCCTGGGCGCGGCTCGCCTGCATCTGCGCAAGCTGCGTGTCGAGCGTGGAGCGGTCGAGGACGGCGAGCACGTCGCCCTTCTTCACCATGTCGCCTTCGTCGGCGTTCAGCGCCGTCACCGTCAAGCCGTTGAGATCGGTGCCGGCGGCGGCTTCCTCGCGCGGCAAAATCGTTCCGGTCACCGACAGCGTCTCGACCAGTTCGCGCCGCTCGGCCCGCGTCACGCGGATCGAGGGCGGCGTCTGCACGACGGCCGGCTCGGCTTCGCTCGCGGCAAAGGAGGCCGGGGCGAACCCGGCCACGGCGGCTGCGCCGGCCAACAGCACGCCAAGTGAAACGGCAATAACGGCATTACGCGACATGGGAATTCAACCAGTTTGGCTTGAGGGTTCGAAGGCCGCCTATTCGGCGGCCGGAGTGCTTTTGATTGGCCGAAGCATGCCTTCGACCATGGCGCGAAAGGCGATTTCGAGCTTGTCGAGCGGCACGCCGCGGGCCGGCAAATCGTTGATCGCCAGACCCTCGCCGACCGACATCAGCACGGCCATCAAGACAGGAAGTTCGACCACCGGATTAATCTCGCCCTGCGCAATCGCCTCCGCCAGAAGCGGCTCGATCATCGCGGCCACTTCGCCCTTGTGTCCGTCGACGGTGGCTCGGACCGCCTCGTTGCGCATGGATTCGGAGCGCATTTCGGCGAACAGCGGGGCGCTGCCCTTCATGCTCGTATGGGTGATATGCGCCATCGCCGCCTGCACGAGGCCCTCGGCCGCCGAAGTGGCGCCGCGCAACACTCCGAAGCAGGTCATGTCGTCCTGGCGGTCCGCTTCGCAGATCGCCTCGACGATCGCTTCCTTCGACGGGAAGTAGCGGTAGAGCGCTCCCGGACTCATGCCCACCTCGGCGCAGATCTGCTGCATCGACGCGCCCTGGAAACCTGAACGCACGAAGCATGTCTTTGCCGCGTCCAGAATGCGCTGAATCTGCTGGTCGCGGCGCTCGGCGCGCGACAGCAATTCGCCGTCCATCGCTTCGGCGCCGCCCGGCTGGTTCTCGGTATTGGACAATTCTACCATTGTTCTTTCCCGCAGAAAGCGAACGTTCGCTCTCATTTGATGCGAATGATCGTTCTCCCTTTATGCGAACGATCATTCGCAGTCAATGGAAAGTCTGAATCATGCTGACAGATGGCGTGCGACATGGCGGCGCATGGGCAGGTCGTGCCCCGCCACCGCTCCAGCCGGGATCGTCGAGTTTTCCAGCCAAACCCAATTCATGCTCTAATCGTAGCGATTCCCTTCGCGCCGCACGCTTTTCCCGGTCAGCCGGTTGGAGCCGCCATGTCGTTTTCTGACTTTATCTATCGCCCCTTCGAGACGCTCATCCGTCCGCTGGACATTCCTCCCACGCCGCTGCCGGCGAGCGGGCCGTTCGCGCTTCTCCTGCATTTCGCCCGGATATTCCGTGGCGTCCTCGTGGCCGTTACCCTCCTCATGGTTGCGATCGAGGGGATCAACCTGGCGACGATCTGGGGCATCTCGTTCCTCGTGGACGGGGTGAGCACGAAGGGTGCGGCCGTTTTCCTGCAGCAGGACTGGCGGACGCTGGCCGTCCTTGGCGTACTTATATTCCCCGTGCTGCCGCTGCTGATCTTCCTCGGCAATACGTTGAACTCACAGGCGGTGGCCGTGTGCATGCCGGCGGCTATGCAATGGCAGGGCCACAAGGCGGTGGAACGCCAGGACCTTGCTTTCTTCCATGATCTGTTCGCTGGTCAGGTTGCCTCCCGCATTTCGCAGGTGGCGTCGGCAGTGCAGCAACAGATCGTCGTATCCTTTTACAGGATACCGCTTTTTCTCGTTCAGTTCGTCGGTTCGCTTGTCCTGCTTGCCACGCTCTCATGGCCGTTGGCGGTTCCCGTCTTCGTCTGGATCGCGGCCAACATCGCCCTCGCAGTGGCGGCCGTGCCGCATTTTTCCGAGCGTTCGCGCCGTACGGCCCGCGCGCGCAGCCTGATCGTCGGCGCGATGACCGACCTCTACAGCAACATCCAGATGGTCAAGCTGTTTGCGGCGGAAGACAGCGAGGCGGGCGCGATGCGCACATTCATGGGAAACGCTATCGAGACCCAGCAGCGGGAACGGCGCATCCACCTGACGACCGACACGAGCGTCGTCCTGCTCAACGTTGCCCTTTCGCTGAGCAGCTTCGCCATAGGGTTTTGGGGACTTGTCGCCGGCTTCGTCACCCTTGGCCAGTTCGTCGCCTCGATCGCAATCGTACAGCGGCTCAATGCCAACTCTCGAACTTTTCTGCAGATGGGCCAGCAGATATTCCAGGCGGTGGGCACGATCCGCGACGCGATGCCGGTGGTGACCACGCCGCCGACCATAAAAGATGCGCCGGACGCGAGGCCGCTTGCCATCACTGGCGGCGAAGTCGAGTTCGAAAACATCCGCTTCGAATATCGGCAAGGGCAAGAGGTGATCGAAGACTTGTCGCTCACGGTGCAGGCCGGCGAGAAGGTCGGGCTCGTCGGCCTGTCCGGAGCCGGCAAGTCGACCCTGGTCAGCCTGCTCTTGCGCTTCTTCGACCTGAAGGAGGGCATGATCCGAATCGACGGTCAGGACATCCGCTCCGTTACGCAGGCGAGTCTCAGGGAAAGTATCGGCGTTGTGACGCAGGATGTTTCGCTGCTGCATCGCTCCGTCGGCGACAATATCCGCTACGGCCGGCCCGCTGCCTCGCGGGAGGAGATTGAGCGCGCGGCAATGCTGGCCGAGGCGAGCGGCTTCATAGCCGATCTCAGGGACAGCGAAGGCCGCACCGGTTATGACGCTTTCGTCGGCGACCGCGGGGTGAAGCTTTCCGGCGGCCAGCGCCAGCGCGTTGCAATCGCCCGCGTCTTGCTCAAGGACGCGCCGATCCTCGTTCTCGATGAGGCAACATCCGCACTGGACAGCGAAGCCGAGGCGGCGGTCCAGGATAAGCTCGCGCTCCTGATGGAAGGCAAAACGGTGATCGCGATAGCCCACCGCCTGTCGACGATCGCCCGGATGGACCGGATCGTCGTGCTCGACAAAGGCCGCATCGTCGAGGAGGGAACGCCGTCGGCGCTGCTCGAACGCGATGGGCTTTATGCCCGACTGTGGCAACGGCAGACCGGGGGCTACATTGCCGACGCCATCGAGGAGACGTGAGCCACCTGTCAGGAGCACGCAGCCCCACGGCTCCGTTCTCAAATCTGATGGGGTGACGCGCCTGCCTGCTGGAAATTCAGGAAGAGCGGCTTAGCCCTACCCGAACTTCCCCGTCCTCGGAAAATCCTTCGGCGCAAGGCGACCGGCGGAGGCGCGCGAGCCTATCCATTCGATCAGTTCCTCGCGCGTCTTACGCCAGCGGAGGCTTTCAGTTGCATTCCCCAGGCAGTTGATCCTAATATGCAACTGATTGCAATATGCAATCATTTTCTGAAGGAGGGTACGACCATGCTGCTGCGAGGACAAACCGCGATCGTCTATGGAGGCAGCGGCGCGATCGGCGGGGCAGCGGCCGGGGCGTTCTCCCGCGAGGGCGCAAAAGTATTTCTTGTCGGGCGCACGCTGCAAAAGCTCGAGGCGGGAGCGCAGGAAATCGTCAGGCGGGGCGGCGCCGCTGAAGTCGCTGTCGTCGATGTTCTCGACGAGCAGGCGGTCGAGCACCATGCCGAAGCCGTGGCAAGAGAGACCGGCGGCATCGACATTGCCCTGAACGCGGTGGGCTTTTCCCACGTGCAAGGAACGCCGCTGGCAGAGCTTTCTCTCGTCGACTTCATGCTACCGATCGAGACCTACGCAAGGGCGGTCTTCATCACGGCCAAGGCTGTATCGCGCTTCATGGCGCAAAGAGGCTCGGGCGTCGTCATGAACATATCGACGCCGGGATCGCGTCTGCCTGGTATCGGCTATCTCGGCTATGGCGCGGCCTGTGCGGTCACGGAAGGCATGACCCGACTGCTGGCCGCTGAACTCGCGCCGCGCGGCATTCGTGTCGTTTGTCTGCAGCCCCACGCTATTCCGGAGGCGCTGACAAAGGGCTCGCACAGCAAGGGTGTCTTCCAGCCCGCAGCCGACCGCGCCGGCATGACTGTCGAGGAAATGCTTCAAGGTGCGGCGGAAGGAACCCTGCTCAAGCGGCTGCCGACACTCGGCGAGTTGGCAGATGTCGCAGCGTTCATGGCGTCAGACCGTGCGCGTGCCATGACAGGCGCCGTCGTGAACATGACTTGCGGAGCCCTGGTCGACTAGGAGAATCTCAGCGCAACAGCATCACGCCGCCCAAGCCTACCCGAACTTGCCCGTCCGCGGAAAACCCTTCGGCGCAAGGCGGCCGGCGGAGGCGCGCGAGCCTATCCATTCGATCAGTTCCTCGCGCGTTTTCAGGAAGGTGCGGCCGGCCGAATCCTGCCAGCTCAGGCCGGCATCCATGGCGAACAGCTTGACGTCGAGAACGCCGCCATCCTTGTATTTCTGCAGGCGGACGCCCTTGCCGCGGCCCATCTCCGGGACATCGGCCAGCGGAAAAACCAGCATCTTGCGGTTTTCGCCGACGATGGCGATGTGGTCGCCATCGACCGGAACACAGCGCTGCGCCTCGTCGGGCGCGCGCACATTCATCACCTGCTTGCCCTTGCGGGTGTTGGCCGCGACCTCGGCCTCGGGCACGACGAAGCCATTGCCCTCGTGGCTGACCAGCAGCAGCTTGCGGCCCGGATTGTGGACGAAAGCGGTGACGATATCCTGGTCGTTGTCCATGTCGACGATGATGCGGATCGGCTCGCCATGGCCACGCCCGCCCGGCAGCCGGTCGGCGCCGATCGTGTAGAACTTGCCGCCCGTGGTGAAGACGATGATCTTGTCGGTGGTCTGCGCCGGAAAGGCGAGCTTCAGGCTGTCGCCTTCCTTGAACGTCAGCTGCGATAGGTCCGAGAGGTGCCCCTTCATGGCGCGCAGCCAGCCCTTGGCCGACACGACCACCGTTACCGGCTCCTTCTCCACCATGGCGTGGTGGATGTCCGTCAGATCATGGTCGGGCGCGTCTGCGAAGGTCGTGCGGCGCTTGCCAATCGGGGTATGCGAGCCGAACTTGTCGCGCACCTTCTCAACTTCCCAGCGGATGGTCTTCCACTGCTTGGCGTCGGAAGCGAGCAGCGCCTCGATCTGCGCCTTTTCCGCCGACAGGCCGTCGAATTCCTTGCGGATCTCGAATTCCTCCAGCTTGCGCAGGGCGCGCAGCCGCATGTTCAGGATCGCCTCGGCCTGGTTGTCGGTCAGGTCCCAGCGGGCCATCATGACCTGCTTGGGCTCGTCCTCCTCGCGGATGATCCTGATCACCTCGTCGATGTTGAGATAGGCGATCAGATAGCCGGCGAGGATTTCCAGCCGGCGCTCGATCTCGCCGAGACGGTGGCGCGAGCGGCGCAAGAGCACGTCGCGGCGGTGCTCCAGCCATTCCTGCAGCACGCTTTTCAGCGACAGCACGTTCGGCACCTTGCCGCGCGATAGGACATTCATGTTGAGCGGAAAGCGGCTTTCGAGCTCGGTCAGCTTGAACAGCGATTCCATCAGCAGCGCGGGGTCGACGGTTCGGCTCTTCGGCACTAGGACGAGGCGGATGTCCTCCGCGCTCTCGTCTCGGACATCCTCCAGCAGCGGCAGCTTGCGCGTGATCAGAAGCTCGGCGATCTTCTCGATCAGCCGCGCCTTCTGCACCTGGTAGGGAATTTCGGTGACGACGATGTTCCAGGTGCCCCTGCCCTGATCCTCGGTCTCGTAGCGCGCCCGCACGCGAAAGCCGCCGCGGCCGGTCTTGTAGGCCTCGACGATCGATTCCCAGCTATCGACGATGATGCCGCCGGTCGGGAAATCCGGGCCGCGCACCATGTTCTCGTCCGCATCGTCCGGATGCGGCTCCTTGGTCATCAGGTCCTCGACAGTCGCGTCGGGGTTGTCGATCAGATGCAGAGCGGCCTTGCAGAGTTCGGCGGCATTATGCGGCGGGATCGAGGTCGCCATGCCGACCGCGATGCCCGAGGAGCCGTTGGCGAGCAGGTTAGGGAACGCGCCGGGCAGGACCACCGGCTCTTCGTCTTCCTCATTGTAGGTGGGGCGGAAATCGACGGCGTCCTCGGTGATGCCGGCGAGCAGTTCGGTCGCCACCTCGGTCATGCGCGCTTCCGTGTAGCGCATGGCGGCGGCGAAATCGCCGTCGATATTGCCGAAATTGCCCTGCCCGTCCACCAGCGGGTAGCGCACGGCGAAGTCTTGCGCCAACCGCACCAGCGCATCGTAGATCGACTGGTCGCCATGCGGGTGGAACTTGCCCATCACCTCGCCGACGATGCGGGCGCATTTGGCAAAGCCCTGGTCGGGGTTCAGCCGCAGGAGCCGCATGGCGTGCATGATGCGGCGATGGACCGGCTTCAGCCCGTCGCGGACATCGGGCAGCGCCCGGTGCATGATGGTCGACAGCGCATAGGCGAGATAGCGCTCTTCGAGCGCCTTTTTCAGATCGACCGGTTCTATTGCGTCGCCACCGCCGGACCCCGGCGGCAAAAGCCCTTTTCCCATGGCGTGCAGTTAGCTTAGCCGGCGATTCGCGGCAAGAGGAGGCTTGCCGGAACGGTCCCTTCACCGTGCGCAAGCGCCCAATCTTGCCTTTTTACGCGAATTTCGACCAATGTGTTGCGATGCGCCTTCATCCGGTCCGGATGATACGCGACAGAGAGGCGCAACAAGTTTCAAAGACCAGTTTCAGGGAACATTCCGATGACCATTCGCCGTCACGTATTCCATAAGCTTGCCGTTTCGACATTCCTGCTGACCATTCCGCTGCACGCGGCCTACGCTCAAGACGCCAACGCTGTCGCCGAGCGCTTCAAGAAGGCGCTGGCGGATCAGGGCATGAACTTCACCTGGACCGGCATCAGCGGCGACGCATCATCGCTGGCGCTCGAAGGCGTGTCCTTCACCCCCGCAGCGCAGACCGAGCCTGTGGCGCTGGGCAAGATCACGTTCGACGGCATTACCGAGCAGGATGGCGGCTACCGGATCGAGACGATCACAACCGAGCCGTACAGCATGACGGAAGAAGGACTGACCTTCGACATCAGCGCCGCGACTTTTACCGGCCTGACGCTTCCGCCCGAGGGCTCGACCGACCCGGTCGCCTCGATGGTGATGTATGAGGGTATGGAAATAGCCAGTATCAGCGCCAAGATGGCCGACAAGACCTTGTTCTCGCTCGACAGTCTCTCGTTCGACATCACGCCGCCGGCCGACGGCGCCGCCCTTGAATTCACCGGCTCGGCCGAAAAGTTCACCGCCGACCTTACCCAAGCCGAGGATCCCCAAGCCAAGAAAGTCATCGAGGCGCTGGGCTACCAGACCATCAGCGGCAATTTCGAGATGGCGGGATCCTGGCAGCCGAGCGACGGCCGCATGGGGCTGACGCAGTACGACATCACCGTCGACGACGCCGGCACGCTGGGCTTCACCTTCGATCTCGGCGGCTACACGCCGGCCTTCCTGAAATCGCTGCAGGAGATGCAGAAGAAGATGGCCGAACAGCCGGCCGGCGCAGACAATTCGGCGCAGGGGCTGGCCATGCTCGGCCTGATGCAGCAGCTGACCTTCCATGCGGCGAATATCCGTTTCGACGACGATTCGCTGACCGGCAAGGTGCTGGACTATGTCGCCAAGCAGCAGAATATGAAGCCCGAGGACATCGCCAACCAGGCCAAGGCGATCGTGCCGTTCCTGACGGCGCAGCTCAACAACCCGGAACTGTCGGCCGAGATCACCGCCGCGGTGAGCAAATATCTCGACGATCCGCAAAGCATCGAAGTCGTAGCCGCGCCGCCGGCGCCGGTCCCCTTCGCACTGATCGCGGCCGGCGCAATGTCGACGCCGCTCGACCTGCCCAAGACGCTCGGGGTAAAGGTCAAGGCAAACGACGGCGAATAGGCCGGCTGCTCGTAAACGCTCAAGAAAAAGCCCGGCTTCACAGCCGGGCTTTTTGCTTTCCAGTAAATCGCTTGCGAGGTTTTCCTAAACTTCCTTCTTAGGCGTCGCCACGCGCAGCCCAAGCTCGCGCAGTTGCTGGGGCGTTGCCTCCGCGGGCGCGCTCATCAGCAGATCGTAAGCCTGCTGGTTCATCGGGAACATCGTCACCTCGCGCAGGTTCTTCGCGCCAACGAGCAGCATCACGACGCGGTCGATGCCGGCCGCCATGCCGCCATGCGGCGGCGCGCCATACTGGAACGCGCGGTAGAGGCCGCCAAAGCGCTCCTCAACGATTTCACGCGAAAGCCCGACCATCTCGAACGCCTTCACCATGGTTTCCGGCAGATGGTTGCGGATGCCGCCCGAGGCAATCTCGAACCCGTTGCAGACCATGTCGTACTGGAACGCCTTGATGCCAAGCGGCTCCTGGCTTGTCAGTGCTTCAATGCCGCCCTGCGGCATGGAGAACGGATTGTGGGCGAAGTCGATCTTCTTCTCGTCCTCGTTCCATTCGAAGAACGGAAAGTCGACGATCCAGCACAGTTCGAAGCGGTCGCGGTCGACGAGGTTCAGCTCCTCGCCGGCGCGGGTGCGCGCGGCGCCCGCAAACGACACGAACTTCTTCGGATCGCCGGCGACGAAGAACGCCGCGTCGCCCTCGCCCAGGCCGAGCTGGACGCGGATGGCCTCGGTCCGCTCGTCGCCGATATTCTTGGCGATCGGCCCGGCGCCTTCGAGCTTTTCGCCCTCCTTGCGCCAGAAGATATAGCCCAGGCCCGGCTGGCCCTCGCCCTGCGCCCAGGAGTTCATGCGGTCGCAGAATGCGCGGGAGCCGCCAGTCTTTGCCGGAATGGCCCACACCTCGGCCTTCGGGTCGCCGGCCAGAATGCCCGCGAAAACCTTGAAGCCCGAGCCGCGGAAGTGTTCGGACACATCGTCCATGACGATCGGGTTGCGCAGGTCGGGCTTGTCGGTGCCGTATTTGCGCATGGCGACATCGAAAGGAATGCGCGGGAAATCCTGCGTCACCGGCTTGCCGTTGGCAAATGCCTCGAAGACGCCGCGCATCACCGGTTCCATGGTCTGGAACACGTCTTCCTGCTCGATAAAACTCATTTCGAGGTCGAGCTGATAGAATTCGCCCGGCAGCCGGTCGGCGCGCGGGTCCTCGTCGCGGAAGCAGGGCGCGATCTGGAAATAGCGGTCGAAGCCCGAGACCATGATCAGTTGCTTGTATATTTGCGGCGCCTGCGGCAGGGCGTAGAAATTGCCGGGATGGATGCGGCTCGGCACCAGGAAGTCGCGCGCGCCTTCCGGGCTCGACGCGGTCAGGATCGGCGTCGAGAATTCGGTGAAGCCCACCTCGCCCATGCGCTTGCGCATCTCGGCGATGATTTTCGTCCGCGCCACGATGTTCTTGTGCAGCGTGTCGCGGCGCAGATCGAGGAAGCGGTATTTGAGGCGGATATCCTCGGGATAGTCCGGCTCGCCGAACACGGGCAGCGGCAGTTCCTTCGCGGCAGACAGGACCTCGATCTCCCGCGCGAAAATCTCGATCTCGCCGGTCGGCAGGTTCGGGTTGACCGTGTCGGCCATGCGCGCCTTGACCTCGCCGTCGACGCGGATCACCCATTCGCCGCGCACGGTTTCAGCGATCTTGAAGGCCGGCGAATCCGGATCGGCGACGATCTGCGTCAGGCCGTAATGGTCGCGCATGTCGATGAACAGCAGACCGCCATGGTCGCGAACGCGGTGGACCCAGCCCGAAAGACGGACGCTCTGCCCGACATCGGACTTTCTCAACTGGGCGCAGTTATGGCTGCGGTAACGGTGCATGATCGAATCCGGTCTGGAAATGTTGGAGTGGCCGTGCCGGCGCGGCGTCGCGCCTGGCTCGAAAATTCGCGCGAAAAGCGCATGGGAGGCCCTGTTTGTCAAGGCAAAGCAGCGGGACAGCGCTAAAGCTTCAGTCCCTTGACGCTGCGGCCGTGAACGACAGCGACGATCAGCACGTGATCGGGCTGCTCCTTGTAGATCACGACATGGCTGCCATGCTCATGCCGGCGCAAACCGGCGCGGATCGTGTCCGACAGCCGTCCCATGCGCGGGTTGTCGGCAATCAGCTCAAAACATCTTTCGAAGCTGAACTGATATTCGACGGCTTGCGGGCGTCCAAACCGTGCGACGCCATACAGATAAATGTCGAGTAGATCCTCGTCAGCCTGGTCGGAGACCCGATACTCACCCATTCGTCCGGCCACGCAGGCCGGCTATGCGGTCCCCCTCAGCGATCCTTTCTGCAAAGGTCCGTTTGCTGACGCCGCCGTTCAGGCCTTCGTCGACGATGCGGCGAAGCTCCTCGAGCCGAGCTTCGTTGCGGCGTTCGCGGTCGCGGCGGATGAGATCGCGCACATAGTCGCTCGAGCTCGCATATTCGCCATCTTCGACCTGCATCTCGATCCATTCCTTCATCGGGTCGGGCAGGGAAACGGTCATCGTGGCCATTGCGGATTCTCCTTCACAAGAATCATATAGAAAATGTGAAAATTTCACAAGATCGGCTGGACCAGCAGGCGCGCCAATTGGTGCATCGCCACACCATCTGCTTCGGCCTATAGAGGAATCAGATACTTTATTGCCCGTGGCTTCATGTCCTCCGTCCGCCCGCTGATCCCCCTCCTTATCGCCGCGGGCATTCTTCTCGGCGGCAACGGGCTGCAAGGCACGCTGATTGCGCTTCGCGGCGCCTCGGAAGGCTTTTCCTCGTCGACGATCGGCTTCATGGGCACGGCCTATTTCGCCGGTTTCCTGCTCGGCTGCGTGTTCATCACCCGCATTATGAAGGCAGTCGGCCATGTCCGCTCTTTCTCGGCGCTGGCCGCGATCGCGTCCGCCGGCACGCTGCTGCTCGTGCTGGTCATAGATCCGGTCATGTGGTCGGCGGTGCGCTTCGCCTCGGGCTTCTGCTTCGCCGGCCTGTTCACCATCATGGAAAGCTGGCTGAACTCCGGCGTGTCGAACCACGACCGCGCCCGCGTACTGGCGCTTTACCGCATCATCGACATAGGCTCGGTCACCGGCGCGCAGTTCCTGATCCCGGTTTTCGGGGCCGACGGCTTCGCCATCTTCGCCATCATGTCGATCATGATCACGCTTTCGCTGGTGCCGGTCTCGCTCGGCGACCGTTCCAACCCGACGCCGCCGGAAAGCGTGAAGCTCGACCTCGCGCGGGTCTGGCGCATTTCGCCGCTCGGCTGCATCGGCTGCATCGCGGTCGGCGTCACCAACAGTTCCTTCCGCACGCTCTCGCCGGTCTATGCCGAGCAGATCGGCATGAACGTCACCAACGTGGTGACGTTCGTCAGCGTCGGCATCATCGGCGGCGCCATCATCCAATACCCGCTCGGCTATCTGTCCGACATCTGGGACCGCCGCATGGTGCTCCTGCTGACGGCGATCGGCGCGCTCGCCTCGGCGCTGGCCCTGGTCTTCTTCGCCGGCAGCGACGCGCTCACCAATTTCGCCAGCGTGTTCGTATTCGGCTCGTTCGCCATGCCGCTATTCTCGCTGTCGGCCGCCCATGCCAACGACCGCGCCGGCAAGGACGAGTTCGTGCTGGTGAACGCGGCCCTGATGCTGTTCTATTCCTTCGGCGCGATCGGCGGGCCGATCTCGGCGTCATGGATGATGCAGAATTTCGGCCCGCACTCGCTGTTCATCTTCTCAGCGCTGGTCTATTCGGCCCTGATCTTCATCATCCTCTACCGCATGCTGGTGCGCTCGGCCGTGCCCGCTTCCAAGCGCGGCCGCTTCATCGCGCTGCTCCGCACCTCCCCCATTTTCGCCCGGCTGGCCCGGCGCAATGGCGGCGGCGACAAGTCCGCAGACTAGCCGCAAGGCGGTTACGCTTGACGAAAGCCTCCGCGGCTGAAATGGAGACAGACCCATTTTGAAGCCGAAGAGCCTTCATGCACGTTATAAAGACCCAGAATGAACTTGAAACGGCCATCGCTGCGCTCGAAAAGTCGAGCTTCGTGACCGTCGACACCGAATTCATCCGCGAAACCACCTACTGGCCCGAGCTCTGCCTGATCCAGATGGCGGCCCCCGGTGTCAGCGCTCTGGTCGACCCGCTTTCGCTCGATATCGACCTCGCTCCGTTCTTCGCGCTGATGGCCAACGAAGCCGTCACCAAGGTGTTTCACGCCGCACGCCAGGACATCGAAATCGTCTTCCATCTCGGCGGGCTTCTTCCCCACCCGGTTTTCGATACCCAGGTCGCGGCCATGGTGTGCGGCTTCGGCGACAGCGTCTCATACGACCAGCTGGTGCAGCGCATCACCGGCGCGCATCTCGACAAGTCGTCGCGCTTCACCGACTGGCGCCACCGGCCGCTGTCGGACAAGCAGCTCGAATACGCGCTGGCCGACGTCACCCATCTAATCGAGGTCTATCAGCATCTCAAGGCGCAGCTCGAGCGCGACGACCGCGCCCACTGGCTGAACGAGGAAATGGAAATCCTGACCTCGCGCGAAACCTACGACCCGCATCCCGACGATGCCTGGAAGCGCCTGAAGATGCGGCTGAGGAAGCCGGTCGAACTCGCGGTAGTGCAGGCTGTGGCCGCCTGGCGCGAGCGCGAGGCGCGCGACCGCAACGTGCCGCGCGGCCGCGTGCTCAAGGACGACGCCATCTACGAGGTGGCCCAGCAGCAGCCACACGACGCCGCGGCTTTGGCCAGGCTGCGCACCGTGCCGAAAGGCTGGGAGCGCTCGTCGACGGGGACGGCGCTGCTCGAGGTGGTCAACGCCGCGCTCGCCATCCCCAAGGAAGAAATGCCCAAGCTGCCGCGCTTCGCGCAAGCGCCGGAAGGCACCAGCGCCGCCGCCGAACTGTTGAAGGTGCTTTTGCGCCAGGTCGCCGAACAGGAAGGCGTGGCCGCAAAGGTTCTCGCCTCGGGCGACGACATCGACCGCATCGCCGCGGAAGGCGAAGCCGCCGACGTTCCGGCCATGCATGGCTGGCGCCGCGAGGTTTTCGGCGACATCGCCGTCAAGCTGGTGCGCGGCGAGATCGCGCTCAAATTCGACCGCAAGAAGATCGCGGTATTCGAGACGCCGCGCTGACGGCATCTCGCTCGGTAGGCTGCCTACGCTTTTAGATTCAGGTCAGGTGCTTCACCTGAATCAGACGATCGCCAGCAGGTGCAGCGCGAAATAGATCCACAGTAGCGCTAGCACGGCCGCGCCGGCGACGAAGGCCGGGTTGCGGTGCCGGATGCGGTTGGTGGTGAGATGCACCCACGCATGCAAGTAGCGCGTGGCTATGAACAGCCATGCCAGGACGAGCGCGAACCAGGAAACGCCGGCAGTCACGAAAAGCGCCAGGCACACTACGTGGAACAGCACCGGCAGCTCGAACTGGTTCATCAGGTTGGCGCTCGAACTGGCGCTGCTTTCCGGATCCCTGCCGCGGTCGCGGAACTGCGACGCCTGCGCCTCGCCGGATCTGATTGCGCCGACCCTGCGCCGGAACAATACGAGATAAACGACATAGACCAGCACGACATGGGCGATCATCGGCCAGAAAATCTGCGTCGCGCTCATCCGCTCTCCCTGGCTGGCCATCCGTGGTCGACGAGTTTTTTCCAGCAGGCTGCTTTAGCTATTGCTTCTTCGCAGCGAGCCTTTCGAGTAGGGCAAGATCGTGCAGGATAAGTCTTCTCCCGCGCCTGTCGATGAGCCCCCTCCTGGCGAGGGCGCTCATCTCGCGTGAGACCGCCTCCCGGTGAGTACTTATCCTTGCCGCCAACTCGGAGTGCGTCGGCGCCGGGCTTATGGAGACCTGGCCATTGACGGACCCGTTCTCCTCTGCCCGGCGCAACAGTTCAAGGATCAGGCGTTTGCGCACGACTAGAGTGCTAAACTCGAAGACCCTGTCGGTCATGCGCCGCAACTGAGCCGACAAATGCTCAAGAAGCACCCAGGCGAAAGTCGGATGGTTAATCACAATGTCCCGGAATGCCGCCCCGGTCAGTCGCGCAACGCGGGTTGGCTCAAGCGCGACGACGCTGGCCGAGCGCGCTTTCCCATCGATCCCGGCCAGTTCCCCGAAAATTTCGCCTGGCGCGATATCGCGATAGGCAATCTCTCTGCCGTCCTCTGAAAACATTGTGACCCGAGCCCGCCCCTCCAGCAGGAAGAAGACGTCCCGATCACTATCGCCGTGCGCGATGATCAGCTCATTGTGCCGAAAGTTGCACTCGCTCCATCGCCGGGCAATGGCGGCGAGATCGGTATCGTCCAGCCTCGACATGAAGGCGAGCGCGGGTGTCACGACGGTATCCCCCTGGTTGTTCGACCAAGTGTACTTCCCCTGACTCACTCCCGAAAGGAAATTGATTGCTGTCGCAACGTTGCCGGTGGCGAGGGTCGATTTTGCGAATGGCTTCGAAGGGTGTGGGAATTCCCACATACGAAACCGACGCCACTGCCTACCCTGTATCGCATCAGCGTACAGGCCTCGGTCGTCAACACCGAGGCAGATGAGGTAAAAGGACCGGTGTCATGAAACTCCTGGCTCCCGTCATGCAACTTATGTCAGCGGTTCGCGAATTCGTGGCGCCGCGCTACCGCCCGGAGTTGCACTACATGCGCGGCCCGGGGCCAGCCTTCGCCCGTCGCATGGCCGAGCACAACCAGTCCCTGGATCGCTACGCATAGATCGTTTCACGGACAGCTGCGGCTTTGTCCAAAAGTGCAGATCGCCACATTCCCTCGTCAATTCAGGTGAAGGGACGATCCAATGATGGATAAGGTTCTTCTTGTCGCCATCGGTCCGATTCGCAGGTGGTCCCGCCGTCGCGCAGAGCGAAGAGCCATGCGGTGGACAACGGATCAATTGAGCCGTTCACCGGATGACGTTCTCAACGACATCGGCATTTCACGCGATGACATCACCTGCGCTTCTCAAAGCAGATTTTTGCCGTAGCCAGCCGTGGTCCGGACGTCGACCATCGGATCGCCGGACCCCTGTCGCTCATCAGATCCCGCCGGGATAATTCGGGCTTTCGCGCGTGATCGTCACGTCATGCGTATGGCTCTCGCGCAGGCCCGCATTTGAGATGCGCACAAAGGTCGCCCTTTCGCGGAAATCGGCCAGGTTGCGCGCGCCGACGTAACCCATGGCGGCCTTCAGCCCTCCGGCAAGCTGGTGCAGCACGCCCGCCACCGGACCCTTGTAGGGCACCTGGCCCTCGATCCCTTCGGGCACCAGCTTCAGCGTGTCGCGCACTTCGGCCTGGAAATAGCGGTCGGCCGAACCGCGCGCCATCGCGCCCACCGAGCCCATGCCGCGATAGGCCTTGAACGAGCGGCCCTGGTAGAGATAGGCCTCGCCGGGGCTTTCGTCGGTGCCGGCGAGCAACGAGCCGATCATCGCGGCGCCCGCGCCTGCGGCAAGCGCCTTGGCGAGATCGCCCGAATATTTGATGCCGCCGTCGGCCACCACCGAAACGCCGGCCTTCTCGGCTGCCTCGACCGCCGACATGATCGCCGAAAGCTGCGGCACGCCGACGCCCGCGACGATCCGCGTCGTGCAGATCGAGCCGGGGCCGATGCCGACCTTGACCGCATCCGCGCCGGCGTCGATCAGCGCCTGCGTGCCGGCCGCCGTCGCGACATTGCCGGCCATGATGCGCACCGAATTGGAAAGTTTCTTCGCCCGGGTCACGGCGTCGAGGACGCGCTGCGAATGTCCGTGCGCGGTGTCGATCACCAGGAGGTCGACGCCTGCTTCGATCAGGCGCTCGGCGCGCTCGAAGCCGTCGTCGCCGACGCTGGTGGCGGCCGCCGCGCGCAGCCGTCCCTGGCTGTCCTTGGTGGCGTTCGGGTTGAGCTGCGACTTCTCGATGTCCTTGACCGTGATCAGGCCGACGCAGTTGCCGGCCTTGTCGACGACCAGCAGCTTTTCGATGCGGTGCTGGTGCAAAAGCCGCTTGGCCTCAGTCTGGTCGACGGTCTCCTTCACCGTGATCAGGTTCTCGCGGGTCATCAGTTCATAGACCTTCTGGCCCGGATCGGTGGCGAAGCGCACATCGCGGTTGGTCAAAATGCCGACCAGCCGTCCGACCTTATGGCCGCCCGTACCGCCATTCTCGACCACCGGAATGCCGGAAATCGAGTAGGTGCGCATCAGCGCCTGCGCGTCGGCAAGCGTGGCGTCCGGCCCGATCGTGACCGGATTGACCACCATGCCGGATTCGAACTTCTTGACCTGGCGCACCTGCTCGGCCTGTTCGGCCGGCGAGAAATTGCGGTGGATGACGCCGAGTCCGCCGGCCTGCGCCATGGCGATCGCGAGCCTCGCCTCGGTCACGGTGTCCATGGCCGCCGAAAGGATTGGAGTGTTCAGGTCGATGTCGCCGGCGATGCGGGTGCTCACATCGGTCTCGCCGGGCATGACCTCGGAATGGCCCGGCTGCAGGAGCACGTCGTCGAACGTGAGGGCGAGCGTGCCGGTTGCCGTTTCGATGATCTTTGCCATGCCAAACCCTCAAATACGTGAAGCCGGCGCTCAAGCCCGTTGGACTGCGCCGACTCGTGATCTTCCCTTGCAGGATTGGCAAGGGCTGGTACCACGTATGTCGCGCGATGAAAAGCCGGCCTCACGTGCGGTAGTGTTTCTGTTTTAAATCCCGCGCTGGATGGCGCGCGGACACGCTCTGGCAGCAATTTGGCCCGCAAGACGCGATGGAACGTCAGCCGCGCCGCGCCGCCTCGATCGCTGCGACGTCGATCTTCGTCATATCCATCATTGCGTCAAACGCGCGCTTTGCTTCGGCGCCGCCAGCCGCCAGGGCGTCAGTCAGGACGCGCGGAGTGATCTGCCAGGAAACCCCCCATCTGTCCTTGCACCAGCCGCACGCGCTCTCCTGGCCGCCATTGCCGACGATGGCATTCCAGTAGCGGTCGGTCTCCTCCTGATCGTCGGTGGCGATCTGGAACGAGAAGGCTTCGTTGTGCTTGAACATGGGACCCCCGTTGAGGCCGAGACAAGGAATGCCCGCAACCGTGAAGTCGACCGTCAACACGTCGCCCTCCTTGCCGGCCGGGTAGTCACTGGGCGCACGGTGCACGGCGCTCACCATGCTGTCAGGAAAGATCTCGCAGTAGAAGCGGGCGGCAGCCTCTGCGTCCTTATCGTACCAGAGGCAAATCGTGTTCTTTGCAATTGCCATTGCGTGTTCCTCTCGCTTTGAAGCCAGGATTTCGGCTTGTATCCCCGTCCGCTCTCTTCCGAAATAGGCAGCCAACCGCTTTTCTCCACCCGGAAGGATGCGGAAGCTCAGCGCGAACATGCCGACCAGCCGCCTTGCGGACGAAACCGGGGCTTTCATTGATTTTGTTTGCCATATGGTGAACTTTCACCTATAGTTCACCATATGGAAAACTATAAGACCTCACTCGACGCCGCATTCCACGCGCTTTCCGACCCCACAAGAAGAGCGGTCATCAACCGCCTGACAAAGAGTCCCGCGCCCGTCAAGGAACTGGCGAAGCCCTTCGATATGGGGCTTCCAGCCTTCCTGAAACACCTGCGGGTGCTTGAGGAGAGCGGACTTATAGCGACCGAGAAGACCGGCCGCACCCGCACTTGCCAGGTGAAGATCGGGCGGTTGGCGGAGGCCGAGTCGTGGCTTTGCGAGCAACGCGCGCTTTGGCAGGCCAGAACGGATCGGCTTGCAGACTATGTCGAAACCCAAATGTCACGGGACACTGAAAATGACGGTTGAAAACACTGAACTTGCGATCTCACGCTTCATCAATGCCCTCCCGACCACCGTCTGGAAGGCATGGAGCAAGGCCGAGCATCTTGCGAAATGGTGGATACCCGATCCCATCGAATGCAAGGTCGTCAAACTGGACCTGCGCCCGGGTGGCGACTTCGAGACGCGGATGCGCGAGGGCGGTGGCGAATTCCAGCCGCATGTCGAAGGCTGTTTCCTGGACATAGTCCCCGAAAAGCGCCTCGTGTTCACCACGGCGCTGGCCGAGGGTTGGCAGCCAACGGAACCTTGGCTGGCGCTGACCGCGATCATCACGTTCGAGGCGGAGGGACAGGGCACCCGGTATTCGGCCCGCGTGCTGCACAGAAATGCCGCCGACAGCCGCAAGCACGAAGAGATGGGATTTCAGGAAGGCTGGGGCACAGCGCTCGACCAGCTCGCGGCCCTTTGCAGAGCGCCTGGAATGAACGGTAATCGGGAACCCAGGGTGCAACGCACCGCAGAAGGCCCGCGAAGGGGTGGACTTCGGACCTTCCCGAAAAGCTGACTGAATGGTGATGTTCAGCTCTTTTCGGACTTTCCTGCAATCCTCGGGCCGGTTAGATCTCGCAGCCTCCCAATAAAATACTATCTGCTGTACATTGATCCTCGCTTATCTGGCTGACATTCGGGCAGGCCAGCGTTGTTGAAGCAAGACGAGGCCCTTCGTGCTGGGCAGGCAGCGTTGCTGCGAGCAGCGTGGCAGGAAGCGCGTGTTCATTTCGAAGCGGCGCTGACCAGAGGCGAAACGCCGCAAGCTCTTGAGGGCCTTGGAGCTGCGGCGTGGTGGTTGAGCGACGCCCCGGCGGTGTTCGCCGCGCGTGAGCGCGCCTATCGGCTCTATCGCAAAAGTGGAGAAGATCGGAGCGCCGCGCGTGTCGCGACCGCCCTGGCAATGGATTGCTGCACTTTCCGAGGCAGGGCGGCGATCGCTCGCGGATGGGTTCGGCGCGCTGAGCGCCTCCTCGGCGACGAGATTTGTCGCGAACTCGGTTGGCTTCTGATCGTCAAAACGCATGTCGCGCTGATGATCGACCATGATCCGGCTACTACACGTGACTTTGCGACGCGTGCTGGATCGCTCGGCGAGACCCTTGGCGATATCGACCTGGAGATGCTTGCGCTCGCCTACAGGGGCCTGGCGCTCGTCAGCCTTGGCCAAGTGGACGCGGGGATGCGCTGCCTGGATGAGGCAGTGATAGCCGCGGCTGCCGGCGAGATGGGCGACATCGATGCAACCTGCACCGCCTGCTGCTTAATGATCTACGCTTGCGAAAAGGCGCGGGACCTGGAGCGGGCGGCCGAGTGGTGCGCGCAACTCAAGGAGCGCTCGCAGCAATCCTCCTACAGGCTTATGTTTGCCCTGTGTCGGGCTCATTACGCCGGAGTGCTGATCCGGCGCGGCGTGTGGGCCGAGGCTGAAATAGAGCTCATCGAAGTTATTGACGAATTGGAGCGGACCCATCGCGCGCAGGCAGCGGAAGCGCTCGTGCTGCTGTCGGAGTTGCGCTGGCGGCAGGGACGGCTCGAGGAAGCCGAAGAGTTGTTGCAGCGTGCGGAATCCCCGCCTTACCAGATGTTTGTTGGCAAGCGCTGTTTGCTCCGGCGAGGAGCTTTGGCCCTTGAACTGGGCAATGCCGACGCCGGGTGTGATCACATACAGCGCTTCCTGCGCTCGGTTCCGGCAGAGGATCTGTTGGAACGCGCTGCGGGATTGGAACTGCTTGTGCAGGCTCATGTCATGCTCCGAGATCGTCACCGGGCGGAAGCGACCCTTCAGGAGTTGCGCGATGTAGTCTCGAACGTATCCACGGGCCCAATGCAGGCAGCGTTGCGTTTCGCCGAAGGACGCGTCAGCGCCTTGTCAGACCCGCTTGCGGCCAAAGTCTGTTTCGAAGACGCTGTGGAGTTGTTTGCGCGCAGCAGTTCCCCCTTCGAATCGGCCCAGGCGCGCGTCGAGCTTGGTGGAAGCCTTTCTGCACTGGGGCGCAAGCCGGCTGCAATAGATGAAATCCTGACGGCTGTCCGGACCTTCGATAAGATTGGAGCCGCGCGTTGGACCCGCAAGGCGCAGTCGCTCGCACGTGAGCTGCGCAGTTTCGGCGGCGGAGAGACGCGGGCCGATCCCCTCCATTGCCTGACCAGGCGGGAAATCGAGGTCCTGACGTTGACTGCCCAAGGGCTGACCAACAGGGAGATCGCGACCCGCCTTTGTCGGAGCGAACACACGGTGCATCGCCACGTCGCCAACATCCTCACCAAGCTAGGATTGCCCTCGCGGGCCGCGGCGGCTTCTTTTGCCGCTAAGCACAATCTGCTTTAGCCGGAAGCCGCTCCAATCGACGGCCGGAAATGGCCCGAACGGGCCATAAAAACCTCTCGCACAAAATGGCCTGCGCGGGCGACGCGTCTTTTGTCCCCGCCGTTAAATTATGACGCTGCGATCGCAATGTTCGCGCGAAAGCGGAGGCAGGCAACCGCTTGAGTCGGAAGGAAGTATGCCATGACAAAAGGTGCGTTGAATCCCAACAAGGTCGAGGAATTCCGAAAGAGCTTTCGTGGCGCGATCCTCCAGCTCGGCGATGAGGGCTACGAGGGAGCGCGCCGAATCTGGAACGGCATGATCGACAGGCGTCCTGTGGCGATCGCGCGCTGCACCGGTTCGGCGGACGTCATGGCTGCGGTCCGCTTTGCCCGGGAGCGGCAGCTGCCGATCGCGGTACGGGGCGGCGGACACAATGTCGCCGGCAATGCGATTTGCGAGGGCGGACTCGTCATCGACCTCACGCCAATGCGCGAGGTGCGGGTGGACCGCTCGCGGTCGGTCGTCAGGGTTGGGGGCGGAGCGCTTCTCGGCGACATCGATCACGAGGTTCAGGCGTTCGGGCTGGCGGTGCCGGTGGGCGCGGTGTCGGAAACCGGTATCGGAGGGCTCGCGCTTCACGGCGGGCTCGGATTCCTGACCCGGAAATACGGCCTCACCGCGGACAACCTGGTATCGGCCGATGTGGCGACGGCCGACGGAAAGCTGATCACGGCAGACGAACGGAACCACTCAGACCTGTTCTGGGCGCTTAAGGGTGGCGGCGGCAATTTCGGTGTGTGTGGTCACCTCCTTCGAATTTCGGGTCCACCCGGTCGGCCCCGAGGTGTTCTTCCTCCTCACTTTCTACCCGGCGTCCGCTGCGGAGGACATCCTCAAGGAGTTCCGCTCCTTTATGTCGTCGGCTCCCGACGAGCTGATGGCAATCGCTATCTATTGGAACGCCCCGAACGGCGAGCCTATCCCCGACAAGCACCGAGGAGCGCCCGTGATGGTGGTCGTGGGGTGCTGGTGCGGCCCTCTCGATCAGGGCGAGGAAGCCACGCAACCGCTCCGCCGGATCGCAACGCCGATCGCCGACCTCAGTGGGCCGATGCCATATGTCGAAGCTCAGCAGCTCTTCGACCCCGACTATCCCAAAGGTCTCCGGTATTACTGGAAATCGCTTTACCTCAATGAGTTGAGTGACGATGTGATCCGTCTGGCCTGCGGCGCCGGAGCCGACCGCCCCACGCCAGCAAGCACGGTGGAGGTATGGGCGCTCGGCGGAGCGATGGGGCGCGTCGGGCCGGAGGCGACCGCCTTCTACCATCGCGATGCGCCCTTCCTGCTCACGATCGAGGCCAATGCCGAAGACCCCGAAACCGACGAGGCGAATATCGCTTGGGTGCGTCGATGGCATCAGGACGCCACGCACTTCTCACGAGGCGGTACCTACTTCAACTTCGGTGGTTTCTGGGAGGGTGGAGAAGAAGTGCTCGCCCAGTCGTTTGGGGCGAACTACCCGCGCCTCCGAGAGGTCAAGATAAGGTACGACCCGGAGAACGTCTTCCATCACAGCTTGAAGATCCCGGTCGACAGGACAGGCACCCTGCCGTAATCGCGTTAAGACGCCATGGTGACAGTCCGCTTTGTCCGCGTACTTGCGCCGCGCGGCCTTCGACATTCTCTGTTGCCTCCGTGCCTTCATCCAGACTCAAAGCCTCTCTACCCGCCGATTCATGAACCTCCCGCCCATCGCAATCCTTGCCGGCCTCCTCCTGCTCGCCGCCTGCGCAACCCCGGCGCCGATAGCGCAGGGCGACGCACCGCCCGAACCGGTGCCGGCCGGCATCACGCCGCTGACCCAGGAGCAGGACGAGCTTTTGGCCCAGTAGCCGGTTGTCTCCACCTTGGGCGGAGGGAGACGCCCGGTTCTGCCGCAACCACCTCCCCTGCCCGCCTCTCTTGGTTCAGCCGCTTGCCGCCCCGCCTGGCCCAACCGAACCGAGGCAAAAATCGGCGACAGCGGGCGGCATTCGTGATACCCGCCCTGATTGCCGGCAGCCCCACCGGCCAGCCGGCAATCACATCCGGAAGATGCCTTGAAACGCACCATCCCGCTCATCCTCGCGGTCGCCCTGTTCATGGAGAACATGGATTCGACGGTGATCTCGACCTCGCTGCCGGCGATCGCCGCAGACATCGGGACCAGCCCGATCGCGCTCAAGCTGGCGCTGACCGCCTACCTCGTATCGCTCGCCATCTTCATCCCGATCAGCGGCTGGATGGGCGACAGGTTCGGCGCAAAACGCATCTTCCGCATCGCCATTGCGGTGTTCGTCCTGGGCTCGGTCGCCTGTGCCGCCGCGGGTTCGCTCGGCGCATTCGTCGGTGCGCGCTTCCTGCAAGGCATGGGCGGCGCGATGATGACGCCGCTCGCGCGCCTCGTCCTGGTGCGCGCCACGCCGCGGCGCGAACTCGTCGCGGCGATGGCCTGGCTCACAATACCGGGCCTGATCGGGCCGCTGGTCGGACCTCCGGTCGGCGGCTTCATCACCACCTATTTCAGCTGGCACTGGATCTTTCTCATCAATGTGCCGATCGGGCTCGCCGGCATCTGGCTAGCCGGGCGCTTCCTTCCAGATGTCGAGCTTGCAGGCAGTCCGCCGCTCGACATTCTGGGCTTTCTGCTTTCGGCGGCCGCCGCCTCGGGGATAGTCTTCGGCCTTTCGGTGGTTAGCCTGCCGGCGCTGCCGCCCATCGTCGGCGTCGTCACGCTGCTGATAGGTGTCGCCGCAGGCCTTCTCTACGTCCGCCATGCGCGCCGCAAGCCGCACCCGATCCTGGATCTCAGCCTCTTCCGGATACCGGTCTTTCGCGCCGCCATCAGTGGCGGCTCGATCTTCCGCATCGGCAATGGCGCGGTGCCGTTCCTGCTGCCGCTGATGTTCCAGCTCGGCTTCGGCATGACGCCGTTCCAGTCGGGCATGCTGACCTTCGCTTCCGCGCTCGGCGCGATCGCCATGAAATTCCTGGCCTCGGCAATGCTCAGGACCGGCGGTTTCCGCACCGTGCTGATCGCGACCGTGCTGCTCGCCGCCTGCTTCGTCGCCGCCAACGGGCTGTTCACGCCGCAGACTTCGCCTGCGATCATCATTCCGGTGCTGATCGGCGCCGGCTTCCTGCGCTCGCTGTTCTTCACCTCGGCCAACGCCCTGGTGTTCGCCGATGTCGAGGACCGCGACGCCAGCCAGGCAACCGCGATCGCGGCTGCCTCCCAGCAGGTCAGCATCGCGCTGGGCGTCGCCGTCGGCGGCGGCATATTGGAGGCGACCGCCATGCTGACCGGCGAGCCGGTCGGCCTCTCCGCCTTTTCGACGGCGTTCTTCATCGTCGCTGCAATCACGGTATTGTCGGTGATACCGTTCCTGCGGCTGAGCGCCGACGCCGGCAGTTCGGTCTCTGGACATCGCCTTCGCGATCCCGACGCCGCCGAGCCCACGCAATAGCCGTGGGCTTGCGCCGCTACGCTTCAGGCGTCGGCAGCCGTTCGTCCTTTGAAATCCTTGGCGAGCAGATAGAGCTCGGCCGATTCCTCGCGCGAAGCCGGCGGCTTGACGTGGTGCACGGAGCGGAAGTTCTGCTTGAGCATGCTGAGAACGCTGTTTTCAGTGCCGCCCTGAAAAGTCTTGGCCAGGAAATGACCACCGGGCTTCAGCACCGAAACGGCGAAGTCAGCAGCCACCTCGCACAGATGCATGGTGCGGATGTGGTCGGTCTGGCGGTGCCCGGTGGTCGGCGCGGCCATGTCGGAGAGCACGATGTCCGGTGCCCCGCCGAGCGCTTCGGCAAGCTTCTCCGGCGCATCCTCGTCCAGAAAATCCATCAGCAGCACCGGCGCGCCCGGCACCGCGTCCATCTCCAGATAGTCGATGCCGACGACATTGGGATGCTCCGGCGTCGATTTCGTCCGCGCCGCGGCGACCTGGCACCAGCCGCCGGGCGCCGCGCCCAAATCGATGACCCGCATGCCCGGCTTCAGGAGATGATGCTTGTCGTCGATCTCGATAAGCTTGTATGCCGCCCGCGAGCGATAGCCGGCAGCCTTCGAGCGCTGCACATAGGGGTCGTTCATGTGGCGCTCGAGCCAGCGCCGCGACGATTCCTTCAGCCCGCTCTTCTTCTTGATCCGGGTCTTCAGCACGCGAATGCTGCCCGGACCGGCTTTTCCCGGCTTCTTGGTCATGGCCGCGCTCCGTTCCGCCAGTTGCGCCGCCAGACCCCGTCTTCGGCCATCAGCTCGCTCAAGATGCCCTCGCGCAGGCCGCGGTCGGCGACGCGCAGGCGTTCCGACGGCCAGACGCGGCGGATCGCCTCGAGGATGGCGCAGCCGGCCAGCACCAGATCGGCGCGATCAGCCCCGATGCAGGCATTGGCAACGCGCGCCTGGAAGTCCCAGCCGAGCAGCTTTTCGATCATCAGATCGACATTGGCATTGTCCATCCACAGCCCGTCGACGCGGCGGCGGTCGTATCGTTCGAGACCGAGATGCACGCCGGCCAGCGTCGTCACCGTTCCGGATGTCCCGAGCAGGTGGAAGCGCGACGCCTTCATCAGATGGTTGATCCTGTCGCGGCCCTCGAAGGCATGCAGCATGCCGGTCACGTCGGCGACCATGGCGTCGAACACCTGGCGCGTCACGTCGCGTCCGCCAAAACGCTCGGCGAGCGAAACCACGCCGACCGGCAGCGAGGTCCACGACACGATGTGGTTGGCGAGCCGCGGCGACCTCTGCCCGGAAATGTCGATGAGCGCGATCTCGGACGAGCCGCCGCCAATGTCGAACAGCACGACCGCGTCCGTGTCGCGCTCGACCAGCGAGCCGCAGCCGGACACGGCGAGCCTGGCCTCGGTGCGGCGGTCGATAATCTCCAACTTCAGGCCGGGCTCGGTCTCGACGCGGGCGAGGAACTCGCTGCCGTTCTCGGCGGCGCGGCAGGCTTCGGTGGCGATCAGCCTTGCCCGCCTGATCGAGCGGCTGGCAAGCTTGTCGCTGCAGATCTTCAGCGCCTCGACCGCGCGGTCCATGGCCGGCCGGCTCAGCCGCCCCGTCGACGAAAGCCCCTCGCCCAGCCGCACGATGCGCGAAAAAGCGTCGATGACGCGGAACTGGCCAGGCTTCGTCGGCACCGCGACCAGCAGCCGGCAATTGTTGGTGCCGAGGTCAAGCGCCGCGAAAACGGGAAGATCGTCGTTGAAGCGTCTGCGCGGCGGCGGCACCGCCTCCTTGACGGGCGGCGCAACACTCGCCGCCCTCGCCGGGCGCACCTCGATGCGCTCGGCCGGCGCGGCTGCCCCGGCCGCATCGGCACGCACACCGTCGCGCGCAAAAACCTTGCGCCCGCGCTTGCGCTTGCGCCGCTTCTTGGCCTTGCCTGTCGGGTGCGGGCTGCCGTCGCTCGCCTGTCCGTCGCCGGATCTGGCGCCCGCCAAAGGATTCCGATTGGCGGTGAAGCCGTTCATGCCGCGTTGCGGCCGACCGCTCCTGGACGCGCCCGCTTCCGGCGCTTTTGCGCCGGCTTCGGGATCTTCCACCTTCAATGTCCTTCTCGCGCCGCGCGAACCGTTGCCGGACGCTGCACACGCGTCGAGATTTTCCGTTGCAGGCAAGATAGCAGCGCCGCGCGCATTCACCAAGCCTGCGGGAGCGGAATTCCATCCTTCGTCGCACCCGCCGCCTTCGAGGTTGAACATGCGGCTTCGATAAGGCATTGCTGAAATACGCGGATTTGCCCGTCGGCGCACGCCGCGCCGCGCCGCATCAAACTGAAAGGAAGATCGACCGGCATGGCCGTCGCGTAATGAAGCTGAAATCCTATCTCTGGCCGGCGATCGGCCTTGCTGCCGTCGGATTCTCCGTCTGGCTGCTCTACCACGAACTGCGCGGCATCTCGCTCGAGGATGTCGGCGAGGGCATGGCCGCGATCCCGCTCCACCGCTGGCTGCTTGCCGGCCTGAGTTCGGTCGTCGCCTATATTGCGCTCGCCGGATACGACCACATCGCGCTGACGCATCTCGGCCGAAAGATACCGTTCGGCTTCATCACCATCTCCTCCTTCACCACCTACGCGCTCTCGCACAATATAGGCGGCTCGGTCCTGTCCGGAGCCGTCATCCGCTACCGCGCCTACGCCTCGAAGGGTTTGAGCGGCCAGGAAGTCGGCGTGCTGGTCGCGCTCTGCTCGTTCACCTTCGTTCTGGGAGCGGCCCTGCTATCGGCCCTTCTGCTCATCCTGGAGCCGCACGTGCTCGACCGCTTCGTCGACCTGCCGCCGATCCCGGCCGGGAGAGTGACGGGGGTAGCGATTCTCGGGCTGATCGCCCTCTACATCTTCGGCAGTTGGCTGCACCTGAAGCCGCTCCGCATCGGCTCGCTGCAGATCCACTACCCCCGGCTGCCGATCGTGGCGCGCCAGATGATCATCGGGCCGGTCGAGCTGATGGCGGCCGCCGCGATCATCTATTTCGCGCTGCCGGTAGCGGGCAATCCCGGCTATTTCGTCGTGCTCGGCGTCTTCGTCATCTCGTTTTCGGCGGCGTTGATCTCGCATGCGCCGGGCGGCCTCGGCGTCCTGGAGATCGTCTTCCTCGCCGGCCTCTCCGACATGGACCAGGCCGCGGTGCTCGCCGCCCTGCTCGTCTTCCGGCTGTTCTACCTGATCATCCCGCTGATCCTGGCGCTGTTCGTCGTAGTCGTTTTCGAACGCTCGCAGTTCCAGCGCGGCTAGATTCGGAACCATGGGTCAAGCCCCGCAACGCCGGTCAAGCTCCACCCATCCTACAAAGCCCTGCTATGTTTTGCGGGGCAACTATCAGCCGGTGGCGGCGCATTATTCTTCCGGCGCCGGCATCTCCGGCTATTGATCGTCAGGGCAAATGTGATACAAGCCGGCTCGAAACGGGAACGAGTTTTGCCTGACCGGGGCAGAATGAGCGTCAGCTCCCCTCGCTCGTTTCCGCCAAGCGATTGTTTCCGATCGCTTCTTGGGGAATAGGTTAACGGTAGACCCACGGACTCTGACTCCGTTAGTCCTGGTTCGAATCCAGGTTCCCCAGCCAGTTTCTTATTTATTTTCAATGATTTAGCGCAAATTTGCCCATATCGGGAATACCCTACCGGCACGTCCACATTCAACCGAAACCAAAGGCCAGATTTAAGGCCAGATTTATTGAAGCGTAGGGCCTGGAGAAATCGTCGGCAGGCTGGCTGTCGTCGCCAGCCGGGGGCTCACCTGCCGCTAGCAGATGCCTTTGCAATCTTTGCGCAGATGTTCACTATCACTGAACAGTCTCCGAACCAAAGCCGCGCGAGAGTTCTAGCCCTATGACCGCGGCTTTTGTTATGCTTGTCTGGTGACGGCCACGGATCAAGCCCGTAGGTTCGTGTTTTGTTTAGCTTATCATTGTCCGAGGCAAAAATCTTACCAAGGGAGACATTCGATCCGTGGTTTCATCTTATCGGCAACCGGTTTGGCTCTGATTGCGTTGGTCGGGTGTGTCACGCCGGAAGACCAACGGGCGGCGGATCAGAACAGGTGCGCGAGCTTCGGTTTCCAGCCGGGGACAGACGGTTATGCGAACTGCATGATGAGCGCGTCATTGCAGCGAGATCAGCAGGTCGCTGACTGGAGGTTGCAGCGAGATCAGCAGACCGCTGACGCGATGCTGGAGCGGGAACGCTGGAAGCAACTGAGCCAATTGCGTCGGGGCGACGATCGATTTCCAGTCTGCCAGCTCTCGGATCCCGACGTCCATCTCGATTTTGAGACAGGCAAATGGGTCGGACCGAACTGCCAAGCATCAGATTGGGCCGGGTGAGTCCCCAGCTGGATTCTCTCCTCCTCTCCGACCTATGGGTCGGCTGCGTCGCTCCCCGGGGAGGAGCTCACGCCCTCGCGGGGGCGATCAGGTCCGTTCCCCTCGCGCCGTGCCGGCACTCGGGGAACACCGGAAACGAATTGTTGACACCCCCACAAGTTACCCCCACATTGCGCGCGCGAACTCGCCTAAGAAATCAGTGACGCCTGACTACATCGTCTCGTTAGAAGACGGCAAACGGTTCAGGTCACTCAAGCGCCACCTGAAGACCAGCTACGGCATGACGCCGGACGAATACCGGGCGAAGTGGAACCTGCCGAGCGACTATCCGAAGGTCGCGCCCAACTACTCAGCCAGCCGATCCGCTTTGGCCAAGTCATTGGGCCTTGGCAGGAAGCTGGCCGACAAGCCGAAAGGCCGCGGTCGCAAGAAGGCTGCATAATCCTGCTTGGGCGCGCGACCTTTTCGCAAGCGCGATAAACTTATTGTGCTTTGCGGAATCCCGTCGATCTCGTAGTTTTTGGCAGTCGGCCATCTACTCCTCCCAGATGCGATGCCGGCGCACAGCGAACTCACCTCCTCCCGGGTTCGCCCAAATAGAGAGCCCGCTGCACCTCCTCCCGCAGCGGGCTTTTTTGTGCGAGTAAGGAGAAAAAACCCGCGGGGCAGGCTGGCCTGGTCCTTTCGCCGTCCTTGCTGAACCGACAAGTATCCCAACATATTGTGGATTCCGAGGGCGAAGGCGAGCAAATGTGGCGTGAACAGATCGCCCGTGCTGCCGAATCATGGTACATTTAGTTAGTTGGCTGTCGCTCCTCCCACGAAGCCAACAACGAGCGTCTACACCCAATCGATACTCGTAAAGTCTGGCCCGCCGACCACCGTGGCGGGTCTCTTTTTGGTTGACTTGCTGCCTGGCTTGATCGCGAAGCCATTGTGCCATTTGACTCTCATTGCCCTCTCCATTCGGAGATCGGAGTTGATCAGGCCACCCTGACCATCTCTAAGTTGCGTAACGCCGCAGAAAGCAACTCACCCGATTGGGCAGGCTGCTGTGGCAGATGTATTGGTTACAATTATTCCTGCCGGAATCGCATGTCCGGCATGGCCGGCGCACTCAGGTGGCCTTGCTTTCTTGCGCCGGCCTTTCATGCGGAGCCTTGATGCTGGAGTGAGGGGATGGCAAAGAATCTCGACATGGTCGATGAGTTGCTCGGCATGGCCAAAGAACCCGATCAGTTCACCAAAGACGATCTCGGCGACATGATTTTGGTCGCCGCAACTGAGATCATGAAACTGCGAGGATTTGGGTCGCTGACCAATCCTTCCGCGAAAGCTGCCAAGAGACGCCGGTTGTAGACTAAGGATCGGCTGCGCTCGTAGCTCAACGGGACAGAGCACCAGCGAATTTAGGTAATGCAGGTTCGAACCCTGCCGAGCGCACCAATCAAAGTATCCTCCCAACACCCGTCGGATCCTCTCCTGCTTCTGTGCAGCCGCGGCTGACTGGGCCAGTCGCGGTGCTGCTGAACGAACCGATGGACGTTTTGTCATTGGCAAGCGCAGCTGGCTTTCGGTGCTTTACCTCGGCCGCGGAGTTCCGCAGCTATGTGACAGGCGAAATCCTGAAGTTTGAAGCAACTTCATTGTTGGACCAGTCACTTATATTACCCACTACGAGAGGCGAACGGATGTTGCCCTCCTAATCAGCGGCCCCGAGCCAGCGTTTCGCTCACCCGACACATACGTTGTGATTCGAGATCGCTTTTCGGTTTTGCAATCACGATGCAAACCGCTCGGCCCCTTCACGGAATTTGCGACAGCGCGTCGAGCTGCGGCGGCAGGCGCAGGTTCGGGTAGCGCTGCTTGAGCCCGCGCACGGTCTCGCGAGCAGCGGCGAGATCGCCCGATGCCACCTGATGAAGTGCGTGCAGGATCTCGACCTCCGGCCGATCAGGAGCGCGGGAGCGCAGCAGGTCGATCTCGGCGGCGGCGGCGGAAAGGTCGCCGGTCTGCAGCAGGGCGAAGGCGAGGTTGATCCGCATCTCCTCATTGCCGGGATCGGCGGCAACGCTATCCTTGAGCACGGGGACCGCCTCGCGCGGCCGGCCCTGCTGGATCAGCAATTGCGCCAGTTGCGCGGCAAGCCCGGCGTCGTCCGGGTTGTGCTCGCGCGCCGACGCGAGGATGGCGGCGGCCTCACCCATCTCCCCCAGCGCTTCGGCGATGCGCGCGCGTGTCAGCCAGGCCTGGATCAGTTGGGGATCCATGAACACGGCTTCCGCGAAGGCGGCCTGCGCGGCGTCCCAGTTGCGCATGGTCATGGCGAGCCCGCCAATCGCCATTTGCGCTTCAGGGAAATCGGCCTTGGCGCCCATCGAGGCGCGCAGCCCATCGAGTGCGGCCCCGAGCGCGGCGCGGCGGTCTTCGGCCAGAGCCTCGGGCGGGATGCTGGCAAGCTCGAGCGCGGCGGCAATGCGCACCGAAGCCACCGGGTCGTCAAGCAGGGGCTGCAGCCGCTCCACCCGCTCTTGCGGCTGCGTCTGCCGCCACAGGCGCACCGCCGTCATGCGGATCAATTCACTGTCATCGGTGAGCAGACCGGCAAGCGCGCGTGCGGTTGCGGCATCGCCGCGGTCGCCGATTTCGCGCAGTGCGCTCGCGCGCACGATCGCCGGTTCCTCGGTGTTCCGCGCCAGATCGACAAGGCCCGCCAGCTTTTCCGGATCGAGCCCCTGGCGCTGCACGCCGGCAAAGAGGGTCGCATAGGCGTGGTCCCGCGGCTTGCTGTCGGGCGCCCAACCGGCGATCGCGGCCGACGCCCACTGTGCCGTTTCGCCTGTGTGGCAGGAAAGGCAGGCATCGGGCGATCCCACGCTTTGCGACAGGAGCGGGTCGGGCACGCGGAAGAAGTGGTCGCGCCGGCCGTCGACCACCATATAGTCGCGCTCCGGCATGTGGCAGCTCACGCACTGGGCGCCGGCGCTGCCCTCCTTGTGGTGATGGTGGTCAGGCGTGTCAAAATCCTTCAGCACGAGCGAGGGAAATTCGCTGCGCCCGACCGGATTGTGACACTGCGTGCAGACCGCATTGCCTTCGGCCACCAGCCCGCCTGAATGCGAGTCGTGGCAATCGCTGCAGGTTACGCCCTTCTCGTGCATTTTCGACTGCAGGAAGGAGCTCAGAATATAGACCTCCTGATCCTGCTGGCCATCGGGGAAATAAAGCCCGTCGCCGAGGGTGGAGAGATTGTAGTGATCGCCGAAGGGCGCGCCCGGCAGGGTGCTGTCCGGTCCGATCGCCTCACGCCGCGCGTGGCAGGGGCCGCACATATCCTGCTCGATCGCCTGCCGGCCTTCCGACCTCGGGGTGAGCAGCCCGTGCGGCGCGAGCCCGCTCCAGCGTCCGGAATCGTAGCCGGGCCGCTTCTCGGCCCAGGCGACATGCGCCTCGCCAGGGCCGTGACAGGCCTCGCAGCCGACGGTCAGCTCCGCCCATGTGCTCTGGTAGCTGCGCGACTTCGGATCGTAGTTCTTCTGAAAATCGGTCTGGTGGCACACCGCGCAGCGCGCCTGCCAGTTCTTGTAGAAACCGGTCCAATGCAGGCCGTTGCCGGCAGAGACATCCTCGTCGGGATAAAGGTGATACCAGCGCCCGGCCTCCACATTCCAGGCGATGTCGAGCGCCTGCAGACGTCCGCCTTCGATCTCGACCAGATATTGCTGTAGCGGCGCGACGCCGACGACATATTTGATCTCGAACCGGGCGAGCTTCCCGTCGGCGCCGTCCGTCTCGACAAAAAATCTCTCATTCTCGCGGAAGAAGCGCGACGTGATGCCCTTGTGCTCGAAGCTTGCATCGTTGAAATCGCCGAGCACGTTTTGCGGCGTCGGCTCGCGCAGCGCCCAGCCATGGTGCGAGTCCGTCCAGGCTTCAAATTCCGTCTGGTGGCAGCTTGCGCAGCTTTGCGAGCCGACAAAGCTCGGTGCCTCGGATGCGGACGCTGTGGCCAGACCGCAGAGAGCGGCAGTGATGAGAAAGATGCCCAGCAGCATCCATCGAAGCCGGGTCGCAGCCAAAACCACTATATGCCTCTCTCACTTTGGCAAGGCTTACGCCGTCCTCGCCATTATCTCGTCCTTAGCGGCACCATAGCAATTTTTCCCAAGACCTGGAGCCCGCAACGCTGCAACGATTGTGGCGGCAATGTTCCGGCGCCTTGTCGTTGCTCGCTTATCCATTGGAGAAATCATGACGATCACAATTTCCCCGTTTCTCGCTGCTCTCGGATCTGAAGGTCCCCCCGCCGGCCGAACGAAAGACATGGACCTGTATGGATGGTTGATTGGAAGCTGGGAAATGGACTCCGTCCACTATCTCGACGACGGCACAACCCGGAAATCGAATGGAGAATGCCATTTCGGCTGGGTGCTCGAAGGCCGCGCGATTCAGGACGTCTGGATCAGGCCCAAGCGCCCTGCGCCGTCCACCATGTATGGCACGACTTTGCGCATCTTCGATCCGGGGATCGGTGGCTGGCACATCATCTGGAGTGATCCGCTCAACCAGGATTACTCGCGCCAGATCGGGCGGGCCGAGGGTAAGGACATTGTCCAGATCGGCGATGACTCGCGCGGTCTGCAAACTCGATGGCGTTTCACTGAGATCACTGCCAACAGCTTCCATTGGATCGGCGAGGAAAGATCTGCCGGGAGCGACCCTTGGCAAGTGACGTATGAACATTTGGCCCGCCGAACAAATTCCTGAGCTATCCGCTTATCCCGGGACCATAGAAACGGTTGCCCACGGCTTGCCGTCACTCGAAGTGCTAACCGTCGTTGATGAAGTTGTCGGCTTCCTTGGATTTTTGTCCAGGCCCCCCAGCCAGTTTAAAATCAATGACTTAACCCCAAAAGCCGGCCGAATTCATGTTTGAACGAGGGGTGGCATGATTTTTCCGAAGGACGGCGAACATCCACTGGCAACAGATCGATGCAAAGTCCTTCGAACTTCTTAACCGGACCCAATCGTCATCTGCAGCGGCATCCTTGAAGTACGACGAAGCGTTTCATCCTGGCCGATACATATCTGATACAATACTGCACCGGTCCGACATGCAGTGGTAACAACCCGTTGCTAGAGACGGCATCCACCTGCCCCGCGCTGTGCTCCAGGGGTTGACCCCCGCACCGCCGATGAATGCGCGATCGGCCGTCTTGCATAGCACGGAGATCAATCATGCCCATCGGCCGCATCGGACAGGAAATCATCGTCAATTCGACGGCGACGGGTAGTCAAGGTGATTCATCGATCACCGCGCTGGCCGATGGCCGTTTCGTGGCGACGTGGCGGTCCCTTGATGGCGGCGACGGTGACGGGTCCTGCATCCGCGCCCGCCTCTACAATGGCGACGGCAGCGCTGCCGGCGACGACTTCATCGTCAATTCGACCGTAGCGAATGACCAGAACCTGCCTTCCATAACGGCGCTGGCCGACGGCCGCTTCGTGGCGACGTGGGAGTCCTACGACACAATCGACGACCAGGGAAGCTGCATCCGCGCCCGTATCTACAATGCCGACGGCAGCCCCGCCGGCGACGACTTCATCGTCAATTCGACGCCGGAGGGTTATCAATTTTCTCCCTCGATCACGGCGCTGGCCGACGGCCGCTTCGCGGTAACGTGGGAGTCCTTTGACTCCGGCGACGGCTCCGGGAATTGCATCCGCGCCCGTATCTACAATGCCGACGGCAGCGCCACGGGCGACGACTTCGTTGTCAATTCGACGCCGGACGAAGGTCAATTTGACCCTTCGATCACGGCGCTGGCCGATGGCCGCTTCGTCGTGACGTGGACCTCCTTCGACCCCGGCGACGGCTCTGGGTCTTGCGTCCGCGGTCGCGTCCACAATGCCGATGGAAGCGCCGCCGGCAACGACTTCGTCGTCAACTCGACGGCGGCCGGCAATCAACTTGATACTTCGATCACGGCGCTGGCCGACGGCCGCTTCGTGGCCACGTGGCAGTCCGCCGATACCGGCGACGGCTCCGGGAATTGCATCCGCGCCCGCATCTACAATGCCAATGGAAGCGCCTCCGGCGGCGACTTCATCGTCAACTCGACGGCGGCCGATAATCAATTTTACCCTTCGATCACGGCGCTGGCCGATGGCCGCTTCGTGGCGACGTGGACTTCCGGCGACTCAGGCGACGGCTCCGGGAGTTGCATCCGCGCTCGCCTCTACAATGTTGACGGCAGTGCCGCGGGCGACGACTTCATCGTCAATTCGACCGCAACGAATGAGCAGAGCGGGTCCTCCGTAACGGCGCTGGCCGACGGCCGCTTCGTCGTGACGTGGACATCCTTCGAAGCCGGCGACGGCTCCGGGACCTGCATCCGATCGCAGATTTTCGATCCGACCGTGTTCATAGGAACCGTGGGCGAGGACACCTGGCAGGGCGGCAATTTCGCCGACCGCATTTATGGCGGCGCCAGCGCCGATACGCTGTCGGGTCTCGGCGGCGACGATCTGATCAACGGCGATGCCGGAAACGATATCCTCAATGGCAGCGCCGGCAACGACAAGCTGTTCGGGGGCGAGGGCAACGACACCCTCGACGGCGGAACCGGCAACGACACCATGGCGGGAGGCGGCGGCAACGACATTTACATCGTCTCGGCTGTCGGAGACCAGACGATCGAGGCCGCAGGCCAAGGCACCGACACTGTGCGCTCCTACATCAACTGGACGCTGGCCGCCAATGTCGAGCGGCTGGAACTCAAGGGCGCGGGCAATCTGAACGGCACAGGCAATGCGCTCGCCAACACGCTGGTCGGCAATTCCGGCAACAATCTGCTCAGCGGTGGCGCGGGCAACGACTACATGGTCGGCGGCGCAGGCAATGACATTTTTATCGTCGGCGCGGTTGGAGACAGCACGATCGAGAATGTCGGCGGCGGCACCGACACGGTGCGCTCCTACATCAACTGGACGCTGGCCAATAATGTCGAGCGGCTCGAACTGCAGGGTTCCTCTAACCTCAACGGAACCGGCAACAGCTTGAACAACACGCTGGTCGGCAATTCGGGTGCCAACAGCCTGAACGGCGGCGACGGCAACGACTACATCGTCGGTGGGGCCGGCAACGACACGCTCACCGGCGGCGCAGGGAACGATAGGTTGATCGGCGGCACCGGCAGCGACATCCTCAATGGGGGCACAGGCAACGATACTTTCGATTTCGATCTGGCTTCCGACAGCCCGGCCGGACCGGCGCTGCGCGACTCGATCGTCGGCGGCTTCAGCCATGGCTCCGACCTCATCGATCTCGCAACCATCGACGCCAACACGCTGCTAGCCGGCAACCAGGCCTTCTCCTTCATCGGCAGCGCGGCATTTTCCGGCGTGGCCGGACAGCTTCGCTACACGAACTACAACGGCACCGTAATCATCGACGCCGATGTGAATGGCGATTCCACAGCCGACATGCAGATACTGGTCGCCGGCACCAACTTCATGACGGGGACAGACTTTATTCTCTGAGGTCAACTGGCTTAGCCGAAAACTCGTGCTGCCTCCTGCTGCGGTCATGTCCGCATGACAACATCTTGATTGTTCCCGCCAATCGGAACCGGCCAGCGTCGTGCCCTAACCCCCCAACGACGCCGGCCTTCTTTCGTCTTGCGGACCTCCCTCGATGTTGGATTGAATCCAGGCTCCCCAGCCAAGCTTTCCTAAACACGCCTAGCGTAGGTTGCGGTGCTTCGGCAACCGCGCATTTCCACGCTTTTTCAATGTGTTGCGTTCTATTCCACGTAACGGATTTGCAAGCGGTCGCCGCCCCTCACCCGTTGGCGCGGGCTACCGCCCGCTTGGCCATGACGACGATGAGGTTCGCCCGGTACTCGGCCGAGGCGTGGATGTCAGTCATCAGGCTGTCCGCGGGCACGCTGAGACCGTCGAGCGCCGACGGGTCGAAATTGTTGGCCAGCGCGGCCTCGATTTCGCTCGACCGGAACACGCCGTCATCGCCGGCGCCGGTGACGGCCGCCCTCACCCCGCTGTCGCCCTTGGCCACGAACACGCCGACAATGGCATAGCGCGAGGCCGGGTTGCGGAATTTCTCGTAGGCCGCCTTGGCCGGCGCGGTGAAGCGCACGGCGGTGATGATCTCGCCCTCCTCCAGCGCGGTTTCGAACTGGCCGGTGAAGAAGTCGTCGGCCGCGATCTCGCGCCGGTCGGTGACGATCGTCGCGGCGAGCGCCAGGAGGGCCGCCGGATAGTCCGCCGCCGGATCGTTGTTGGCGATCGAGCCGCCGATCGTGCCCATATTGCGGACATGCGGGTCGCCGATCATGCCGGCGAGCCTCGACAGAGCCGGGCACGCCGCCTTGAGGCCGGCGTCGGCTGCGACCTCGGCATGGGTCGAGCCCGCGCCGATGGTGACGGTCGCGCCGGAAACCTTGACGCCCTTCAACGCCGCTATCCGGCCGATATCGACCAGGTCGGAGGGCGCGGCGAGCCTGGTCTTCATCGCCGGAATCAGCGTCATGCCGCCCGCAAGCAGCTTGGCGTCGCCCAGGCTGACGAGTTTCGCGGCGTCGGCGACGGAGGCGGCGCGGTGGTAGGTGGTGGAATACATATCGCGTTGGCTCCTATAAATGAATGAGATAGTGAGATAGTGAGTAGTGAGCATTGACTATTAGAAATTGCCTCGCGTTACCTTGCTTCTCACTATCTCACTACTCACTATCTATCTCACTACTCACTATCTCACTGCCTGCTTCCGTATCGCCGCCCAGACCTTCTGCGGCGTCGCCGGCATGGTCAGTTCGTCGGTTCCGATGGCGTCGGTGATGGCGTTGATGACCGCGGGCGGCGAGCCGATCGCGCCCGCCTCGCCGCAACCCTTGATGCCGAGCGGGTTGCCCGGGCACGGCGTGTTGGAGGTCGAGACCTGGAAGGACGGCAGATCGTCGGCGCGCGGCATGGTGTAATCCATGTAGCTCGCGGTCAGAAGCTGGCCGCTGTCCGGATCGTAATGCGCGCCTTCGAGCAGCGCCTGGCCGACGCCCTGCGCGATGCCGCCATGCACCTGGCCCTCGACGATCATCGGATTGATGATGTTGCCGAAATCGTCGGCCGCCACGAACTGGACGATTTTCGTCACGCCCGTTTCCGGATCGACCTCGACCTCGCAGATGTAGCATCCCGCCGGGAAGGTGAAGTTGGAGGGGTCGTAGAAGGCCGTCTCCTTCAATCCCGGCTCCATGCCGCCCGGCAGGTTGTGCGCGGTGTAGGCGGCGAGCGCCAGCTGGAACCATGGCACCGATTTGTCGGTGCCGGCGACCTTGCAGGCGCCGTCCTCGATGACGATGTCGCCCTCGTCGGCCTCCAGCAGGTGCGCGGCGATCTTCTTGGCCTTGGCCTCGACCTTGTCGAGCGCCTTGACGATGGCGCTCATGCCGACCGCGCCGGAACGCGAGCCGTAGGTGCCCATGCCCATCTGCACCTTGTCGGTGTCGCCATGGACGATCGAGACGGAATCGAGCGGCACGCCGAAGCGTTCGGAAACGAGCTGCGCGAACGTCGTCTCGTGGCCCTGGCCGTGGCTGTGCGAGCCGGTCAGCACCTCGATCGTGCCGACCGCGTTGACGCGCACCTCAGCGCTTTCCCAAAGGCCGACGCCGGCCCCGAGCGAGCCGACGGCCGCGCTCGGCGCGATGCCGCAGGCCTCGATGTAGCAGGACAGGCCGATGCCGCGCAGCTTGCCGCGCTGCTTCGCCTCCTCCCGGCGCTGCGGGAAGCCTTGGTAGTCGGCGGCCTTCATGGCGGCGTCGAGCGAGGCGGCATAGTCGCCGGCGTCGTAGCACATGACGACCGGGGTCTGGTGCGGGAACTGCGTGATGAAATTCTTGCGGCGCAGTTCCGCCGGCGAAACGCCGAGCTGCCTGGCCGCCGTCTCCATCAGCCGCTCCATGACGAAGGTCGCCTCCGGCCGTCCGGCTCCGCGATAGGCGTCGACAGGCGCGGTGTTGGTGTAGATCGCCTTCACATTGGCTTGGATGGCGGGGATGTCGTACTGGCCAGACAGCAGCGTGGCGTAGAGGTAGGTCGGCACCGAGCTGGAGAACAGCGACATGTAGGCGCCGAGATTGGCCTTGGTCTCGACCTTGAGGCCGAGGATATTGTGATCCTCGTCGAAGGCCATTTCGGCATGGGTGGCGTGGTCGCGGCCATGCGCGTCGGTCAAGAAGCTTTCGGTGCGGTCGCCGACCCACTTGACCGGGACGCCGGTCTTCTTCGAGGCCCACAGGCAGACGATCTCTTCCGGATAGATGAAGATCTTGGAGCCGAAGCCGCCGCCGACATCGGGCGCGATGACGCGCAATTTGTTCTCCGGCGCGATGTTGTAGAAGGCGCTCATCACCAGGCGGGCGACGTGCGGGTTCTGGCTGGTCGTCCAGCAGGTGTAATGGTCCTCGGCCTTGTCGTAATGGCCGAGTGCGGCGCGCGGCTCCATCGCGTTCGGAACCAGCCGGTTGTTGGTGATGTCGAGCTTGACGATGTGGGCAGCGTTGGCGAAGGCCGCCTCGGTTTCATCGGCATTGCCGAGATCCCAGTCGAAGATCAGATTGTTGTCCGCTTCCGGATGGAGTTGCGGCGCGCCGGGCTCCAGCGCCCTGGTCGCGTCGGTTACCGCCGGCCGCTCATTGTAGGTGACCTCGACGGCCTCGGCCGCGTCGCGCGCCTGGCCCTTGGTGTCGGCAACCACGATCGCTACCGCATCGCCGACATAGCGCACCCGGTCGACCGCCAACGGCGACCACGCGCCCATCTTCATCGGCGTGCCGTCCTTCGAATGGATCATCCAGCCGCAGATCAGATTGCCGATGCCGTCGGCCTTGAGCTCGCGCCCGGTGAGCACGCCGACGACGCCCGGCATCGCCTTCGCCGCATCGACGTCGATGCCGGTGATATCGGCATGGGCGTGCGGGCTGCGCACGAAGGCCGCATGCTTCATTCCCGGCAGGACGAAATCGTCGACATAGCGCCCAGCGCCGGTGACGAACCTTTTGTCTTCCTTGCGCGCCACGCGTGCGCCGATGCCTTCAATGCCCATCAGATTTCTCCTCCCAGACCTTGATGTGAACAAAAATGGATCGACGGCGGCGGGCGCGTAGGGGCAAGCCCTTGAAACGTCAACGATTTATGCGTGTCACCGATCGCCGGCCATCACCTTTTTATCCACAACGAACCCTCAAGCCGCTTTCCTGCCGCCCGCCGACATCACTTCCGATGCCGCCAGTATCGCCTTGACAATATTATGATATCCGGTGCAGCGGCAGATATTGCCTTCCAGCTCCGCCCGCACGGTCGCCTCGTCCAGGCCGTCCGGATGCCGGGCGATCATGTCGGTAGCTGCCATGATCATTCCGGGCGTGCAGAACCCGCATTGCAGGCCGTGATGCTCCTTGAAGGCCGCCTGCACCGGATGCAGCTCCGCGCCGGCAAGTCCTTCAATTGTAACGATATTCGAGCCCGACGCCTGGGCGGCCAGCATGGTGCAGGACTTCACCGCCTTGCCGTCGACATGGACGACGCATGCGCCGCATTGCGAGGTGTCGCAGCCGACATGGGTGCCCGTCAGGCCGACATGCTCGCGAAGATAATGCACCAGCAGCGTGCGGTCCTCGACCACCCCGCCGACCTGCCGGCCGTTCACCACCATCGATACTTCCGACATGTTTCCTCCTCGGCACGTTCGGCCGCCAGGATACGCGGCCCGGATCGAAATCATACACGGCTATCGAAGCGGGGGAAGATGCTTCTTCTTTTATCCGGTCGGGCCAGCCGCACGGAAAGGATCGCGGCGGTGGCGCGGCGCAGTGGTTCGTGCCAAGCTTTTGGACGGAAACACGGTCGGTCCGCTCTACCCGAGCGGCAGGGGTGGGCGAGATCGGCGTCACTAGCGATGAGGCACGAAAATGAGCGAGATTATCCTGCACAATTACTACCGCTCCTCGACCTCCTACAGGGTGCGGATCGCGCTGGAGATGAAGGGGATAAAATACCGCTACGTGTCGCATCATCTGCGGCTCGGCGAGCATCTCGAGCCAGCCTATCTGGCGGTCAATCCACAAGGCTTGGTGCCGGCGCTGATCTGGAGCGACGGCGCGCTGCACACTCAGTCGCTGGCGATCATTGAATTTTTGGACGAGATCCAGCCGCAGCCGCCGCTGCTGCCCCCGGACGCGCACGGACGGGCGCGGGTGCGCATGCTGTCGCAGATGATCGCCTGCGACATCCATCCGGTGAACAATCTGCGCATATTGACGGCGCTGCGCACGCTTTACGGCGCGGGCGACGAGGATGTCGCCAACTGGTTCCGGCACTGGGTCAACGAAACCTTCCAACCGCTTGAAAAGATTCTGGCGGAAAGCCATGAAACCGGACGCTTCTGCCATTGCGATTCGCCGGGTCTGGCTGACATCTGCCTCGTCGCGCAGGTAGCCAACAATGCCCGCTTCAACCTCGATATGACGCCCTATCCGGTGATCTCGCGCATCAATGCCGAATGCCTGACGCTGCCTGCTTTTATCAAGGCAGCGCCGGCAAACCAGCCGGACGCGGAGTGAGCGCTACGATCAGGCGCCCGTCTTCCTGCGGCGCTCATAGAGCATCACCAGCGTTTCGGCGATCAGCGCGGGCCGCTCCTCGCCTTCGATCTCGACCGTGTTGCTGGCCTTCATCAGATACTGCCCCGGGCCCTTGTTCTCGATCGACATCATCGCGACGCGCAGCCTGACCCGTGCGCCCGACTTCACGGCAGTGATGAACCGGACCTTGTCGAGACCATAATTGAACGCAGCCTGGGTATTTTCTGGCACGACGCCCAGATCTTGCGCGAGCGCTGCGACCAGCGACAGCGTCAGGTAGCCATGCGCGATGGTCGTGCGGAACGGGCTTTCCCTCCGGGCGCGCTCGGCATCGACATGGATCCACTGATGGTCGCCGGTGCAATCGGCGAACTTGTCAATCATCGCCTGATCGACGGTGACCCATTCGGACACGCCGAGTTCCTTGCCGATAAAATCGTCGAGCGTGGCAAAGGTCAGTGTCGTCATGGTGTATGTCTCCGCATCCGCTGCAATCTAGCCTCGCAGCCGATCGATTGAAAAGCCGCGACCGTGTCCAGGCAGTTCGATCAGCGCCGCGGCGGCTGGAACTGCTGCCGGTAAAGGCGCGGCGTCAGGCCTTTCAGCGTCTTGAATTGGCGATTGAAATTGGCCAACGAATTGTAGCCGACGGCGTCGGCTATGTGGGCGACCGGCTTCGCAGTCGCCGTCAGCATGGCGCAGGCCTCGCCGATCTTCATGCGGATCAGATAGTCGGAGATGGAGAGCTGCATGTGGCGGTGAAACAGCCGGTGCAGGCCCGAAGGGCTGAGCGCGGCGATATTGGCGAGGTCGTCGACCGAGACGCCGGACGCGTAGTTCAGGTGGATATGATCGAGCACGCGGTCGATGCGGGCGCGGTCGCCGTCGGCCGGGCGCGCCACCACCATGCGGCTGGCCAGCGTCTCGCCGGCCTCGTCCCTGGCGAGCACGCTCAGGACCTCGATGAGGCGCAGCAGCCTTTCGTCCGGCGGCCGGGTGAACAGATCCTCGATCGCCGGACGCACGCAACCGGCGCAACCCGGCGAAAAGCTCAGGCCAGCGGCCCCGCGCTCCAGCATGGCGGCGACGTGGCCGAGTTCGACGAAGGCATCGCCGAGGGTCGCCGCCCATTGCGCGCTGAACCACATGACCAGCGCGACATGCGGCCGGTCCGGGTCGATCTTGTCGCTAGAACTCCATGTGTGCGGCAAATTGGGCCCGACCAGCACCAGATCAACGTCGCCGAAGGCCGCCGTATGATCGCCGATGAAGCGCTGGCCGCGCGAATTCAGCGTCAGCGTCAGTTCGAATTCCGGATGGTGGTGCCACTGGAACGGAATTTCCGCATCGAGCCGGCGGTTCAGCATTGCCCATGAGGCGCCCGGCTCGGGCTGGACCTTTTCAAGGAACGGCTTCATTGCGCGAATTTCCCGTCAAAGAAGCCAGAATAGTATCGGAATGTGCTCCGCCAATACAACATTGGCGTCTGCGGCGCTGTACGATTGCCCATCATCGCCATTGGAGGCGGAACCATGGGAGAGAGACATGCAGCCGCAAATTCAGCGAGACGCGCATCCTTCGACGCGTCAGGTCACCACGCAGCTCAAGGATATCCAGAAGCGACTGCCGCTCCGGGTATTGAGTGAGGACGATTGGCAGCACTGGATTTCGAGGGGCTATGTGATTGTTCGAGAGGCGGTGCCGCAGGAGAATGTCCGGCGGCTCGTGGATTTGCTCTGGGAGTTTGACGAAAAGGACCCAAACCATCCCGAAACCTGGTACGCGCCGCAGCGCCGCGACCACATCATGCAGGAGCTGAACGGCACCGGCATGCTGGAGATCTACAATCACCAGTATCTATGGGACAACCGCCAGGTCCGGCGCGTTTACGATGCCTTTGTCGACATCTGGGACCGCGAGGACCTCTGGGTGACGATCGACCGCGCCAATCTGAACCCGCCGAAACGCATCCCGGGCAACGTCAACGGCTTCATCCACTGGGACGCCGACACCTCGCTCGATCCGCTGCCGATCGGCGTGCAGGGCGTGTTGTCGCTGGTAAAACAGGACGGCGACATTGGCGGCTTCCAGTGCATCCCGGAACTGTTCTACGGCTTCGACGAGTGGGTGAAGACGCAGCCGGCGGGCCGCGATCCGATGCACCCGGACATCACCGGGCTGACCATCACCAACATCGAGATGAATCCCGGCGACCTGCTGATCTTCAACTCGTTGCTGGCGCATGGCGTGCGACCGAACCGTTCCAAGGACCGGGTGCGCATGGCGCAGTATATTTCAATGCAGCCGGCCGACGAGGACGACGTCGTCGAGCGCGCGACACGGATAAGGATGTGGCGCGAGTTGGAAAGCCCGAAGCGCGACGCCTTCCCCGGCGACCCGCGCGACTGGGAAAAGAAGAACGCCAAAATGGCGGTGCTCACCGAACTCGGCGAAAAGCTGCTTGGCTTGAAAAGCTGGCGATGGGACGGTTCTAGGTAGCCTCAGACGATGCGCTGGCCGCTTTCGGGGTCGAAGAACACAACCCTGTCGAGATTGAACACCAGCGGGTCGCGCACAGTGCCCGGCCGATCGCGACGCGCTGACGCTGACCGCCGGAAAGCTGGCTCGGCCAAGCAGACTTCCGGCCTGTTCAATCTGGTCAGGCCCCAGGTCGACACGATCTATGAGGATATCGCGCAGGCCGGCTTGCAGATGGGGCAGCTTTTGCTTGCGCGGATCGCCAACCATCCGGCACGCGAATTGCAGCTTGTGCACGAGCCGAAGTTGCAGTTCATCGAAAACTGACGCGCCGATTGCCGCGAAAGGACAGAATCGGTCCGCTCCCAGCCTGAATTGAAGTTTTTACGGGGTTTTTGACGATTTTGCTTGCATCCGGAGAAATTTGGTAATTTTAGCTGATTGAATACTTGGCAACTGATTTCCCATACCGGCCTAGTCGGCCATTCGGAGTAGCGACCTTGCAAGAAAACGATATTTCAGCCCTCGAACTGACGGCCTCCATCGTCTCGGCTTATGTCTCAAAGAACAGCGTTCCCGTCGCCGGCCTGCCGGACCTGGTGGCGAGCGTGCACGCTTCGCTGCAGAAACTCGCGGGCTCGCCAGAGCCGGAGCCGGCCCCCTTGACGCCTGCCGTGCCGATCAAGAAATCGGTGACGCCGGATTACATCGTCTCGCTCGAGGACGGACGCAAGTTCAAGTCGCTGAAGCGCCATCTCAGCGCCCATTACGGCATGACGCCGGACGAATACCGGGCCAAGTGGAACCTGCCGAGCGATTATCCGATGGTCGCGCCGAACTACGCCGCCACCCGCTCGGCCCTGGCGAAGACCATGGGGCTCGGCCGCAAGCCGGGCGCAAAGGCAACTCCAAAGGCCAAGCCCGCCACTGGTGCAAAGCGCGGCCGTCCGAAAAAGGCGTCCTGAGCGACCCGGCCGGATAGCTTGGCGGCTATTCGTCCGGGACAAATCCTTTCGGAATTTCCTCGACCCGCCTGATCCGTCCCTGGTCCAGGCGGAACACGCCGTTCTGCCCGCCCTGCCTTTCGAAATCCGACTGCAGATCGTCCCAGGTGCCGAGATATTCGCCGCAATCGTCGCACCGGATTTCCGATTCCGGGCGCGCATTGGCTGGTATCCTGAGCCGGATCGTCAGGCAGTAGGGACATTCGAGTTGGTGGTTCAGGTATTCCGCCGTCACGGGGTTGCTCTCTTTGAACCCGATGATGCCACGCCAACCAGGCAATGTCGAATAACACCGCCTTGAGGCGGCGGACATATCCGCGCGGCCGGCGGAGGTGACTTGACGCCGCGCGGCGTCACGCGTTAGGGCCGTGGCCCAACCAAAGCATCGGACAGGAAGGCCCCCAGCCCATGGAAATCTTCACTGCCGCCGGCTTCGCGGCGCTCTTTCAGGTCATCGCGATCGATCTCGTTCTCGCCGGTGACAACGCCATTGTGATTGGAATGGCCGCGGCCGGCCTGCCGGCCGATCAGCGCAGGAAAGCGATCCTCGTCGGCATCATGGCGGCGACCGTGCTGCGCATAGGCTTTGCCTTGATCACGCAGTGGCTTCTGGCGATCGGGCCGATGCTTCTCATTGCCGGCGGCCTGCTCCTGCTCTGGGTGTGCTGGAAGATGTGGCGCGAGCTCAGCGTCACCCACGAAGAGGAAGAGGAAGCAACCGAGGCGCTGTCGGACGTCGATTACGACAAGGATGGGAAGATCGCCGGAAGGAAGCCGCGCAAGAGTTTCGCGCAGGCGGCCTGGCAGATCGTCATCGCCGACGTGTCGATGTCGCTCGACAATGTTCTGGCCGTCGCCGGCGCCGCGATGGACCACCCGACGGTCCTGATCTTCGGCCTGGCGCTGTCGATCGCGCTGATGGGCTTCGCCGCCTCGTTCGTGGCGCGGCTGCTGCACAAGCACCGCTGGATCGCCTATATCGGCCTGGTCATCATACTCTACGTTGCGCTCAAGATGATCCTGGACGGCGCTGTCGACCAGTTCCCGGAGCAGTTCGGTTTCATGAACGGATGGTTCGGCTCGCATGGAGGCGGCCACTAAGCAGATCGCGAGGCAAGCCGGCGCGCCATGCGCCGGTTTGCCTGACGACGAAACTGTGCTATTGCGCCGCCCGAATTCAGCGCCCAACAGCGTTTGCTGATCGCCATCATTTCGAGAATGTCGGGCCGGACCTTCGAGGTGCCGGCCCGAAGCCATTGGAAAACCGCTAATGTCCGCTCCACGCGTCAGTTTCGTCAGCCTCGGATGCCCGAAGGCGCTCGTGGATTCCGAGCGTATCATAACCCGGCTGCGCGCAGAGGGTTACGAGATCGCGCGCAGGCATGACGGCGCTGACCTCGTGGTGGTCAACACCTGCGGCTTTCTCGATTCCGCACGCGACGAGTCGCTCGCGGCCATCGGCTCGGCCATGTCGGAAAACGGCAAGGTTATCGTCACCGGGTGCCTTGGCGCTGAGCCGGAGGTGATCCGCGAAAAGCATCCCAACGTGCTCGCCATCACTGGACCACAGGCGTACGAAAGCGTGATGGCGGCGGTGCACAAGGCGGCGCCTCCGACGCACGAGCCGTTCATCGATCTTCTGCCGCCGCAGGGCGTGAAGCTGACGCCGCGTCACTACGCCTATCTCAAGATTTCGGAGGGCTGCAACAACCGCTGCACCTTCTGCATCATCCCGGCGCTGCGCGGCGACCTCGTCTCGCGACCGGCCGGCGACGTGCTGCGCGAAGCCGAAAAGCTTGCAAAGGCAGGCGTCAAGGAGATCCTGGTCATCTCGCAGGACACCAGCGCCTACGGGATCGACATCAAATACCAGACCAGCCTGTTCCAGGAGCGCGAGGTACGCGCCAAATTCCTCGATTTGTCGAAGGAATTGGGCGAACTCGGCGTTTGGGTGCGCATGCACTATGTCTACCCCTACCCGCATGTCGCGGACGTGATCCCGCTAATGGCCGAGGGAAAGATCCTCCCCTATCTCGACATCCCCTTCCAGCACGCCTCGCCGCAGGTACTGAAGAACATGCGCCGCCCGGCGCATGGCGAAAAGACGCTGGAGCGCATTCGCGGCTGGCGCGAGGTCTGCCCGGATCTTGCCATCCGCTCGACTTTCATCGTCGGCTTTCCCGGCGAGACGGACGAGGAATTCGAGATGCTGCTCGACTGGCTGGACGAAGCCAAAATCGACCGCGCCGGCTGCTTCAAATACGAAGCTGTGAAGGGTGCCCGCTCGAACGATCTCGGCCTCGAACAGGTGCCACAGGAGGTGAAGGAAGCCCGCTGGCACCGCTTCATGCAGCGCCAGCAGAAGATCTCCGCTGTCCGGCAGCAGAAGAAGGTTGGCAAACGCCTGCCCGTCATCATCGACGAGGCGCATGGTCTATCGGCCAAGGGTCGCACGAAATACGACGCGCCGGAGATCGACGGCTCGGTCCACATCCAGTCGCGCCGGCCGCTGCGCGCCGGCGATATCGTGACGGTCAAGATCGATCGCGCCGACGCCTACGATCTCTACGGCTCGGCTGTCTGACCGCTGCCTTCGGCTATAGGAATGGATTGACAATGCGCACGCCGGCGATCTCGCGGCCGTGGGCAAGATCCTCCGTCATGAGTTCTCGGCAATTCTGAGCGCGGGCTGAAGCAATGATCGCACAATCCCAAAATGAGAACCCCGACACGGCCTTGATCTGAAGCGCGTCCTGAAACAGCGCAAGGGTATTGTCCTGCACGGGAAAGCGCATCCAAGTGCTTATGATGTCTGTCGCTGTCCCGTGAGATATTGCACCTGAGCGTGATGCGCGTGTCGCCTGAACGTAGAACTCCTGCAGAACCTGGACGGACAACGCGCAATCGTCGCCATCGAGCAAAATCAGCGCCCGTTCTCGCTTCGAGGACTCATAAGGGTCAGAGCTAATGGAATAGAGCAGAACGTTGGTGTCGAGAAAAACCGGCACGATCAGCGATTGCGTTCGTGAACTTCTTCACGCGACAAGCGATCAGAAGCGCTGAATCCGGTGATTGTCGATCTTATTGCTGCTTCCTTGCGTTTCAGCCTCTCGAATTCAGTTTCCGTATTTGCAAGGTCCTTCAAATACTCTCGAACCATCGCCGAGACGGAAGAATCACGTTCGGCCGCCTTCATTCGCGCGCGCCGGTAGGTTTCGTTGTCCACAGTAACTGTGATATTTTTCATGCTTCACAGTACCACAGTTGCGCGAATGCCGGCAAGGCCACGAACCAGCCTGCAGACGGGATAAAGGGCTCCAACAAAAAGGGCGCCCTTTGGCGCCCTTTCGATTACTTGGAGCCACCAGCCGATCACTTCGGCAGCCGGTCGTCCACGCCCTGGACGTAGAAGTTCATGCCGAGCAGCACGCCGTCCTCGGCGACCTCGCCATCCTTCAGCCATTCCGAGCCGTCCTGCTTCTTGATCGGACCAGTGAAGGGGTTGAATTCGCCGGACTTGATCTTCGCCTCGGTCTCCTCGGCGAGCTTCTTCACATCGTCAGGCATATTGGCGTAAGGCGCCATGACGACGTGGCCTTCCTTCATTCCGCCCCAGACGTCATGCTGCTTCCAGGTGCCGTCGATTACCGCCTTGACCCGCTCGGTATAGTACGGGCCCCAATTGTCGACGATCGAGGTGAGCTGCGTTTCGGGGCCGAACTTGATCATGTCGGAAGCCTGGCCGAAGGCCTTGATGCCGCGCTCGGTCGCGACCTGCATGGGCGCGGTCGAATCCGTGTGCTGGGTGATGATGTCGACGCCTTGGTCGATCAGCGCCTTGGCAGCGTCCGCTTCCTTGCCCGGGTCGAACCAGGTGTTTGCCCATACGACCTTCAGCTTGAAATCGGGATTGATCGATTGCGCGCCAAGCACGAAGGAGTTGATGCCCATCACCACTTCGGGGATCGGGAAGGAGGCGATGTAGCCGGCAACGCCGGCTTTCGACATCTTCGCCGCGATCACGCCCTGCACGTATCGGCCCTCATGGAATTTGGAATTGTAGGTCGCGACGTTCGGATGATCGCGCTTGTAGCCGGTCGCGTGCTCGAACTTCACGTCCGGGAATTTTCCGGCGACCTTGTTGGTCGGGTCCATGTAGCCGAAGGAGGTGGTGAAGATGATGTTGCAGCCGGAACGGGCGAAGCGCTCGATGGCGCGCTCCGCGTCGGCGCCTTCCGGCACGCTTTCGAGATAGGCTGTCTCGACCTGATCGCCGAGCTCCGCCTTCATCTGTTCGAGGCCCTGATGGTGCTGATAGGACCAGCCGAAGTCGCCGATCGGCCCGACATAGATGTAGCAGGCCTTGGTGGCTGCTTCCGCGGCCATAGTGCCGAGCGACAGCACGGCTGCCGCGGCGGCAAATGACAAAATTTTGCTTTTCATTCTCGTTCGTCCTCTTTCAGTTGTTGCCGGGGACACTATCCCGTTGTTTTTGAACATGATGTTTCCGGACCGTTCCCATTTCCCGGAATCATGCCTTAGCGATCTGGCACAAACGGCCGCCCCAGAGAAGCCGGTGTGTTGACCATGGTCAGCCGCCTGTTGCGCGAGATTAGAACAAGCACGACGATGGTCGCCAGATAGGGAAGCGAAGAAAGTAGCTGCGAGGGCACGCCTATCCCCAGCGCCTGCGCGTGCAGTTGGCCGATCGAGACGGCGCCGAAGAGATAAGCGCCGGCGAGCACGCGCCACGGCCGCCATGAAGCGAACACGACCAGCGCCAGCGCGATCCAGCCGCGCCCGGCGGTCATGTTCTCGATCCATTGCGGCGTGTAGACCAGCGACAGGTACGCGCCCGCCAGGCCGGCGCAGGCCCCGCCGAACATCACCGCCAGATAGCGTATGCCGATGACGTTGATGCCAAGCGCATGCGCCGAGCCATGATTGTCGCCGACCGAGCGCAGGGTCAGGCCGGCCCGCGTGCGGAACAGGAACCAGGCGACGCCGACGGTCAGCAGGATCGAGAGATAGAACACCGGATCCTGGCCGAAGATCAGCCTTCCGATCACAGGGAGATCGGACAGGAACGGAATGTCGAGATTGCCGAGCTTGATGCCGGGCTGGCCGACAAAACCTTCGCCGAGCATGCCGGAGAGGCCGAGGCCGAGCAGCGTCAGCGCCAGCCCGGTGGCGACCTGGTTGGTGACGAGCGTCAGCGTCAGGAAGCCGAACAGCAGGGAAAACAGCGCGCCGACCGCGATTGCCGCGAAAATGCCAAGCCAGGGCGAGCCGGTGGCCAGCGTCACGCCGAAGCCGGTGACCGCGCCCATGACCATCATGCCTTCGACGCCGAGGTTGAGCACGCCGGAGCGCTCGACCACCAGTTCGCCGATCGAAGCGATGAGCAGCGGCGTCGCGGCCGTTGCGATAGTGATGAGGATGGATTCAAACATTCTGGGAAACCTCCGCCGCCTTCACGGCAGGCGTGCCGACGAAGCGGACGCGGTAATGGATCAGCGTGTCGCAGGCGAGCACGAAGAACAGGATCATGCCCTGGAAGGCGCGCACCACCTTGTCGGAGACGCCGATCGAGATCTGCGCAGCCTCGCCGCCGAGATACGACAGCGCAAGCACCAGCCCCGCTGCGACGATGCCCAACGGATTGAGGCGGCCGAGAAAGGCCACGATGATTGCCGCAAAGCCATAGCCCGGCGAAATGGTCGGACGTAGCTGGCCGATCGCGCCCGATACTTCCGAAATGCCCGCCAGCCCGGCAAGCGCGCCGGAGACGATGAAGGCGAAGAACACCATCTTCGACGCCGAGAAGCCGGCGAAGCGCCCTGCCCTCGGGCTCTGGCCGAGCACCTTGACCTCGAAGCCGCGCAGCGTTCTGGACAGCATGAACCAGGCCGCGACCGCAGCAATCAGTGCAAAGGCAAACCCCCAATGGGCGCGGCCCGAGGCAGGCAGAATTTCCGGCAGGATGGCGTATTCGTGGAAATTGCGTGTTTCCGGAAAATTCATGCCCCCAGGGTTGCGCCAGGGACCGCGCACCAGCCAGTCGAGGAAAAGCTGGGCGACATAGACCAGCATCAGGCTGGTCAGGATCTCGTTGGTGTTGAAGCGGGCCTTGAGATAGGCCGGCACGGACGCGTAGGCCGCGCCGCCGATCATGCCCATCAGGAGCATCAGCGGCAGGACGATCCAGGATTGCAGGTCGGGATACATGACCGGCAGGATCGAGCCGACAATCGCGCCGATGGTGAACTGCCCCTCGGCGCCGATGTTCCAGTTGTTGGACAGGAAGCAGACGGACAGCCCGACTGCGATCAGGATGAGCGGCGCTGCCTTGACCGCCAGCTCGTGCAACTGCCAGCGGTTGTTCTCGTCCCATAGGCCGGTGAGCGGGTCGATGAAGTAATAGTAGAGCGCCTCGGCGGGGTTCTTGCCGAGCAGCGAAAACATGATCGCGCCGGCAATCAGCGTGAGCCCAAGCGCGATGAAGGGCGACAGCGCGGAAAACAGCGCCGATTGCTGAGGGCGTTTGACGAGTTCGATGCGCATCAGGCCAGCTCCGCCACAGGTTCGACATGGCCGGGCTCGGCGCCGCCCATCAATAGCCCGACCTTCTCGAAGGTCGCCTCGGCGATCGGCAGCGGTTTCGACAATTCGCCATTGTGCATGACCGCGATGGAATCGGAGATCTCGAACAATTCGTCGAGATCCTGGCTGATGACCACCACGGCTGAGCCGCTGCGCGCCAGTTCGATCAGCGCCTGGCGTATGCGGGCAGCCGCACCGGCGTCAACGCCCCAGGTCGGCTGGTTGACCACCATCACCGCCGGGCGGCGGTCGAGTTCGCGGCCTATGATGAATTTCTGCAGATTGCCGCCCGAAAGCGCGGCAGCCTCCGGGTCGGGCCCACTCTTGCGCACGTCCATGATTTCGATGATGCGCTGCGCGGCGGTGGCGATGGCGCGGGTCTGCACCGTCCCGGCCGTGCCGAGAAAGGCTTTGCGGTCGGTGGCGTGACGCGACAGGAGCAGGTTTTCCGACAGGCGCATGCGGGGCGCCGCGCCGTGGCCCAGTCGCTCCTCCGGCACGAAGGCCGCACCAAGCAGCCTGCGGCCCGAAATCGTCAGCCGGCCGGCATCCTTGCCGCGGATGCGGACGTTCGCCGCATCCTGCTGCTGGACTTCGCCCGACACCGCCTCGAAGAATTCTCCCTGGCCGTTGCCGGCAACGCCCGCTATGCCGATCACCTCGCCGGCGCGGGCGCTGAGATTGATGTTGCGGAGCGGGATGGAGAAGGGTGTTGCGGGAGTGCGCGAGAGGTTGCGCACCTCGAGTAGCGCTGCGGCTTTGTCCATGCCCTGGACGGGATCGCGCACCACGGCCTGCACCTCGTTGCCGACCATCATGCGGGCCAGCGACGAAGCAGTTTCCTTGCGCGGATCGCAATGGCCGACGACCTTGCCGTGGCGCAGCACGGTGGCGCGGTCGCACAAGCGTTTGACCTCTTCCAGCCGGTGCGAAATGTAGAGGATCGACTTGCCTTCCGAGCGCAGCCTTTCCAGCGTCTCGAAAAGCCGGTCGGCTTCTTGCGGCGTCAGCACGGAGGTCGGCTCATCGAGGATAATGAGCTGCGGGGTCTGCAACAGGCAGCGGATGATCTCGATGCGCTGGCGTTCGCCCACCGACAGATCGCCGACCAGCGAATAGGGATCGAGCGGCAGGCCGTAGCTGTAGGAGAGCGCCTTGGCCTTGGCGGCGATGGTGGCGATCGGCGTATCGTCGTCGAGCGACAGGGCTATGTTTTCGGCCGCGGTCAACGCATCGAACAACGAAAAGTGCTGGAACACCATGCCGATGCCGAGCTTGCGGGCAGCGCCCGGGCTGGAAATCTGCTCGACCTGGCCGTTCCATCGGATTTCGCCGGCATTCGGCTCCAGCGAGCCGAACAGCATCTTGACCAGAGTGGATTTGCCGGCGCCGTTTTCGCCGAGCAGCGCGTGGATCTCGCCCCGGCCGACCGTAAGATCGATATTGTCGCACGCCTTGAGCGTGCCGAAGATTTTCGTCAGGCCGCGCACCTCGAGCAGGTTGCCGCCTTCAGTCTCAAGGGTTGCCGTCACAACGCTCCCCAGTTTTGATTATGTTCCCGAAAGCATCGTAGGCGCGGCTGTTGCATAACGCAAAGCGGGACGCCGCTTGAAAGTGCTTCAAGAATTTCGGGGAAAACTCAAGGGAGGAGAATGCTTGTCCCCGTGGTCTTGCGCGCTTCGAGATCGGCATGCGCCTTGGCAGCATCCTTAAGCGCATAGCGCTGGTTGATCTCGACCCTGACCGCACCGCTTGCCACCACCTCGAACAGCGCCTTCGCCGATGCTTCGAGATCTTCGCGCTTGGCATTGTAGGAGAAGATCGTTGGCCGGGTGGCGAACAGCGAACCCTTCTGCGACAGCAGCGCCAAGTTGAAAGGCGGTATCGGGCCGGACGACTGGCCAAAGGAGACGAACAGGCCGCGCGGCCTCAGGCAGTCGAGTGATCCCGGAAACGTGTCCTTGCCGACAGAGTCGTAGACAACATCGCAGAGCTTGCCGCCGGTGATCTCCTTCACCGCGCCGACGAAATCGGTCTCGCGATAATTGATGACATGGTCGAAGCCATGCGCCTTCGCCAGCGCGATCTTCTCGGCGGAGCTCGCCGTGCCGATCACAGTTGCGCCGAGATGCTTCGCCCATTGCCCGAGGATCAGACCGACGCCGCCGGCCGCGGCGTGGTAGAGGATGGTGTCGCCGGGCTTCACCGGGAATGTCCTGCGCAACAGATATTCGGCGGTCATGCCCTTCAGCATCATGGCGGCCGCCTGCTCGTCGCTGACGCCGTCTGGAACCCTGACGAGAACCGACGCTGTGATGACCCGCTCGTCACTATAAGCGCCGAGCGGGCCGGCATAGGCGACGCGATCGCCATTCTTCAGCCCTTCGACGCCTTCGCCGGTCTCGACAACCACGCCCGCCGCCTCGTTGCCGAGGATAAGTGGAAATCCCGCCGGCGCGGGATAGACCCCGCTGCGGTAATAGACGTCGAGGAAGTTCAACCCGATCGCGGTATGGCGGACGAGCACCTGCCCCGGACCGGGACGGCCTGGATCGTTCTCTTCATAGGCCATCACCTCCGGTCCACCATTGGCCTGGATCTTTATTGCTTTTGACATGTCAGACTTTCCTGGCGCCTAGATTGGGAAACAACTGCATCACGCCGCCGATGAAGAACAGGTAGATGCCGGTCGAGGCGATGCCGATCTTGGTGAAAAGGCCGACATTCGCCGAAAGCACACCGATCCTGTCATAGAAGGTGGCGAGCGCCGACTGCGCAAGCGCAAGCGCGCCGAAGGCGCACCACAATAGCGTGACCGTCAGGTTGAGCGGCCGCAGCCGTCTTACGCGGACAGGGTGCAGGAAGTAGACCGGCACGAATGTCAGGATGCCGGCGAAGACGACAACGGCGAAGGACAGCCACTGGCCCGGCTCGGTGACGAACAGCGTGAACACCACCATGTTCCATACCACCGGGAATCCCTTGAAGAAGTTCTCCTTCGTCTTCATGCCGGTGTCGGCATAATAGATCGCGCTCGAAACCACGATGATCGCTGCCGACAGGAAGGAGAGCCCCTCGCCCATCAGCCCGAACTGGTAGAGCGCGAAAGCCGGGATGAGGACGTAGGTGACGTAATCGATGATGTTGTCGAGAAGCTCGCCCGACCAGGTCGGAAGGATTTCCTTGACTTCGAGCTTGCGCGCGATCGGGCCGTCTATGCCATCCACGAACAGCGCCAGGCCGAGCCACCAGAACATCGCCGTCCAGCGCTCTTCGCTGGCCGCCACAAGCGACAAAAAGGCCAGGAACGATCCCGAGGCGGTCAGCAGATGAACCGAAAAGGCCTTCGCCTGCGGCCAGGTGACCTGCCTGCGTTTGGTGCGACCGACATGCGGGCTGTCCGCCATGAATTGTCCTCTTCCGTCAGCCCGACCTTAATCGCAGCCTTGTCGAGCGTACAAGCGCTATTGCGCCCGCCGTCGATGGGCTGAATCGCCACGTTGCTCCGAGCGCGCCGGCTGCCTATACCCTCATCGAAGCCATCGAGCGTCCGGAAGCAGCCTTGGATCAGGATAATCCACAGAACGTGATCGTTGCGGGAACCGGGCCGGCTGGGTTGATAGCAGCCCTCGGACTGGCGCATGCCGGCTACCCAGTAATCCTGGCAGGTCCCGAAGTAGGCCGGAATGACGGCCGCACCACGGCGCTGATGGCTCCGGCGCTCAGCTTTCTTGATACGCTCGGCGTTGCCGAAGCGATCAAGGCGAAAGCGGCGCCACTACGCATCATGCGCATCGTCGACGCGACGAACCGGCTGATCCGCAGTCCCGTGGTCACCTTCCATGCCAGCGAGATCGGGGAAGAATTCTTCGGGCTGAACGTGCCCAACCGGGACCTGAACGCGGCGCTGGAACGTGCCGTGGCGTCGCATCCCCGCATCGAGTGGCGGCGGATACTGGTCGCAAGCTGGGCAGTCGGAACGGACCGGATCACGGCGGTTCTGGCCGGCGGCGACGAAGTGTCCGGCACGCTTGCGGTTGCTGCCGACGGGCGCATGTCGCATGCCAGGCAGGCTGCCGGCATCTCAACCTCGACGCGGGCCTACCGCCAAGCCGCGCTGGTCATCAATTTCGCGCATGCCCGGCCGCACGGCTTCATCTCGACCGAATTCCACACTGAAACCGGGCCGTTCACGCAGGTGCCGCTGCCGGGCGACCGTTCGAGCCTGGTCTGGGTGGTCGCGCCCGAAACGGCCGAGGAACTCGCCGCCCTTGACGACGACGCTCTTTCCGCCAGGGTCGAGGAGCGCATGCAGTCGATGCTCGGCCGCGTCCGGGTGAAGCCCGGCCGGCAAATCTATCCGCTGTCGGCGGCGACGCCCGCGCGGTTTGCTCAGAACCGGGTCGCGCTCGTCGGCGAGGCCGCCCATGTTTTCCCGCCCATCGGCGCGCAAGGCTTGAATCTCGGTATCAGGGACGTCGAGCAACTGGTTGCGATTGCAGCGGAAAACCGCACCGATCCGGGTTCGCCGGCAGCGCTTGCCGCCTATGATGCCAGGCGCCGGCCCGATATATTGGCGCGTACCGGTGCGGTCAGCCTGCTGAACCGCTCGCTGCTGTCGAACATGCTGCCGGCACAACTGATGCGTAGCGCAGGCCTCGGAGTGCTCGGCTCCTTCGCGCCGCTGCGGGCATTCTTCATGCGCGAGGGTCTCAGGCCGGGCAGCGGCTTCTCATCGATTTTCTCAAGGGAATAGGTCGGGCGGCAACATGCCGGTGGTGATCGCGTAGAGAAGCGCTGTCACCGTGCCGACAGAAAGGCAGGTGGTGATAAGCACGCTTGCCGAGGCCCGCTCCACCCAGACGCCATATTGCTGGGCAATGACGAAGACGTTGGTCGCCGTGGGCAGCCCCGCCAAGAGCACAGCGGAAAACACCCATATTTCGGAGAAATTGCCCACCCAGCTCAAGACGACGTAGCAGATCAGCGGATGCACGATCAGCTTGAGCGCCGCGATTGGCGCGAGTTCCCTGGGCACGCGCTTGAGCGGCCGTAGCGCCAGCGTCACGCCCATGGCGAACAGCGCGCAGGGCGCGGCGGCGCTGGACAGATATTCGAGAAAGCGCTCGATCGGCAGTGGCGGCCGGAACTCAACCGCCGCCGCAGCCACGCCGACGGCGGTGGCGATGATGAACGGATGCAGCAGGATCTTCTTCGCCACGCCGGCAGCGAGTTGCAGCGGCGGCGTCTTTTCGCCCCCCGACAATGCCATCATCAACGGCGCCATGACGAAATGCATAATGTTTTCGAAGCAGAAGATCAGCGCCACGGGAACCGCGGCTTCAGGACCGAAGGCAAGGAGAGCCAGCCCCGGCCCCATATAGCCGATATTGCCGTAGGCGGCCGCCAGCCCCTTGATGGTGGATTGCGCGATCTCGCCGCGCGACAGCAGCACCGACCCGACGAACATGATGGAAAAGACCATGTAGGTCGAAAACACCGCACCGAAAATGTAGCTCCATTCGGTCAGCCTCTCGATCGGCGTCTTGGCGAGCAGTTGGAAAAACAGAGCGGGCAGCGCGACATAGATGATGAAGGTGTTCATCCAGCCCAGCGCTTCGAGCGGCTGGCGCGTTATCCGCGCCACCAGAAAACCCATGAAGATCAGGCCGAAGAACGGCAGGACGAGCCCGATGACGTCAGACATATGCTCCCCGCCGCGAAACCGGCTTTCGCGCTAACGCGTTGTTCCTCAACGCGTCAAGGGCGTATAAGGTTGAATTTGACGCGGCCCTGCGCCACATAGGCGGAAAAGACTTTCACGTGGAAGAAATGAAGACAGCTAAATTCGCGATTGGCCAGGTGGTGCGGCATCGGCTGTTTCCGTTCCGCGGCGTGATCTACGATGTCGATCCTCAATTCGCCAATACGGAAGAGTGGTACGAAGCAATCCCGGCCGAGGTGCGGCCGCGCAAGGACCAACCATTCTACCACCTGCTCGCCGAAAACGCTGAGACCGAGTACATTGCCTATGTCTCGGAGCAGAACCTGCTTGAGGACCAATCCGGCGAACCGGTGCGGCATCCGCAAATTGGCGAGATCTTTGACAAGACCGCCGACGGCCGATACCGGCCGAAGAGCCATCTAAGCCATTAGGCCGCCATCGCGGGCACAAAAAAGCGGGGCCGAAACCCCGCTTTTTTCGTGTCTTGCTGGATGCGGTCAGTTGGCCGCCTTCGCCTTGTCCTGCTCTTCCTTGAGCTTCTTGGCGAAGTCCTCATTATTCTTGTTGACGAATTCCTGAAGCTTCTTCTGCCGGTCCTCGATATCGGCCTGCTGCAGCGGCGGGCCGTCGAAGGCGCCGGTGAAGCCCTTCAGCGAAACCTTGACCGGGTTCGGCTGGTTCTGGAAATTGACTGAAGTGAGGGTCAGTTCCTGGCCCTTCTTGAAGGACGATACGATCTGGTCGGAAAGCGCCACTTCGGCCACGCAACGGTCCGGGAAGCAGATCACGTAATCGAGCTTCTGCGCCTTGCCGCCATCGATCTGAAGGCCGATGCCGGGAGGCACGAGGCGGCCGGTCGGGACCGTGACCTGAAACACCTTGCGGTTGATCTTGCCCTTGAGTTCTATCAAGCTGATGCCGGTGACGAGCTGACCGCTGGCTGCGGTGGTGATGTTCTGTACATTGCAGATGTCCACGTCCTGCTGCTTGGAGCAGGCCTTGAACCAGCCCTGCGGAATCTGCGGCTGCTGTTGAGCCGCGGCCGGCGAAAGACCGGCGGCGAGCAGCCCGACCACGCCTGCGGCCAAGACCGAAAGGCGGGAAAAGTCGGTTTTCAGGCTCGTCATCTTGTCGATATCCTCTCAAAAGATCTCGGATCGGCCGCTTTCAGCCGAAAGTCACCGCGTACCTGTTGGCCAAATAAGGCAACAGCATGACTGTCGCGGGCGTGTTACACCGCGCGGCAACATGAATCCAGACGCCGCTTTGGATTATTTGGCTTCACGCCCGCCTTATCTCACAATGGCGCCATCGTGATAGGCTGAAACTCGAATCATCCGAAGAATTGACGACAGGACGTTCTAATGCGCCGCCTTTTTCTTGTCCTTTGCGCCGCAATGGCCTTGTCGCCGTTCATAAGCGGGACGGCGAATGCGGAGCCGCGGCACGCGATCGCCATGCAGGGCGAACCGGCACTGCCGCCGGACTACCGGCACTTCTCCTACGTCAATCCGGACGCGCCGAAGGGCGGCAGCATCACCTATTGCGTGATTGGAAGCTTCGACAATCTGAACCCGTTCATCGTCAAGAGTCTGCGCACGACGGCGCGCGGCGTGATCGACACCATATTCGGCAATCTGGTGTTCGAATCGCTGATGACGCGCAATGCCGACGAAGCGTTTTCGCTCTATGGCCTGCTCGCCGAAACGATCGACATCACGCCGGACCGCAAGACCGTCGAGTTCAACCTCAATCCGAATGCGAAATGGTCGGACGGCAAGCCGGTCACGCCGGAGGACGTGCTGTTCACCTACGAGGTCTATACCGAGAAAGGCCGCCCGCCCTACAGCGACCGCATGGCCAAGGTCGCCAAGCTGGAAAAGACCGGCGAGCACTCGGTCCGCTTCACCTTCAACGAGCATGCAGATCGCGAATTTCCGCTGATCATCGCCATGACGCCGATCCTGCCGAAGCATGCCTTCGACAAGGAAACGTTCGACCAGACGACGCTGAAGCCGGTGACCGGCAGCGGCCCCTACAGGATCACCGAAGTCGAGCCCGGCGAGCGCATAATTTTCGAGCGAAACCCCAACTATTGGGGCAAGGACCTTCCCGCCAAGCGCGGTTTCGACAATTACGACCGCATCACCATCGAATATTTCCTGAACGCCAATTCTCAGTTCGAGGCCTTCAAGAAGGGCATATGCTCGGCCTATGCCGGGCCGATTTATACGGGCCTCGATCCAAACCAGGTCGCGCGCGATTTCGATTTTCCCGCATTCAAGGCCGGCGACGTGGTCGTCGAAACCTTCGAGCGGAAGCTGCCGCCGGTCGTCACCGGCTTCCTGTTCAACACGCGGCTGCCAAAATTCGCCGACTCCAAAGTGAGGCGCGCGCTTGCGATGCTCTACGATTTCGAATGGGCCAACAAGAATATATTCGACGGCAAGTTCGAGCGCACCGCGAGCTACTGGCAGAATTCCGAACTGTCAGCACTGGGCCGGCCGGCCAGCGAGAAGGAGAAGACGCTGCTGGCGCCCTTCCCCGGCTCGGTGCTTCCCGAAGTAATGGACGGCACCTGGCGGCCGGCGGTGACGGACGGTTCGGGCCGCGACCGCACCGTCCTCAAGTCGGCGCTCGATCTCCTGAAAAGCGCCGGCTTCGCAATGAACGGCGGCGCCTTGATCGGGCCTGACGGCCAGCCTTTCGGCTTCGAGATACTGACTGCCTCACAGAGCGAAGAGCGCCTCGCCTCGATCTACCAGCGCACGCTGCAGAAACTGGGCATCGCGGTTTCCATCCGCAGCGTCGACGACGCACAGATCCAGCAGCGCAAGCAGCGCTTCGACTTCGAAGTGGTGATCGGCTCGACCGGTTTTTCCGGCACGCTGTCGCCAGGGATCGAACTGATCGGCCGCTGGGGTTCGGAAGCCCGTGATGCGGAAGGCTCTTTCAATTTGGCCGGTGTTGCCGATCCGGCAATAGACACCATGATCGACGCGATGCTCAACGCCCGCGACAAGGAAGACTACGTCGCCGCGGTGCGCACGCTCGACCGTCTGCTGATATCCGGCGCCTACATGGTTCCGATGCAGCACAATACCGAACAGTCCGTCGCCTACTGGGCTTATCTGGCGCATCCGGACAAGACGCCTATATTCGGTTTCCAACTTCCGACCTGGTGGCGAAAGCCCGAATAGTCCAGCGCAAAGGAAAGCCCTATGACCGAACGCCCCGCGATCACCATAGATGTTGTGTCCGATGTCGTCTGCCCCTGGTGCTTCATCGGCCAGAAGCGGCTCGGCCGGGCGCTGGAAGCGGTTCCCGAAATTGATGTCGACGTGCGCTGGCGACCCTATCAGCTCGACCCGACCATTCCGCCCGAAGGCAAGGACCGCAAGGCCTATATGCTGGCGAAATTCGGCAGCGAAGAGCGGCTGCGCGAGATCCACGCTCGCATCGAACCTCTGGGCGCCGAAGAAGGCATCGCCTTCGATTTCGGAGCGATCAAGGTTTCGCCCAACACGCTCGATGCTCACCGCGTGCTGCGCTGGGCAGCTGCTGCCGGCGGCGATTTGCAGGACCGTTTGGCGAAGCGGCTATTCCAGCTCTATTTCGAAGAAGGCGCCAATGTCGGCGATCATGCCGTGCTGATCGAGGCCGCGCGTGAAGTAGGCATGGATGCAGCCGTTGTCGAGACGCTCCTCCCGACCGACGCGGACCGCGACGCGGTGGCGACGGAAGTTGCGACGGCCTCCCGGATGGGCATAACCGGCGTTCCCTGCTTCCTGCTTGAAGGCAGGTATGCGGTCATGGGCGCACAGGATGCCGACACCCTCGTCGACGCGATCAGGCAGGTGGCGGCGGCCAAGGCCCGCGGGGAACTGGAACAGGCGACCTGAAGCGGAGCCTCGGCTCCATCCGTGCCAGAAACCTAGATCCCTGTCTGTCGCGCACCGTCCGCTCGCCGAAGCGGTAGCAATGTCCCTGCAGAGCGCCGCTACCTGTTCTTCTCGTAGCCCTGGCGGATCTCTTCCATCGTCTCGCGGATACGCTCGCGCAGTATCTCGACCGATTCGGTTCCGGATTTCTTGATGATTTCAGCGGCTTCGCTGGCGTTCTTGACGGCGGTCTCGAAGGAACGCCGGGCGAATTCGGCCTGCTTGGTCATCATCTCCTGCGGATTGCCGGGCGCACGGTAGCTCTGCGCCATGTCGGTGATCTCGCTCATCGTGTCCTGCAGGATCTGGCGCTGCTTGGCCATCAGGTTTTGCGCGCCCGACGCCGAGGCCGAAGCCGATTTCTGCAGCGCCTCGAGATTTTTGCGATGGTGGTTGAGGATGGCCTCGACATCAACACTCGGCATCTTCAGGTCGCGGCCGAAATTGCTGAACATATCCATGAAGGATTCGGATTCCGGCTTCTTGGCCATGGCTCTCTCCCTTGCCGCGCGGGCGTTACGAAACGAGAATAGAGCTTTGCCCGGCCGGGTCAATTCGCCAGGAAAAGCAGCTCGCCGACATAGAGCATCAGCCCGGCGATGCCGCCGATCAGCATGCCGTTAAATCGGATATATTGCAGGTCGCGGCCGATATTCATTTCAATCAACCGCGTGAGCTGCGCCAGATCCCAACTCTTGACCTGGTCGGCGACGAAGCCCGATACGCCGCTTTTCTGGCTCTCGACGAAGGAAGCCAGCGCGACGACGAAACCCTGGTTCATGTCGGCGCGGATTTTCCGGTCGCTCGCGAGATGCCGTCCCACTTCGACGAACATCCCGGCGAGATGCTCGCGGATCATCGATTTGGGCGCACTGGCGTCATGCTCGATGACGGAGCGCAGGCTCTCCCACATGTCTTGCGCAAGCTCGCGGAGTTCGGGCCGCGCCAGGAAATCGCGCTTCAGCTTCTCCGCACGTTTGGCGTAATCCTTGGACCTGCGCAGCTTTTCGAGGAAATTGAGCACGAAATGGTCAAATTCCTGCCGCATCGGATGGTGCGGATCGGTCCGCACTTCCTCCAGCAGCAAGCCGGCCGAAGCGACGATCTTCTTCAGGAGATAGGCATCGGCGCGAAACAGATTGAACACCGTAGGCAGTTCCTCGCGGATTTTCTCGCGCATCGCGGCCAGCGCCTCGTCGTCGGCAAGGAATCTCCCAACGACCTTGGTGAACTCGTCGAACAGTTTCTGATGGCGGCGGTCGTCGGTGAAGGCCGACAGCAACTCGGCGGCCAATGGCGCGACCGGCACCTTCTCGACCTGCTCGACAATTCTTTGTGTAACGAAGTCGCGCAGGCCGGACCGCTCGACGGCCGACAGGGTCTGCGGCACAAGCCGCGCGACGAAGCGCGACAGGCCGGCCGCGCGCTCCGGATCGGACAGCCAGTCGGCGACGAGCGCAGCGAAATCCACCTCGTTCAGCTTTTCCCGCACCGGGCCGGGCGCCAGAAAATTGACCTCGATGAAGCGGCCGAGATTGTCGGCGATGCGGCTTTGGTTTTCCGGGATGATGGCCGTGTGCGGGATCGGCAGGCCGAGCGGCCGCCTGAACAGCGCCACCACCGCATACCAGTCCGCGAGGCCGCCGATCGTCGCCGCCTCGGCGAATGCCGCGACGAAGCCCAGCCAGGGCAGGATTGGCTGGAAATATTTGGTGATCGCGAAGACCGCGACGCAGAGCGCGAGTGCGCCGGTGGCGATGAACTTGGTGCGCCGCAGCGCAGCGAGCTTGGCGGCGTCGTCGGCGCTGAAACCAATCGCCGCTCCGATGGGCGCATCATATCCGGTCGAAGACATCCGCGGTACTCCCTGCTGGCCTCCATCGCCAACCTAGTGTCCTCGCCGGACATTTACACGCCGGCTGAGCGATGAAGGTCTCCGCGAGGCAGGAACAGTTCATTCAGCGTTTGCGCCGAGAAATCTCTCGGCCTTTCGTAGGGGCAGCGTGCTGGACAGTTGCAATCTGCCGGGGCGGTCTATTTTATGCAGCATCCGCATTCGGCGACGGGGGAAGATTCCTGCGCCGGCGGAACGATAGTTTTGGGAGGAATTCACGATGAAGAAGCTCATCGCCGCTCTGGCAGCGGCCGCAGCCGTTACGCTCTATTCGTTCGCCGCGGGCGCGCAGGCCTATCCGGAACGCACCATCACCGTCGTGGTGCCGTTTTCGGCGGGCGGGCCGACCGATACCGTCACGCGCCTCGTCGCCGAAGCGATGTCCAAGGATCTCGGCCAGCAGGTGCTCGTCGAAAATGTCGGCGGCGCGGGCGGCACGCTCGGCGCCAAGCGCGTGGCGGATGCCGAACCCGATGGCTACACGCTGCTGCTCTACCACATCGGCATGGCGACCAGCGCGACGCTCTACCGCAACCTGCCTTACGACACGCTGAACGCCTTCGAATATATCGGCCTCGTCACCGAGGTTCCGATGACGATCCTTGCCAAGAAAGACATGGAAGCCGACACTTTGGCCGAACTCGTAGATTACGCCAAGGCCAACGCCGACAAGGTCACGGTCGCCAACGCCGGCATCGGCGCGGCCTCTCATTTGTGCGGCATGCTGTTCATGAGCGCGATCGGCACCCCGCTTGTCACCGTCCCCTACAAGGGCACCGGCCCGGCGATGACCGATCTGCTTGGCGGCCAGGTCGACATCATGTGCGACCAGACCACCAACACGACCAAGCAGATCCAGGCCGGCACCGTGAAAGCCTATGCCGTTACCACCCCTGAGCGTCTCGACGTCCTGCCCGACGTACCCACGACCGCAGAAGGCGGTCTGACCGGCATGGAGTTCGGCATCTGGCACGGCCTCTACGCGCCGAAGGGCACGCAGGCCGACATCGTTGACCGCCTCTCGAAGTCACTGCAGGTCGCGCTCAAGGACGAGAATGTCGCTGCCCGTTTCGCCGAACTCGGCACCAAGCCGTCGTCTGAACCCGATGCTACTCCCGAAGCGCTAAAGGCCAAGCTCGAAAGTGAAATCGCGCGCTGGAAGCCGGTTATCGACGCTGCCGGCCAATACGCTGATTGATGGTGTCGGGCGGGGCGCCTATGGTACCCCGCTTTCCTCCGGCAGCGGCGAGCGGCGGCGCGATCACATTGCATCCGGACTGAATGGAGGAGATGAGCATGGCCGTCGACCGTCCAAATGCGCTTTGCGGCACGATTTTCGTGGCGCTGGGCGCGTTCTTCGCCTGGCAATCGCTCAATCTCGAGATCGGCAGCGCCTTCCGCATGGGACCGGGCTTCTTCCCGCTCGGCCTCGCCTCGATCCTGATTCTTTTGGGTCTCGTTATCATCGGCTACGCGTTTCGCGTGGGGGGTGAGCCGGTCGGCGCGATTGCCTGGCGCGGTATCGTCCTCATCCTGCCCGCGCCGATCTTCTTCGGATTGACGGTCCGTGGCCTGGGTTTCGTGCCTGCGATCTTCTTCACCGCGCTGATCGCCTCCTTCGCGTCGGCGAAGATGCGGCTCGTTCCAGCCGTCCTCCTGTCGGCGGCGCTCACGGTCTTCACGGCATTCGTTTTCGTGCAGGCTCTTGGCCTGCCCTTCCGCCTTTTCGGCCCCTGGCTGTAGGAGCCGCCACGATGGACCTTTTCGACAATCTTTCACTCGGCTTCAGTACAGCCACCACGCTCTTCAATCTCGGCTTTTGCCTGATGGGCGTGCTGCTCGGCACGCTGATCGGCGTGCTGCCGGGAATTGGCCCGACCGCCACGATCGCGATGCTGTTGCCGATCACCTTTCAGATCGGCGATCCGGTTTCCTCGCTGATCATGCTCGCCGGCATCTATTACGGCGCGCAGTATGGCGGGTCGACGACCGCTATCCTGATCAACCTGCCCGGCGAATCCTCGTCGGCCGTCACAGCAATCGACGGCTACCAGATGGCGCGAAAGGGCCGCGCCGGCGCTGCGCTTGCCGTCGCCGCCATCGGCTCCTTCTTCGCAGGCACCGTCTCTACCTTTCTCGTCGCGCTGCTTGCGCCGCCGCTGACCGCGATTGCCCTCCAGTTCGGCGCGGCCGAGTATTTTTCGCTGATGGTGGTCGGCCTGGTCTCGTCGGTGGCGCTGGCGCACGGGTCCATCATCAAGGCGCTAGCCATGGTGGTCCTTGGCTTGCTTCTCGGACTCGTCGGAACCGACATCTACAGCGGCGCGCCGCGGTTCAACCTCGGCATCCGCGAATATTCGGACGGGCTGAACTTCGTCGCGGTGGCCGTCGGCGTGTTCGGCATCGCCGAAATCCTGCGCAATCTGGAGGATGAGCACGAGCGGACGGTCCTGATCAAAAGCGTTACCGGCCTGATGCCGACCCGCGACGACTGGCGGCGCATGGTCGCGCCGATTTTGCGCGGCACGGCGCTTGGCTCCGCGCTCGGAATCCTGCCCGGTGGCGGCGCTATCCTCGCCTCATTTGCCTCTTATACCGTCGAAAAGCGCGTTTCCAAACATCCGGAGGAATTCGGCAAGGGCGCCATCGAGGGCGTCGCCGGGCCGGAATCGGCCAATAATGCGGGCGCGCAGACCTCCTTCATTCCGCTTCTGACGCTGGGCATCCCTGCCAATCCGGTCATGGCGCTGATGATCGGCGCGATGATCATCCAGGGCATCGTGCCCGGCCCCAACGTCGCGACCGAACAGCCGGCCCTATTCTGGGGCATCATCGCCTCGATGTGGATCGGCAATTTGATGCTGATCGTGCTCAACCTGCCATTGATCGGGCTCTGGGTGAAGTTGCTCACGATCCCCTATTACGTGCTTTTCCCAATCATCATGGGTTTCTGCTCGATCGGCGTCTACAGCGTCAATTCGAACGTCTACGACCTTTACTCGGTCGCCTTCTTCGGAATACTCGGCTATGCGCTGGTAAAGCTTCGCTGCGAACCGGCGCCGTTGCTCCTGGGCTTCGTGCTCGGCCCCCTGCTCGAAGAGAACCTGCGGCGCGCGATGATCATCTCGCGCGGCGATCCGAGCGTCTTCGTGACCCGGCCGATCAGCGCCACGCTGCTCTTCATCGCGCTTGCCGTGCTGGTCGTCGTCTTCCTGCCGGCAGTCAGAAAGAAGCGCGAAGAGGTCTTCGTCGAGGAAAGCTGATTTCCGGCAAGCCTGCCAGGCTCAGGTGAACATGCGCTCCGCTGGAGACATAAAGAATCCACGCCTGCCGGCAACAGGCGGATCGAGGTCGATGACGCCGACGGTTTCGCCTTCCTCGAAGGATAGCATCGCGTCGAAGCGGCGGGCCAGCGCCTTCATCGCCTCATTGTGCGGGTGGGTGGTGACCCTGAGCTTGGTGTAGCCGAGACCGCGGGCATTGCCGATAAGCCGTTCGAACAGCCGCCGGCCTATGCCCATATGCTGCAATTTGCGTTCGACGCTGAAGGCGATCTCGCCGGTCGGCTCGGGCAGTTCCGGGCGCTCGTGCAGTTCGGCGGCACCCAGAACCTTGTCGCCTTCGACATAACCTATGACGGTCGTGCCCTGGGCAAAACAGCGCTCCGCATAGGACGCCACGTAATTGTCGTCCGCCATGCCATTGAACCGGTCGCGGCGGCTTTCCGAATCCAGCCTCAGCAGATGGTCGCGAAACCGCGGCAGGTCCGAGGGCCTGAGTTGCCGGATCGTGCCTGGCGGAAAAGTGGTGAAGGGCGATTGCATGTCGTAGTCCTCATGGGTCCTCCCAGAGTCGACGACGATCGACACGGCCATATGTTGTGCACTGCAGCATGAATTGCAAGATCGCGCCGGTTCTCTCCCAATGTCGAGAGGAGAAGGTCGTCTCCACCACTTCGGGTGTAAACATGATCACATTTGTCATGTTTGTGATCACTCTTGTCTGGAATTATTCCAAACTATAGGCCATATTCAGGTGAAGCACTGCTTTGCGAAGGAACGACGATGCGGCTAACCCGCCAGACCAACTATGCCATGCGCATTCTGATGTATTGCGCGGTCAATGAAGGCCGACTCAGCCGGATTCCGGAGATCGCCAGCTCCTATTCGGTGTCGGAGCTCTTCCTGTTCAAGATCCTGCAGCCGCTCGTCGAACATGGCCTTGTCGAAACGGTGCGCGGCCGCAATGGCGGCGTACGGCTCGGCAGGCCGGCCGAGACGATCAGCCTGTTCGACGTCGTGCGCGTGACCGAAGAGAGTTTCGCCATGGCCGAGTGCTTCGAGACCGACGCTGCCGAATGCCCGCTGGTCGACAGCTGCGGGCTGAATGCGGCGCTGCGCGAGGCGCTGAACGCGTTTTTCGCAGTGCTGGCGCGCCATTCGATCGCCGACCTTGTCGCATCGAAGCAGGACATGCGCACACGACTCGGCATCGATTTCCTGCCGGAGCGGCCCGCCCCCGCTTCGGCGGCTTAAGCTAAAGCGCCGCCGACTGCGGCAACACGAACGGCGTGTTTCCGGCGGGCAACGCCCCGACCTTCAACCGGCACTCGAACACCCTTGAGATCAGCTCGTCGCTCAGCACGGATTGCGGCGAGCCGGCAGCGGCCAGGCCCCCGCGATGCATGACGAAGATGCGGTCGGCAAACATCGCCGCCAGATTGAGGTCGTGCAGGATCGCCACCACGCCCCCGCCACGCCGTGCGAAATCGCGCGCGATGTTCATGATGATGAGCTGATGCTTGATATCAAGGCTGGAAACCGGCTCGTCGAGAAGCAGGTAGCGCGGGCTGCCGTCGAGCACCGGCGCCCAGACCTGGCAGAGCACGCGCGCAAGCTGGACGCGCTGCTGCTCGCCGCCGGAGAGTTCCTGGTAGAAGCGGCCGGCAAAGCCGTCGAGATCGACGCGAGCTAGCGCACGGTCGGGCAGCCTTTCGTCCTCGCCCGGAAGCACGCCCGAACGCCCGCCGGTCAGGCCGAGTTTTACGACCTCGTGCACGGTGAACGGGAAGGAAAGCGCGGTCGCCTGCGGCAGCACGGCGCGCATCGCCGCCGCCTGCCAGGGTTTCATCGCGGCGATGTCCCTGCCGTTGATGCTGATATTGCCTGTATAAGGCAGATCGCCTGAAACCGCTTTCAGGAAGGTGGTCTTGCCTGAGCCGTTGGGACCGACAATGGCGGCCATCTCCCCTGGCCGGATCTCGAAGTCGACATCGGCGATTATCCGCTTGCGGCCAATCGATACCGAGATGTTGCGTGCTTCAATCATCGGGCGGCCTCAGAGGTCGACGATGCCGCGCTTGCGCAGCAATATCCACAGGAAGAACGGACCGCCAACGGCCGCCGTGATGATGCCGATTGGCAGTTCGGCAGGCGCGACGATCGTGCGGCTGACGGCGTCGGCGAGCAGTAGCAGCGAAGCGCCGAGAAGCGCTGAGGCTGGCAGCAGATAGCGGTTGTCCGGCCCGATCAGCAGGCGAAGCAGATGCGGCACGACGATGCCGATGAAACCGATGCCGCCGCTGACGGCGACCGACGCGCCGGTAGCCGCGGCTACCGCGACGATTGCCACATATTTAAGCCGCTGCACCGGAATTCCGAGATGATTTGCCGTCGCCTCGCCGAGCGACAGGGCATTCAGCCCGCGCGCCAGGAAGGGCGAGACGGCCAGGCCCAGCGCGATGATCGGCCCCGCCGCCGCTATCTTGCCCCATGTGGCGCCGGCGAGCGAGCCGAGCTGCCAGAACGTCAGGTCGCGCAGCTGCCGGTCGTCGGCCATGAATATCAGCATGCCGGTCAACGCCAGCGCCATGGCGCCCAGCGCGATGCCGGCAAGCAGCATGGTGGCGACGGATGTCTGGCCGCGCCGCGTTGAAACGCGGTAGAGCACCAGCGTCACGGCAAGTCCGCCCAGGAAAGCAGCAGTCGGCAACGCGTAGATGCCAAGCAAGCCGGTCAGCGGCGCGAGCACCGTGCCGCCGAGCACGATCACTGAGACCGCGCCAAGGCTCGCGCCATTCGAAACGCCGACAATGCCGGGATCGGCGAGCGGGTTACGAAACAGGCCCTGCATCACAGCGCCCGATACGGCGAGCGCGGCGCCGATCAGAACGCCAAGAGCGACGCGCGGCAGGCGAATGTCATAGACGATGATGCGATCTCGCGCCGAAAGAGCGTCGGCCGGTGACGATGACGGAAACAGCCAGTCGCGCGCCACGGCGAAGGCGGATGCGTCGGATGCGCCTGACGCCAGGCTGAACAGCACCGTCAGCGCGAGCACCACACACAGCGCCGCGATCACAAGCCTGGCGCGCCCCGAACGGTCGCCGTCGGTCGCGCGGTTTTTCATAAGGCCGAACGGGCCGGCGGCCGCATGGTCGGTCACATTCTGTCCGATCAGTCCTTGATCCGGTCGCCGTAAAGCGCGACCGCGAGGTCATGGATGGCATTCGTGGTGCGCGGTCCGAAGCCGAGCAGATATTGTCCGTCCATGCGGATAAGCGCTTTGGCCTGGCCCGCGGGTGTCGAAGCAATCGCGGGATGGGCAAACGGATCGACATTCGCCGAAGGATCGCCGCCGCCGCGATCCATCATCAGGATGACATCGGGCCTGGCAGTCAGCGCAGCTTCGTCGGAAAGCTGCTTGTAGCCGGAGAAGCCTTCGGTCGCGTTCACACCGCCGGCGAACGAAATGATGCCGTTTGCCGCCGTGTCGCTGCCGGAAGCCAGGATCTTGCCGCCCTGCATGCTGAGGATGAAGAGCACCCGCTTGCGCTCGGTTATGCCGTCGGTGAGTTTTTCGGCGGCTTCGAGCTTCGCAGCGACCGAATCCGCCAACGCTTCGGCCTTCGCATCCGTACCGAGCGCTTTTCCGACGATCCGGATTTTTTCGAGAATGCCTTCGCTGTCGAACGTCTCCGGCACTTCGATGAACGGGACGCTGGCCTTCTTCAGCACGTCGACCGCCTCTTTCGGGCCGCTGCCGGCAAGCGCCAGAATGCCCGACGGATTGACCGACAGGACCCCTTCCGGCGACAGGGCCCGCATGTAGCCGACATCGGGGAGCTTCAGCGCCGCTTCGGGATAGATACTGGTCGAATCGCGAGCGATCAGCCGCCCTTCCTCGCCGAGCGCAAAGATTATCTCCGTGATCGAACCGCCGATCGAGACGATCCGCGACTTGTCGGCAAACACCGTTTGGCCTTCCTCGGCCTTTGCGGGCGCAGCAGCCAAAACCGCGACCAGCGCAACGGCGCCAAGACACCGCATCAAAAGCGTCAAGCTCGTCATGGCTTGCTCCTCAGGCGGCCGTGGACCGCGGAATGCGCGGCAGGTTTTCGGCGAGGAACCGCCAGTCGTCACGCTCGCCCTCGCCTTCATGGCGCTTGCCGAAGAACTGGATGATCATCTTTCCGTCAGCGCCATAGGCCTCGAGCGAGGTGACGTGCCCGTCCTTCGTCGGCTTGCGAACCGCCCACACCTCGGCGATGTGATCGGTCCTCAGATGCAGGTGGAATGTCTCGTCAAGAATGTTGATCCATGGACCCATGGCCTTGATGTTCTGTACCGGCCCCGAATGGATCTGGATGCAGCCGCGATTGCCGACAAAGCACATGATCGGGATCTCGCCCTGGGCAGCGTGGTTGAGCATCGCCGTGACTGCGTCATTGTCGATCTGCCATGCGTAATCCTGGCCGATCATCCTCACTGCCTGACGGCGGCTCAGCTTCAATGAACGCAGCATACCGAAGAACTGGTGCACGTCGGTGAGCTTGCTCCAACGCTCGCGGAGATCGTCTAATGCCTCCGCACCCGGCTGTGTCTCCGCGGCCTCGCCGTCTATCGGTTCGATCGCCACGCGTTGGGACTGATCCGTCGAGGAAAGGCCGGCGACCAGCTTCTGATAAGCGTAAAGGCTGGATGCGGGACGCAGATGGATCTTGTGCACCGCCTCGCCCGACGTGTCGAAGAACTGCAGGCTGCGCCTGATCTCATCGCCGTCGCGCTTTTCGACAGCGAAGCCGTGCGCCCAGATTTTCGGAAAGATGCGCAGGTCGATGTTTTCCCCCAGGACCATCGCATTGTGCGGACCCGTTACGACCTTGTCATAGACGCCGATCTTTTCATGGACCGCACTTTCGTTGCGGGTCAGCGCCATGACCTCTCCGACGGCTTCGAGACCGGTCAGAAGATCGTCGACGCGCGGATCGATGCGCTGAACGCCGTCGCCGCAATGGGCCGCGACCAATTCGGCTTCGGAGATGCCTAGCTGGCCCGCCAGATCGCGCTCGCGCATTTTCGGATTGTCGGCTCTCGCCAGACGGATTTCGTGCGGCGCGGGTTTGACGCGAGCGTCCATGGGAACGGTCCCTACTTGTTGAGAATGAGCTTGCCCTGGCGGGTGATCTTCAGGCGGTAGAGCGACCCGGCATGGCTGATGCCGATCTCGTGCTCGCCTGAGAACAGCGCCGAACTGGCGACGACCCGCGTTGGGCGGTGCATGGGTTCGACCTGCCTGGGCGCCTCGATCGCAGCCCTCCTGTAGCGATGATGGAAGTTGTCGTGGTTGTGACTGTTCATGACCTTCCCGGTCCTTTCCCGATCGTCGGCGGCCGCCGAAATCAATCTTGACTCAAAACTTCATGTTCAATAGTCAGTGCAATACCGGACTAAATGAGTCAAGATTTAAAACGTTCCGGGATCGATGAAAATGCCAGCAAGCACCAAGCCAGCCCGCATCAAAATGCATACACCAGGAGTTTGGGACATGGGGTTGGCGGCTCGGAATATGGCTGCGCTGATGAGCGGCGCGGCGATGACGGCGTTTGTGGGGATGGGGGCGGCGAAAGCCCAGGAAGTCCAGACGAACCAGGAAGAAAAACAAGGCCGAGTGACGATACTGCAGCGGATCGTCGTCGGCGCCGGCGTGGACAAGGTGGCGATCGACACGCCCCAGGCCGTTTCAGTCATCGAGCAGGAAGACATCGACCGCGCACAGCCGACGACCATCGGCGACGTGTTCGATCAGATTCCGGGCGTCAACGTTTCGGGCAGCGACCGCGTCTTCGGCGAGACCTTCAACATCAGGGGCATCGGCGCCCCTGAATCGGCCAACGAGGAAGGCCGCATCATCGTCACCGTCGACGGCGCCATCAAATTCTTCGAGCAGTACCGCATGGGCGGCTTCTTCTCCGATCCCGAACTCTACAAGCGTGTCGAGGTGCTGCGCGGTCCCGCATCCTCGACGCTCTACGGCTCGGGCGCGCTCGGCGGCGTCATCAATTTCACCACCAAGGACGCCGCCGACTTTATCGCGGACGGACAGAACGGAGCTTTGCGGCTCAAGGGCGGCTACAATTCGAACAAAAATGGCTGGCTTGGATCGGTCCTCCTCGCCCAGCGCTTGAACGAAAGCGCCGAATTCCTGTTCGAGGGCAATTACCGCCGAGCCGACTCCTATTTTACCGGGGATGGCACCGAAGTGCCGAGCTCGAATTTCGATGCCTGGTCCGGCCTCGCCAAAGGCACCTTCAAGGTGGGCGACGAAGGCACTCTGCGGCTTTCCTACCAGCAATGGGATTCCGACGCGGACGACCAGGATTATGCACAGGTCGGCACCCAATCGATGTTCGGAACGGTGGATCGACACGTCATCGACAAGACGGGGATCATCTCATACGAGAATCCGTTCTCGGACAATGATTGGCTGGATCTGAAGGTCTCGGCCTCATTCTCCGATACGACGGTCGATCAGACGGATGCCTCGGGCAATCCGATGTTCGGCCTCACCTGCGCGACGAGCGTGCTCTTCTGCGACTCCGAATACGGCTATCAAACCTGGCAATTCAACGTCCAGAACACGACGGAGTGGCAGGGTGGAAACTGGGAGAATTTCCTGACCTACGGCTGGCAAAGCGCCTACCAGATACGGACCGCCGACGCTGTAGACGTGTTAGGGAACCCCTTGCCGATCACCTTCCATCCGGAAGGCACGGACGTCAAAACCGGCATTTTCGTGCAGGACGAGTTCGTGTGGGATGAAAGGCTTACCCTCATCCCCGGCATGCGTCTCGACTGGCATGAATTGTCGCCGGAGGGTTCGATCATCGGCGCGGAGGAAACAGACGATACCGCCTTCTCGCCGAAGATCGCAGCGTACTACAGATTCAACGAGACTTTGGCGGTGTTCGGCTCCATCGCGCATACGGAGCGCTTCCCGACACTCGACGAAACCTTCTCGACCAGTTCCTCCAGCAGCTTTTTCAATCCGAGCCTTGATCTCATCAAGGAGCGGTCGAACAACTTCGAACTCGGCTTCGCCTTGTCGGGTTACGATCTCGCCCAGTCCGGAGACAGTCTTCAGTTGAAGACGACGGGGTTCTACAACGACATCAAGGATCTCATAACCAGAAACCCGGATCTGGTTCCCGGATTCAACAACCTGCCCGGTTATGTCAACGTCAACAGGGCGGAGATCTACGGCGCCGAAGTCGAACTCGCCTACGACGCTGACTACTTCTTCGCGAATGCCGGCTATTCCTATCTCCAGGGCAAGGACAAGGACACCGGCAACTACCTGACCACCATCGCCCCGGACGAATTGTCGTTCACGCTTGGTGGGAAACTCCCCGAGCACGATCTGGTATTCGGCTGGAAGGCGCGTGTCGTGTCCGGACCGCAGGATCCGGACCGGGATTCATCCGGTCCGCTGCCACCGCCGAACGCGTCCTCGACGCGTTTCTCGGAAGCGTTCGACGTCCACGACATCTTCCTCACCTGGACGCCGCAGGACGGCGAGTTCAAGGGGTGGGAGGCCAATCTCGGCGTCGATAACATTTTCGACAAGCAGTACAAAGAGTTCCTCTCGAACGATCCGGCCAAGGGCCGGACCTTCAAGATTTCCCTCGCAAAACAAATTGGTTGGTGATCATGACGCGCGCAGCGACATTTTTCCGTTTCCTTACAATCGCGGTCGTAATGTCGGCTGTACCGGCGCTGGCGCAGACGGGGGACGGGGCGCCCGCCGCCCCTGCCCTCACGCTCGAACTCAACGGCGCGCAGACCTCCGACAAGGGCTGCCGCCTGACCTTCGTGGTGAACAACAATCTGGGGGCGGAGCTTACAAAGGCCGCCTTCGAGATCGCGCTGTTCAACGATGCGGGCGTGGTCGACCGTCTGACCGTTCTCGATTTCAAGGAACTGCCGGCCGGCAAGACCAAGGTGACGCGGTTCGACCTTGCCGGCGTCGACTGCGCCGGGATCAGCCGCATCCTGGTCAACCATGCGACCGAATGCGCGGGCGAAGGGGTCGAGCCCGCCGCGTGCCTGCGCAAGCTGAAGACCACCGCCAAGGCTGGCATCGCTTTCGGTATGTAACGAGGTTTCCGTGGGTTTAGAGCCAGCCTTCGCGCGCAACTCCGGGACCTGGCCTCTTGCTGGCATGCTGCCGGTTGAGCCGGACGATCCGCGCCTGGCCATCCCGCACAACGCATTCCCCGCCCGCCAGATCCGCGAAGAACGCTATGTCCTGACTTCCGACGCGGCTCTGGACAAGACGCCGGCCGAGCCGCTGGGCGCTGGCAGCGCCGCTGGCAAACCGCCGCGAAGCAATCGCTGGAAGGCGGCGATCGCCGGCTCCTGCGCCTTCCACGCCGCGATCGCGCTCTGCTTTCTCGCCGGCATCGACGAGAGCGCGAAGATCGCCGGCGCGGACCAGGCCGAGATCGCCCAGTTGGGCAACGCGGCCGAGGACGCGCGTTTAGCGGGCGCCGAGATTGATCCCGCGGTCGCCGACGTAAGCATCATCACCATGCTCGACGCCAAGCCGGTGGAAACCGTGGCCGCCGAACCGGTCACCGACTCGAACCAGGTGGAGCCGGTCGAGACGGTGGAGCCCGCAGCGCCGGTCACCGAGACGCTGGAACCTGTCGAGGCGACGCCGGTCGAGCCCGAAACGCCGCCCCAAACCGCGCCGGTCGCCGAGCCGCAGCCGGCGGAACCCGCGCCGCAGGAGACTGCGACGACGGAGGCGAATCCTGCGCCTGAAATCCTGGCGACGGATACGGTGCAGCCGGTCGACGACGAGAATATTGTGTCGCCATCAGCGCAGGCCGTTGAGCCGGCCCTTGAACCGACTGCGGAAGCAGCGCCCGCCGCGCCTACCGAAACCGTGACCGAAGCGCCCGCCGAGAACGTGGCCGAACCCCTGCCGGATGAATCGTTCGAAACGCTGGCAGCGGTCGCGCCGATACCTGAGCCCAGGCCAAAAGCGCCGACAGAAAAACCGGCCGAGAAGGTCGAGAAGAAGCGGGCGCCGGAGAAAGAGACGCCGGCAAAGCCGCAAGAGAAATCCGCGAAAAAGCGGACCGCCGGCTCTAAAGGCAACGCAACGGCGGACACCCGTCGCGGCCAGGCTGACGGGCAGGCGAAAGGAAGCGCCGTTGCCGAGAGCAAGGGCGGCAAAAGGCAATCCGCGGCCGGGAACGCCGCCGTTTCCAACTATCCCGGCAAGATCGTCTCGAAGCTGCGCCGCGCGGCAAGGCGCCAAAAGCTGCAGGGAAAAGTCATGGTCGCCTTCACGGTTTCGGCCAACGGCGGCGTCGGCGGGGTGCGCGTCGTGCGCAGTTCGGGCTCGCCGGTGCTCGACAATGCGGCGATCGAGACGGTCCGCCGCGCAGCGCCCTTCCCGGCCATTCCCGAAGGCGCCGGCCGTTCCAGTTGGCCGTTTGCCGTGCCGCTGGAGTTCGCCGAAAGACGATAAATGTTCCTGCTTAACCCACTTCACGCAATCGCTGCCGCACGGGGCGACGGGCTTCGCCCCGAATTCCTGGCGCTGATCGACCGCATTGAGGCCGAGCGCGCCGTCGCCGATATTGCCCGCCATCGCGGCGACGCGCAGATTCAAGCTGGTCCGAACCCGACGGGCGCGATTGGAGCGGAGCCGCCGGACGGCGTGATCAAGTTCCCGCCGGCTGCCGGCAAAACCGATTCACGGCCTGGCGCAACGCCGGCCAAACGCACGATCTGAAAGGAATGCCGATGTACATTGCGATGAACCGCTTCAAGGTCCAGACCGGTTCCGAGGAAGCCTTCGAGAATGTCTGGAAGGGCCGCGACTCCAGGCTATCGGAGATGAAGGGCTTTCAGCAGTTTCACCTGCTGCGAGGCCCTGTCAACGAAGCCGAGGGCTACACGTTGTTCGCCTCGCACACGGTCTGGTCGAGCTACGAGGATTTCGTAGCCTGGACCAAGTCGGAAAATTTCCGCGCCGCCCACAAGAATGCCGGGGTCAACAAGCCGCTCTATATCGGCCATCCGCAATTCGAGGGATTTACCGTCGTCGAGGGAGCGTAGCCGCTCCCTCGCCTCCGTTCCTCAGGCCGCCGCCAGCAGGCTCGCATTGCCGCCGGCTGCGGTCGTGTCGACACAAACTGCGCGTTCGTGGGCGTAGGCTGCCGGATAGAGGATTTCCGTCACCAGCGGCACGATCGGCCCTTTCCGCTCAGCCAGCGCCTGCCTGATAGCGCGCGCCGGTTTGGCTGCGCCAGAAAACGCCACGACGTCGATGACGAGGGTTTTCAGCTGTGCCGGGTCCAAAACTCCGTCTAGCGCCGCGATCGGAAGACCCTTCCCGATGAGCGCATTGAGCGCTGTCGGGGCGCCGGGCGCGACGGCGAGAACGGCATTGCCTGCAGCCAGCGCCTGGATCGCCTGCGCAAGCAGCGTCTCGCTGTCCGGCCCGAGGCAAAGCACGCGTCCGCGCGGCAGAAGCGTCAGCGTATTGGCCTCTCCGGTCGGCCCTGGCAGATCGACTGGGCCGAAATCGGTGGCCGCGGCTGCCGCAATCGCCGCGGCGCCCTTTCCGCGCAGATGTTTTCGCAAGACAGCAATGCGGTCGGCTGCGGAGTTCCAGTCGCCGGCGGACGGGTCGGGCAAAGCATCGGCCAGCGCTTTCGCCGGGAGTTTCTTGCCTTCGCCAATCTCTGCGCTAGCACTTTCCGAGCGCCGGAAGCGCCGCAGATAATGCGGTCCGCCGGCCTTTGGCCCGGTGCCGGAAAGTCCCTCGCCGCCGAAGGGCTGGGAGCCGACGACTGCGCCAATCTGGTTGCGGTTGACATAGATATTGCCGGCATGGATGCCGTCGAGGATGTGCTGCACTCGCGCCTCTATCCGGGTGTGCAGGCCGAAGGTCAGGCCGTAGCCCTTGCTATTGATGGCGGCGATGACCTTGTCGATCTTGTCAGCATCGAAAGTCGCGACATGCAGCACCGGCCCGAACACTTCGCGATCCATCTCCTCGATGCCCGAGACACGGAACACATGCGGCGCGACGAAGCGCCCGTCGGCCGGCGCATCGAGCTTCGCGATCAGCTTGCCTTTTGCCTCCATGGCCGCGCAGTACTCGCGAATGGAATTCTGCGCCTCCTCGTCGATGACCGGACCCACATCGGTGGACAGAAGCCACGGATCGCCGACATTCAGCGCCTTCATCGCGCCTTCGAGCATCTCCAGCATCTTCTTCTCGACATCCTTCTGGACGTAGAGGATGCGCAGCGCCGAGCAGCGCTGGCCCGCGCTCTGGAAGGCCGAAGCGAGGATGTCGCGCACCGCCTGCTCGGGCAGCGCGGTGGAATCGACGATCATGGCGTTCAGCCCGCCGGTTTCCGCGAGCAGCATAGCGTCGGGAGCGGCGGTCTCGGCGAGCTGCTTTTCGATCAGTTTTGCAACCTCGGTCGAGCCGGTGAAGCAGACGCCGGCGATGCGCGGATCTGCCGTCAGCGGCGCACCGACGGAGGGGCCATCGCCCGGCAGAAGCTGGATCACGTCTTCCGGAATGCCGGCCTTGCGCATCAGTTCGACAGCGCGCGCGGCGATCAGCGGCGTCTGTTCGGCAGGTTTAGCGATGACCGCATTGCCGGTGACGAGCGCCGCCGCGATCTGCCCCGTGAAGATCGCCAGCGGAAAGTTCCATGGCGAGATGCAGGCGATAACGCCGCGCGCCTCGGTTCCCGCTTCGGTCTTGTCCGCCTCCGCCGCATAGTAGCGCAGGAAATCCACTGCCTCGCGCACCTCGGCGACGCCGTCGGCAAGCGACTTGCCGGCCTCGCGGGTGGCGAGCGCGAAGAATTCAACCGAATGGGCCTCGTAGAAGTCCGCCGTGCGACGGAGCATGTTGGCCCGCTCGGCGACGGGCCGCCTCGCCCAAGCCGGTTGCGCCTCGGCAGCAATGCGAACCGCGGTCGAAACCTGCTTGGCCGTCGCCTCACTGATCGAACCGACGACATCCTTGGGTTTGGCTGGGTTGAGCACCGGACGTCGAGCGCCGTATCCGGCCGCACGCGTGACCGGTTTGGCGAACCATTGCTCGGGGCCGGCGAAAGTACTCTTGCCCCTGTCGATCGCGGCGAGAGCCACCGGGTCGGTAATGTCCCAGCCCCTGGAATTCGAGCGCGACGCGCCGAAGATCGCCGACGGTTTGGGGATTGCCGGATTGGCTGCCGGGCCTTGCGTCTCGACCGCTTCGAACGGATCGCGGGCGATGTCCTCGGCCTTCACGTCCTCGTCGGTAAGCTGGTGGACGAAAGAGGAGTTGGCTCCGTTTTCCAGAAGTCGGCGGACGAGATAGGCGAGCAGGTCGGAATGCGCCCCGACCGGCGCATAGATGCGGCAGCGCGTGCCTTCCGCCTTGCGCACGGTCTCGTGCAGGGCCTCGCCCATGCCGTGCAGGCGCTGGAACTCGAAACTGTCGCGGTCCGTCGTCATCGACAGGATGGCCGCGACCGTATGCGCATTGTGGGTGGCGAATTGCGGATAGATGCGGTCGGTCATCGACAGCAGCTTCCTGGCGCAGGCGATGTAGGACACGTCGGTATTGGCCTTGCGCGTGAATACCGGATAACCGTCTAGGCCAAAAGCCTGCGCCCGCTTGATCTCGGTATCCCAGTACGCGCCCTTGACCAGCCGCACCATGATGTTGCGGTCGAGGCGCCTGGCGAGCGCGTAGAGCCAGTCGATGACAAACGCCGCGCGCGGCCCGTAAGCCTGCACCACAACGCCGAAGCCGTTCCAGCCTTCGAGCTCGGGGGCGGCCAGCACGCGCTCGATGACGTCGAGCGACAGGTCGAGGCGGTCGGCTTCCTCCGCGTCGATGTTCAGGCCCATGCGGGCATGGCGCGCCGCGACTGCCAGCGACAGAAGCCGCTCAGCCATCGCGGGCAGCATCTTTTCCTTCTGCGCCATCTCGTAGCGCGGATGCAGCGCCGAAAGCTTGACCGAGATGCCGGGATTGGTGCGGATATCGGGGCTGTTGGAGCCGCTGTTCAGCGAAGAAATCGCGTCCGCATAAGCACGGTGGTAGCGCAGCGCGTCGGCTTCGGTCCGCGCCGCCTCGCCCAGCATGTCGTAAGAATAGAGATAGCCTTTCGCGATCAGCGAGCGGCCACGCCTGACAGCTTCCGCGATCGTGCGGCCAAGCACGAACTGCTCGCCCATTTCGCGCATCGCCGCCGCGACTGCCGTGCGGATAACCGGTTCGCCGAGGCGGCGGACCATCGAGCGCAGCGTGCCGGCAATGCCTTCATCGTCCTCGTCGTCGAGCACGCGGCCAGTGAGCATGAGCGCCCAGGTCGAGGCGTTGACGAAGATCGAGCTCGACCCGCCCGAATGCGCCGACCAGTCATGCGGCGCGATCTTGTCCTGGATCAGATCGTCCATCGTCTCGGTGTCCGGCACGCGCAGCAGCGCCTCGGCCAGGCACATCAGCGCCACGCCCTCCTTGGTCGAGAGACCGTAGGCCGAGAGAAATACCTCCATCAGGCGCGGGTCGGAGGAACCCCTCACCGCCTTGACCAGCTTGACCGCCCGCGCCGAAATCGCCTCGCGTTCCGCGGCCGAAAGATCCGCGGTGGCGACGAGATGGGCCAGCGCCTCGCCTTCATCGGGAAGGTAATTGGCGCGGATGGCGTTGCGGATGGCGTCGGGCGCTGTCATGGCGGTCCTGTCGGAACATTCTAGCTTGATGGAATGATTATCCAAAGCTAGCACAATCCGAGCGTCGATTTGGACCGAAAAGCTGGACCATGCAGTCCGCTCGGCCTATTGATGAGGTCGTTTGAACCGTATTCATGCCTGCCAATCCATGAATGAAGATCAATTGGACCGCATCGACCGCAACATCGTGGCCGCGCTGTCGCGCGACGGCCGCCTGTCGATGGCCGAATTAGCGGCGAAGGTCGGGCTATCGAAAACCCCGGTGCAGGCGCGGGTGCGGCGTCTCGAAAATGCCGGCTTCATCCGCGGCTATTCGGCGGTCATCGACCGCGAGCGCATGGGCGAAGGCCATGTCGCGTTCGTGCAGGTGACGCTGTCGGACACGCGTTCCGCCGCGCTCGACGCCTTCAACCGCGCTGTCCAGGGCGTGCCCGAGATCGAGCAGTGCCATATGATGGCAGCGAGTTTCGACTATCTGCTGAAGGTGCGCACCAAAGACATCGCCGCCTACCGCCGCGTTCTCGGCGAGCGCATTTCGGCGCTGCCGCATGTCTCGCAAACATCGACTTTCGTGGCGATGGAGACGGTGAAGGACCGGTGAAATTTCTGCCGGTGCGTCCCACGAGGCTCCCCCCAGGGGCCTTGCTCAGTTCTTTCGACGGCAGAGAGGGCTCGCACCTCAGGATAAGGATCGTATGGCGCCGGGTACCTCTCCCTGAAGCGCCCAGTTCCTCTCCCTGAAATGTCGGCGTCGAAGAATGAGGATTGCAAAGGCGCAACCTCCCTCATCCTGGGGTGCGACCCTGAGCTTGTCGAAGGGGAGCCTCGAAGGACGCACATATCGGCACTCACTCCGCCAGCGTTTTCAGGAACGCGATGAGCGCGGCCCGCTCCCGTTCCGACAGGCCGAGCGGATGCAGTTCGGTCGTGCCGCGGGTGCTGGCCGGCACGGTGTTGTAGTGGTCCATGACATCGTCCAGCGTCGCAATCTGGCCGGAATGCATATAGGGCGGCCGGGTGGCGGCGCCGCGCAAGGACGGCGTCTTGTAGGCGCGCTTCAGCGCGTCCCCGGACTTGACCATGAAGCGCAACTCGCCGCAGGCCTCCTCGCCGCCGTCGCGGAATGCGCCAAGGCAGTTGAACGGGTCGGCGGCAACCTGCGCGACAGCCGTCTCGCGGCCGCTGTCTTCCGGCAATTCCTTCACGGCCGGTACGCCGGTATTGTGGAAATGGTCGTCGGTGAAGCGCGGGCCGTTGTGGCAGGTCACGCAATTGGCCTTGCCGATGAACAGCTTCAGCCCCTGTATTTCCTCGTCCGAAAACGCCGCCTCGCCTTCCGGATCGCGCCCGGCCGCCACCGCATCGGCGAAACGGTCAAAACGCGTCGGCTCATGCACGATCGACCGCTCAAAGGCCGCGATCGCCTTGCCGAGATTGGCAAACACCCGGTCGATCGAAGCGCGCTGCTCCCCGCGCATCCCCTTCCAGGCGGCCTTCTCAGCTTCGGTTCCCAGCGGGCCTGCATTCTCGGGCAATCCGGAAAGGTCCGGCAACGGCCCGAAAATCCGCTCGTAGCGGTCAGCGAACTCCTTCTCGATGAAATGCGCGTAGGCAGTGCGATTGCCGGCATGTTCCCGCGCGTCCTCCAGCGGCCCGAGCGCCTGCGACCACAGGCTGTCCTTGCGCCCGTCCCAGAAGAACCAGGGGCTTCGCGCCACCCCGGCGAGCGGCATGGTGCGCCGGTTGGTGGTCGCGACGCCGATTGCGAGCGGCCGGTCGTCCTGGAACTGGCGGTCGATGATGTGGCAGGTTGCGCACGACACATTGCCGTCGCGGCTGAGCCGCTGCTCGAAGAACAGCGTTGCCCCGAAGGCGGCCGCGGCCGGCAAATCGGCATAGCGGTTCGTCGGGTCAGCCGGCAGCGGCGGCAGTGCCGAAAGCGACAGCGAGGCGATCATCGCCTTTTCGGCTTCGGTGAAGTCGGGTTCGCCGCAGCCACTGAGCGTCAGCGCTGCGATCAGCCCAAGCGCAAATGCTGCCGTTCGGCTGCGCATCTCAGGCTCACAGCGTCAGGTTGAACACGGCTTCGTCGTCGCCGGCTGGCGACGAAATGGCAAAGCGCAGCACCCACCAGCCGCCCATGTTGAACTTCACGCCCTCGACACGGTAGCGGCCCTCGCCGAGATGGGCGGTTGCCTGCGGGCTGGTCGGCAGGCCGTGATTGTGGTCCGGCATGCCGCCATCGACCGCGATAGTGGCATCTTCCACCGGCGTCCCGTCCGGCTTTTTGACGGTCAGCACCCATGAGTGCAGTTCGCCCTGCTTGAACGACCCGGCTTCCGGCTCGACCGAGGCGAGGAAAACACCCTTTTCCGTGGCTTTCGAGCGCGAGAGATCGAGGTCGGCGGGAGGGGCAGACGAACCGTGCATGGCCATCATGCCGCCGGCCGCGATCAGGACGACGACAAGAGCAGCGGCTGCGTAACGCCATATCGCGGTCAAATGCGTCTCCATTGCGATTCCGAGCGTTGCAAAGTAGTCGCTCCGGGGCGGAACGAAAAGCCGTGACGCGCCATTCGGGGTAGTGGCAAGTCCGCTTTCAATTGGCTAAGAAGCGGGCGGCGACAGCGAAGGAGGAATGCATGGCGCATGGCATTGCGGCGGTCGGCGAGTGCATGATCGAACTGTCGAGCCAGGGCAGCAGCTTGTGGCGAATGGGTTATGCCGGCGACACTTTCAACACGCTCTGGGCCATGCGCGCCCTGATGCCGGGCCACCATGTCGACTATGTCTCGGCCTTCGGCGACGACCCGTTCTCCCACGGCCAGATCGAATTCTTCAAATCCCATGACATCGGCATTGCAAACAGCCCGATCCTGCCGGGCGCGCGACCGGGCCTCTACGCGATCACGCTCTCCGGGGCGGAGCGTGCCTTTACCTACTGGCGCAGCGACGCCGCCGCGCGCCGGCTCGCAGACGATCCTGCCGCCCTAGCGAAAAGCCTTGAAAACCGGGAGCTTATCTACTTTTCCGGAATCACTTTGGCAATTCTGGCGGAGCCTGCGCGGCGAGTCTTTCTCGATGCCGTAGCCAAAGCGCGCGAGCACGGCGCCCACATAGCCTTCGATCCCAATTACCGGCCAAAACTGTGGCCGGACATTTCCGCCGCGCGCACGGCGATTGGCGAGGCGCTAGCCGTCACCGACATTGCGCTGCCGACATTCCCGGATGAGGAGATGCTGTTCGGCGATCAGTCCATGGAGGCGACGGCCAGGCGGCTGGAGCATGCCGGCCCCGCCGAAGTCGTCGTCAAGAACGGCGATCAGCCAGCGCTGATCCTGCATTACGGCGACACGTTCGAATCGCCTGCCATCCACGTGGCGAACCCGGTCGACACGACCGGCGCGGGCGACAGCTTCAACGGTGCCTATCTCGCGGCCCGCCTGCTCGGTCTCGCCCCCGCCGATGCTGCCAAGCGCGCGCACCGGGTTGCAGCGACCGTGGTGCAGGTGCGCGGCGCGCTGGCTCCGTTCGAACTCCTGAAGATGGCATTCGACAGGTAGATCGTTCCGCCGGTCAGACCTGCCTGAACCGGTATTCGGTCGTCTGGCGATAAGATTCACCCGGAAGCAGCGTCGCTTGCGGGAAATACGGCCGGTTGGGCGAATCCGGCCAGGTCTGCGGCTCCAGGCAAAAGCCCGAAAATTTCTTGTAGCGCCGGCCGTCAAGCCCTGCAGCGTCGGGATTTAAGTGTTGGCCGATATAGAATTGCAGGCCGGGTTCGGTCGACCAGACCTCCATTTCGACGCCGGATGTTGCGCCCTGGACCCATGCCGCCTGCCTGAGCGGCCCGCGAGCGGCGGCGAGGCAGAAATTGTGGTCATACTCGAGTTGCTCGCCCTCGCTTTCCATGCGGACGGCGCGAGCCATCCGGAAATCGAACGGCGTCCCGTCCACAGGCCTGACCACCCCTGTCGGGATCAGGGTATCGTCGACCGGAAGGTAGGCCGAGGCGTTTACCGACATCCGGTGGTCGAGAATGTCGCCGCCGCCGCCATCATCGAGATTGAAGTAGGAGTGATGCGCGAGGTTGCACAGGGTCGGCGCGTCCGACGTCGCGGTGAGTTCGATCGAAAGCACGCCGGGATTGCGGAGGCGATATGTGCAACGGACATCCACCGCACCGGGAAATCCCATCGAACCGTCGGGATCGTGCAGGGAAAGTGTGACAAAGTCCGCGCCCGTTTCCGCGAACTCCCATATACGCTTGAAATAGCCGTTCGAACCTCCGTGCAACCCGTGCTTTTCCGGGTGCTCGGCGTCGATCTGACAACGCCTGCCGGCGATGGTGAAGCGGCCGTTGCGGATGCGGTTGGCATGGCGGCCCACCATCGCGCCAAAATAGGGCGTGAGCGTTGGATAGTCTTCGAACCGCTCGAAGCCGAGCACCAGCGGCGCATCGTGGCCTGTCAGCCGCAGATCCTGCACCACCGCGCCCCAGCCCAGGATTTTGGCCGACAGGCCGCCGCCGGCGATCGAAATCCGCCGCACGGCCTCGCCCTCATCCGTCGTCCCGAAGACTTCGTCGTCCGCCATTGCGCCCACCCGTCGAATTGCGTTGAAGGTCAGAGGCCGAGGCCGCCGATGCAGACATATTTGGTGTCGAGATAGTCCTCGATGCCCTGGTGCCCGCCTTCCTTGCCGAGGCCAGACTCCTTGACGCCGCCGAACGGCGCCTCGACCGTGGTGATCAGGCCTTCATTGACCCCGACCATGCCGTATTTCAGCCCTTCCATGACGCGGAACGCGCGGCCGAGATCGCCGGTGTAGAAATAGCAGGCGAGGCCGAATTCGGTGTCGTTGGCGAGCCTTACGGCTTCCTCCTCAGTCTCGAACCTGAAGACAGGCGCAACGGGTCCAAAGATCTCTTCTTTCATGAAGCGCATCTTCGGCGTCGCGCCCGAGATTACGGTCGGCTCGAAGAACGAGCCGCCCAGCGCATGCCGCTTGCCGCCGGCGACAACCTTGCCACCATGCGACTTCGCGTCGTCGATGAATTCCTCGACCTTGGCGACCGCCTTGTCGTCGATCAGCGGCCCCTGCGTAGTGCCTTCGTCGAGGCCGGGGCCGACCTTGAGCTTTGCCGTCGCTACGGCGAACTTCTCCACAAACGCGTCATAAATGCCTGCCTGCACGAAGAAACGGTTTGTGCAGACGCAGGTCTGGCCGGAATTCCGGTATTTGGCGACGATTGCCCCCTCGACCGCACGGTTGATATCGGCGTCGTCGAAAACGAGGAACGGAGCATTGCCGCCGAGTTCCATCGATACCTTCTTGACGGTCGAAGCGCATTTCTGGATCAGGATCTTGCCGATCTCCGTAGAGCCGGTGAAGGTCAGCCTGCGCACCAGCGGATTGGCGCAGATTTCGTCGCCTATCTCGCCGGCCGAACCGGTGACGATGTTGACGACGCCCTCGGGGAAGCCGACCTCTTCGCAGAGCGCCCCCCAGGCGAGGCCTGAATACGGCGTCTGCGAGGCAGGCTTGACGACGGCTGTGCAGCCGGCGGCCAGCGCCGGTCCGATCTTTCGCGCCAGCATGGATGACGGGAAATTCCACGGCGTGATCGCAGCGATGACGCCGACCGGCTGCTTGGTGACGATGATGCGGCGGTCGGCCCATGGCGAGGGAACGACATCGCCGTAGGTGCGGCGGCCTTCCTCGGCGAACCAGAGGATGTAGGCAGCGGAGATCGCCACTTCGCCCTTGGCCTCGAACAGCGCCTTGCCCTGCTCCATCGTCAGCAATTCGGCCAGCGAATCCTGGTTGTCCATGATCGCGTCGTGCAGCTTGCGCAGCAGTTTCGAGCGTTCCAGCGCCGAGGTCTTGCGCCAGCTCTGGAATGCCTCATCGGCGGCCTCGATGGCGCGGCGGGTCTCCGCGGCGCCGGATTTCGGCACGGTGCCGAGCTTCTGGCCGTTGGCCGGATTGATCACGTCGATCGTCGCGCCGGAATCGGCCTGAACCCATTTGCCGCCGATGAGGTTTGCCTGGCGCATGTAATGGCTGGTTTTCTGTAGCATTTGTCGCCTCTCGTCAGCGCTGTGGCGCTGTTCTGGAATTGTTGGACGAATGGCGATCTTATCGACTGACCGCCGCTTCGGGGGCGACCGTACGCCGCCCAGGCTACCGGGCAATCTCTTACTCCAGCGCCCGCCGCCCAATCAATCGCAATGATCCGCCGCTTGCTGGTCCAGTCCTAGCCGAACACCGCCTGCGCGACGGTCAGCCAGAATGCCGTAGTGACGACCGCGCAGGCCGTGGCGATCGTCAACTGGTTGGAGGCCAGCCCCTGCCCCGTGCCGAATTGCATCGCGATGAGGTAGGAATTGACGCCGGACGGCAGCGCGGCAGCGGCGACGGCGACTTTGGCCGAAAGCGGCGGCAGGCCGAGAAGCATCGCCATGCCCAGCGCCACTGCCGGCATCAGGAAGAGCTTGAGCACGGTGAGCGCCAGCGCCGGGCGGATATTGCCCGACAGCCCGAATTTTCGCAGTCCAAAGCCCATGGAGAACAGCGCCACCGGACCGGCAATGTCGGCCAGCGCATCGACCAGCCGGGCAGCGAGCCCGGGCAGCGCCATGCCCGTCGCACGCCACAACAGGCCGGCGAGGATGCCGATGACCAGCGGATTGACGAAGATCTTGCGCAGGAACTCCCTGACGATCTGGAGAGGATGGACGCCGCCGCCGCGCCCGAAAATCTCGAACAGGATGATCGACGCCATCAGCATCGTCGGCAGATGCACTGAAAGGATGAGCGAGAGGATCTCGAAACCTTCCTGGCCGAAGACGCCGAGCATGAAGGGCGCACCGAGCAGCAGGAGGTTGGAGAACGAGGCCGCGACACCGCCGACAACGCCCGCCTGCGACTCTCGCCCGAAAACACGGGTGGTTACGAGATGGCCGCAGGTCCAGACGACGGCCACCGCGACGAAATAGGTCGCCCAAAGGGACCAGGGAGCCGCGCCATGGAAGTCTGCCTCCACCATCGTGCGGAACAGCAGCAGCGGCAGCGCCACGCCGACGGCGAATTGCGACAATGCATCGCCGGTTTCAGCCTTCAAATAGCCCGTCAGCCCGGCCAGATAGCCGAGCGCAACGAGCGCGAAGACGAAGAGCACGGTTTCGGTGAGCGGAGACATGCCGCCTGATAGGCGAGTGGAGAAAGCGGCGCAACCGCCTGCCAAGCTTGTCTTTCAATCGGCTTTCGCGTCCCTATATCCATCTAGCGCCAAGGACCCTGTATGCGTCGAGCCTTCATTGTCGTTTTTTTGCTGCTCATTTACGCCCCGGCCGAAGCCACCGAGGCCGGCTGGGCGCTGCTGCGCGAGGGCGAGCAGGTGGTGCTGCTGCGCCATGCAATTGCGCCTGGAGCGGCCGAGCCGGCACGCTTCAAGATTGAGGATTGCGGTACGCAGCGAAACCTTTCGGATCGTGGCCAGCAGCAGGCGCGGAAGATCGGTTCGCTTTTTTCCGCTCGCGCGGCCCCGACCGAACGCGTTCTTTCAAGCCGTTATTGCCGCGCGCTCGAAACCGGCAGCATCGCGTTTCGCGACGGAGAGGTGGAGCCCTTTGAGGCGCTCGACCTCTTGAGCCCGGACGAAGAGGCAGCGGCGGCCCAAAACGAGGCCGTGATGGCCGAAATCCGCGCCTATTCTGGCTCCGGCAATCTCGTCATGATCACCCATGACGAGAACATCAAGGCGCTTACCGGCGTCTCCGCCCGCGAGGGCGAGGCGATCATCGTGCGGCCTACCGAGCAGGGGCTGCATGTGCTCGGCCGCGTCGTCTTCAACTAATGTCTGCAGACTTCGCCGCACGGATAGGGTCTTTTCCTGCCGGGAAAAACCGATTAGAGAGCCGGACCAAACATGCGCGGAGTCTCCCGCCTGCAAATCGAAGGAAAAACCGTGTCAACGACATTCGACAAAGTCGCAAACATCATCGCTGAAACGAGCGAGATTGACCGCGATACAATCACCCCCGACAGCCACACCATCGACGATCTGGGCATAGACAGCCTCGATTTCCTCGACATCGTCTTTGCGATCGACAAGGAATTCGGCATCAAAGTGCCGCTCGAAAAGTGGACGCAGGACGTGAATGACGGCAAGGCTTCGACCGACGAGTATTTCCTGATGAAGAACCTATGCGCGAAGATCGACGGCCTCGTCGCGGCGAAAGCCGCCGCCTGATCCCTCCGACGGAACAGAGCGCCTTAACCCGAAACGACCGCCCATGAACCCCAACGACGTCGTCATAACCGGCATCGGCCTCGTTTCGTCGCTGGGCGAAGGAGCCGACGCGCATTGGCAAAAGCTGACTGCGGGACGGCCCGAACCGGTCATCGATGCCGAGCGCTATCGGCCCTACGTCATCCATCCCTTGCCCGAGATCGATTGGGGCCTGCAGATCGCCAAGCGCGGCGACCAGCGCCAGATGGAGACCTGGCAGCGCCTCGGCACCTACACCGCCGGATTGGCGCTCGACGACGCCGGCATCAAGGGCGACGAAGCGCTCTGCGCGACCATGGACATGGTGGTAGCCGCCGGCGGCGGCGAGCGCGACGAGGCGGTGGATTCAGGCATTCTCGCGGCATCCGAAAGTCGCTCCGACCGCGACGTGCTGCTCAACGAGAAGCTGACGACCGAGCTTCGCCCTACCCTCTTCCTGGCGCAGCTGTCCAACCTGCTCGCCGGCAACATCTCGATCGTGCACAAGGTCACCGGCTCCTCGCGCACCTTCATGGGTGAGGAAGGCGCCGGCGTCTCGGCCGTGGAGACCGCCGCAGCCCGCATCCGCTCTGGCCAGGCCACGCATGTTCTGGTCGGCGGCGCTTTCCAGACCGAGCATCCCGACATGCTCCTGGGTTACGAGCTCGGCGGCTATTTGCACCGTGGGCCGTGGAAACCGGTCTGGCAGCGGCAGGGCGCGGAAGGCGGCGGCGTGATCACCGGATCGGGCGCGGCCTTTCTCGTACTGGAATCGCGCGAGCACGCTGCAGCACGCGGCCGGCATGTTTATGCCCAGTTGGAGGCCGTCGTATCCGGCCGGTCGCGGCGCGGCAATGCTGATCTCGAACAATCGGTAGCCGGCCTGCTTGGGAAGGCCGCACCCGTCAATGGCCCGCTGCTGGCGATCTCCGGCGCATCCGGCGCGCATGCCGCGACCAAGGCCGAAAAATCGGCGCTTAACCAGAACCCGTCAATTGCAATCCGCAGTTTTGGCACATTGACCGGCCATATGAAGGAAGCGCAGTTTCCCTTCGCCGTTGCGCTGGCGGCGCTCGCGGTCGACAGGAAGGCCGGCTATCCGCCCTTCGACGAAACTTCCGAAAAGCCGTTCGAGGAAATTCCGCAATCGGTGCTGGCGACTGCTGTCGGTTACCACTATTTCGAAGGCATGGCGCTCGTCGCAGCCGACTGAACTGCCGGAGAACCAACATGGCTAGATACGCGGACCATCTCGGCAGGCCGGTCGTGGCCGTCACGGGCATCGGCGTGGTGACCTCGCTCGGCGTCGGTAAGGCCGACAACTGGGCCGCCCTGACGTCGGGCAAATCGGGCATCCACCCGATCGTGCGCTTTCCGGTCGATCACTTGAACACGCGCATTGCCGGCACGGTGGATTTCCTGGCTTCGAGCCAAAAAGGCGCCAGTGCGCTTACCTACGAACTCGCGGAAACGGCCGCACAGGAGGCAGTCGCCGAGGCGGGTGTCGATGCCGAGGATTTCGGCGGCCCGCTGTTCCTGGCGTCGCCGCCGATGGAACTCGACTGGAGCGAGCGCTTCTCCCTCTACAATTCCGGCAAGGAAGGCAGCGCCGCGGACCGGCTTCTGACGGTAGCGCGCGGCTTGAACTCGCTCGACATTTTTGAGACCTCGCAATTCGGCTCGATCGCCGACCGCCTGGCAGACCGTTTCGGCACGCGCGGCCTGCCAATCACGCTTTCGACAGCCTGTGCTTCGGGCGCGACCGCGATACAGCTCGGCGTGGAGGCGATCAGGCGCGGTGAGTGCGAGCGCGCTCTGTCCATCGGAGCCGACGGTTCGGCGACTGCCGAGGCGCTGATCCGCTTCTCGCTGCTCTCCGCACTTTCGACGCATAATGACATTCCCGAAAAGGCGTCGAAGCCTTTCTCCAAGGATCGCGACGGTTTCGTGCTCGCGGAAGGTTCCGCGGCGCTGGTGTTGGAATCGCTGGAAAGCGCGGTTGCGCGCGGCGCGAAGGTGCTCGGCATATTGCGCGGCTGCGGCGAAAAGGCCGACGATTTCCACCGCACGCGCTCCAAGCCCGACGGGTCGCCGGCCATCGCGGCGGTGAAAGCCGCGCTGGACGACGCCGGCCTCGGCGTCGACGGTATCGCCTATGTCAACGCCCACGGCACTTCGACGCCCGAAAACGACAAGATGGAGCACATGTCGCTCTCGACGGTGTTCGGCGAGCACATTCGCTCAATCCCAGTGTCGTCGAACAAGTCGATGATCGGCCACACGCTCTCGGCAGCAGGCGCCATCGAAGCCGCCTTCTCGCTGATGACCATGTCCGAAAGCGTCGTTCCGCCGACGATCAACTACGATAATCCCGATCCGGCGATTGATCTCGACGTGGTGCCGAACAGCAAGCGCCGCGCTGAAGTGGCGACGGTGCTTTCCAATTCCTTCGGCTTTGGCGGACAGAACACTTGCCTTGTCATGGCTCGGGAACCCGTCTAGTAGCGGCCACCGGCCCTTTTGGCGTTGTGCGTCCTTCGAGGCTCGCTTCGCTCGCACCTCAGGATGAGGACCGTAGGCGCAAACTCCCTCATCCTGAGGTGCGAGCGAAGCGAGCCTCGAAGGATGCACATCCCCTAGTTCCTAATCACAGGCACCTATGCGCGCACTGCAACTCATCGAAGACCGCAAGCTCGAAACAGTCGAGGTCGCGCCGCCGCCGCCGCCCGCGCTCGGCGAAGTCACGTTGCGTATCAAGGCGGTTGCGCTCAACCACATCGATGTCTGGGGCTGGCGTGGCATGGCCTTCGCCAAGCGTAAGTTGCCGCTGGTCGTCGGGGCGGAGGCCTCCGGCGAGGTTGAGGCTGTCGGGCCGGGCGTCGCCGGGCTCCTGCCGGGTCAGCTCGTTTCCATTTACGGCGCACGCACCTGCGGGCTCTGCCGTGCCTGCCGCGAAGGCCGCGACAATCTTTGCGACCATGTTTCGGGTGTGCACGGATTCCATCTCGACGGCTTCGCACAGGAGAGGATCAACCTGCCGGCGCGGCTCCTGGTCCCCGCCCCTCCCGGCGTGACGGACATTGGCGCGGCCGTTGCACCTGTAACATTCGGAACGGTCGAGCACATGCTGTTCGACAATGCCAGGCTCGAGCCCGGCGAGACGATCCTCGTCCAGGCCGGAGGCTCAGGCATTGGCACCGCCGCGATCCAGCTCGCCAAGAAGATGGGCTGCACCGTCATTACGACGGTCGGCTCCAACGACAAGATCGACAAGGCCAAGGCGCTCGGGGCCGACCACGTCATCAACTACCGCGAGGACCGCTTCGAAGGCGTCGTGCGCAAGCTGACCAAAAAGAAGGGCGTCGACGTGGTGTTCGAGCATGTCGGAGCAGACACCTGGGCCGGTTCGATGCTGTCGATGAAGCGCGGCGGACGCCTTGTGACCTGCGGTTCGACCTCCGGCGTCTCGACCCAGATGAACCTGATGCAGCTCTTCCAGCAGCAGCTGAAAATCCTCGGCTCCTTCGGTTGCAGAATGGAGAACATGGCCAACGCCATGCAGAAAATGGCGGCCGGCATCGTCGCGCCGGTGATCGACACCGAGGTCGATTTCGGCTCCATAGGCGCCGCGCTGAAGCGCATGGAAGGTCGAGACGTGTTCGGCAAGATCATCCTTCGCGTGAGCTAGTCCGCGGTGAAGGCCCTTGTCTACCGCCTGACCCAGGCGTTGAAGCAGGCCAATTACTGGCTGACCGCCAAGGTCGCGCTTTCGGTCCTGCGCCTGCTGCGGCTATTGCCGACCGACAAGGCGCTCGAATTCGCCGATCGCGCTGCAAGGCGCATCGGACCATGGTTCGGACGCCATCGCGTCGCGCTCGACAATCTGCGCAAAGCCTATCCAGAAAAGAGCGAGGCCGATATACAGGCCATTGCCTCCGATATGTGGGGCAACATGGCCCGCCTCGGGGCCGAGTACATTTTCCTCGACCAGCTGTTTGATTACGATCCCCAGGCCGAAACTCCCGGACGCGTGGAAGTCCGCGGCGAAAGGATGTTCGAACGAATAGCCGCCGAAGCCAGGCCGACCATCATTTTCACCGGCCACCTTGGCAATTTCGAACTTCTCCCGATCGGCGGCGCCGCTTACGGCATGAAGGTCACGGCATTGTTCCGTCCGCCCAACAACCCCTACATCGCCGACTACATTCTTTCGACGCGGCGCTCGTCGATGGGCGAGCTGCTCGCCTCGAGATCCGGCGCGGCCTTCGCGCTGGCGCGGATACTGGAGGCGAACGGCACGATCGGCGTCCTGGTCGACCAGAAGTTCCGCTATGGGATCAGGACGCAGTTTTTCGGTCGGGAGTGCGAAACCAGCCCGCTTTTGCCCAAGCTTGCGCGCCAGTATGATTGCGACGTCTATCCGGCTCGTTGCGTGCGGCTGCCCGGCAACCGGTTTCGGCTCGAAATCGAGGAGAAGATCGAGCTGCCGCGGGATGCCGAGGGCCGGGTCGAGGTGACGGCGACGGCACAACTCCTCAATGACGTCGTTGAGCGGTGGGTCCGCGAGGACCCGGGCCAATGGATGTGGTTCCATAAGCGCTGGGGCCTATCCAAGCGCGAGCGGCGGCGGCGCAAAAAACCTAAGGCCAATGCCTGACGGCCCTGACCATCGTTTTTCTCGAACATTTGATCGGCTGCCGCAACAAAAACAGATTTCATTCGTTTACTTATCGTGATCATACTGTCGTGATCATACGAGGCGAGTGCATGACCGAAAACATCGAAATCAAGCCGAGGGGCGCCAGCGCGCCGCTCTGGACGCCGTGGGGCATCCAGCGCCGCTCCGAGCGCGACGCCCAGAAGATTGCGATCCACAGGCTGGTCAGGCAGGTCGAGGAAACCCATTTCCAGCGGCCGGCCGACGATACCAGCACTAGAGTCGAGCCGCAGAAGCGCTGAACAATCAACCTCCGTAATAATTCATTACCGAATGGCGCGCCTCGGCGAAAAACAGCCAGCGCTCCATCAACACGCCCGCCGCATGGCACCATGCGGCCAGCAGCGCGATCAACAAAGCTGACAGGCCGGCGCCCGCCCCGGCCAAAAGCAGCACAAGGAGCAGCAGGACAGGCACTGCTCCCCCGAGGAAGAAAGCGATCGCCGACAGTTTGGCCGCGTGCTTGCGGGCTATTTTGAAGCCCATTTCGCTGGTCAGGTAGTTTTCATTGACATGTGGCCGCTCGAACAGGCGGACGCGGCCGATCCGGCCGAGCCCGGTAGCGGTTTCCGGCGTCGAAATCGGCCGCAGCGTGCGCATTCCGTGCCGCCAGAACAGTTTTGCGATCCAGGCGGCGATGGTGACGGGCACGGCGAGTGCCGGCACGAGCGCCGTCGACCCCGCACCGGCGAAGGCGAAGAAGCTCGCCAGCACGAACCCGCCCGCTGCTGAAAACATCAGGTAACAGAGCGGCGTCAGCGGCGTGTGCCACGCCTGCACCGATCTGAGCGAGGCGTAGATCATCGCCGTGCAATAGACGGTCAACGCGCAGAACACCGCGCCGATCAGGCCTGGCGCCACCAGGTAGCGGCCCTCGAACAGCGATGCCCACGCCGACCAGGCCAGCGGCAGGAAGGTGATCAGCGCCATCACGCCTTCCCGTGAGAGCCAGCTTGAGCGCCACTGCGACAATGCCCGCCAGGCGCGCTGCGGATTGCCGAGATGCAGCATCGACGACAGGAGCCCGGTGGCGATCAGCGCGAGCGCCAGCAGATGGGCGATTTTGGTTGCCGTAGCGGCGGGATCGAGCAGGCCGAGGCCCAGAACTGCCGCGAGCCCGTAGCCGAGGCCGGAAAGGGTGGTGAAGATGACGATAGAGAAAGCCGGGTGCATGTATCAGATACGGTCCAGCACGCCGTCGAGCCAGGCGAAGAAGCCCTTCGCTCCGTCGGTAGTTTCCGCGAGCGGCAATCTATGCGCGCTGTCGGCGAGCGGCTTGCGCGGCCGTGGTGGCAGGTATTTGTTGACGGGCAGCGTCTCCTGTTCCGGCATCAGGTCCATGCCGCCGCGTTCCGCGACCATGATCGACACTGCCGAAGACGGGTCCGCCAAGTCGCCATAGTGCCGGGCATTGGCCGGACAGGTGCGCACGCAGGAAGGCACCCGATCGACCTCGTCTATCGTCTCGTTGTAGATGCGGTCGATGCACAGCGTGCATTTCTTCATCACGCCGGCGGCCAGATCCATCTCGCGCGCACCGTACGGGCAGGCCCACGCGCACAGCCCGCAGCCGATGCACATATTCTCGTCGACCAGCACGATGCCGTCCTCTGCCCGCTTGTAGGATGCACCGGTCGGGCAAACGGTGACGCAGGGCGCATCCTCGCAGTGCAGGCAGGATTTCGGGAAATGCACGATCCGCGCTTCGCCGGCCTCGCCGACGATCTCGGCTCCTTCGGGGATCACTTCGAAGGTATGGACGCGGTTCAGCCAGGCGCCGGAAACCTCCGCACCATAAGGATCCTGGTCCGAGAGGGCGGAGCCATAGCCGCCGGTGTTCCATTCCTTGCAGCTGACCACGCAGGCGTGGCAGCCGACGCAGACATCGAGATCGATGACGAGGCCGAGCTTCTTCGGCGTCGGTTGAGCAGGAAGAAGCGTCACTTCGCCCACTCCTGCCCGTAGCGTAATTCGTTCGGCTTTTTCGCCGGTCGTCCAGGTTCTGACACCGGCGCAAAGCGCGGCTCGCTCAATTCGGCAGGTTCCGCCTTCTCAATGCGCACGCGGAGGTCGTACCAGGCCGCCTGGCCGGTGATCGGGTCGGAGTTCGACCAGCGCATGCCGTCGCCTTTCGGCGGTAGAAGTTCGTTGATCAAATGGTTCATCAGAAAGCCTTTTCTGGCTTCCGGCGAATCGCGGTCCAGTGCCCAGGCCCCTTCCCGCTTGCCGATCGCATTCCAGGTCCAGATCGTCGAGGAGTTGACGGCTTCCATCCGCGCGATCTCGACCTTGATGCGTCCGTGGTGCGAGGTCAGGAAAACCCAGTCGCCGTCGACGAGACCAAGCTCGTCGCAAATCGGCCCCGGCACATAGAGCGGGTTCTTCGTGTGGATCTGGCGCAACCAGGCGTTCATCGAGCCCCAGGAGTGGTACATCGCCGCCGGCCGCTGGGTGATCGCGTGGTAGGGATAGGTCTGGCGATCGACGATTTCCTCCTCGAACGGCCGGTACCAGAATGGCAGCGGGTCGAACGTGTCGAGGATACGCTTGCGATGCGTTTCGGGCGCAACCGGTTCGCGCAATCCCTCCGCCGACAGCCGGAATTTCTGCAGCGTCTCCTGGTAGAGCTGGAAGGTGACCGGCTGCGGAGTGTCGAAGAACCCCATGCGGACGGCGAAATCATGGTACGCCTTGTTAGCGTGCTTAAAAAATTGCGCTTCGAGCGGGATGTGCGCCGAGAAAAACGAACCGTTCTCGATATAGCGCTTGAGCTGGTCGGGATTGGCGGCCCCGCGGCCGACGCGGTCGCCGTTCGGCCCACGAAAACCAGCCAGCGGGCCGATGCCCGGCCGGCGCTCATGGCGCACGATATAATCGGCGTAGTCGCTGTAGAGCGCGCGGCCGCGGTGGTCGACGAAGCCCGGCAGCTTCAACCGCGCCCCTAGATCGAGAAGCACGGTCTGGAAGCCGCGCACGTCTCGGTCGGGCTCGACCACCGGCCAGCGGATCGCATCCTGCACGGCGTCCGGCTCGGAGATCGGCCGGTCGAGCATGGAAATGCAGTCGTGTCGCTCGAGATAGGTTGTGTCCGGCAGCACCAGATCGGCATAGGCGACCATCTCGGACGCGTATGCGTCCGAATAGATGATCTTCGGGATGCGATATTCCCCGGTCTCGGGGTCCTTGTCCTCCAGCATTTTTATCACGCCGGCCGTGTTCATCGACGAATTCCACGCCATGTTCGCCATGTAGAGGAACAGCACATCGATCGGATAAGGGTCGCCGGCATGCGCATTGGAGATGACCATGTGCATCAGGCCGTGCACGGAGACCGGCGCATCCCACGAGAAAGCCTTGTCGAGCCGCGTAGGTTTGCCATCGGCGTCGATGAGCAGGTCTTCCGGCCCGCGCGGAAAACCGAGATGCGGGCCAGACAGCGGCTTGTTGGAGCCGAAATGCTCGGCCTTTCCATGCGGCGTCGGATGCGCCTCGACCGGCTTCGGATAGGGTGGCTCGAAGCGGAAGGCGCCGGGACAGTCGACTGCGCCGATCAGTACCTGCAGCATGTGCAGCGCGCGCGCCGTCTGGAAGCCGTTGGAATGGGCCGACAGGCCGCGCATGGCGTGGAAAGACACCGGCCGGCCGACGAAGCTCTCATGCCGCTCGCCATTCATGTCGGTCCATGGCTGATCGATGTAGATGGCTTCGTCGAAGGCGACGCGGGCAATCTCGGCCGCCAGGCCGCGAATGACGTCGACGGCAACGCCGATTTCGCCGGCGACGGCCTCGGGTGCGTATTTCGTGTGGAGATATTTTTCCGCGAGGAGTTGAAACGAGGGCACGGCGAAACGCCCGTCCCCAAGCATGTAGCGCCCGGACAGCGCCGGCCTTGCGCCGACCGTGCCTCGCGGAACGATACGCTCAGTGACGGTTTCGAACACCAGTTCCCTGCCCTCCACGTCGCGCGCGAAAAGCCCGTGCTCGGCAGTTCCCGGCGCATCGACGACCAGCCACGGCGCGTTGGAATAGCGCATGAGGTAGTCGACATCGATTTTCCGTGCTTTCAGCAGCTCGTGCACGACGGCCAGGATCAGCAGCCCGTCCGTGCCAGGGCGGATGCCGATCCAGTTGTCGGCGACCGCCGAATAGCCGGTGCGGACCGGATTGACTGAGACGAAACGCGCGCCGTTCTTCTTGACCTTGGCGATGCCCATCTTGAGCGGGTTGGAATCATGGTCCTCGGCGACACCGAACATGATGAACAGCTTCGTCCGGTCCCAGTCCGGCGCGCCGAACTCCCAGAACGCGCCGCCGATAGTCATGATGCCGGCCGCCGCCATATTGACCGAGCAGAAGCCGCCATGAGCGGCGTAGTTGGGCGTGCCGAACTGCTGCGCCCAAAAGCCGGTCAGCGACTGCGACTGGTCGCGGCCGGTGAAGAAGGCAAGCTTCTTCGGATCGGACTGGCGCACGCCGTCGAGCCAGCCGGTTGCAATGCCAAGCGCCTCGTCCCACGAGATTTCCTGGAACTCGCCCGAGCCGCGCGGCCCTACCCGCTTCAGCGGCGCCCTGAGCCGCGCCGGCGCGTAATGCTGCATGATGCCGGCCGAACCCTTGGCGCACAGCACGCCGCGATTGACGGGATGGTCGCGATTGCCTTCGATGTAGCGGATCTTGCCGTCCTTGATGTGCACATTGATGCCGCAGCGGCACGCGCACATGTAGCAGGTCGTCTTGCGTACTTCGTCGCCGACGGGCTCGGACAGCGCGACACGCGAAGTGGAATTCATCGGCGGAGCTCCCTCCGCCAATGTCTACAGACGCCCTATCCCAAATGAAATGCCCGAAAACGCCATTTCAGGGGAAAATTTGTATAGACATAAACTTCCGTAACAGATTCGTTTTTCGGCGGTGGCCGCGTATTGATGCCACTCAGTTCCTGACGACGATACGTGTGTTGCCCGGCCCGATCTGCTTCACCAGCGCGTAAAACCTGGCGGCGTTGGCTGTCGCGAGCCTCACGCAGCCATGCGAGGCGGGCCGGCCAAGGCTCTTGACGTAGTTGGTGCCGTGGATGGCGTAGCCGCCATGGTAAAACACCGAATAAGGCATGGGCGACATATCGTATTTACGCGAATGCCACATCTTGTGCATGCGTTTCGGCCGCCAGGTGCCGCGTGGCGTGATGTAGCCCCTGCGCGCCGTCGAGACTTTCCAGGTGTGGATGACGCGGCCGTGCTTCACCACGGTCATGGTCTGAGCGGACACATTGATGTTCGCAACCAAACTGGCCGCATGGCCATGCACCGAAGCGCCAAGCAGCAGCCCCGCAAATGCAAGCGCGAAAAGAATTCCGTTTTTCATTTTGTCGATCCCCCAAATACCAAAAAACCTAACGTCCCCTTCGCAATCGATATGTGAAGAAGGTTACACCCAGTTCCTAAAAATTTGCCAAAGCCTGCGACCGTCGGTCCTAACAATTTCCCGTGAAGGTTGCGCCACAACAGGATGACGATTGCACCATGGGACGGGTCTTCGTTGACTTCACGAGGCGCGGGCATAGTTTTGACCGAGTACCGAGCAAGCGGCGGTGCGGAACTGGGTTACGAGGGCGCGGCGATTGCTCGAGCGTGCCCGGAGGGACTAAGATGCAGCACAATCAAGTATTTAACGGTTTAAGCCGGCGCGAACTGCTGTCACTGATCGGGATAACTGCAGGCAGCGCCGTGATGTATCAGGCAATGACCAGTCTGGGTCTCGCCGAGGAGTCGGGTTACAAGGGTCCGCTCAAGCTCGATGGCGATCCGAAGGGTGCCTCGGTCCTCATCCTGGGCGCCGGATTGGCCGGGATGACCGCGGCGCTCGAAATGCGCCAGGCCGGCTACAAGGTGCAGATCCTCGAATTCAACGACCGCGCAGGAGGCCGCAACTGGACCCTGCGCGGCGGCGACACCTACACTGAGCTTGGCGGCGAGACACAAACCTGCGAGTTCGACGAAGGGATGTATCTCAATCCGGGGCCGTGGCGCATTCCCTATCATCACAACGGCCTGCTCGCCTATTGCAAGCGCCTGGGCGTTGCGCTCGAGCCGTTCCAACAGCTCAACCACAACGCGTTCCTGCATTCATCGAAAGCGTTCGGCGGCAAGCCGCAGCGGGTTCGCCACATCAAGACAGATTTCCGCGGCCATGTCTCGGAACTGCTGGCCAAGGTGACGCAAAAAAGCCAGTTGGAAAGCAGCGTCACCAAGGAGGACCAGGAGATCCTGCTGGAAGCGCTCAAATCCTGGGGCGCGCTGGATGCCGACTATGGTTACCGGGCCGGCCATCTCACATCCGAATACCGCGGCTTCGAAAAGGATCCGGGCGGCGGCCTCGGCGCGGCGCCGGTTGCCGGCGAGCCGATCGGTCTCCCCGATATCCTGAACTCGCGCCTCTGGGGCAATCTTGCGAATTACGCGCTCTACGAGTTCCAGACCACCATGTTCCAGCCAGTCGGCGGCATCGACATGATCGGCAAGGCCTTCGCCAGGGAGGTCGGCGACCTCATCAAATACAACGCCAAGGTCAGCAAGATCGAACAGAACGACACCGGCGTGACCGTTACCTATGAGGACACGAAAAATCCGGGGACGCCGCAGCAGGCGTCGGCCGACTGGTGCATCTGCACCATCCCGCTGACGATACTGAGCCAGATCGAGATCAATGTCGGCGCGCCGATGCAAGCCGCAATCGAGGCGGTGCCTTACGCCTCCTCGGTCAAGGTCGGCCTGCAGTTCAAGCGCCGCTTCTGGGAAGAGGACGATCTGATCTTCGGCGGCGTCAGCTATACCGATCTGCCGATCGCCCAGATTTCCTATCCGAGCACGGATTTCAACAAAGGAGGCAAGGGTGTCCTGCTCGGCTGCTATACCTGGAACGGGCCGAATTCTTACGAATTCACCTCCATGTCGCCCGCCGAACGCGTAAGGCTGGCCGTCGAATACGGCTCCCAGATTCACCCGCAATACAAGGACGAGTTCGAAACCGGCATAGCGGTCGCCTGGCACCGCGTTCCGTTCACGCTGGGGTGTGCGGGCGACTGGACCGAAGAGGCGAGAAAGGAGCACTACGACAATCTGTGCCAGATCGACGGGCGCATCGTGCTCGCCGGCGAACACGCCTCCTACATCCCGGCCTGGATGGAAGGCGCGATCCTGTCGTCGCTGGATGCAGTGTCGCGGCTGCACCAGCGCGTTCTCGCAGGGTGACCGCCATGTCGGATCATCCCCATCCCCTCAATCTCGCGAGGAATATCGTCATGATGAAACGGTTGTTTCGAGCCCCCGGCCTCGTCGGCGTGGCGGCGCTGACTACCTTCGCCCTGGCCACGTCGGGAACGCTCGCCCAGGAATCGAAAGCCGTCGCTGAGGACCAGCCGCTGGATTCGGCCGAACCGACGCTCAGCGATACGTCGAACTTTTCGGAAGAGACCGGCGCGGCGCTGTATGCCAGCGTCTGCCAGGCCTGCCATATGGGCGAGGGCCAGGGCGCGGTCGGCGCCGGCAAATACCCGGCTCTCGCCAAGAACGAGAACCTGGAAGCCGGCGGCTACCCGGTCTCTGTCGTGGTGCAAGGGCTGAAAGGTATGCCGCCGGTCGGCCAGATGATGAGCGACGAGCAGGTTGCCGCCGTCGTCGACTATGTGCGGACCCATTTTGGCAACAACTACAAGGATGACCCCGTGACGGCCCAGGACGTCGCCGACGTCAGATAAGTCCCGGCTTCGGCCTCGACCATCATCTTGGCGAGGCTGGTCGGTTCGCCACCAGCGTATAAAAGGAGAAAGAAATGAACGGATTGCGGATCACCGCCACCCTTGTGGCTGGAATGATGATGACGGCAAGCGCCTTGGCGCAGGATGTCATACGCCACAAGATTCCCGATTCCGATTTCCCGATCGCGCAGGCAGTCGAGATTCCGGCCGGCAAGACCACTGTCTATGTCAGCGGCGCGGTCCCTTCGGTCACCGATGAAGCGGCCGACAAGAACACGGTGGCGGCCTATGGCGATACCAAGACCCAGACCGAATCGGTGTTCAAGTCGATCGAGGCGACATTGACGAGGCTCGACCTCAAGATGAGCGACGTGGTAAAGATGCAGGTATTCCTGGTCGGCGATCCGGCTAAGGACGGCAAGATGGACTTTGGCGGCTTCATGGAAGGCTATACGCAATTGTTCGGCACGGAGGCCCAGCCCAATCTGCCGGCGCGGTCGGTGGTGCAGGTCGCCGGCCTCGCCAATCCAGGCTTTCTCGTCGAAATCGAGGTGACGGCGGTCCGGCCCTAGAGCCGTACGAAGCCGCTGCGCGGTGGACGGCAGGCTGCCTCCCTCGACTTCGTTGCGGGGATACCTAAACTGCAGCTCGTTCCACAATTCCGGGTCGGCATTGCATACATGTATGAAAAGCTTCTCGAAACCATCGACGAGCGGGTCGACGACCTGGTCGCGCTCACGGCCGACCTGATCCGTTTTCCGACGATCAATCCGCCCGGCGACGCATACCGGCCCTGTGCCGAATATATTGGCGCGCGCCTGAAGAAACGCGGCTTCGGCGTCGAATTCATCCGCGCCGAAGGGACGCCGGGCGACACCGACCGCTATCCGCGGATGAATGTCGTCGCACGTTTCGACGGTCGTACGCGCGGCCCGACGGTGCATTTCAACTCGCATATCGATGTTGTCGAGGCGGGCGAAGGCTGGACGGTCGACCCGTTCGCCGGCGTAGTGAAGGACGGCAGGGTTTATGGTCGCGGCGCCTGCGACATGAAGGGTGGGCTTGCGGCGTCCATCATCGCCGCCGAGGCGTTCATGGACGTCTATCCCGATTTTCCCGGCGCGATCGAGATTTCCGGTACTGCCGACGAGGAATCGGGCGGCTTCGGCGGCGTCGCCTATCTGGCCGGCAAAGGTTATTTTTCCAAGCCTAAGGTCGACCATGTCATCATCCCCGAACCCTTGAACAAGGATCGCATCTGCCTCGGTCACCGCGGCGTGTGGTGGGCCGAGATCGAAACGAAGGGGGAAATCGCGCACGGCTCGATGCCGTTCCTCGGCGACTGCGCGGTGCGCCACATGGGCGCCGTGCTCGAGGCGTTCGAGAAGGATCTGTTTCCCGCACTCGACCGCAAGCAGACGCGCATGCCCGTCGTGCCGGAGGGCGCGCGCCGGTCGACCATGAACATCAACTCCATCCATGGCGGCCAGACCGACGATTTCCGGCCCGGCCTGCCCTCGCCCAACGTGCCGGACTGGTGCCGGCTGACGATCGACCGGCGTTTCCTGCTGGAAGAGAAGATCGGCGACGTCAAAGGTGAAGTAACGGCCATTCTCGACCGGCTGAAGCGCGACCGGCCGAAATTCGACTACGACATCCGCGACATCATGGAGGTGCAGCCGCTGATGACCGAGCGCAACGCGCCGGTCGTCTCCGCGGTGGCCCAAGGCATTCGCGAGGTCTTCGACCGGGAGCCCGACTACGTGATTTCGCCAGGCACCTACGACCAGAAGCACGTCTCGCGTATCGGCCATCTGCACGACTGCATCGCCTATGGGCCGGGCATTCTGGACCTGGCGCACCGGCCGGACGAGTGGGTGGGCATCGCCGACATGGTGGAATCGGCCAAGGTCATGGCGATCGGCCTGAACCTGTTGCTGCGGGGACCGGCGGCACGATGATCGCCCGGCCCTGGCGCGAAAAAGATTAGGCTTCAGGTGCGCCCATCGCAACAAACGCGATTTACTCCGGCGGCAAATAACGCTTCTATCCAGCCGGAATTCGGGAACGGGAGTAGGTTCAATGAAAGTTTGGAAATCGATCCTCACGGCGAGCGTGCTGGCGCTGGCGTCGAGCGCGGCGTTGGCCGCCAGGACCGACCTGGTGCTTGGGATCCCGCTGGAGCCGCCGCATCTCGATCCGACCGCAGGCGCGGCCGCCGCGATCGACGAGGTTCTCTACGCCAACGTCTTCGAAGGGCTTACCCGCATCGGGCCGAGCGGCGAAGTGCTGCCGGCGCTGGCCGAAAGCTGGACCGTTTCCGACGACGGCAAGATCTACACCTTCAAGCTCCGCCCCGGCGTCAAATACCATGACGGCAGCGACTTCAACGCCGATGATGTGAAATTCTCGCTCGACCGCGCGCGCGCCGAAGATTCTACGAACGCGCAGAAGGCGCTGTTTGCCGCTATCGACACGGTCGAGGTGGTCGACCCGAGCACGGTAAAAGTCACGCTGAAGAACCCGCAAGGCTCTTTCCTTTATAATATGGGTTGGGGCGACGCAGTGATCGTGGCACCAGAATCGGCCGCGACCAACAAGGAAAAGCCGATCGGCACCGGCCCGTTCAAATTCGAGAACTGGGCCAAGGGTTCGGCCATCACGCTGGTCAAGGCGGACGGGTACTGGGGCGATCCGATCGCGCTCGACAAGGCCCAGTTCCGCATCATCCCGGATGCCGCCGCGGCCATTCCGGCGCTGCTTTCGGGTGACGTGCAGGCGCTGCCCAACTTCCAGCTCGGCGATGCGCTGCCGCAAATCCAGGCCGATCCGCGTTTCAAGGTGGTGATCGGCTCGACTGAAGGCGAGACGGTGCTGTCCACCAACAACAAGCGGCCGCCCTTCGACAATCTGAAAGTGCGCCAGGCCATCGCCCACGCGATCGACCGCAAGGCGATCATCGACGGCGCTTCCGGCGGCTTCGGCGTGCCGATCGGTTCGCACTTTGCTCCGCATAACCCGGCCTATGTCGACCTGACCGGGACCTACCCCCACGATGTCGAAAAGGCCAAGGCGCTCTTGAAGGAAGCCGGCTTCGAGAACGGCATCAAGGCAACGCTGAAGCTCCCCCCGGTCGGCTATGCGCGTGACGGCGGCCAGATCGTCGCCTCGCAGCTACGCGATGTCGGCATCGAGCTCGAGATCATCCCGGTCGAATGGGCCGACTGGCTGAAGCAGGTGTTCACGGAAAAGGACTACGATCTGTCGATCGTGTCCCACACCGAACCGAACGACATCGAGATCTATTCGCGCGACAGCTACTATTTCCAGTACGACAACCCGGCGTTCGACAAGATCATCGAGGAGTTGAACCTCACTTCCGACGAGGCCAAGCGCAAGGAGCTCTACGGCCAGGCCCAAAAAATCCTCGCCGAGGATGCGGTCGTCGGCTTCCTTTTCGAGCTGCCGAAGATCGGCATCTGGGACGCCAAGGTCGAAGGCCTGTGGACGAACTCGCCCATCCAGGCGAACGACCTGACCAAGGTGAAATGGGTGGATTGAGCGCTTACCCTCCCCCCTGCGTGGAGGGTCGTCGCGCAGCGACAGGGTGGGGGTGGCGCAAGGTCGAGCTCTTCCTTCTCCACCCTCACTCAGCCCTGCGGCCCGCCCTCCCCGCACCGTCAATGCGGACGCCTGCCCCATGACCTCCTACCTCCTCAAACGCCTCCTCATCGGCGCGCTGACGCTCGTCGTCGCGTCGATCGTGGTATTTTCGGTGCTGGAGATCCTGCCCGGCGACCCGGCGCGGCTGATGCTCGGCTTGAATGCCTCGGAAGCGACGGTTCAGGTGCTGCGCGAGCAGATGGGCCTCAACCAGCCAATTCTTTTGCGCTATCTCGACTGGGCTGGTGGGCTGCTGACGCTTGATTTCGGGAAGTCCTACACCTATTCGGTCCCGGTCGCCGAGCTTGTCGCCGAACGCGTCGTGGTCTCGCTGCCGCTCGCACTCATGGCGCTCTTTCTGTCGACCGTCATCGCCATCCCGGTCGGCGTGTTTTCCGCCCAAAGGCGCGGCAGCGCCGCCGACACGCTCTCTATGGGCGCGGCGCAGATCGGCGTCGCCATACCCAATTTCTGGTTCGCGCTGATCCTCATCTATATTTTCGCGGTCTGGCTGCGGCTCGTGCCGGCAGGCGGCTTTCCCGGCTGGAACGCCGGACTTTGGCCGGCCTCCAAGGCATTGATCCTGCCCGCCGTGGCGCTCGCTTTGCCGCAGGCGGCTATCCTCGCCCGCGTCACTCGCTCGGCGCTGCTCGAAGTGCTCGGCGAAGACTATATCCGCACCGCCCGCGCCAAGGGCATGCCGCGCAGCCATGTGCTTTGGCGGCATGCGCTGCGCAACGCGATGATCCCGGTACTGACCATCCTTGGTCTGCAATTCGCCTTCCTGCTCGCCGGCACGATCATCATCGAGAACGTCTTCTACCTCCCCGGCCTCGGCCGGCTGATCTTCCAGGCGATCACCCAGCGCGACCTCATCGTCGTGGAGAGCGTCGTCATGCTGCTGGTCGCGACCGTGATCGTCGTCAATCTCCTGGTCGATCTATCCTATGCGATCGTCGATCCACGGTTGAGGATCCGACAATGACATTGCCTGTGACTGAATTCGAGCGCGAGACCTTCGGCAGCTTCGTCGCGAAAGCCTTCGCCAACCGATCCTTTGTCACCGGTTTCGCCATCACTTCGCTGATAACCGGCATGGCGCTGCTGTCGTTCTTCTGGACGCCCTACGATGTGACCAAGCTTATCGTGGCCGACCGCATGCAGCCGCCTTCGGCCACACATCTCTTCGGCACCGACCAGTTCGGCCGCGACGTTCTGTCGATGATCATGGTTGGCTCGCGCAACTCGATCGCGGTAGCGCTGGTGGCGGTCGGCATCGGCATGGGACTCGGCGTGCCGCTCGGCTGCTGGGCCGCCGCCCGCGGCGGCTTCGTCGACGAAGCGGTCATGCGCTTCAACGATCTCGTTTTTGCCTTCCCCGCTTTGCTCTCGGCGGTGATGATCACCGCAATCTTCGGCCCCGGCGCGATCAACGCCATCATCGCCATCGGAATCTTCAACATACCGGTCTTCGCACGCGTCGCCCGCGCCGGCGCGCTCGCGATCTGGCCGCGTGAATTCATTTTGGCCGCCCGCGCCGCCGGCAAGGGCAAGGCGCTGATCACTGTCGAGCACATCCTGCCCAACATCGCCAACCTGCTGCTGGTGCAGGGCACGATCCAGTTCGCGCTCGGCATTCTGGCCGAGGCGGGCCTCTCCTATCTCGGCCTCGGCGCACAGCCGCCAATGCCGAGCTGGGGGCGCATGCTGTTCGAAGCGCAGACGCTGATGATGGTCGCGCCTTATCTGGCGCTGTTCCCAGGCTTCGCCATTGTTATCACCGTGCTCGGCCTCAACCTGCTCGGCGATGGCGTCAGCGACGTGCTCGACCCGAAATTGCGGCGGCAGCGATGAGCCTGCTCGAAATCGAGAACCTGTCGCTCAAAATCGGCGAGACGCCGATCCTCAGGGATATCGACCTGAGCATCGACGCCGGCGAGGTGATGGGGCTGGTCGGCGAATCCGGTTCGGGCAAGTCGATGACGGCGCTGACGGTCATGCAGCTTCTGCCCAACGCCGCCCGGGCCGAAGGCCGCGTCAGCTTCGACGGCATCGATATTCTCGCCGCCACCGAGGACCGGATGTGCCAACTGCGCGGCGACGACATCGGCATGGTGTTCCAGGAGCCGATGACCGCGCTGAACCCGGTCAAGACAATCGGCGAGCAAGTCGCCGAAGGCATTCGCTGGCACACCGGAGCCAGCCGCGCCGATGCCGAGGAGCGCGCGCGGCAAATACTGGATCGGGTCGGCCTGCCCGAGCAGAAATTCCCGCTGTCGCGCTACCCGCACCAATTGTCGGGCGGTCAGCGCCAGCGCGTGGTGATCGCCATCGCCTGCGCGCTGAAGCCGAAGCTTTTGATCGCCGACGAGCCGACAACCGCGCTCGACGTCGTGCTGCAGGCGCAAATCCTGGAACTGCTGCGTGATCTCGTCGACGAAAACCGCATGGGCCTGCTGCTGATCTCACACGATCTCGCGGTCGTAACGCAAATGGCTGACCGCATCACCATCCTGCGCCATGGCGAGGTGATGGAGACGGGCGAAACCGCTTTGACGCTGTCGAAGCAGGCGCACCCTTACACGCGGCAACTGGCACTCGCTTCGACGCATGTGCCGGAAAGGCGCGTCTTTGCCCTCCCCCTTGCGGGGAGGGTGTGGGCGGAGCCGACGGGTGGGGGTGGAGACGAAGCGCTCGATCCGTCCCAAACCGAGCATTCTTCACGACCCCCACCCCGGCCAGCAGAACTGGCCGACCCTCCCCTCAAGGGGGAGGGTAAAGGCGCACCGCTGCTCGACGTCCAAAACATCTCCCGCGCCTATCCCGGCCAGCGACTGTCGATGTTCCGCAAGGCCGAGGCTTTTCGCGCTGTGGACGACGTGTCGTTCTCGATTTCGCCCGGCCAGTCGACCGCCCTTGTCGGGCGTTCGGGCTGCGGGAAATCGACGCTCGCCCGCATGATCCTGGCGCTGGACAGGCCGACCGGCGGCGCGATCCGTTTCATGGGCGAGACGCTGACCGGCAAGGACGAGGCCACGCTCAAGCCGGCACGGCGCAACATGCAGGTGGTGTTCCAGGACCCTTACGGCTCGTTCAATCCGCGCCACAAAGTCGAACGGCTGGTTTCCGAACCCCTGCATTTGCTGGAAAAGCAGCCTAGCGCGGCCGAGCGGCGCGAGATGGTGGCCGCCGCCTTGCGCGAAGTCGGCCTTCGCGCCGACGACATGGACAAATATCCGCACGAATTTTCAGGCGGCCAGCGGCAGCGCCTGTCGATCGCGCGCGCTATCATCACCAGACCGAAGCTCGTTGTCGCCGACGAGCCGGTTTCGGCGCTGGACGTTTCGATCCGCGCGCAGATCCTCGACCTCTTTGCCGATTTGAACCAGCGCCTCGGCGTCGCCTATCTGTTCATCACCCACGATCTGACGGTCGCCCGAGCCATCACCGATGACGTGATGATCATGCATGAGGGAAAGATCGTCGAACGCGGCCCGACCGGCGAGGTGCTCGACCATCCGCAATCGGAGGCGGCCAAGGCGCTGGTTGCCGCGGCGCCCGACCTGCACCGGGCGATCGCGCGCCGGCTGCAGGAGCAGGGCTGAGCAGCCGATGGAGAAGACAAGTCGTTCAGAAGGCGAAGGCGCCGAAGCCAAATTGCACCGGTGGCGCATCGAGCCGAGGGAATATGCTAGGCAAGAGGAACGCCGCGGAAAACGGCACGCATTTCAGCACCTTGTTCCGACCCGAACCGCGTTGGTGGTTATCGACATGGTGAAGTTCTTCGTGGCGCAAAATGCCTATTGCCGCGGCATCGTGCCTAACATCGCCAAGCTTGCAAACGGCCTGCGCGCAACCGGAGGGACGGTCGCCTGGACTGTCCCCGCTTCGGAACAACGCCATCCCGCTTTGGCAGGAGAATTCTTTGGCGAAGAGATCGCGGAATTGTATCGGTTTTCTGGCGGCAGCGGTCCTCTGAAGGATCGGATATGGCCGGCATGCAGAGTTCATGAGGCCGACATGCTGGTCGAGAAACGGCAGTTCAGCGCTTTCTTTCCGGGATCATCCGCCCTGCCGTCGCGGCTGGAGGCGCGCGGGATCGACACGGTGATCGTTACCGGGACGGTGACCAACATCTGCTGCGAATCTTCGGCTCGGGACGCGAATGCCTTGGGATTGCGCGTCATCATGGTCGCGGATGCCAACGCGGCAAGGCGCGACGAAGACCACAACGCGACGCTCTACAATATCTACCGCACCTTCGGTGACGTCCGCACCACTTTGGAAGTGCTAGACCTCATTGCCGGCCGCCCGCAAGCCTGACAGCAGCAGGTCGCTACTGCGGCTTCACAACGTCCACCGGGCTGATGCCCAGAATGTCGAGCGTCCGGCGGAGCAGCCGCACTTCGTTTTCGGCGAGCTCGGAATCCGCCTTGGCGATCTCGGCCATGTGGCGCGCGAGCAATTTGCGGCGCTCGACATCAAGTTCGCCGAACAGCGCCAGCGCCTGCGCGCCGCTGGTCTCGTAGCCGAAATCATTCAGATATTCGACGACGCCGTCGAGGCTCTCGTCGCTGATCCCGAACGCCTCACGGCAGATGCGGCGGAAGGTATCCATCTCGCTGTCGCTGACCGTCCCGTCCGCGAGGATCATGCGGAACAAAAGCAGGAGTTCGGCCGACAGGACCGGATCGTCCGCCACCTTGCGAACGCCGGGGTCACCGTCAAACAGCGTCCGTATGCGGGCCAGCACTCCTGTCGCCATCGAATTTTCCTTCTCGCGCGCCATGCAGACTACGTAGCGTGAAACGCAACTTGCGCAAACTGGCCGCGTGTGGTCGAACGCAGCATATTTTTCACGGCCCTCCGGCCAAGCGTTCCCCGCACAACATGTTCGATCTGGCCACCGAGACCATTGCCCTGCTCGCCTTCGCGGCCTTCTTCGCCGGCTTCATCGATTCGATCGCCGGGGGCGGCGGCCTGATTGCCGTGCCGGCGCTCCTGCTCGCCGGCCTTTCGCCGGTCGAGGCGCTCGGCACCAACAAGCTGCAAGGACTGTTCGGCTCGGGCTCGGCGACGATCGCCTATGCCTCCAAAGGGCATGTCAACCTGCGCAGGCAACTGCCTTCGGCGCTTCTGTCCCTCTGCGGAGGCGTTGCAGGCGCGCTTCTGGCAACAATCCTGCCCGGCGAATTGCTGCGTATCGCCCTGCCTTTCGTGCTGGTCGCCATTGCGCTCTACTTCGCCCTGAAACCGAACATGGACGACATCGATCGTGCCCAGCGCCTGTCGCCGTTCCTGTTCGGGCTACTGGTCGTGCCGGTGATCGGTTTTTACGACGGTGTCTTCGGTCCGGGCACCGGCTCGTTCTTCATGCTCGCTTTCGTCGCGCTCGCCGGATATGGCGTGCTGAAGGCGACCGCCCATACCAAGCTGCTCAACTTCGCCTCCAATATCGGCGGTTTCGCCGCTTTCGCCTTCGTCGGCGCGGTATCATGGAAGATCGGGCTGATGATGGGCGTGGTGCAGTTTCTCGGCGCCCGTGTCGGCGCTGGGCTGGCAATCCGCAATGGCGCGAAGCTGATCAAGCCACTGCTGGTGATCACCTGCATTGCGCTCGCCGCGCGGCTGATGATGGATCCCGCACATCCGCTGCGCACGATGCTGGGTTTTTGACGGACATTCCCGGCCTTGCTAGGCTGGTAGTGGAGGCCGCAAATGATCGCCGAGCCTGACGCCCCGCCGACACCCGCGCCGCCACCTGCCGGCCAGTACGAGATGGTGCAGCGTGCGCCATGCCCGAGGCTGGACGGGATAGTCTCGCGCATAACCGGCTATCGCGAAGTGGCCGTCGGCCATTTCCGCCAGGTCGAGGCCGCATCGCTGGTTGTACCGCTCGTCATCAATTTCAGCGGCTCGTTTGCGATTGGGCTCGGCCGTGCGCCCGGCGACAACGAACGTTTCGGCAGCTTTGCGGCCGGCCTCTTTGCCGGACCGGTGGTGATCGATTCGTTCGGAACAGCAAGCTGCGTCCAGATCGATTTCACCCCGCTCGGAGCGCGCCGTTTTTTCCGGATGCCTATGACCGAACTCACCGATCGTATGGTGACGCTCGATGATGTGCTTGGCGCGGACGGACTGGCGTTGCGCGAAAGACTGGCGAACGAACGCGACTGGCATCGACGCCTCAATCTTGCCGAGCGTTTCGTCGAAGCCCGTATCGCCGCAGCGCCGCCAACTAAACCCGAAGTGGCCTGGGCATACGGTAACCTCCTTTCCAGCGGCGGCCGCATGCCCGTGGCCGCCATCGCCAGGAATATCGGCTGGAGCCGCAAGCACCTTGCTGGACGATTTGCCGCCGAGACCGGCGTCGGGCCAAAGACATTTGCCCGCATCGTCCGTTTCAACCGCGCGCTGACGCTCAGCCAGGCCGGAACCGACGGCTGGGCCGGCATCGCCGCTGAATGCGGCTACTCTGACCAGGCGCATCTGGCGCGGGAGTTTCGCGAGATGGCTGGCGCAACGCCGGCATCATGGCAGGCGCAAATCGCCTGATGCGGTAACATTTCTTCAAGACCGCCGGGCGACCGGCTGACAATCTGGGCCGATCGCAACCAATCCACATGAAGGATGTCACGATGCCCGAAAATATCGAAGCACCACGCATATACGCGACTTTCCGCTACCAGGACGCAGCCAGGATGATCGACTGGCTTGCGAAGGCCTTCGGCTTCACCGTCCATGCCAGATACGCCGACGCCGACGGAGTAATCCAGCATGCGCAACTGGCCTTTGGCTCCTCGATGATCATGCTCGGCAATGTGCGCGACGACGAATACGGCAGGATGGTCGGCGGACCGGGCTCCCAGGGCGGCAAGTCTATCTATGTCGCCATCGACGACCCCGACGAAACCTATGCGCGCGCCAAGGCGGCGGGCGCGAAGATCCTGGAAGAGCCGACCAATCGCGACTGGGGCAGCCGCGACTTCGTCTGCGCCGATCCGGAAGGCAATGTCTGGTCTTTCGGCACTTACTGGCCGAAGGCGAACGAACCGGCGATGACCTGAGGAGCGTTGGGGTGGGCGACGACCAGCACAAGGCGCGACTGCCTATCGTGCACCCTCCGGGCGAAGGCCGCATTTACCGGATGCCGACCATGCGCGCCGTCTTCAAGGCCGACGGCAAAGAGACCGCGAACCGCTATTCAGTCTCCGAATGGTGGCTGCAACCGGGCAGCGATGGTCCAGGCGCCCATTCTCACGAAGAGAACGACGAGATTTTCTTTGTGATTGAGGGAAGGCCGTCGCTGTTGGTCGGCGACAAGTGGATCGACGCGCCAGCCGGGAGCTGCATCGTCATCCCGGCCGGCATCACGCACGATTTCGCAAACAGGACAAGCGCCCTCGCCGGCCTGTTCAACGTTTTCATTCCCGGCGGCTTCGAGCCGAAAATGCCGGCGATCGTAAAATGGTTCGAGGAGAACAGTTGAGCGTTGCAGCCAATCAGCGCGCCGCGGCGAAGATCGCGTCGCAGTCGAGATGCGTTTCAAGCTGCGCGGCGATTTCGTCCAGCGCCCGCTCGACCTCCGCGCGGTAGTCGACGCCGCCGCCCTTGACGCCGAGGCTTTCCAGAAAGCGAGCGCGAAACCGGTCGGCCCCGAACAGCCCGTGCATGTAAGTGCCGAAGACCCTGCCGTCCGCCGATGTCGCGCCATCCTCGGCGCCGTCGATGATGGCCGCCGGCCGCATACAGTCCGGACCCGTAGTCCTGCCGAGATGGATCTCGTAACCTTCCAGCGGCACGCCGAAATGCGTCGAATGCGCGGTCACGTTGCGCACCGTTTTTTCCGGCTCCATCACCGTCTCGATGTCGAGAAGGCCGAGCCCTTCCGCCTCTTTCACATTTCCTTCGATGCCGTCCGGATCCCGCACAATCCTGCCCAGCATCTGATAGCCGCCGCAGAGGCCAACGACATGGCCTCCGCGCCGCCTGTGTTCGAGAAGGTCGCGATCCCAGCCGTTTTCGCGGAATTTCATGAGATCGCCGATCGTCGATTTCGAGCCGGGAATGACCACCAGCCCGGCATCCTGCGGCAGCCGCTCGCCGGGTCGTACGAACATAACCTCCACCTGCGGTTCGGCGCGCAGCGGGTCGAGATCGTCGAAATTGGCAATTCGCCCGAGCACCGGCACTGCCACCTTGAGCGCGCGGCGCTCGCCTGCCGCCAGCCGCTCCAGAACGACCGAATCTTCGGAGGGCAGCATCGCCGCCGCCTTCAGCCACGGCACCACACCAAAACAGCGCCAGCCGGTGAATTTTTCGATCGCGGCGATGCCGTCATCGAACAGCGTGACATCGCCGCGAAACTTGTTGATGAGGTAACCGACGATCATGCGCCGGTCTTCTTCGGGCAGGATCAGGTGCGTGCCGGCGACCGAGGCGATGACGCCGCCGCGGTCGATGTCGCCGATCAGCACGACCGGCACATCCGCCCGCGTTGCAAAGCCCATATTGGCGATGTCGCGCGGCCGGAGATTGATCTCGGCGGGAGACCCCGCCCCTTCGACGATGACCAGGTCGGCACCCTCCCCGACCTTGGCCCAGGAATCGAGCACAGCGTCGAACAGCCGGCTCTTGAGCGCCTGGTAATCTCGCGCCCGCGCCTCTCCGAACACCTTGCCCTGCACGATCACCTGCGCGCCGACATCGCTTTGCGGCTTGAGCAACACCGGGTTCATGTGGATCGACGGCGCGACGCCGCAGGCAATCGCCTGCAGCCATTGCGCGCGGCCGATCTCGCCGCCGCCCGGCTCGCCCGGAATATCCGCCACGGCGGCGTTGTTCGACATGTTCTGCGGTTTGAACGGCCGCACCTTCAGCCCGCGATTCCTGGCGGCGCGGCACAGGCCTGCGACAAGCACCGTCTTGCCGACATCCGAACCCGTGCCCTGCAGCATGATCGCCTTGGCCATATGGTCAGTATCCGCCCCCGCGGGAAGTCCGGAGCAGTTCATCGAAAATTGTCGTCACGCCGGGTCTCCGGAAGCGTTTTCATGCACATCGGCTCCGCACGGGAGCGGGTTGCGCGGGCGCATCATTGGTCTAGATTGAGCTTCACGCATAGCCAAAAACGTCAGGGAGGACGCCATGGACGCCGCTGTGGGCCCGACCGCCGGCCAGTTCGACTTGAACGAGGATCAGCGCGCTATCCAGCATATGGCGGAGACTTTCGCTGCCGATCGCGTCGCCCCCAATGCGCTCGAATGGGACCGGAATCATCATTTTCCGAGCGACGTGATCCGCGAGACTGGCCCGCTGGGAATTGGCGGCATCTACATAGCAGAGGACGTCGGCGGCTCAGGCCTTGGCCGCCTCGACGCCGTGCTGATCTTCGAAGCCCTGTCGCGCGCCTGCCCCGGCTTCGCCTCGTTCATCTCGATCCACAACATGGCGTCGTGGATGATCGACAAATTCGGCAGCGAGGAACAGCGCCAGCGGCTCCTTCCCAAACTGACCTCGATGGAATGGCTGGGCAGCTATTGCCTAACCGAACCTGGCTCAGGTTCGGATGCAGCGGCATTGAAGACAAGGGCTGTACGCAGCCCCGGCAATGGCGGTGACTATGTCGTGAACGGCGCTAAGCAGTTCATTTCGGGCGCCGGCGACAGCGACGTCTACGTGACCATGGTGCGCACCGGCGAGGAGGGTCCGAAGGGTATCTCGACGCTCGTCATCCCGAAGGATGCGCCGGGCCTGTCGTTCGGCGCGCTCGAAAACAAGATGGGCTGGCACATGCAGTCGACCCGACAGGTGATTTTCGAGGACTGCAAGGTACCAGCCGTGAACCTTTTGTCGGGCGAAGGCGCGGGCTTCGGCATCGCCATGGCCGGCCTCGACGGCGGCCGGCTGAACATCGCCGCCTGCTCGCTCGGCGGCGCGCAATCGGCGCTCGACAAGGCGATCGCCTATACCGCCGAACGCAAGGCTTTCGGCAAGCCGATCAACCAGTTTCAGGCGCTGCAGTTCAAGCTCGCCGACATGGAAACGGAATTGCAGGCAGCGCGGATTTTCCTCTACACAGCCGCCTCGAAGCTCGACCGCAAAGCGCCGGACGCCGGCAAATGGTCGGCGATGGCCAAGCGCTTGGTCACCGACACCGGCTTCAACGTCGCCAACGACGCGCTGCAACTGCATGGCGGCTACGGCTATCTGCACGACTACGGCATCGAGAAGCTGGTGCGCGACCTGAGAGTCCACCAGATCCTCGAAGGCACCAACGAGATCATGCGCGTCATCATCGCGCGCTCGCTGGTCGGGCGCTGAACCAGAAAATATCGGGAGAGAAATGATGACGACGATCGGCTTCATAGGCCTGGGCAATATGGGCAACCCGATGGCCGCAAATCTGGTCAAGGCCGGGCATACGGTTCACGGTTTCGACCTTGTCCCTGAGAACCTAAAAACGGCGCGCGACAACGGCGTGGTCGTCATGGCGAACGGCGTTGCCGCGGCAAAGGACGCCGAGATCGTCATCACCATGCTTCCGGCCGGCAAGCATGTGCTGTCGGTCTATGAGGACATCGCACCCAAGGCTGCCAAGGGAACCCTGTTCATCGACTCATCGACCATCGATGTCGATTCGGCGCGCAAGGCGCATGCGATCGCCGCCAGGCACGGCCTGTTGTCGATCGACGCGCCCGTTTCGGGCGGCACCGGCGGGGCTGCCGCAGGCACCCTCACCTTCATGGCCGGCGGCTCGAAGGAGGCTTTCGTCAAGGCCGAGCCGGTGTTGAAGCCGATGGCCGGGCGCATCGTCCACTGCGGCGACGCGGGCGCCGGCCAGGCGGCGAAGATTTGCAACAATTTGATCCTCGGCGTCTCGATGATCGGCGTTTCCGAAGCCTTTGTGCTGGCCGAGAAGCTCGGCCTGTCGCATCAGGCGCTGTTCGACGTGGCTTCCACCTCGTCCGGCCAGTGCTGGTCGCTGACGACCTACTGCCCGGTTCCCGGCCCTGTGCCCACCTCCCCGGCCAATCGCGACTACCAGCCCGGCTTCGCCGCGGCTCTGATGCTGAAGGATCTGAAGCTGGCGCAGGAGGCCGCGCAGCAATCCGGCGCCGTGACGCCGCTCGGCGCCGAAGCCGCCCAGCTCTATGCGCTGTTCAACGCGCAGGGCCATGGCGGCGCGGATTTTTCCGGCATCATAAAATTCCTGCGCGGCGATTCCGCCTGATCTTCGCCGGCTGCAAGATTCTTCGGTCAACCGGCCAAATTCGTTGCAAATTTAGGTTTGCTTAAGCTCTCGATAACCGCGCAGTAACAATGTCCGGATAGAACGGATTCAAGGGCGGTCATTCGCAGCCGCCCCACCGCTCCGGATCAGGTCTCGCGTACCGGAGCTGTTTACTTTCGCAGCGTCTGTGTCGCGAAAGGCCATGCGTTTGTTGGCAAAGCCGTGTTCTTCCGTAGCCGGACGAGCGCGGTCTTTGCCGTAAAGTAGCGGCCCGAAATCCATCTCTGGCATCATATCCCAACAGCGGCGTTGGGTATCGGGATATTGTCCTTGTTGACGAGGACGATCGGCGCATCGGAGCCGTCGACCCTGACGACCAGCAAGCGCGGTCATAGCAGGCAAATGCTGGCGCATGATCCCGAAAAGTTGCAGCCAAGAACGCCTTGAAGGAAAGCGCCGCCCGATATTGTCAGGGTCGCGGCTCGAATTGCACGTCGACCGGCGGACGCAGCGCGTTCGCCAGCCGGTTCGTCTGGTTGGCCATGCCGACCACGGCAAGGAGTTCCATCATCTGCGCTTCGCTCATGCCCAGCTTGCGCGCCGAAGCGGTGTGCGAATAGGTGCAGTATTCGCAGCCATTCGTCGCCGAAACGGCTATGTAGATCATCTCTTTGACCAGAGGATCGAGCGCGCCCGGCGCCATCACCTGCTTGAGCGCTTCCCATGTCCGCTTGAGCAAGGCCGGGTCGTGGGCAAGCACCTTCCAGAAATTGTTGACCCAATCGACCTCGCGCGTCGCCATTATATCGTCGTAGACGGCGCGGACGGCCTCGTCGGCCATCTCGTATTCGATCAGGGGTACGAGTGGTTTTCCGGTCATCGAGGGCCTCTCTTCCGGTGTGGGCAGGAGCCGGCGCGCCCTGCCCTTGAGCAGTGTCAACTCCCCTAGTTTGCCCTGCGAAGATCGGCCTCGGCAAGGTCGAGCGCCCTCAGAATGCGCTCGCCGGCCATGTCGATCGTGTCGCGGGTCCAGATCAGCGGCGGCGAGAGTATCATCGTATCGCCAGTCGCCCGCATCATCATCCCTTGCGCGATCGCGTGATCGCGGACGGTGACCGCAGCGCTGCCTGCCGGCTGGAAACGCTCGCGGGTCGCCTTGTCCTTGACGATTTCGATCGCGCCCATCAGGCCGACGTTGCGAACCTGGCCGACCAGTCCATGGCCGGAAATCCGTTCCTGCAGCATTTTTGCGAAATAAGGTCCGGTGTCTGTCCTGACCCGCTCGACCAGCCCCTCCCTCTCAATGATTTCTAGATTCTTCAACGCCACCGCGCAGGCCACCGGATGTCCGGAATACGTGTAGCCGTGGTAGAACTCGCCGCCCTTCTCGACCAACGTCGAGGCAATCCGGTCGCCGACCAGCAGCGCCGAAAGCGGCTGGTAGCCCGAGGTCAGCGCCTTGGCGGTGGTGATCGTGTCGGGTTCGATGCCGAACGTCTGAGCAGCAAACCATTCGCCGGTCCGGCCATAGCCGGTAATGACTTCGTCGAGCATCAGGAGCACATCGTATTTGCGGCAGATGCGCTGGATTTCCGGCCAGTAGCTCGCCGGCGGGATTTTCACGCCGCCCGCCCCCATGATCGGTTCGCCAATGAAGGCTGCGACATTGTCGGCGCCAGCTTCAAGGATCGCGTCCTCGACGGCCTTCGCGGCGCGCAGGCCGAAATCATGATCGCTTTCGCCCGGCAGCGCGAGTTCATAGGCATAGGGCATCATCACGTGGACGATGTTGGGCACCGCCCCGCCAAGCTGGCTGTGCATGCCGTCCATGCCGCCGAGCGACGTTCCCGCCACGGTGGAGCCGTGATAGGCCATGGTCCGCGAGATGATGCGGTTCTTCTGAGGCTTGCCTTCGAGCACCCAATAATGGCGGACCAGCCGCAGCGCCGTGTCGTTGGCCTCAGACCCGGACGAGCCGTAGAAAACCTGGTTGATGTTCTTCGGTGCGATCTCGGCAAGCTTCTTCGCAAGCAGCACCGGCGTCAGCGTGGAGCATTTGAAGAAGGAATTGTAATAGGGCAGCTCCTTCATCTGCGCATAAGCAGCCTCCGCGAGCTCGTTTCGGCCGTAGCCGATATTCACGCACCACAGCCCGGCCATGCCGTCGAGCAGTTCGTTGCCTTCCGAATCATAGATGAACGGCCCCTCGGCCCGCGTGATCATGCGCGAGCCCGCGCCACGCAGCTCCTTGTGGTCGGTGAACGGGTGAATGTGATGTGCGGCGTCGATCGCCTGCAGCTGCGACAGCGAATAGTTCTGGTAAGTCATGGAGTTGGTCCTTCCAGTTGAATCGATCCGGCAACAGCCGGGTGCGAATTCAGCAGGAGGCGGGCGGCGAATAGCCGATGCGCGCGCAAAGCCGCAGCAACTCGGCATGCAGCGTGCGCCGCGACGGAACCGAAGCGAATTGCGGACGCACCTGGATAAAACGTGCAGGGCTCATAACAAGACTGTAGCGGAAGGAGTGCGAACCGTTCAAGCGGCTGTGGCGAAGGCAAGCTCAGCCCTTGCCCAGAAGCGCAAGCAGCTTTTCCGCGTCGGCAGGCGCCGCGCTCTTCACGTCATTGTCGAAGAAGCACCACACGTCGCGGCCTTCTCGAAGCCACTTCCGCATGTGCTTCGCCCAGCCCTTGAGCGCGGCGCCGGAATAGGTGCCATGATAGTGGCCGCTCGATCCGTGATTGCGGACATAGACCCAGTCCGCCGTCACCTCCGGGGGCGCGGGAGCAGACGCGTGATCAGACAGACAGAGCGAGACGTTATGGTCCCGTAGGAGATCGAAGATCGAAGCGTCGTACCAGCTCGCATGGCGGAACTCGAAGCAGTAGCGGCGCGAGCGCTTCAGCCTCTTCAGGAATGCCGCCAGGCGTTCCCGGTCGGCGCGCATCTGCGGCGGAAGCTGGAAGAGAACGGGTCCGGCCTTGTGCCGAAGCAGGTCGACGCGATCGTAGAGCAGCTTCAGCGATTCGTCTTCGACGAGAAGCTTCTTGAAATGGGTGAGGAAGCGCGAAGCTTTCCAGGTGAAGCGGAAATCGTCCGGCGTCGCGTCGAACCAGCCCTGCACCGCCTTCGGCGTCGGCGTCCGGTAGAACGGCGCGTTCAGTTCGGTGGCGCCGAAGCGGGAGGCATAGTAGCTGAGCGCATCTTTCTTCGCGACCTCTTCCGGATAGAACGGCCCCCACCAGTCCGCATAGTGCCAGCCCGACGTCCCGACGCGCAACTCGCCGGCACGGCTATCCCTCCCCTTCTTCCTGGCCTTGTCCATCGACGGTGAACGCGGCGGCCGACGATTGGTGGCAGGCGCGGCCCTAAGAACATGCGGTCAATTTCGCTTCCCTTCCGGCATGTCGCTTCCCTCGCGCTAGTGGTCGCCGCCTCCGCAATGATGACTGGACCGTCGGTCCATTATGCCGGCCAAATTCCGCATTGCCACGAGGAAGTCCATGACCGCTGCCCTTCACTCTGCCGAACAGGCGCCCGTCGGCCGCGCCCGCCACGGCGGACGCGCCGGCAAGCGCGCCAGCGGGTCGGCCGCCTTCGAGCAGGCGCCTTTCCGGCAACTGAAAATCCCGTTCGCGCCGACAAGGCTGGTTTCCGACGATGAACTGGAATCCATCCACGTCGCATCGCTGCGTGTGCTGAGGGATATCGGTGTCGACGTGCTGCATGACGGGGCGCGCAAGATCATGAAAGAGCATGGCGCAGTTGTACGTGAGGGTGTTGAGCGGGTTCATTTCGACAGCGACATGATCCTCGAACTGATCGCACACGCCCCTTCGGAATTTACCGTCCATGCGCGCAACCCGGCGCACAATGTGCGCTTCGGCGGCAACAACGTGACCATTGCAATGATGGCTTCCGCGCCGAATTGCTCGGACATCGACAGCGGCAGGCGGCCGGGAAATCAGGCCGACTATCGGAATTTCCTGCGGCTGGCGCAGATGCACAACATCATCCACTGCATGGGCGGCTATCCGGTGGAGCCGATCGACATCCACCCTTCGGTGCGCCATCTCGAATGCGTCCGTGACCTCGCGACGCTGACCGACAAGGCGTTCCACATCTATTCGCTGGGCAAGGAGCGCAATGTCGATGGCATCGAGATCGCCCGCATCGCCCGGGGCATCTCCCGCGAACAGATGCTCGACGAGCCCTCGGTCTTCACCGTCATCAACACCAATTCGCCGCTGAAGCTCGACGTGCCGATGATGGAAGGCATCATCCAGATGTCCTCGGCGGGCCAGGTCGTGGTTGTCACGCCGTTTACGCTCTCCGGCGCCATGGCGCCCGTGACGATCGCCGGCGCGCTGGTGCAGCAGAATGCCGAGGCGCTCGCGGGCATCGCGTTTTCGCAGATGGTGCGGAAGGGCGCTCCGGTCGCCTATGGCGGCTTCACCTCCAATGTCGACATGAAATCGGGCGCACCTGCCTTCGGCACGCCGGAATACATGAAGGCACAATTGATCGGTGGCCAGCTCGCCCGCCGCTACAACATCCCCTACCGCACCTCGAACACCTGCGCCGCCAACACTGTCGACGCGCAGGCGGCCTATGAGAGCGTGTTCTCGCTGTGGGGCGCGATCCAGGGCGGCGGCAATCTGATGATGCACGCCGCAGGCTGGCTCGAAGGCGGGCTGCGCTGCTCCTACGAGAAGACCATTCTTGACATCGACATGCTGCAGATGATCGCCGAGTTCCTCACGCCGCTCGATCTCTCCGATGACGCGCTCGGCTTCGAGGCGATCCGCGACGTCGGCCCGGGCGGGCATTTCTTCGGCACCCAGCATACGCAGGATCGCTACAAGACCGCGTTCTATTCGCCGATCGTTTCCGACTGGCGCAATTTCGAGACCTGGGCGGAAGCCGGCAGCCCGACGGCCTTCGAAAAAGCCAACCGCGTCTGGAAAGAGCGGCTGGCGACTTACGAAAAACCCTACATGGACCCGGCAATCGCCGAGGAACTGGACGCATTTGTCGAAAAGCGCCGGCTCGAAGGCGGCGCCCCGACTGATTTTTGAGGTTTGAATGAAGATGAAGCCCATCAACGCTCCCGATGCACCGCAACCCCTTGGCGGCTATGTGCAGGCGATGGAAGTGACCGGCGCGACGCGCACGCTCTATATCAGCGGACAGATTCCCGAGACGGTGAACGGCAGCGTGCCCGAACGCTTCGAGGACCAGGCGCGCCTCGTCTGGCAAAACGTCATCGCGCAGTTGCATGCCGCCGGCATGACGCTCGACAATCTGGTCAAGGTCACGATCTTCCTCTCCGACAGACAGTACATCGCCGATTACCGCAAAGTCAGGCAGGAGGTGCTTCAAGGCAGGCAGATCGGGCTGACAACGATCATCACCGGCATCTTCGACGAAAAATGGCTGCTGGAGATCGAAGCTATCGCCGCCGCCTGACGCGCCCAATTTCCTTAATCGATTTACGCACAAACGGACGCAATTTCATGAAATCCCACGCAAAAGCGGTTGTCATCGGCGGCGGCGTCGTCGGCGCTTCGGTTCTCTTCCATCTGGCCAGGGCCGGCTGGAAGGACGTCATGCTGATCGAGCGCTCCGAACTGACATCCGGTTCGTCCTGGCATGCCGCGGGCGGCTTCCACACGCTGAACGGCGATCCCAACGTCGCCAAGCTCCAGGCCTACACGGTGCAGCTCTACAAGGAGCTGGAAGAGATTTCCGGCCAGTCCTGCGGCCTGCATTTAACCGGCGGCGTGATGATGGCCGACACGCCCGAGCGCATGGACTTCCTGCGCCTGACCCACGCCAAGGGCCGCTATCTCGGCATGGAGACCGAACTGATCACGCCGTCCGAGGCCAAGGCGATGTTCCCGCTGATGGACGAGACGAATTTCGTCGGCGCCATGTGGGATCCGGTCGAAGGCCATCTCGACCCGTCGGGCACCACTCACGCCTATGCCAAGGCGGCGAAGAAGCTCGGCGCGGAAATCGTGCTGCGCAACCGTGTCGTGGAGCTTACACAGGAGGTTGACGGCACCTGGAACGTTGTGACCGAGCAGGGCACCGTGAAGGCCGAGCATGTCGTCAATTGCGGCGGCCTGTGGGCGCGCGAGATCGGCCGTATGGCCGGTCTTGAACTGCCGGTGCTCGCCATGGAGCACATGTACCTCCTGACCGAGCCGATGCCCGAGGTCGAGGAATTCAACCGCTCCACCGGCCGCGAGATGATCGGCGTCATCGATTTCAAGGGCGAGATCTACACCCGCCAGGAGCGCAACGGAATCCTGCTCGGCACCTATGAGAAGGCCGCCAAGCCGTGGTCGCCGGTGGAGACGCCGTGGAGCTTCGGCCACGAATTGCTGCCGCCGGATTTGGACCGCATCGCGCCGTCGCTGGAAGTCGGCTTCCGCCATTTTCCGGGCATCGAGAAGGCCGGCATCAAGCAGATCATCAACGGCCCCTTCACCTTCGCGCCGGACGGCAATCCGCTGGTCGGCCCCGTGCAGGGCCTGACCAATTACTGGACTGCCTGCGCGGTCATGGCAGGCTTTTCGCAAGGCGGCGGCGTCGGCCTGGCGCTGTCCAACTGGATGGTGCATGGCGATCCCGGCTTTGACGTCTGGGGCATGGACGTCGCCCGCTTTGGCGAATGGGCGACGCTTCGCTACACCAACGCAAAAGTCCGCGAAAACTATTCGCGTCGTTTTTCGATCCGCTTTCCCAACGAGGAATTGCCGGCCGCCAGGCCGGCGCAGACGACGCCGCTCTACGATACGATGGCGGCCAACAACGCGATCATGGGTGATTCCTGGGGTCTCGAAACGCCCCTCTGGTTCGCGCCGAAGGGCACGGAGCCGAAGGACATCGTCTCGTTCCATCGCTCCAACGATTTCGAGCACATCGGCAATGAAGTGCGCGCGACGCGCGAGCGGGTCGGCGTCACCGAGATCGCCAACTTTGCGAAATACGAGGTCTCGGGACCGGGCGCCGAGGATTTCCTCAACCGGCTCATGACCAACCGCATGCCGAAAGTGGGGCGCATCGTGCTGACGCCGATGCTGAATGAGTTCGGCAAGCTGATCGGCGACTTCACCATCGCGAAGGCGGCCGAAGAGCGCTTCATGATTTTTGGTTCTTCCGCCGCGCAGAAATACCACATGCGCTGGTTCGAACGGCACCTGCCGAAGGACGGCTCGGTCCGGCTGCATCGCTTCGACCAGACGCTGGTCGGCCTGTCGATCGCCGGCCCGCGCTCGCGCGACCTCTTGGCCAAGCTGGTCGATGCCGACGTCTCGAACAAGGCGTTCCGCTTCATGGACTTCCGCGAGATGGCGGTCGGCGGCGCGCCCTGCATGGTAAACCGCGTCACCTATACCGGTGATCTCGGCTACGAAATATGGATGGCGCCGGCCTACCAGCGGCTGGTCTATGCGGCGATCAAGCAGGCTGGCCAGGAATTCGGCATCGCCGATTTCGGCATGCGCGCGCTCTTGTCGATGCGGCTCGAGAAGAACTTTCCGACATGGTTCCGCGAGCTGCGGCCAATCTACGGCGTCTTCGAAGGTTCGATGGATCGCTTCATCAAGCTGGACAAGAACGATTTCATCGGCCGCGAACAGGCGGCCAGGGAGCAGGCGGAAGGCCCGAAGCTGCGCCGCGTATCATTCGTGGTCGATGCTATCGACGCCGATGTGATGGGCGACGAGCCGATCTGGGCGAAGGTGTCGACCGACTATGGCACGATTGAAAAGCCGCACGGCTTCGGCGCGCCGCGTTTCGATGGCGCGGGCAAGGAAGTACGCGGTTCGATGGTCGCCAACGGCAATGATTCTTCCGGCATTCGCGGCATCGTCGATGGCGAATGGCGGGTGGTCGGCTGGGTCACGTCCGGTGGCTACGCGCACTATGTCCAGAAGTCCATGGCGCAGGGCTATGTGCCGTCAGCCCTCGCCGAAAACGAGAATGAGGGCCTGTTTGAGATCGAGATCCTCGGGCGTCGCCGCCCCGCCCGCATCAATATTGCGCCGCCCTTCGATCCGGGCGGCGAAAAGATGCGGACGTAGGCGCATTACCTCTCACAAAGTCCGAGCGACATGGAAAATGCTCCCAAAAGCACCTTCGGCCGCCACCGCAAGATCATGCCGTTCGATGCGGCAGCGCTCGATGTGTTGCAGACGCAATCCCGGCAAAAGGCCGCCGCCCTGAACCAGCATATTCTCGGCTATGGCGCCCTGGCCGAAACCGAATGGGCGGCTGCGGGCATACCAGCCCCTGACCTGCCAGCCATGCGAAAATACCGCTTGGAGCGTATCCGCGCCGAGTTACGACGGCGCGACTATGCGGGCGTCCTGCTCTACGATCCGATCAATATCCGCTATGTCACGGACGCGACCAACATGCAGGTCTGGGTGACGCACAACGCCACCCGCTACTGTTTCGTCGCCACGGATGGCCCGATCATCCTCTTCGACTATCACCATTGCGAGCATCTCTCCGATCACGCGGGCGTAGTGGACGAGGTCCGGCCCTCCGTCTCCTGGATCTATTTCTACGGTGGCGAGCTCGTGCCCAGACGCGTTGAACGCTGGGCATTGGGGATCGTCGACCTTTTGGCCGAGCACGGCGGCGGCAACCGGCGGCTTGCGGTCGATCACATCGACGCCGAACCGGTGGCAGAACTCGCGCGGCATGGCATATCCGTCCACAATGGCGAGCAGATCATGGAACGCGCCCGCATGATCAAATCGCCGGACGAGCTTCTGGGCATGCGCCGCTCGATCGCCGCCTGCGAGGCAGCAATGGCAGAAATGGAGTCCGCGCTGAAGCCGGGAATCTCCGAAAACGAACTATGGGCGGAACTGCATCGCGGCAACATTGTGCGCGGCGGCGAGTGGATTGAAACTCGGCTTCTGTCGTCCGGCCCGCGCACCAACCCATGGTTCCAGGAGTGCTCGTCGCGCATTATCGAGGATGGCGATCTCGTATCATTCGACACCGATCTCATCGGTCCCTACGGATTTTGCGCCGACATCTCGCGCACCTGGCTCTGTGGCGACGGCGCTCCGTCCGACGAGCAGCGCGACCTCTACCGCATCGCCGCCGACCAGATCGCCGCCAACCGCGAACTGCTGAGGCCGGGCGTGACGCTGAAAGAACTGTCAGACACCGCGCGGCATCCGCCCGAGGACTGCATGCCAAACCGCTATGGCTCGCTCTATCATGGCGTCGGCCTGGCGGACGAGTATCCAGGTGTCCCACACCGCGTCGACTGGAAGGAGGACACGCCCGACGACGTTCTTCTGCCCGGCATGGTGCTGTGCGTCGAAAGCTATATCGGCCGGCTTGGCGGGCGCGAGGGCGTCAAGATCGAGGAGCAGGTTCTCATCACCGAAACCGGCCCCGAGCAGCTTTCGCGCTATCCGCTCGATGCAAGGCTCATGGCCGGCTGAGCGACGCTGGCCAACGCGGCCCGAAGTCTTGCCAGGAGATCGCCGGACACGTGTGCCGCGGTGATGTAGGGCAGGCCCTTGCGCTTTTTCGTCCAGCCGACGACCCGAACGTCCTTTGCGGCACGCTCGAAGCGCAAGGCCATAGCCCAGGTTCGGCAATCAATTGCGCAGACATCTGCCCGGCCCTCGGTGACAGCGACGATCGAATCGCGATGGCCTCCCGTCTCGACCCGTTCGGAAAAGAGGTTGGTGGTCGCGCCCATGGCCTCCAGATCACGGCTCAAGGCGATGATGCCCGACATGGAATCCGGACTGTTGAAAGCCAAACGCCGGCTGCGCAGGAGATCGAGCGGAATGTTAGCGCAGCCTTCGGCCGGAGCCGAGGCGTGCTTATGTCCTTCGCCGCGTCGCATCAGGATCGCGCTCGAATACAACTCGCCCTGCCCGCCTTCGAACCCGTCATAGCTCGGCTGCCCGATAACCTGCACATGGCGCGACAGCCCCTGCTCCATCGGCCCCCAGCAGGTCTGGGCAAAGAGCAATTGCGGGTGCAGCCAGACGGTACGAAAATCCAGTTCGTCGGGGGGCAGACTTGCCGGGTCCGGCGTCAGGATTGCGCCGTCCAGGCTCCGGATGCCACCCGGCATGGCCGGCAGATCGGCATTGCGGCGAACCAGCCTTTCAGGTGCATCCACGCCTGCGACGCGAAACGCATCGCGCAGCCGCGCCCATTCGGCATCGGTTTCGGCCCGGCTTTCGGGCCAGTCATACATCGGCAAGGCGGCTATGAATTCGCTCATGCGCGCATATCGACTGCTGAATTGCAGAGATGCAAGCGGTTGCCCATTTATTCCTTCGGTGGCTCGGCCGGCACTGGAACGGTGCCAAGGCCATGCACGGAGCGGCCGCGAACGCGCGGCTTGAAGGCGCGACCGGCTTCGGGCGCGCGGCGCAGCATCGGATGAACCACCGGCTCCTTGGCGCGGAAGGCGAACTCCTTTATCAGCGCCAGATAATTCGGGAACACGTACCCCCTGTTCATCGCAATCCATTCGTCGCGGCGTTCGGCAAACAGCTTCGGCAGCCGATACCACGCGACCGTCGGGCTCTTGTGATGAACCAGATGCAAATTGTTGTTGAGAAACAAGAATGCCAACGGCGATTTTTCGACGATGATCGTGCGCCCGTCCGGACGCTCCGACCATTGGTGTTCGGCGAAGGTGCGCACCGAAATCAGGGACTGACCGAGCCAGACCGGGATCAGAACGTAGAGCCAGAGCGGGATGGCGAAGACGAAAACGATAATCGGAAGCACGATCGCCAGACCCGCGGCATGCAGCAGCCATGCCTTGCGCACTGCCCGGTCGCCGTCCGCGATCAGCTTTGCTTCGGCGAGCAGGAAACCTGCCGTGCCGAGCACCGGTCCGAGCACGAACCGGCCGGCCATCGTGTTGTTCACGGCGAGCAGCATCTTCAGCGCCTCGGGCAGTTCCTTGTGTTGCCAGAAGGCGCGATAGTAGCTTTCGGGATCGTCGAACGGATCGGTCAGGCTCTCGTCCGCATGGTGGCGCAGATGCAGCGCCCGGAAACGCCGGAACGGATAGACCAGCCCGATCGGCAGGCCGACCAGCGCTTCGTTGATCCAGAGTTTTCGGGTCGGGTGGCCGTGCGCGGCTTCATGCATCAAGGACGACTGCATTGCCAGAAGCACGCCAAGCACCAAAAGGGAGACGACTGGATAGGCCGGCCACAAGACGAACGCCGCCCCCGCCCAGGAAGCATAGGTTGCAGCGATCAACCCCACCGTAGGCCATTCAATGGCCGGCGCCCCGCTTCGCCGCTTGCCTGTCGTTCTTGTCATGCTCTCGACCACCGCCCCCAGTCGCCGGAGTGCAAATCACTCCTGACACGAAATTGTCAGCAGTCCCGGCTGACTTCAACGAGACAATGCGCACATAATGTTGATATTGCGCATCTTTGACAGCAGATGTTATGTGTAGTCAACAAAATGGTGGATTTTCATTTCGCATGGCGCGCGATCTTGCCTCTGCGCAAGGAAAATTTAACCCGATCGGGAGGTAAAAATGGATAAGCGCGATTTGTCAGGAGTGTTTCGCGACCGCCTCAAAATCCTTCTGCAGCGCGCGGGGATCAATCAGTCCGCTTTCGCGGAATCGGTCGGCATCGACCGCTCGGCGCTGTCGCAACTGCTTTCCGGCGCTACCACCCGCCTTCCCCGCGCCGAGACGCTGCTGACGATCGCGGCCGAGCACCGCGTTTCGCTCGACTGGCTGATGGGTCTCAGCCAGGACGAAGCGCTCACCGGCGAAATCCGCGCCAGCCTCGAAATCGAGGAAGCCCATGGCGGCTTCGACCGGACCTTGCTGGCCAAGTGGCACGGCGAGGCCGCGGGCACCAAGATCCGCTATGTGCCGGCCGGCATCCCCGATCTCCTGCGCACCGAGGCGTTGATCGGCTACGAATCGGATATTTCCAATAGAAACCGGGAAGCTCAAGCCGACGAAACGCAATACCGTATCGATTACAACCGCCGGCCAGAGACCGATATGGAGGTCTGCATGCCGCGGCACACTCTGGAGATCTTCGCCCGAGGGCTCGGCGTGTGGGACGGATTTCCCGAGGCGGCAAGGCGCGAACAGTTGGAGCACATGGCGATCTTGCTCGATGACCTTTACCCCACCTTCCGCCTTTTCCTCTACGACGGACGCATGCGCTATTCCGTGCCCTACACGATCTTCGGGCCCTACCGCGCAGCGATCTATGCTGGCGACATGTACATCGTGCTGAACGCCACCCAGCCGGTCCGGGCGCTGACCAGGCATTTCGATGACTTGATCCGCGCCGCCGAAATCAATGCGCACGAGGCGGCGGCGTTCGCCCGAAATCTCTCGAAAACGGCGCTTTCAGCAGCATAGGCGAGCACGCTCTCCATTGACTAGACATAAAGACTTGTTTATATCGTTATCCTTCTGGAAGTACTCAAAGGCGATTTCACCATGACCAATCCGATCGACGCGCTGCTGGCCGAAAAAGGCGTCCTGCTCGCGGATGGCGCGACGGGCACCAATCTGTTCGGCATGGGCTTGGAAGCCGGCGAAGCGCCGGAACTCTGGAACGAGACCGCTCCCGAAAAGATCACGGCGCTGCACCAGAATTTCGTCGATGCCGGCGCCGACATCATCCTCACCAATTCGTTCGGCGGCACGCGCCACCGGCTGAAACTGCACAACGCGCAAGACCGTGTGCACGAACTGAACAAGCGCGCGGCGGAAATCGCACGCGCCGTCGCTGACAAGGCCGGGCGCAAGGTCATCGTCGCGGGCTCCGTCGGCCCGACCGGCGAACTGCTCCAGCCGCTTGGCGCGATGACCTATGACGAGGCGGTCGACGCCTTTTCCGAGCAGATCAGGGGACTGAAGGAAGGCGGCGCGGAAATCGCGTGGATCGAGACGATGTCCGCGCCGGACGAGGCCAAGGCGGCCGCGCAGGCGGCGATCGACGCCGGCATGCCCTATACCTACACGGTTTCGTTCGACACCGCCGGCCGCTCGATGATGGGGCTCGCGCCGAAGGACATTCATGGCGTCGCCGAAGGGCTTCCCGAAAAGCCGGTCGCGGTCGGCGCCAATTGCGGCGTCGGCGCGTCCGACATCCTGTCCTCGCTGCTGGATATGACCGGCGCGAAGCCGGAGGCGACGGTTATCGTCAAGGGCAATTGCGGCATCCCGGAATTTCGCGGCACCGAAATCCATTATTCCGGCACGCCGGAACTGATGGCCGACTATGTCAGGCTGGCGGTCGATGGCGGCGCAAAGATCGTCGGCGGCTGCTGCGGCACCTCGTTCCAGCATCTGGCCGCGATGCGCCATGCGCTCGACGCGCACCGGAAGTCGGCCCGCCCCACTATCGAAACGATCATCGAGCGCATCGGACCGCTGCGTAACAAGACCGCCGACAAGAGCGGCGGCACCGGCGAGACCGCAGACGCCCGCCGCGAGCGCCGTCGGGCGCGGGCCTGATACCGGTCCGGACTCGGGTTCCTCCTCGTTAGCCACGGCGCACCGCTTCGCTGAGCACGCGGTGGTAGTGCTGTTCGCGTTCTTCCAGCCATGCGTAAGCCTGCGGCCAGCTTGCAGGATCGGTGACAGGGTGCGGCAGGTTGCTGAGGTAGCAGCAGCCCTCATAGCCGCGCAGGCTGGCATCCAAAGCCAGGCCGAGATCGGGTTCATAGGCGGACAGGCGGTTCGCCGTGGTCGCAAAGCGTTCCCCGCGCTGTCCCCGGACGAAGAGGCCGACGCTTCGATTGGTCAGGTACAGCGAGAGGACGAGATCGTCGGCCACCCGGCGCCAACGCGAATAGAGGCTGCCATGTTCGATCCGGGCGTCCTTCCGGCGGGCTATGTAGCCGTTCCAGAAGGTCTTGATCTCGGCAGCGGATATCGAGCGCAGCCCGGTCCGCGCGATATCCCATTCGTCAAGGACGCGGTTCGCCATGGATTTTCCTCTTCGTTTGATCGTGACCGGTACTCAAACTCGGAAGGCCCTTTTTTCGCCAGTTCATCCGTAATTTCTCCTGTATGCCCAGGCCAGAGAATATCACGAGGCCCATATGGGTGGACAAAATCGCGACTCCGCATGAAAGGCCGGCGCGGACAAACGTCCTCGCCGGCCTGCCTCGCCCGCCCATCGGCCGGTTCCTCGTATCAGAAGGACGCCGTCTGAACGGAACCGGCCGTCATCACCGCTACCGCTTGCCGCTGTCCAGCGCCGAGGCGAGGCGCACCAGCGAGAGGAATTCCGACCTGTAGCCATAAGGATCGGCTCCACGTGCGGCGGCGGCGATTTCGATGATCCTGTCGTATCCAAGCTTTTCCGTCTGGTCGGCGTTGCGCAGCTTTTGGCCGAACGCCGCGACCGCGACCGAGAAACGCTGGTCGTCGCTGGCGGCGGCAAGCGACGGCGCCTCGTTGGCTGCCGTCACCGGCGTCGTGATCAGCTTCGACACGTCGCCGTCCGGCAGCTTGTAGCGGATCTTCACGAAGGCATATTCCCCGGCGTTTTGGGCGCCTGACGAATGGTTGGCCGTGGCAGAGCCGTAGCGCAGATCGTCGATCATCACCGCCGGGCTGCCCTTCGGCGTGATTTCGTAGATCGCAGTCACGGAATGGCCGGAGCCGATCTCTCCGGCGTCGATGCGGTCATTGTTGAAATCCTCGCGTTTCAAGGCGCGGGTTTCGTAGCCGATCAGCCTGTATTCCGAGACTTTTTCCGGATTGAACTCGACCTGGATTTTCACGTCCTTGGCGATCGGAAACAGCGTCGAGGAGGCATCCTGAACGAGCACTTTTTCCGCTTCGGCGAGCGTGTCGATATAGGCTGCCGTGCCGTTGCCGTTCTGGGCGATGGTCTGCATCATCTGGTCGTTCAGATTGCCGCGGCCGAAGCCGAATACCGAAAGAAATACGCCGCTTTCGCGCTTTTCCTCGATCAGCCGCTTCAGTTCGTCATCGTCGCTCTGGCCAACATTGAAGTCGCCGTCGGTCGCCAGCATGACGCGGTTGACGCCTCCCTCGACAAAGGAACTTTCGGCGAGCCGGTAGGCTTCCCTGATGCCCGCCTCGCCTGCCGTCGAGCCGCCGGGCGTCAGCGTATCGATCGCCTGAAGGATCTTGTCGCGTTCGGCCGCCCTGGTCGGCTCCAGCACCGTTCCGGCAGCACCCGCATAGGTGACGATGGAGACTGTGTCGTCGGGCCGAAGCGTGCCGACCAGAAGCCGGAAGGCCGACCGCAGCAGCGGCAGCTTGTCCTGTTCGTTCATCGAGCCGGAAACGTCAATCAGGAAGACCAGACTGGCCCTGGGCTGCTCGGCCGGCTTCACGTCAAAACCCTTGATCGCGACGTGCATCAGCCTGGTGTGGTCGTTCCACGGCGTCGGCATGATCGTGACCGTCGGGTTGAACGGCGTTTCGGCGGTTTCCGGGCTTTTCCAGTCATAGGGGAAATAGTTGATCATCTCCTCGACGCGGACCGTGTCCGGCTGCGGCAGGACGCCTTCCTTCAGCGAACGCCGGACGAAGGAATAGGACGCGGTGTCGACGTCGACGGAGAAGGTCGAGACTGGGGTTTCCAGCGCGGAGCGGACCGGATTGGTCTCGAATTCCTGGACGCGGTCATTGGAATCCTCCATCGGCATGATTGCGTCGGACGGCGCTTGCGCCATCTGGTCGGCCATCGATCTGGAGCCGCCGGCAAAGCCGACCGCGCCGCCGACGGGGGCGACGCTCTCGGCCGCAGGCGCCATCGCAGCAGCGGGCGCGGATTGCGGGGCTGGTTGCGGCTCGGCCGCAAGATTGCGGCGTGCGGCGTCGGCCTCGCGCTTCTTCAGCGGCGCCTGAAGCCGCTGCTGCGGCGCCTCGGCCACTTCCCGATCCGTGCCGAACATGAAGGGCGAATCCGGCCGACCCATCAGATAGAATGTGGCGTAGCCGGCGACCGGCAGCGCGACCAGCGTCGCCAGCGCCGGTGCTGCATAGAGCTTCTTCTGCATCATCCCACTCCAGAGTTGTTGTATCCGGTCGGTGAGACGACGACCCGGCCGCGATCCTTGGGCCGGGGCGGAAGAATTCTCGAGGTCGTAGGCGCGGAGCGCTGCTTGAAGCGCGCGCGATTTCGCGTCACTGCCCGGAGGCGGCGCGGAAATCGTCCGCAGCATGTCGAGTTCGTCGTTCGCCATGGTCACACTTCCCCGGCCGAGCGCGTGAGCAGCTTCAGCCGTTTCTTCGCTTCATGGATGTGCCAGGAAACCGTTGCCTCCGCGCAGGCCATCGCATCGGCCGCCGCCGCGTGGCTGAGCCCTTCGCCATAGACCAGAAGCACCGCGTCGCGCTGCTTGTCGGGCAGTTCGCGCACCGCCGCCCAGAGCCGCTCAGCCTGGCCGTCGGGCTCCGGGATCGCTTCGCCGCCGATCAGCATATGGACGCCGAAGGCCTGCACCTTCACAGTCTCGCGGGCGCTTTTGCGCATCATGTCGCGGGCGGCGTTCAGCGTCAGGGCGTAGAGCCATGTCGTGAACGCGGCCCCGCCGCGGTAGGAGCGGATCGTCCGGCCGAGACGCGCGCAGACTTCCTGCGCAATGTCTTCGGCGTCGGCCCTGCGGCCGCACCAGCGGTAGGCGACGCGATAGACGAAATCATAGTGCCGTTCGACCAATCGGCCGAAAGCCGCCCTGTCGCCGTCCCCTGCCCGCCCGATCAGTTCCTGGTCGGAGGCTTCTTCGCTTTGTTCCAGCATCATCGCCATCATCGCATGGTGGACGAAACGATTGCGGCGTTCCTTGGGGTGGCGGGACGAATTATTTTGAGGGCATTCCGTCCGGTCCAAATACCTCTCCGTTACCACGCCCGCTTTCGCGTCTGGTCATTGGGGAAAAGGTCGGGAAGCGGGGCGCGAGGCCAACGCCTTCCTAATTTTTATACGTGGCGCGAACTCCGCGCCCCGCCGGTGATTTTTCAGCCCCCCGTTTCCCAGCCTGCGGACCTGCCGACATGCGTCGGTGGTTTGCCGTGCCAGCGCGAGCGATATACGGCGTCTCGTGCCCGTCTTAGCGGACAGTCGTGGAAACTCTGGACGACCTTCCGCTTCCGCGGCCACGTTAGCCGCTTCCCCGGAACACCGGTTCCTCCCCGCAAATCACCGTCATGACCGGCGTTCCCGCAGGAGAAACTGCCGGGGATTATGCGGGCAAAGCAGGTGATGATGGACAAAAGTCGACGAAAGATTCTTCAAGAATCTTTCATCCCTTTGATCCGTAAGGCGGATTTCTTTGATCGGGCCGGAATGGGGGTGGATTCTATCCACGCAGGCCGGCCGTCAAAGGCCGGCGAACGCGGCCATGTGGAAGGCCTGCACATCGATGGGATAGCGGTATTCCGTTCCGTAGGGGCAGGCGATGCGGTCAAGGCAGCCACCGTCGCGGCACGGCGTTCCATCGGGGCCGCGGACATGCGACAGGCAGGCTTCATGGGCAAAGCCGGACGCGGAATGTGCGCCTACCGGACAGGCATTCAGGCAAGGTTTTCCGACACATAGATCGCAAAGATGAATCGGAATCTCAGGCGGCGGGATGGCAAGCTCGGTCCCGAACAGCAGCGCGCCGCGATAGGCGTGCCAGAGGCCGTATTGCGGATGCATGAGGATGCCGAGCGGCGAAGGCTTCAGCCCCTCGGCGCGTATCGCCCATTGCTGGAACGGCAAATATGGTTTGTCGGATGGCGAGATCGCTCGCGCGCCGAACTCTCGCGCCACCTCGCCGATGATTTGGCGCGACCACGTGTCGAGCGGGTTTTCCGGGACTCCCGGCTGAGTTTCGCGCCAGCGCGAAAAATACGGCCACGGCGCACTGCCGGCTTGGCCGACGAGGAGGACGGATTTTGCGGGAGCGCCGGAGGAGCCGGGCGGGGCGGATTCGTCGGCGCCGAAATTGAAACCGCCGCGCAGAATGAAACCTTGGATGGAGAGGGCGGCGGAAATCCGCTGAGATAGATCGCCACCATCTGTCATAGCGGCCGGGGCACCCTACGTTGCCCCCCTCTGTCCTGCCGGACATCTCCCCCACAAGGGGGGAGATTGGCAGTTCGGACGTTGGTGCATCGTCTGAGGCATGGACGATTGGCGAAAGTGGAGAAGACGGTTGATCTCCCCCCTTGTGGGGGAGATGTCCGGCAGGACAGAGGGGGGCGCTGTCCCGCCAACCCCACCGCATTCAGGCGCACGACATCACCCCTTCTCGTCCGGATCGCGGAATGCCGATCTCCAGACTTCCTTGTGGATGATTTCGGCGACTTTAGCCCCGCCTGCATCGGGCTCCTTTCAAGTGAAGGCGTCGGGCATCGACTCCTTCTTCTTGGCGATGAAGTCCTTCAGCCCGTCGTCGATGCCCTGGTCGAGCGGCGGGGCTTCGTAGGTTTCGAGCCAGCGGCGGGCAAGTTCGTTGGCGCGCTGCGGCGCGGTCTTCTGGCCCTCGGCCAGCCACTGCTCATAGGAATTATTGTCGGCGATCGCCGAGCGGTAGAAGGCGGTCTGGAAATTGGCCTGCGTGTGGTCGCAGCCGAGATAGTGGCTGCCCGGGCCGACCTGGCGGATGGCATCCATCGCCTGGCCGTTTTCGGAGAGATCGACGCCTTCGGCGAACTTTTGGGTCATGCCGAGCTGGTCGACGTCCATCATGAACTTTTCGTAGCAGGAGGCGAGGCCGCCTTCGAGCCAACCGGCCGAATGGAGGACAAAGTTGGTGCCGGCCAGAATGGTCGAGTTCAGCGTATTGGCGCTTTCATAGGCCGCCTGCGCATCCGGGACTTTCGACGCACAGAGCGATCCGCCGGTGCGGAACGGCAGGCCGACACGGCGGGCGAGCTGCGCCGCGCCATAGGACACCAGAGAGGGCTCCGGCGTGCCAAATGTCGGCGCGCCGGACTGCATCGAGATCGAGGAAGCAAAAGTGCCGAACAGCACCGGCGCGCCGGGGCGGATAAGCTGGGTGAGCGAGGCGCCGGCGAGCACTTCGGCAAGAACCTGCGTCAGCGTGCCGGCGACCGTGACCGGGCTCATCGCACCGGCAAGGATGAATGGCGTGACGATGCAGGCCTGGTTGTTGCGGGCATAGACCTTGAGCGCACCCAGCATGGTTTCGTCGAACACCATCGGCGAATTGGCGTTGATCAGGCTGGTCAGCACCGTGTTGTCGCCGACGAACTGCTCGCCGAACAGGATCTTGGCCATCGCCACCGTGTCTTCCGCGCGTTCGGGCGCGGTGACCGAGCCCATGAACGGCTTGTCGGAATATTTGATGTGCGAATAGATCATGTCGAGGTGGCGCTTGTTGACCGGCACGTCGACCGGCTCGCACACCGTGCCGCCTGAATGGTGGATGGACGGCGCCATATAGGCGAGCTTCACGAAATTGCGGAAATCCTCGATCGTAGCGTAGCGGCGATTGCCGTCGAGATCGCGCACGAAGGGCGGCCCGTAGACCGGCGCGAAAACCGTGCCTTTGCCGCCGATCTCGACAGAACGGGCAGGATTGCGAGCATGCTGGGTGTAGCTCGACGGAGCGGTCTTGAGCAACGATCTGCACAGGCCCTTCGGGAAATGCACGCGTTCGCCCCTGACGTCGGCGCCGGCTTGCTTGAACAGCGCAAGCGCCTCGGCGTCGTCGCGGAACTCGATGCCGATCTCCTCGAGAACGGTGTCGGCATTGGCCTCGATGAGCGCCAGGCCTTCCTCGTCAAGCACTTCGTAGACGTTGATCTTGCGCTTTATGTAGGTGAGCTGCGTGCCGGGCCCGCCGCCCGAACGGGCCGCCCGCCTGGCCGCGGCGCCGCCGCTCGCGGCGCGCCCTCGCCGTGAATTGGAGGCTTCCTGCTCGGACAAGCGGTTCTCTTCCATCGAAATCATCCTTAGAAATCAAGCAATCCGCGCCTAATGGCGCCATTGCCCGGATCGTAGCCATGACCCTTTAGCGAAACGGCCCGCCAGCGCCAAGCACTGTCGCAAAATCGACAAGAAATACGTCCTAAACCCCGGTCGCTTTCGTTTTGCAGGAAGTCGCAAATCAGCTATGGATTTGCTGCGCTTGCACGATAGGTATTGGTGCGAATTTCTGGGCCGCCGGAATGATTGCCGGCGGACGCGAGGAGCCTGACATGTCCGACGACGAGATCATCCTTTCCGAACTTTCCGACGATGAGCTCGTGCAGCAGATGCACGACGACCTTTATGACGGCCTGAAGGAAGAGATCGAGGAAGGCACGAACATCCTTCTGGAGCGCGGCTGGGCGCCATACAAGGTGCTGACCGAAGCGCTCGTCGAAGGCATGCGCATCGTCGGCGAGGACTTTCGCGACGGCATCCTGTTCGTTCCCGAAGTGCTGCTTTCGGCCAATGCGATGAAGGCCGGCATGTTCATCCTGCGCCCGCTGCTGGTCGCCACCGGCGCGCCCAAGCAGGGCAAGATGGTGATCGGCACGGTCAAGGGCGACATCCACGACATTGGCAAGAACCTGGTCGGCATGATGATGGAGGGCGCGGGCTTCGACGTCATCGACCTCGGCATCAACAACCCGGTCGAAAAATATCTCGACGCGATCGAGCAGCACCAGCCGGACATCATCGGCATGTCGGCGCTTCTGACCACGACCATGCCCTACATGAAGGTCGTCATCGATACGATGAAGGAAAAGGGCATTCGCGACGACTATGTCGTGCTGGTCGGCGGCGCGCCGCTCAACGAGGAATTCGGCAAGGCCGTGGGCGCCGACGCCTACTGCCGTGACGCGGCCGTGGCGGTGGAGACCGCCAAGGACTTCATGAAGCGCAAGCACAACGTGCGCGCTGCCTGAGAGTAAATGCTGTCCAGGACGGGCCAGCTGAATCAGTTGGCGATGTCTTCGACCGCCTGCTCCGTAGCGGTGGCGGTGTTGGAGACATCCCTCCCGACACCGCGGATCGTGTTGGCGCATGCCGATACTATCAAGGCGCAAGCCAGGATGGCCGCAATTGGTGCAAAGCGCGGCAGTTTCATGGACGGTGGCTCCCTCGTTGACTAGATAAAGCCAACAGGAACGGATTTGGACCGAAGTGGTTCCATGACGACCACGCGCAAAGGCAGACAAAACAAGGACGAAAGGCTGCTGGTCATCGCCTGCGGCATGATCGCGCGCGAGGTGCTGGCCGTGAAGGAGCAGCTCGCCCTCGACCACCTCGAACTGACCTGCCTGCCGGCCGAGTTCCACTATCATCCCGACAAAATTCCGCCTGCCATGGACAAGGCGATTACCGAGGCGAAGGCGGAAGGCTACAGCCGCATATTCGTCGGCTACGCCGATTGCGGCACCGGCGGCATGCTCGATGCGGTCTGCGAAAAGCACGGCGTCGAGCGCATGGAGGGCGCGCATTGCTTCGCCTTCTACCAGGGCAACGCCGCCTTCGAGGCCGCCGGCGACCGCGACATGCTCGCCTTCTACATGACCGATTTCCTCTGCCGGCAGTTCGAGGCGTTCTTCATCAAGCCGCTCGGCCTCGACCGCCATCCCGAACTCGCCGCGGATTATTTCGGCAATTACGAGAAGCTGGTTTATCTGGCGCAGACCGACAATCCCGAACTGGACAAGGTCGCGGAAGAAGCCGCCGAAATGCTCGGGCTCACCTATGAGCGGCGATTCACCGGCTATGGCGACCTGACGCCGTCGCTGGCGAAGGCCTCGCTTGTACAAGCCTGATCACGTAAGCGCCGGAATCCTTGAGAGAGGTCGCGGCAAATTCCGGAGCATCTTCATGAAAATACACGCCTGGCTTCTCGCCGCCCTCCTCGCTCTGCCTGCCGCTCAGGCCTTGGCCGACGGCGAGGTGCAGAAGCTGATCACGCCAGCCGACAAGGGGCGGCTCGATAAATACGAGGCGACGCGCAAGGATGCGCTGGAGGAGGCAAAGGCCGGCACGCCGGCCGATGTGGCCGAACTCGACAATATTCTCGCCGGCACGACGCTTGCTTTTTCGGGTTTCGACATGGTCGGCGACTGGCAATGCCGCACCATCAAGGCCGGCGGGCTCGCCAAGCTGGTCGTCTATGGCTGGTTCAAATGCCGCGTTTCGGACGACGGCTCCGGCTGGATGCTGGAGAAGGTGAGCGGCTCGCAGCGGACAAAAGGCCGCTTTTTCGATGATGGCGAGAAGCGGCTGATCTATCTCGGCTCGTTCCATGTCGCGGGAGCGACGGCCAAGCCCTATGCAAGCGGCCCCGAAAGCGACCAGGTCGGCTACGCCTTCCGCACCGGGCCGCAGGCATGGCGGATCGAGTTTCCGGCGCCGTACTACGAATCCAAGCTCGATATCCTCGAATTCCGCCGCTAAAGTCCCACGGATCCTTTCCGAAAGTGAATTCCACTTTCGAAGGCCATGCATTAGTAAGCGCCTGACTGTGCATTTCGGGTATGCCGACCTCAAATTGGCCTTGCTTACGGAATTGTCATCAAGGTTTAACCCCAGCGCGACAAAAGTGGGGTCGGGTACCGCATGGGGTTGCGGCTTTTCGGGTCGAGACGGGCGTATGAGAGCAGAAATGAAGGGATTTGAGGCGGGCCAGATCGACGGCGCCCCCGTGCGGCGCAGGCCGCGCCGGCTTTCCCAGCTTTTCGCGCAGCTTTCGCGCGACGCCAACGGCCGGGTGACGCTGGGCTCGATCCGCGACGCGCTCGGCGACCGCAGTTTCGCCGCTCTCCTCGTGTTGTTCGCCGCCTTCAACCTTCTGCCGTTACCACCCGGCGCATCAGCCATTCTCGGCCTGCCGCTGCTGATCGTCTCGGCGCAGATGATGTATGGCAGCAAACGCGCATGGCTGCCGCGCTTCGTCGCCGACAAATCGCTGCCGGCCGAGCAGTTCCGCTCGATCATGGAGCGGGTGGTGCCGCGCCTCGTCAGCCTCGAAAGATACATCACACCGCGCTACTGGCCGTTCTGGCGCAAGCGCGGCGACCGCATTATCGGCACCATCGCCTTCCTGCTGGCGGTTATCGTGACCTTGCCCATTCCGCTCGGCAACTGGCTGCCGGCCTTTGCCACCACCCTTCTTGGCCTGGCGCTTTCGGAGCGCGACGGCATTCTGTTCGCGGTCGGCAGCGTCGTCGCCATGGCGTCTATCGCCGTCATCGTCTTTGTCATCGGCGCGGCCGGCGCCGCGACGCAGGCGGTTTGGGGATGGATGATTTAAGCGCGCGGTAAGGCTGCGGTGCGATAGTTCGGATCGTCCCCGGCCACGGGGCTGCCATGAGAACCATCGCCCGCCGCAATGAAACGAGATCCGAAATCCCAATCGATCGCCATCGTGACCGAGGGCGGCCCGCATATATGGGCGATCGTCAATGCGGTTGCCGACAGGCTCGGGCCGGTGACGGTTATCCTCGAAACGCCGGAATCAAAGGCGCAACTTTTGCGGCGGCGAGCCCGTAGGCAGGGCTGGCTGCAGGTCGCGGGGCAGGTCGGCACCATGGTCCTGACCCGGCTCGGCAAGCGCTTCCTTGCCGGCCGCGCGGAAAGGATCATCGCCGAAAACGGGCTGGAGCCCGCGCCGCGCGCCGGCCAGGCGGTCGTCCAGGTGCCATCGGCTAACTCGCCGGCGTTGCTGAAGGCGATCGAGACGGCCGCGCCGGCGGCCGTGCTGCTCGCCGGCTGCCGGATGCTCTCCAGGCAGACGCTGGCGGCGATGCCCTGCCCGGTGCTCAACTACCATGCCGGCATCACCCCGAAATATCGCGGCATGAATGGCGGCTACTGGGCGCTGGCGAGCGGTGATGCGGAGAATTTCGGAGCAACCGTTCATCTGGTCGATGCCGGCGTCGATACCGGCGCAGTGCTTTATCAAGCGCGCGGCAGGCCGAAACCCGGCGACAATCTGATGCTCTACCCGCTGCGTCTCGCAGCCCTCTCCCGCGAAATCTGCGTTTCGGCAATCGAGGACGCGCTCACGGGAAGGCTGCGTCCGGTCGAAACTCCTTTGCCTTCCCGGCAGTGGTATCACCCGCCGGTTTGGAGCTATCTGTGGACGGGATTGACGAAGGGCGTGTGGTAGTGGGTTCCGCCGAACGCCGTTGTATGCTAATGTCATACGGTATATACGAAGGATAAGCCATGTCCAGCCTCGCACCAGTCAGCGTCCGCGTGACCGCCAATGAGCGCGACCTCCTTGAGGCCGCAGCCAAGAACGCGCACACCAATCTCAGCGATTTCATCCGCCGCAAGGCGATCGAGGCAGCCGAACTGGAACTGATGGACAGGCGCGTCATCACCATACCAGCCGAGGACTGGGAGAAGTTTGAGGCTTGGGTAAGGTCTCCGCCCCGAGACCTGCCGAAGCTCAGAAAACAACTGGCCCGGAAGCCTGTATGGGAGGATTGAGCCGGCCGCGCAGCCTGTCATCGACAGATGAACGCGAGGCCTTTGATTGCGGTCGCGACTCCCTCAATGCGTGGTTTTGTCGCCACGCTTGGTCAAATCAGGAAAACGGCGCGTCGCGCACGAGTGTCATCTGCGACTTAGCAACTGGCAGCGTTGCTGGTTACGTCGCGTTGAGCGCAGGCCAGATTGAACGCGCATATCTGCCCAAGCGGGCTCAACGAAACAAACCGGACCCGGTCCCCATCATCCTGCTGGGCCAACTCGCTGTCGATTTGCGATACCAAAGGCGCGGCTGCGCTCATTCGCTTATGATCTTCGTCTTGAGAACGGCACTCCGGGTGTCGGCGGACATCGGCTGCATAGGCATCGTGACCCAACCTCTCGGCGACGATGTGCGCTCATTTTACGACAACTTCGACTTTCAGGACCTCCCATTCGACCCTGTTGGCAGGATGATCCTGCGTCTGGCGGAAGTGAAGCATATCGGGATAGGCGAGCACTGACGGCTGGCATCATTTGCAACACCTCCAGGCGTCGCATTTGAATGCGCGCGCGTCGTCTCATAACAAGCAGCGCAATGGCGCTTGCGGCAATGCTCCACTCACCTAAATCGAGTGAGTTGAATGGCCGACCTGATCATCGTCTACTGGCGCGATATCCCCGCGCAGGTCATCGTCAAGAAGGGCCGCACGAGCGCCAAGCGCGAGCTGCCGCTGCGCTTCACCGAGGCCATCGACATGGCGGCGATGCGGTCTGGCGCGGCCGAAACGGACGCCTATCTGGCCGAGTGGCGCAAGGCCGATCCTGTGCCGGTCGGCGACGACCTCGAAGCGGAAGCGGCAAAGGCGGCTGCCGACCTCGATGCGCAATATGACCGGGAGCGACTGATCGCTCTCGCCAAGGCAGGCGGCAAGGCAGATGTCTGACACCCAGCCGATTTCCACCACGGCCGCCGGGCCGGCCAACGGCGTACAAGTCGTGCCGCCGGCAGCTTCCGGCGGCGTGACCCAGGCCACGGTGGTCAGCCGTACGGCGCCCAAGACCGCCTACAAGCCGGCCGACGTGTCGCCGCAGCGGCGCGTGCAGCGCTCCTATTCGGTGCGGCTGTGGGCGGTGCGCCACAGCAGAGCGCTGGAATGGTTTTACGCCCGCTTCGCCGACATCTTCCTGATGCTGCATCCGCTGTGGAACAGAATCGGCTACGGCCGCGTCGAAGCTCCCGTCACGTTCGTGGAAAAGCGCGTGAAAGGCTTCATGTTCGACTGCCGCATGTGCGGCCAGTGCGTTCTTTCCTCGACCGGCATGTCGTGCCCGATGAACTGCCCCAAGCAGTTGCGCAACGGCCCCTGCGGCGGCGTGCGCGCCAATGGCAATTGCGAAGTCGAGCCGGATATGCCCTGTGTCTGGGTCAAGGCCTGGGAGGGGTCGCGCAACATGGTTCATGGCGACGCGATCCTCAATGTGCAGAAGCCGGTCGATCAGTCGTTGCGCGAAACGTCCGCGTGGCTGCGCGTCACCGCGCAGACCGCGGCAGCGCGCGAAGCGGCGAAGGCGCAGGTGTCGGCATGACGGGCCGCCAGCGCGATGAACACCCGGACGGCATCGATCTGCCGCTCGACCCTCAGCCCGGCCACTCCTCGCGCGGCCGGCTGGAGCGGGTGCTGCGGCGCGGCGAATTCGCCGTCACGACCGAACTCAACCCGCCGGACAGCGCCGATCCCGAGGACGTCTACAACCGCGCCAAGGTTTTCGACGGCTGGGTGGACGCCATCAACGCCGTCGATGCCTCCGGCGCCAACTGCCACATGTCGTCGGTCGGCATCTGCGCGCTGCTGACCCGCATGGGCTACGCGCCTATCATGCAGATCGCCTGCCGCGACAAGAACCGCATCGCCATCCAGGGCGACGTGCTCGGCGGCGCGGCCATGGGCGTCGCCAACATGCTGTGCCTGACTGGCGATGGTGTGCAGGCCGGCGACCAGCCGGGCGCGAAGCCGGTGTTCGACCTCGACTGCATGTCGCTGCTCGAGACCATCCGCATCATGCGCGACAACGGCAAATTCCTTTCCGGGCGCAAGTTGACCACGCCGCCGCAGGTCTTTCTCGGCGCCGCAATCAACCCGTTCGCGCCGCCCTATGATTTCCGCCCCTACCGGCTGGGCAAGAAGATCGCCGCCGGCGCGCAGTTCGTGCAGAGCCAGTACTGCTTCGACGTGCCGATGTTCCGGACCTTCATGCAGAAGGCGCGCGATCTCGGCTATACCGAACAGTGCTTCGTCCTGTGCGGCGTCGGGCCGCTGGCCTCCGCCAAGACCGCAAAATGGATCCGCTCCAACGTGCCGGGCATCCACATCCCCGACGCGATCATCACCCGCCTCGAAGGCGCCCAGGACCAGAAGAAGGAAGGCAAGCAGCTCGCCATCGACATCATCAACGAGGTCAAGGAGATACCGGGCGTCTCGGGTATCCATGTCATGGCCTACCGGCAGGAAGAGTATGTCGCCGAGATCGTGGATGAATCGGGCGTGCTGAAGGGCCGCCAACCATGGAAGCGTGAAATCCGCCGCGACGACCAGATGGTCGCCGACCGTCTTGACCATATCCTGCACGACGAGATCGTCGAGACACAATCGGACTTGGTGAAAACCGCGCATTGAGCGCGGAAAGATCGCCATTGGCTTGAATCGAAATAGATAACGATATAAAGAAGTCTTTATATCTTTTGGAGGATCACATGACCCGTACGATCGTTGCCTCGGCAACCCGAGAAATCATCATCGGCTTCGATCAGCCCTTCTGCGTGATCGGCGAACGCATTAATCCGACGGGCCGCAAGAAGCTTGCCGCAGAAATGATCGCGGGCAATTTCGAGACCGTCGTCAAGGACGCTCTGGAGCAGGCGGCATGCGGCGCGACGATGCTTGACGTCAACGCCGGCGTGACCGCCGTCGACCCGAATGCGACCGAGCCGGCGCTTTTGGTGCAGACGCTGGAGATCGTGCAGAACCTGGTCGACCTGCCGCTCTCGATCGACAGTTCTGTGACCGCAGCAATCGAGGCGGCGCTGAAGGTCGCCAAGGGCCGCCCGCTGGTCAATTCCGTGACCGGCGAGGAGGAGAAGCTCGAGGCGATCTTGCCCCTGATCAAGAAATACAATGTTCCGGTCGTCGCCATTTCCAACGACGAGACCGGAATTTCCATGGATCCTGACGTGCGCTTCGCGGTGGCGAAGAAGATCGTCGAGCGCTGCGCCGATTTCGGCATTCCGGCACATGACGTGGTCGTCGACCCGCTGGTCATGCCGATCGGCGCGCTCGGCGACGCCGGCCGGCAGGTATTCGCGCTGCTGCGGCGGCTTCGGGAGGAACTCAAGGTCAACACGACTTGCGGCCTGTCGAACATCTCGTTCGGCCTGCCGCACCGCCACGGCATCAATGCCGGCTTCATCCCGATGGTGATCGGCGCCGGTATGACCTCCGCCATCATGAACCCCGTTCGCCCGCAGGAAATGGAGGCCGTGCGCGCCGCCAACGTGCTCAACGGCACGGACCGGGACTGCATGACCTGGATCAAGACTTACAAGGACTACAAGCCGGCCGAAGGCGGCCACCCCGTCGCCGCGCCGGTGGCGGTCAACGCGCCCGGCGAAGGCGGAGCCAATGGCGGACGCCGCCGTGGCGGCCGCGAGGCGCGGATGGCGCGGGGGTGATCGGATAGGATTACGCCCTACGTTGCGGAAGAGCGCAGCGTACGAAATCCGGAAAAGCAGCATGCAATGAACCCGCCGCCCAACATAACCGACCCTCTGGTCCTGTTCATGCCGTCGGGCAAGCGCGGGCGGTTTCCGGTCGGCACGCCGATCCTGGATGCCGCGCGCTCGCTCGGCGTTTATGTCGAGAGCGTGTGCGGCGGGCGGGCGACGTGCGGGCGCTGCCAGGTCGAGGTGCAGGAAGGCAATTTCGCCAAGCACAAGATCGTCTCGTCCAACGATCACATCTCGCCGAAAGGCGCCAAGGAAGAGCGCTACGAGCGCGTTCGCGGCCTGGCCGACGGCCGCCGCCTCTCCTGCTCTTCGATGATCCTCGGCGACCTCGTCATCGACGTCCCGCAGGACACGGTCATCAACGCGCAGACCATCCGCAAGGCCGCGACCGATCGCGTCATCGAGCGCAATGCCGCGGTGCAGCTCTGCTATGTCGAGGTCGACGAGCCCGATATGCACAAGCCGCTTGGCGACCTCGATCGCCTGAAGGCGGCGTTGGAGAAAGACTGGGGCTGGAAGGACCTGCTGATCTCGCCGCACTTGATCCCGCGGATCCAGAAAATCCTGCGGACCAGGCTGCCGAACCAGCCGGAGCTGAGCGAAGGCAAATGGGGCGTCACGGCGGTCGTCCATCGCGACATGGATTCGTCGCGCCCCTTCATCATCGACCTGTTCCCGGGGCTGAAGAACGAAGCCTACGGCATTGCCTGCGACATCGGTTCGACGACCATCGCTATGCACCTGGTTTCCCTGCTGTCGGGCCGCATCGCAGCTTCATCCGGCACGTCGAACCCGCAGATCCGCTTCGGCGAGGATCTGATGAGCCGCGTTTCCTACGTGATGATGAACCCGGACGGCCGCGAGGCGATGACGCAGGCGGTGCGCGAGGCGGTCAACGGCCTGATCGGCAAGGTCTGCAAGGAAGGGAATGTCGACCGCCACGACATTTTCGACTGCGTCTTCGTCGCCAACCCGATCATGCACCACCTGTTCCTGGGCATCGATCCGACCGAACTCGGGCAGGCTCCCTTCGCGCTGGCGGTTTCCGGCGCGCTGCAATACTGGGCGCATGAGATCGACATCGACGTCAATCGGGGCGCGCGGCTTTATCTGTTGCCCTGCATCGCCGGCCATGTCGGGGCCGACGCCGCGGGCGTCACGCTGTCGGAAGGCCCTTATCGCCAGGACAGGATGATGCTTCTGGTCGATGTCGGCACCAATGCCGAGATCGTGCTCGGCAACCGGGACCGCGTGGTCGCCGCCTCCTCCCCGACCGGGCCGGCCTTCGAGGGCGCCGAGATCTCGTCCGGTCAGCGCGCCGCGCCCGGCGCGATCGAGCGGGTGCGCATCGATCCCGAAACGCTGGAGCCCAAATACCGCGTCATCGGCTCGGAACTGTGGTCGGACGAACCCGGCTTCGAAGAAGCCGTTCAGGCCACCGGCGTCACCGGCATCTGCGGCTCGGCGATCATCGAAGTGGTCGCAGAAATGTATCTTTCCGGGATCATTTCCGAAGACGGCGTCATCGACGGCGCGATGGCCGGGAAAAGCCCGCGCATAATCCAGAACGGCCGGACCTTTTCCTATCTGCTGCGCGACGGCGAGCCCCGGCTGACGGTGACGCAGAACGACGTGCGCGCGATCCAACTCGCCAAGGCCGCGCTCTATGCCGGCGTCAAGCTTTTGATGGAAAAGCAGGGCGTCGACCATGTCGACACGATCCGCTTTGCCGGCGCCTTCGGCTCCTTCATCGACCCGAAATACGCGATGGTGCTGGGCCTGATCCCCGATTGCGACCTGGCCGAGGTCAAGGCTGTCGGCAACGCTGCCGGCACAGGCGCGCTGATGGCGCTGCTGAACCGCAGCCACCGCCGCGAAATCGAGCAGGCGGTCAACCGGATCGAAAAGATCGAGACCGCGCTGGAGCCGCATTTCCAGCAGATCTTCATCAACGCCATGGCGCTGCCCAACAAGATCGACCCGTTCCCGAAGCTTGCGAGCCAGGTGAAGCTGCCGCCGCGAAAGACGGTCAGCGAGGGCGGCGCGGCCGGCGATGCGACGCCGCGCCGGCGCTCGCGCGAGGATCGCGACGCACGGCGCTCGAGGGGATAGCAGGGCGTCAGCGGCTGAAGAGCCTCGTTCAACTCGTTTGCACGTGAATGTGTCCCGCCGCGCATACGCGCTGCGTCGCCAGCGTGAAACGGCTCACATTCAAATTTTTTCCATTCGGCTACCGAGGGACCTGCTTCGCTCAGCACGCGGAGCAGAGACTGCGGTTTCCCGCGCCCCGGGGGAACCGCGCATCACAAGGTCATCGGAGGCCAATATGTCGATACTCGACGAGATCGCCCGGTTTGGCGAGGCGTTTAAAAAAGCCCGCCGCTACCGTCAGACCATCCGTGAAATGAACGCCCTGCCGCCGGAAATCCAGAAGGACATCGGCTGGCCGGCCCGCCGCGCCGCGCAAGGCGGCAGCCACTTCCAGCCGGGTTACTGGAAATCGCTGCGCTGAGCGTGTGGCATATAGCTTCGGCGCTGCGCTCAGGAAAGCGCGCCGCAACAGCCAGGCGATCCGCGAGATGAACGCGCTGCCGCCGGAACTGCAGAAGGATATCGGCTGGCCGGCGACCCAAGGCTCGCGAAGCGGAGCGCATTTCCGCTCGGCTTACTGGAGATCGCTGCGCTGAGTTTCCCCGGGGCGCACAGACGCCCCAGGGAAAACGGCTTGTCAGAACTTGCCGGTCTCGCGGAATACCTCGAAGGCGGCGCGGATATGGTCGGCGGCGGCTTTCACCGGCGCCGACGCGTCCGGCGAAACGAACATGGCCAGGCTGTAGCTGCCAATCTCGGGCAGGCCGTCTTTCGGTCCCAGTTCCACCATGTCGCAGCCGATGAAGAACTTCGGCAGCGGCGCGATCGCGAGATCGGCCAGGATGGCGGAACGCTGGCCGGTCGTGTGGGCGCTCATATAGGCGACACGGTAGTTGCGCCCTTCCCGTCCCAGCGCCTCGAGCGCGCCGGCCCGCCACGCGCAGCCCTCTTCCCACATGGAAACGGGCAGCGGCTCGCGCATGTGTGCGCAGCCGCCCTTGGCGCCGGCCCAGACGATCGGCTCGGTCAGCAGAATCTCGGCGCCGGACATGGAGTTCTTATAGGAATTGGTGACCAGTGTGATGTCGAGCGCGCGGTCGTCCATGCGCCGGCGCAGATTGACGCTCTGGTCGATGGTGACGTCGACGGCGATCGAGGGATGCGTCTGCGCGAAACGCTTCAGCACATGCGGCAGCACGCGCTCGCCATAATCGTCAGGCGAGCCGAGCCGCACGACGCCGGTAATATCCGGCACGATGAATTTGGAGACGGCCTCGCGATTGACCGCGAGCAGCCGCCGCGCATAGCCGAGGAGCATTTCGCCGTCGGTGGTGAGCGCCACCGAGCGCGCATCGCGCGAAAACATCGAGCGGCCGAGAATGTCCTCCAGCTTCTTGATCTGCATGGAGACGGCCGACGGCGTGCGGAACACGGCATTGGCGGCAGTGGTGAAGCTGCCGGTCTCGGCGATGGCGACGAAGGTGCGCAACACGTCGAGATCGAGCAGTGGCAGGGGGTGATTGAGCGGGGCGTTCATCGCGTCCGGTTCCTTCAAATTTTCTGATCGAAACCATCATTTCATTTCGTTTGATTGAACATCAATTCGGGCGGATAGTCAACAGCGTGAAAAGGGCCGTGGACCCAAGACCAGGGCCGAAACCAAGGAGACCGACATGTCCATCCTCTCAACCATAGGCCGCTTTGCTGCCGAATACAGCGCCGCCCGCGCCCGCTATCTGACCGAACGGCAGGTTCGCTCCCTGCCCACGGAAATCCAGAAGGACATCGGCTGGCCCGACGCCTATGCGACGCCCCGCGCGCCGCGCCTTCAGTCCGGCTCATGGGCCGGAGACAAGTAAATATGTGCGATCCCGACAGGTGCCCGCCGGAATGCTCAAATGCTTCCGGCGGTTTTTCTTGTCTAGACTTCATTTGCAAATGGCGCCTTTTGGCCATGCACCCGCGCACGCACGCATGACGCGTTTGAAGCGGCCGCATAGCTGGTCAACTTCTTACTGAACCTTCGAATATTCGTCTCGGCGATCGCGCCACGAAAGTGCGCAGCACATCGAGGAATCTGACGAAGAACAAGGCCCGAGACGCCTTCGAAACATGGATACGCCATAGCGAATTCCAACTGAAACAAAGCCTTCGTATTGGCCTAGGCGTCAAAGCATCCGGAGCAGGCTCCAGGATCAGCAACCGAAGGAGAATGAAATGTCAATCCTCTCTGCGATCGGCCGTTTCGCCGCCGAATACAGCGTCGCCCGCAAACGCTATCTGTACATACGCGAACTCCGAGCGCTTCCTGCGGAAATCCAGAAGGACATCGGCTGGCCGCACCATTCTGGCTCATAGGCCGGAGACAAGTAAATATGTGTGGCCCCGACAGTGCCCGCCGGATCGCCCCAAATGCATCCGGCGGTTTTTTTCTTGCCCGGACTTGAGCCGCCAAGACGAGCCTCCAGCCATGCGCCGCGTGCATGACGCATCTGAACCAGCCGCATAGCTGGTTAATCTACCATCCAAACTATTGTTTCTGCTGATTTTTCAGGCGGAACGCCTACCTCGATGTCGCAATCGATGTCGCATTTCATATCAAGCGCTTCGCTTTCGCCGCTTATTTTTACTGCAAATGCCAACTATATCAGCATCGTCAAAACGAGTTGCCCCACTCCATCAAGCGAAGGCACCCCGTGTAACCAGAATGCATGGAGAAGTGTCATGAAATTCCTGTCCCGCATGTTCGGCAAGCGCCGCGAAATGAACCTGACGACCGCGCTCGAGCGTCAGCGCCTCGACCGCACGATGCCCGGCCAGTCCGGCGCCTTGGCGGCAGCGCGTCTCGGCTTCATTGCCTGAGCGATCCAACCGATGAATAAACACCGCCGTCTTGACCCCGCAGGTCAGGGCGGCGGCTTTGTTTTGCGCGAAGCATTTTCGCCACTGCAACCACCGCATACATGATCGGCCTCTAATTAGCCGGATTGCGACCACGTGTCGCAAATAAAGTTGCGCTGTGGCCGCCTAGCCGATTGACAGCGCTGGCTTTTCCTGATGACGCTTGTCCGATCGCGACATCCTGTTCGCGCCGTCAGCTTTTGCGTGAGGGTTCCTTGAACGCCGTGAAGCATCCCATCAAGCGCTCGCTTGTATTCTTCCTTGTTCCCGACTTCACCATGATCGCCTTCGCGACGGCGCTCGATCCGTTGCGGTCGGCAAACCGCATGCTCGGCTACGAAGCCTACCGTTGGCGACTCGCGAGTATCGACGGCAAGCCGGTGCGCGCCTCGAACTATGTCGAATGCGCGGTCGACACCTCGCTTGAAGAGGAGCGCAGGAAGATGTCCGGCCCCGACCGCCCGTCCATGGTGGTGGTGTGCAGCGGCATCAATGTCGAGAAATACCAGAACCGGTCGGCCTTCGCCTGGCTGCGCGAGGAATACAATCGCGGCGTGGCGATCGGCGGCCTGTGCACCGGCGCGCATATACTGGCGTCAGCCGGGCTCCTGTCGAACAAGCGCTGCGCCATCCACTGGGAGAACCTGCCCGGCTTTTCGGAAGCCTTCCCCAAGGTCAACGTTTTTGCCGATCTGTTCGAGGTCGACCAGAACATCTACACCTGCGCCGGCGGCACCGCCGCGCTCGACATGATGCTGAAGCTGATCGGCGACGATTTCGACGACAATCTGGTCAACCGCGTCTGCGAACAGGTGCTGACCGACCGTGTCCGCAGCCCGACCGATCGCCAGCGGCTGCCCCTCAGGGCGCGGCTCGGCGTGCAGAACTCAAAAGTGCTGACCATCATCGAATTGATGGAGGCGCACCTGTCGGAACCGCTGTCGCTGATCGAGATCGCCGACCATGTCGACCTGTCGCGCCGCCAGATCGAGCGTCTGTTCCGCACCGAGATGGGCCGCTCGCCGGCGCGCTACTATCTTGAGATCCGCCTCGACCGGGCGCGCCACCTGCTGATCCAGTCTTCCATGCCGGTGGTGGAGGTGGCGGTGGCCTGCGGCTTCGTCTCGGCCTCGCATTTTTCGAAATGCTACCGCGAGCTTTATGCACGCTCGCCGCAGCAGGAGCGGATCGATCGGAAGCAGTTGCTGGCAGCCTAGGTCCAGAATTCCTTCTCCCCGTCTACGGCAGGGCGATCGCATTTGGAACCTGTTTGCAGGCGAGGCACGGTGGCCGCCCGTTCTGCATCGCTTTTGACTTCCGATAAGGCGAGGCATGGATTCCCGACACTCTCCACTCGTGCTTCGCACTCGCTCACGAGGTCGGGAATGACGGACTTCTTTTACCGCTTCGGCCAGTCGTCAGCGTTGGAGATTGGCGGCGACGAATGTGAAATCCGTCATTCCCGACCTCGTGAGCGAGCGAAGCGAAGCGGAGAGTGTCGGGAATCCATGCCTCAACGCAGAGGACACCAGAATCCTTTCAGGTATGGACACCCGGCGAACCGTTCGCCCGCACCTGATCTGCAGCCATATGCGATTACCCTGTCGTAAACGGCGAGGGGAAAATCAGTTCAATGCGCTTCCACGCTGCGCATCGCCTCGACCCGGATTTCCTCGGTCAGCCGCGCCTTCAGCGCCGAAAATTCCGGGCTTGTCTTGATCGTGTAATGGCGCGGATGCGGAAGGTCGACCGCCACGTCGGACTTGATCCTGCCCGGCCGGGCGCTCATCACCAGAACGCGCGACGCCATGAAGATCGCCTCCTCGATATCGTGGGTGACGAAGACCACGGTCTTGCGCTCGCGCTCCCAGATGCCGAGCAGGAGTTCCTGCATCAGTCCGCGCGTCTGGTTGTCGAGCGCGCCGAAGGGCTCGTCGAGGAGAAGAATCTCCGGGTCGTTGGCCAGCGCCCGGGCGATTGCCGTGCGCTGCTGCATGCCGCCCGACAACTGCTTCGGCCAATGGTTCTCGAAGCCTTTCAGCCCGACCTTGTCGATATAGGAGGCGACGATCTCGTCCTGCTCCCTGCGCGGCAGGCCCTTCTCGCGCAATCCGAAGGCGATGTTCTGGGCAACGGTGAGCCACGGGAAAAGAGTATAGGACTGGAACACCATGCCGCGGTCGCGGCCGGGCCGCGTCACCACCCGCCCGTCGAGCTTGACCTGGCCCGTGCTCGGCTGGTCGAGACCGGCGACGATCCGGAGCAAGGTCGATTTCCCGCACCCTGATGGGCCGAGGATGGTGATGAAATCATTGGCGGCGACCCGGAGATCGGCCGGTTCGAGCGCCCGCACCGGCTCGCCTCCGTGCACACCGGGAAAGGTCCGCGAGAGGTTTTCGACGACGAGCTTGCTCATGCCAGCCTCCAGGGAAAAAGCCAGCGGTTGAGCGCCTTGAAGGCGAAATCCGAGATCAGGCCGATGATGCCGATGACGATGATGCCGAAAATAATCTGCCCGGTCGCCAGCAGCGCCTGGCTGTTGATGATCATGTAGCCGATGCCGGAGGAGGCGCCGATCAGCTCCGCGACGATGACATAGGTCCAGGCCCAGCCGAGAACGAGGCGCAGGATCTCGGCGATTTCCGGCGCGTTGGCCGGCATCATGACCCGCCTGACGATGGCTGAATCGGTCGAGCCCAGAGTGTAGGCGGCTTCGACGAGCTCTCGCCGGGTGTTACCGACCGCGACCGCGACCATCAGGATGACCTGGAACAGCGAGCCGATGATGATGACGAGCAGCTTCTGGGTTTCGCCGATGCCCGCCCAGAGGATTAGGAGCGGAATGAAGGCGGATGCCGGCAGATAGCGGGCAAAGGAGACGAAGGGCTCGAAGAACGCTTCGACCGGCTTGTAGGCGCCCATCATGATGCCGAGGGGGACGGCGACGATCGACGCCAGCACGAAGCCGCCGACCACGCGCCAGATCGTCATGCCGATGTCGAACAGGAAACCCTGCTCGGTGAGCAGGTTCCAGCCGTCGGCGAGCATCGTCAGCGGGTCGGCGAGGAAGGTCGGCGAGACATAGCCGCCGAGCGTCGCCACCGACCATCCGGCGATGAAGACGACGAAGAACGAAATGCCGAGCGCGAACCGGGCCGCTTGTCCGACGGGTTGCAGGGGACGGAACATCGATTGCTGGGCTTTCTGGCGTTGCAGGTCGTGAAAACCTGAAGGCCGCGCTACAGGCGCGGCCTTCGGGCAGGAAAACGTGATAGCGGCGTCAGTTTGCTCCGACAACGCTCTTATCGACAATGCCGTCAATATCCGGCACTTCCTTGATGATGCCTATCTCTTTCAGGAGCGCCCCGGCTTCCTTTGAAAACGCTTGCAATTCGCCTGAGAAGAATTCCTTGTTCTCCTCCGGCCCCTGCCAGCGCAGATACTGCGCCGACTTGCCGAACTGCTCGCCCGATTGCTTCACGTCGGCGCCCATGATCTCGTAGGCCTCGTCCTGCTTGGTCGCGATGAATTCCAGCGCCTCGAAATAGCTAGCGGCGAGCGCCTTGGCGGCATCCGGATTGGCCTCCAGAAACGCCGGCGTGCAGCCGACCGTGTCCATGATCATCGGATAGTCGAGCGTGGTGGCGATGATCTTTCCGGCTTCGGGCTTCTCGCGCACGCTCGACAGATAGGGCTCATATGTCATCGCCGCGTCGGTCTGGCCGGCGAGGAAGGCCTGCGCGGCCGGTCCAGGCTCGAGATTGACGACGTTCACGTCCTTGACCGACAAGCCGTTCTTGCTGAGGAACCAGGCGAGCGTGAAATAAGGCGCAGTGCCGGGCGCCGAAGCGGCGACGGATTTGCCCTTCAAATCCGCGATCGAGTTGACATCGTTGCGAACCACCATGCCGTCGGCGCCGTAGGATTTGTCGAGCTGGAAAATCTGCCTGGCGGGCACGCCGTTTGCGTTCCACACGATCCAGGTCTCGACCGTCGTGGCGGCGCACTGTATGTCGCCGGAGGCCATGGCGAGGTGGCGGCTGGCTTGCGGGATCTTCTTCAGCGTCAGGTCGAGCCCGTGCTTCTCGAAGATGCCGGCTTCCTTCGCCAGCGTCAGCGGCGCGAAGCCGGTCCAGCCGCTCAGGCCCAATGTAAGCGCCGTATCGGCCATGGCCGGCAGCGGAATGCCGATCGCAAGCGTCATTGCGGCGCCGAAAATTGCGCTCTTCTTCATGGAGTTCCCCTTCTGATTGGTTCGCTTGCGATTTGTCAGGATGGCCGCGTGGTTGTCAACGCACTCGCGGGACTGATGTCCATCCGGGGGACGCTCACCGGTCCTCCCACATCCACGAGCGGTCGCGCCAGAGCTTTTCGCCGATCATGCAGTCATAGCCAGGCGCGGCCTGCGCCAGTTGCACGGGCGGATGCGCCGCCTCGTCGCGAGTCCGTTCCGAGGAGCCTCCGGCCAGCTCCAGCACCAGCTTGCGACGCACCGCCTCGGGAAATTGCGACCAGTCGTTGACCGGAATCATGAAGGCGCCAGGCCCGCCGATCACGCAATCCTGGTAGTAAAGATCGAGGTTCTCGACATCGTAGGCGCTGGCGAGGCCGCCATTGGTCATCAGCGGCAGGCCATTGATGGTGATGCCCTGCGCGATCAGCGCGTCGCGCGCGCCGGTCACCGGCGAACCCTGATTGTTGGGCCCGTCGCCGGAAATGTCGATGACCCGCTTCATGCCTTGAAAGCCGCTTTCGGCGAAAAGATCGCCGCCGAAATCCAGCGCGCCGGAAATGGAAGTGCGCCGCGCACTGCTGGGCGGATTGGCCGATAGCTGGCGGACAAAGCGCTCGGCGTCGGACCGGGTCGCGATCGCCGTCCAAGGCACCACGACGTGCTGCGTGGTCGAGCCCGCCCATTCGACATAGGTGACGGCGATCCGGCCATACACGCCCGCGGCGATCGCCTCGATAACGCGGTCATGGGTGAGCGCCGCGGCATAGCCGCGACGCTGGATTTCCAACTCGTCGGGCGACATGGAGAGCGAGACGTCGACGGCCAGGACAAGCTCGATATCGACCTGCTCGGCGGCATAGGCCCAAGGCACAAGAAGAAGGCTCAGCGCAACAGCTGCGCTGCCTGGAAGACTCGGCCATTGGAAAACCGGGCGAGACATGCCGGGAGGGTACGCGAAAAACGCGAGACGAAAAAGCCGCCCGCCGGAATTTGCCAGCGCGGGCTTTCACTATTTTGCGAGCGTGGGTCGTGTGTCCTTCGAGGGCTCGATGATCAGGTCCGCGGCTTCAAGTTCTCCGGATCGTAGAGCGGCTTGTAGCCTATTGCAGCCACCTCGACTGGGTAGGTCTCGCCAAAGTATTCGACCGTCAGCTTGCGGCCTTGCTGACAGTAGGCCCATGGCAGGTAGGCAAGCGCGATGTTCTTGCCGATGGTCGGGCCATAGGCGACCGAAGTCGTGAAGGAGCGGCGGCCGAGTTCGTCGATCAGCGTTTCGCCCGTTTCGGGGTCCATCACCGGCATCGTGCCGACCGGATAGCGGGCGATACCCTTCGAATCGACGTTTTCCGTCATGACGAGCGTGCAGAGCATGGCCGGCTGATGTTCGCGGGCGCGATACTCCAGATGCTTCGCCTTGCCGCGGAAATCGGCCTCCTTGACCTTGGGGCGGGCGAGATCGGCCTCCAGCAGATTGTACTCGGTGAGGAGGTCCGCATTCTGCAGGCGCAGACTCTTTTCCATGCGGCGGGAGTTGGCGTAGGTCTCGACGCCGAACGCCATCACGCCGGTCGAGCGCAGCGCGTCCCAGACGGCAAGGCCGTCCTCGTAGCGCATATGCAGCTCCCAGCCCTGCTCGCCGACATAGGAGATGCGGAAGGCGGTGACGTCCTTGCCGGCGATCCTGACAGGCTTTATCGCGGCGAAGGCAAAGTTCTCCGGTGAGAGCCCTGCCGGGTCCTCCACGACCTTTTGCAGCGTCGCGCGCGCGTTCGGCCCCCAGATGCCGATGGTGACGTATTTTTCGGTCACGTCCGTGACTGTGACGTCAAAGCCTTTGTCTTCGGCTACGCGGCGAATGTAGTGGAAGTCGCGCGGTCCGGCATCCGCCCCGTCGATCACTCGGCAGCGGTCGGCCATGCGGATCACCGTCAGGTCGGCGCGCACCATGCCCTCATCGTCGAGGAAGTGGGTGTAGATGCCTTTGCCGATATTGGCATCGCCGCCGATTTTTGCCGCGCACAGCCACTCCATCAGCGCGACGTGATCCGGACCTTCCACGTCGATCATGGCGAAATGCGACAGGTTGACGATGCCGCAATCCTCGCTCATGGCGAGATGCTCGGCATTCGACACCCGCCAGAAATGGCGGTCATCCCACTCGTTTTCGCGCACCGGCACCCGGTTGCCGTATTTTTCCAAAAGATGCTCATTGGCGGCGTAGCCGTGCGCGCGCTCCCAGCCGCCGAGTTCCATGAAATAGCCGCCGAGCTCCTTCTCGCGCTCATAGAAGGGCGAGCGGCGCAAATTGCGGCCGGTAACATAGGGTTCGCGCGGATGCACCGCCGGATTGTAGACCTTCTGCGCAGCCTCGCCGCAGCGGCCCTCAATGAATTTTTCGTCCATCTGGTGCGGATAAAAGCGCGAAAAATCTATCCTGGCATGGTCGATCGGGGTTCGCCCGTCGGTCATCCAGTCGGCGACGAGCTTGCCAAAGGCAGGACCGTCCTTGACCCAGATCGCGACGGCGTACCAAAGCCCCCTCACCTTCTGGCTTTCGCCAACGGAGGGGCCGCCATCCGTCGTCACCTGCAGCAGCCCGTTGAAGGAGTGGCTCTCATTATAGCCCAGTTCGGCCAGGATCGGCGTCAGTTCCATGGCGCGTTCCAGCGGCTCGATGATCTGCTCCATATCGAGGTCGCGCTGCGAGGGCGAAAGGCGAGCCTCATCCTTCTCCAGGATGTCGCGCGGATGGCAAAGGCGCGGATTGGTCTCCTCGTAATAGCCCCACTCGATCTGCCCGCCTTCGGCGGTCCTGGGATCGCCGGTGTCGCGCATATAGGCCGAGTTGCCCTGGTCGCGCAGCAGCGGCCAGCCGATCTCCTTGCCGGTGCCGGCGAATTCATTGTACGGGCCGAAGAAGGTGAGCGGATGATCGACCGGCATCACCGGCAGGTCCTCGCCCGCCATCTCCGCGATCAGCCGTCCCCAGATTCCGGCGCAGACCACCACATAATCGGCATGAATGGTGCCGCGGTCGGTCACCACGCCCTTGATGCGGCCGTTCTCGATGACGAGCGACCTGGCCGGCGTATTCGCGAATGCCTTGAGCTTGCCTGAGGCTTCCGCCTCGTCGACCAGCTTGCCGGCAACCGTCTGCGAGCGCGGGATGACGAGGCCGGCATCGGGGTCCCACATGCCGCCCTGCACCATCTGCTCTTCGATCAGCGGGAACTTTTCCTTGATCTCGGCGGGTTCGATGAGGCGGGCACGTGTGCCGAAGGCCTTTCCCGAGGCGACCTTGCGCTTGATCTCCTCCATGCGGGCGTCGTCGCCGACGCGGGCGACCTCGAGGCCGCCGATGCGCGCGTAGTGGCCCATCTTCTCGTAGAAATCGATGGAATAGAGCGTCGTCCAGCAGGACAGGAAGTCATGGCTGGTGGTGTAGCAGAAATCGGAGGCGTGCGCCGTCGAACCGATATCGGTCGGGATGCCGGACTTGTCGATGCCGACGATGTCGTCCCATCCGCGCTCGATCAGGTGATGGGCGACCGATGCGCCGACAATGCCGCCCAGCCCGATGATGACGACCTTCGCCTTTGACGGAAACTCTGCCATTTGCCCGCGACTCCGAAGTGTTATTGCGGCGGGACTATAGGGCAGCGCCACGGCGCAATTGAAGCCTGTTTGCGACACGCAGAAAACGGGCCGCGACCATGCGCCCGAGAGTTGCCCAGCCGGTTAAATCTTAACGGAACCTCAACGGCTCCGGTTAACTCTTTTACCGGGCATTCGGTGATAGGAGAGCCCGGGCGGGAGGCGAAGACATGAGCATGGCGGCGCAGCAGGGAAAGACTGCCGGACGAGCGGCGTGGAGCGCATCGCCGCTGTTCGTAATGGGGTTGGTGCTTGCGCTCGTGCCGGTTATGCTTCTGTTTCCGCTGCGCGTGCCGATAGGCCCGATGTATTGGGACGTCTTCATCTACTACGACGCCGCCAACAGGATCTTCGACGGCCAGGTTCCGGTCAACGACTTCTTCGTGCCGGTCGGGCCGCTCGGCTACTATCTCTTCGCGGGCTGGCTCGCTTTGTTCCCGAACGGCGCGCCGACGCTGCTGGCGCACTGGTCACTGCTGGCTGTAACCGCGCCGCTGATGGCGCTCGTCGTCCGGCATGTCGACGCCCGATCCCGCACAACCGCCTACGCTTTGCTGATCCCCTTCCTGATCTTCGCGCTGCTGCCTTTCAACAGCCGTGAATTCTATCCGTTTCCGGGTTCGGACGGCTTCGGCATCTACAACCGCCAGATCTGCCAGATGCTCTACGTGCTGGTGGCGGCGCTGATGTTCGTGCGCAACCCTCGTCTTCTGGCGCTGATCGTCGCCACGGCGATGACCGCGCTGTTTTTCCTGAAGATCACTGGCGTCGTGTCGGGCGCGATCATCTGCCTGTTCGCCTTCATGGCGGGCCGCGTTCCGCTTCGTTATGCACTGGCGGCCGCCGGCGCGTTTCTCGCGGTGCTGACACTGCTGGAACTCACCTCCGGACTGGTCAGCCACTATGTCCAGGACATACTGGCGCTGGTCGCGATCAATAGCGGCAGCCTGGCGCCGCGCTTCCTCCAGGCCATTTCGCACACATTCGGTGTCCTCCTGCCGGCGGGAGCGCTGATCCTGCTTCTGATCTGGTCTGGCCGCGACAAGTTGGCGGCGCGGTTTTCGGCGATCCGCGCCGAGCGGAGTGCTGCCTCGATCGCAAAATTCCTCGACAACGACGCCTTCTGGCTGGCCGTTGTGCTTTTCGCCGGCATCACCTTCGAGACGCAGAATACCGGCAGCCAGGCGATGATCTTCGTCTGGCCGGTCATCCTCTCGATCGTGATGCGGTCGGGCTCGCTGATGGCCAAGCCAAAACTGCTCATCGCGACCTTCGTCCTTGCCGCGGCAGTGGCGCTGCCGCCGGCCATCAACACGATCGAGCGCGCGGCGCGCGCCTATGCCGGGTCGGTCAAGAATTTCCCGCTGGAGCACGCCAATCTGAAGTCGCTGGGCGCGGTTACGATGCGCGGCGATGTGCTCGATCGATCAAACAATATGATCGAATTCTATCCGGTTCATCGAGCGGTCTATGAAGAGATCGTGCGGATGGGCGAACTGCCGAGCTTCGTCCTCTATTCCGATTTCGACTTCCAGATCACGCACCTGAAGGCGATCGACCGCGCTATAGACAGCATCAAGGCGCTGGAAGCGGAGAACGGCGTGCGCTTCGAGACGATCATGGCGCTGAATTTCGTCAATCCCTTCCCGTGGCTGATGGACAGGAGCGCGCCGGAGCACATCGCCATCGGCGCCGACCCCATGCGCGCAGTGCCGCCGCCCGGACCACTGGTTGCCGACTCCATTCGCGAAACCGATCTGATCCTGCACCCGAAATGCCCGCCGACGACGGCGAACGCCGTGCTTCTGGAGCTCTATGCGCCGATGATGGCCGGCCATCGCAAGATCGCGCTCGACGCCTGCTTCGACGCCTATGTGCATCCGAAGTTTGCGGGAAAGCTGGATTAGGCTTCTTATTTCAGGTCAGTGCGGGAGAAATCGTTGCCCTTGTAGAGCAGCGGAACGCCGCGGCTCTTGGCGCAGGCGTAGGAGAGGCAGTCGGCGAGGTTGAGTTGCGCGGGATGGCCGCGCCCCTTGCCGAAACGGGTGAAAGCTTCGACGGCCAGATAGACGTAACCGGGTTCGATGGCAGTGACTACAACACTCGCCTCCCCTAGAAACGCCTCGAGGCGGGCCAATGCCTCACGCGGCTCTACACGCAGTTTCGACGTCAATCTCATGACGGCTTCCAGCACAACCAGCGCAGAGGTCGTGCAGCCCGGCGAATCGTAGATTTTAGCCGCTAAATCGAGTCCATCTTCTTCATCTGCCAAAACGGCAATAAAGGCGGACGTATCGACGAACACTATTCGTGACCCCACATCTCATCGATCTCGTCCTTCGTAAGATCCCTCCCTCCCGGTTTGGACCTGGCTTTTAGGTCGGCCTGGATTTCCCTGACCCGCGCCAGAAACTGTTCGCGATCCTTTGCCGGCCTTTGCTGGGCCTTCGACTTGCCGAGTTCAGCTTCGAGCGCCTCGATCACGGCCTCGTTCACGGATATGTTGCGCCTTTCAGCGAGTTCGCGCGCAAGCGCTTCGGCGCGGGGATCGTCTACAATCAGGTCCATTGTCTAACTCCATCCTTCTCTAAAGATAACATTGGGCTATCGGACCGTCCACGCATCTGCCCCAACGCAAACGGCCGGAGCATAGCTCCGGCCGTTCGTCGCGCCAGGTAAAATCCCGCCCTACTTCACCTGGCTTTTGACGAAATCCTTCACGATCGAGACGATGCCCCGCGACAAGAGGCTGTCCAGCGCGTCGACGAAGCGGTCGACATGTTCCGGCTGGCAGATCAGCGGCGGCTCCAGTCTGATCACGTTGCGGTTGTATTCGGTGAAGGCGACGAGCACGTCGTAGTCGCGCAGGAGGAGCGCGCCGACGAAGCCCGAGAGCGAACCCTTCAGCTTGTCGTCGAGCACGCTGACGATCGGCCTCAGCACCATGGGCAGGGTCTGCGAGAAATCGTGGAACTCGAGCCCGATCATGAAGCCCTTGCCACGGACATCCTTGATGATCTTGGGATGTTTTGCCTGCAACGCCTGCAGCTTCTCCAGAAGATAGGCGCCGGTCGCGGCCGCATTGTCGATCAGGCCCTCGTCGTAAAGCACGTTGAGCGCCTCGATCGCGGTGATCGATGCTTCGCCGATGCCGCCGAAGGTTGCTGCCGCATGGATCATCGCCGTCTTCGGCGTGCCGTAGGCCTTCATGTAGACATCGCGGCTGGCGATCATGGCGCCGACAGCCGACTTGCCTCCGCCGAGAGACTTCGCCAGCGCGGTGACGTCCGGCACGACGCCGTAATGCTCGAAGGCGTAGAAGCGGCCGGAGCGGCCGAGGCCGCACTGCACTTCGTCCGCGACCCAAAGCACGCCGTACTGGTCGCATAGCGCGCGCAGCTTCTGCCAATATTCGGCCGGCGCCTGGACGATGCCGCCACCGCCCTGGACGGTTTCAAGCACGATGACGCCGATCGCCGGATCGGATTTGAACGCCGCCTCGACCGCGTCGATGTCGGCGAAAGGCACGCGCACCGTATTGTCGGTCAGCTTGAATTCGCCGCGGTAGAGCTGGCCGTCGGTGATCGACAGCACGCCCTTGGTCTTGCCGTGGAAGGAATTTTCCGCATAGACGATTTTCGGCCGCTTCGGGCCGGCGGCGCGCTCGGCAACCTTGATCGCCGCTTCCATGGCTTCCGAACCCGACGAGCCGAGGAACACCATGTCGAGGCTTCCCGGCGAGCATTTGGCGAGATTATGCGCGAGCGCGGCCGCATATTGCGACATGAAGGCGATGGCGATCTCGTGGCGCTTCTCGTCCTGGAATTTTTTGCGGGCATCGAGAATGCGGGGGTGATTGTGGCCGAAGGCCAGCGAGCCGAAGCCGCCGAAGAAATCGAGGATCTTGCGACCGTTCTGGTCGACATAGAACATGCCTTCGGCGCTCTCGACCTTCACCTTGTGGAAGCCGAGCAGCTTCATGAAATGAAGCTGTCCCGGGTTGAGATGCGACTTGAACAGGTCCGTCATCGTGGCGAGGTCCATCGCCTTGGCGGCCTCGACGCTGATCAGGTCCGGCTTTGCGATCGCATCGGGCGAGAGCGCCGGCGCCTTCACCACCGCGCGGGCATGGGTCGTCTCTGGCTTGGTCATGATGTTCATCAGGCTCTCCTATTCGGCCGGAACTTGGGATGCGACCACTTCATGGCCGTCTTTCTTGGCGCGGTATTCCTTGTAGGCGGCGATCAGCATGTCCTCGTCACGGTATTGCGGCGCCCAGCCGAGATCGCGCTTGCCCTTCGACACGTCGAGCACGCACTCCTCGTCGGCGATCAGGTACTGCTCCGGATCCATGAGCGGCATGTTCATCAGGTCGAGCAGGTCGAGCGTGCGCTTGACCGCCCAGCCCGGCGTCGGAATGAGGAGCGACTTGGAGCCGGCATGCTTGACCAGATCGCCGAGCAGTTTTTTCACCGGCGGCGGGTTGAGCGAGCCGAGATTGTAGGCCTCGTTCGGAACGCCGGCCTTCCAGGCCAGCCTTGCGGCCTCGGCGCAGTCGAAGACCGAGATGAACTGGTACGGATTTTTGCCCGAGCCGATCATCGGCACCGGCAGGTTCCAGTCGATCAGCTTGAACAGCTTTTCCAGTATGCCGAGGCGGCCGGGGCCGATGATCAGGCGCGGGCGGAACAGCGATATGTTCATGCCCTTCTCGCGCCACTCGGCGGCGAGTTCCTCGGTCTTCAGCTTCGACAGGCCGTATTCACCCAACGGCGCGACCGGATGATCCTCGGTCATCGGATAGGTGACCGTGTGGCCGTAGATCATGTCGGTTGTGAAGTGGACGAGGCGCGGCGCGCCGGCTTTCGCCATGGCCCGGATGATGTTTTCCGTGCCGTGATAATTCACCGGGAAGAAGAAGTCGTGGCGCTTGGCGCGCACTTGGATCGGCGACAGCATCTTGGCCGAAAGGTTATAGACCATATCGTCGGCACGGATGCCTACATTGGCCACGGAATCCGGATCGGTCACGTCGCAGGTGGCGAAGCGGGCATGACGGTAATGCGCCAGATCGCTCTTGACGATGTCAGCGACGATGACCTCCTGGCCGTCCGCCAGGAGTTTCGGCGCCAGATGACGGCCAACGAAGCCGTCGCCTCCAAAAATGATGTGTCTCATTGCGCAAGCTCACTGGTTTGAAGGGGGGTTGAAGGGGCAGCGGCCAGTTCGTCATGGCCGCGCCCGCTTTGGGCGATCAGCACGGTGCCGACGCAGATGAAGCCGATGCCGGCAATGCGCCAGGCATTGAGGTCTTCGCGGAAGACGAAATAGGCGAAGACCGCGACCGCCACATAGGCCAAGCTGAGGAACGGATAGGCGAAGGATAGCTCGACCTTCGACAGCACATATAGATGAGACGCCATCGAGATGACGAAGGTCGACAGGCCCAGGAACACCCAGGGGCTGAAGACGACCTGCAGGAGTTTGATCACCGGGTTGACCCCGGCGAACGAAATCGGGCCGAGCGTCATCATGCCGTGCTTCAGCATCAGCTGCGCTGCGGCATTGGTCATGACCGTGAAAAGTATGAACGCGATGTATTTCATGTCTTCATCAACCCTCGCCTTTGATGATTTCTGGAACAGCGCCTGACTGGAGGATGATCCAAAACGGGTCACTCGGCCGCACCTCACCCCTGTCCAGCAAAACCCGTGCCGTCCGTGCCCATAAATCGGACATGAACGCCGGATCGCGAACCGCCTCGAGTTCGCGCCAATCCGGAAACGATGCGGCGAATACTTCCGCGCCCATACGCGCATCCTTGTAAGGATTGACCGCGCCGCCGGCGCCGATCGCGATGGCGTCGAGCTCTTTCAAAAGAGCGAGCGTCGCGGTGCCGCGATTGGGAAAATCGAGCGTTAAAGTGTAGCCCGGACGCGCGAACGAGAGCAGGCCTGGTGAGTGGGCCGTGCCAAAGCGCTTCAGCACGGTAAGGAACGAGCCTTGTCCCGCGGCGCGGGCCGCAGCCAACAGTTCAGGGATCGCTGTCCGCGCAGCCTCATCAGGCACGACGCTCTGATGCTGGAACAGTCCGCGCGGACCGTAGAGCCTGTTCCAGTTCGAGACGCCGTCGAGCGGGAAGAAGAAGCCCTGGTAGCCCGTCTGCCGGGCACCGCTAGCGCTGCCCTTTCGCCAGCGATAGGCGGCGTTGAACGCCGATAGGAAGGGGCGGTTGAGCACGGTGAAGGGCGGCTGGAACGGCACCGAAAGCTTCGCCTGCGCCGTCTTCGCGGCGCGCGCGCCATATCGGGCGTGGTTGCCGGTGATGATCAGCCCCCTGCCCGCTCCGGCTCCCCCCGCTAGCTGGTCGATCCAGGCCACGGCGTATTCATTGTCGCGGTCGGCCGCCTCGGCGAGGTCGAAATATTCGGCGAGGCCAGCGAAGGGTTTTATCTCCTCCATCACGTCAAGCGACGGAACCGGCATCAGCCGGAGCCTTGCCGAAAGGATGATGCCGGTGAGGCCCATCCCGCCGATCGTGGCGGCGAACAGGCGCGAATTGGCCGATGCCGAACATTCATAGGTCCTGCCGTCCGAACGCAACAGCGTGAACGAGACGACATGGCATCCGAAACTGCCGCGGCGGTGATGGTTCTTGCCATGCACGTCATTGGCGATGGCCCCGCCCAGCGTCACGAACTGCGTGCCGGGCACGACTGCGGGAAAATAGCCGTGCGGCGCGGCGTACGCGATGATGTCGCTGAGCAGCGTCCCGGCTTCCGCCTCGATCACGCCCGTCTCCGCGTCGAAGCCCAGAATCCGGTTCAGCGGGCGCATGTCGGCAACGCTGCCGCCGCCGTTCTGGCAGGAATCGCCATAGGAGCGGCCATTGCCGTAGGGCAGGATCGCGCCCTCGCCCGCGCCTCCGCTTTTCAGGAGCGCGATGGCCTCCGCCGCCGAAATGGCGCGCCGCGCCGGCGGGGTCGCCCGGCCGAAGCTCTGGTAGGCGCCGCCGCTCATGCCCAGCCCGCGATCAGGAGCATCGCGCCGCCGGCGAGCGCCACCAACTGGCTGCGCCAGTCGCGGATGATGAAGACGACAGGGTCGTCATGCATCTCGTCGCGCCGCGCCAGAATCCAGACGCGCATTGTGAGATAGAGCACGATCGGCGCCAGCGGCCACACCATCCATGGATGCGGGTAGAGTTCGCGCACGGCAGCGCTGTCGATGTAGAGCGCGAGCACCAGCGCCGAAGAAAATGCCGAAGCCATGCCGGCCTGGGCGATGACATCCTGGTCCTCTGCGCGGTAGCCACGCCCGGCGATGCGCTCGCCCTGCACCAGATCCGAAGCACGAAGCTCGACGAAGCGCTTCACCAGCGCCAGCGACAGGAAGAAGAAGGTGGAGAAGGCGAGCAGCCAGAACGAGACATCGACGCCGGTCGCCGCCGCCCCGGCAAGGAGCCGCATCGTGTAGAGGAATGCCAGCATCAGCACGTCGAGCAGCAGCATGCGCTTGACCGACAGCGAGTAGGCGGTGGTCGCGACGAGATAGGTGGCGAGCACCGCTATGAACAGCGGCGGCAGGAAGGCCGCGGTGGCGAAGCTTATGCCCAGAAGCACGGCTACCGACGCCATTCCGAACGGCATCGACAGTACGCCGCTGGCAAAGGGCCGGTTGCGCTTGGTCGGATGCTTGCGGTCGAGCGTCAGGTCGAAAAAGTCGTTGACGATGTAGATCGCCGACGCGGCGGTGCTGAACGACACGAAGGCCAGCGCGCAGGCAAATACCATGGGCACATTGAGGTATTCGTGCGACAGCACCATCGGCACCGCGATCAGCGAATTCTTCAGCCACTGATGGACCCGAAGCATTTTTAGGACGGTTTTGAAGCTCGGCCTCTGGACCTCGATCCTTTCTGACCCATGCGCTGCCTGCCAGCGCGCGGCATGGCGGTCGGGCGCCACCACGATCGCTGCGCGGGCGGCGTCGAAGACCTTCAGATCGTGGCGGCTGTTGCCGGCATAGTCGAAGCCGCCGTCGCCATAGGCCTCGACCAGGGCAGCGCGCTTGCGACCCGCAGTCAGATTGTGCAGGCCGTCGGTCGCCATCACGGCGTCAAAGAGGCCGAGATGCGCGGCGATCGCGTCGGCGAATTTGCGCGGCGTGCCGGTTGCCAGGATGATCTTGCGGCCGGCGGCGCGCTCTTCGCGAAGCCTCGAAAGCACGGTGTCGCGATAGGGCAGAGACGCCGGGTCGATGTCGACGCGGGCGGCGATCGCCTGTTTCAGCGCCGCCGGCCCCCGCGCCGCCCAGAATGGCACGAGGAAGAGAAACAACGGATTCTTCCTGATGAGCAGGAACAGCCCTTCCCAGAGCAGATCGCCGGCAATCAGCGTCCCGTCCAGGTCGACCGCAAGCGGCGCCGCATTCTTGTCCGACCGCGCATCCATGTCTGAAAGCCCTGTTTGTTTCCCGCCGCGCCGTTTGCCGGCGTCTTCGTGCGGTATATCGGCAACAGGGCTATGGAAGATTAAACGGGCGGCGCTAAACCATTGCACTGGCCGGTTTTTCCGGCGTCGTGCTTAAGGTCGGGTTATCGGAAACGATAAAAGGCCGGACAACTGTCCGGCCTCGAAATTCAATACCGGCGAACGTTACTTGATGCGGGCAACGCCGCCCGAAATCTCGATCGTCTCGGAGCCGGTCAGCGCCTGGCGGTCGCCATTGGGCATGGTGACAAAGCAGCCGCCCGTGCAGAATTCGACCGTTTCGCCGCCGCCGAGCGCAAGCTCGGTCTTGTTGCCGCCCTCGGTGACGATCAGCGTGCGCGGCTCGGAGTCCAGATTGACCGCGCTGGCGCCGAAGGCCGTAGTGCCCAAGAAAAGAAGGGCGGCAGCGGCGATCACAGACTTCATCATTTCATTATCGGTGTTGCCACCGCCTCTGGTTGCGTTGAGCAAGGCATTCCCGCTCTTGCCGCGACCTTATAGGAGTTCGAAGCTGAACCGCAACTGAATGCCTCATTCATGCCATGATTGCTGGCGGACCTAAGAGTCTGTTTCGAAACTCGCTATGGTGAGTCATATGACGGTGTTTTCGAGACATTCGGGTCCATGAGCACCGGAAGCGCAGAAAACGCCGGCAGATGACCGCCAGAGTAGAGTTTCCAAACAGACTCTAACCCGGATCGGGCTTGCGGCGCTTGCGTCTCGACGCCGGCGGCGGCGTTGCCTTCTCCTTGAGCGCCTTGACCAGTTCGAAATGCTCGGCTTCCAGCTTGTCATCGTCGATCGGCCATTTCCCAGCCGGCGGTTCCCGTTTCAGGTGGAGATCGCGCTGCGGGAACGGGATTTCGATGTTCTCGCGCGCGAAAGCTTCGAGAATCGCGAACCGGAAATCGTTCTGCACGATGACGCCGTTGCTTACGTCAGCCAGGAAAACCCTGATCTCGAAGTTCAGCGACGAGTCCCCGAAGGCCGAAAAGAGAACGAAGGGCTCCGGATTTTTCAGCACAAGCGGGTGGTTGCTTGCAATGTCGAGCAGCATCTCATGGACCCGCTTGGCATCCGACCCGTAGGCCACACCCACCGGAATCTCGATGCGTCCGAGCTTGTTGCGGTGCGTCCAGTTGCCGACTGCGCTGTTGATCAGTTCCGAATTCGGCAGGATGACGGTCTGGCGCTGGAACGTCTCGATTTCTGTGGCGCGCACGCTGATCTTCTTGACCGTGCCGGAAACTGCGCCTGCCACGATCCAGTCGCCGGCCTTGAACGGACGCTCGGCGAGCAGGATCAGGCCCGACACGAAATTCGAGACGACGTTCTGCAGGCCGAAGCCGATGCCCAGCGAAAGGCCGCCGGCGATCAGGGCGAAGTTGGAAAGGTCGATGCCGGCAGCCGAGACGCCCATCAGGGCGGCGATCGCCAGGCCGGCATAGCCGACCACTGTCCTTATCGAATTGCGAACGCCGGCATCCACCTTGCCGCGCGCCATAACCGAGCCGTCGAGCCAGCCCTGGAACCAGCGGGTCAGGAAATAGCCCAGTATGAAAACCAGTATGCCCGAGAAAATTCCGGTAAACGAGATGGTGAAGGAGCCGATCCGGATGCCGGTCGCGGCCTTGTAGACCCATGCCTGGATGTCGCCCGGCTGGAACCCCCACAGGAACAGGATGAGCGGCACGCCAACGACGAGGATGAGGATATTGATGGCGATGCTGACCACCAGCGCAAGTTGGTCCAGCGTCGAGGCGTCGAGACTGAACCTGCTTTCGAAACGCCGGCCGAGTGCGGTGTTGGCGAAAGCGCCCTCCTCGGCCACCGCCCTGGCGGACAGGAAGCCGATATACATGGTGGCGAGCACCGCGCCTGTGACCACGATCTGCGCCGAAAGGAAGCGGGCAAAGCCGATATAGCCGAGCAGGGCAGCAACGATAGTGACGCCGCCGAGCAGGAACAAAGTGGAGCTCAGCACCGGATGCCAGCGCTTCGGCCGGCCGTCCTCGCTGGTGAAAGGCCGCACCAGCCCTATGAGCACGACCAGAATTCCGGTGAGCACCGTGGCGATCAGGCTTTCGCCGACGGTGAGCGACAGCGGCGAATCCAGAACGGTATAGACCGTGCTCAGGAAAACATCGATACCGGTGAAGATGGCGGTCGCCGAAACCAGCCACAGCAGCAGCCTGGCGGCGCGTGTGTCGACCGCGATAAGCCGCCAGTTGGGCAGGCGCGGCGAAAGCACCGAACTGCCAAGCCTGTGAACGAAGAAGACCAGCCCGATGACGATGAAGAGCCACGTCATCATCGTGCTGATGTCGCCCCTCAGCACGGCGAAATAATCATAGAGCAGATAGGTCGTGGTGAGGAAAACGGCCAATGCCGCGGTCGGTATCAGCGTCGACCAGAACGCCACCGATAGCCGGCTGAGATAGGACGGGCTCTCGACATCGCCGTCGGCTTCGAACAGGCGGCCAAACAGTCTCCTGCCACCGATTAGGAGGATGGCGGCCGCGAGCAGCGCGAAGAAGGTGGCGAACAGAACCGAGCGCAGCTTGAACTGGACGACGAAGCGTACCCAGGACGAGACGGTGCGGTAAAGTTCCTTTGTCTCGCTTTCCGCAGCCTCGGCGACCTCGCCCGCCAGCGCCGTACCTATATCGTAGCGCCGGGTCAGCAGCCGCGAAAACAGGTCGCGCCGCATCTCGGTGATACGGGTTATCAGCGCGTTGATCCGGATCGATTGGTCTTCGGCGACGCCGAGCGCGGCATTGATCTCCGCCTTTTCCGCCACCAGAGCCTGGCGTTCGCTGGCGACCAGATCCGGTTCGGGCGGCTGGCCTTCGGCCGGCGCGGGACCCAGTTGATCGAGGCGGTTGTTGATCTCGGTCAGTCGAGGCCCGAAAGCGACGCTGGCCTGGAGGAGTTGCCGCGCCGCCTCCTCGAGTTGCAGGCGCGTGTCGACCAGGCGCGCATCGTCCTCGGAATTGGCGGCGATCTGCTTCTCGAGCTGGTCGGCGCGCTGGCGCAGGCCGTCCATGACCGCCCGCTGCTCCCTGACGATCGGAGAACCGTTCGGTGAGGGACCCTGCGCGACGGCAGGAGATGCCAGCGCCGAAAGCGCCAGCAAAATCAGTGCGAGAAGGGATCGAAGGAAAACGGGCATGATCTCCATGCGACTCAAACGACGACGCGTCGGTGGGGCCCGACAGTGATAGAGACGGCGGACCAGCCCGGCAAGCCGCCGCTTTGCGGCGATGGAAGGGCGGCAGTGCGCGAAAAGGAGTCGGCCTTATGAAAAGCCATGGCGCAATATTGGCTTTGGCGCACAAGCCATGCCACTAGTGTGCGCCATCGCCCGAACCGGAAGATATGATCCATGGCGGAATATTCGGCCTTTTCGCTGCTCAAGAACGCGCTGACGGGAAACCGCGACTGGAAGCCGGCCTGGCGCAAGCCCGACCCGAAACCTTCCTATGACGTGATCGTCGTCGGGGGCGGAGGGCACGGCCTCTCGACCGCCTATTATCTGGCCAAGGAACACGGCATCACCAATGTCGCCGTCGTGGAAAAGGGATGGCTGGGGTCCGGCAATGTCGGCCGCAACACAACAATCGTGCGCTCCAACTATCTGTATCCGCAGAGCATTCGCTTTTACGAGCACTCGATGCGGCTTTGGGAGAACCTGTCGCACGATCTTAACTACAATGTGATGTTCTCGCAGCGCGGCATCCTCAACCTCGCCCATACGCCGGCGCAGTTCGACGACTATGCGCGCCGCGGCAACGCCATGCGGCACGGCGGCGGCGACGCCGAACTGCTTAATCCCGACCAGATCGCCAGGCTGTATCCCGGCCTGGACGTTTCGGCTTCGGCAAGGTTCCCGGTGGTCGGCGGCCTCTTGCAGCCCAAGGCCGGCACGGCGCGCCATGACGCCGTGGCCTGGGGCTATGCGCGCGGCGCGGACCGGCGCGGCGTCGACATCATAGAGAATTGCGAGGTCACCGGCTTCCTGCGCGACGGCGACCGCATCACCGGCGTAACCACGAGCCGCGGCGAAATCCGCGCCGCCAAGGTGGCGGTGGCAGTGGCGGGCAGCACCGGCCACGTCATGAAGCTAGCCGGGATCGACAAGCTGCCGATCGAAAGCCATCTGCTGCAGGCCTTCGTGTCGGAATCGCTGAAGCCGATCCTGCCCGGCGTCATCACCTGGGGCGGCGGACATCTTTACGTCTCGCAGTCCGACAAGGGCGGGCTGGTCTTCGGCGGCGATCTCGACGGCTACAACAGCTATGCCCAGCGCGGAAACCTGCCTCTGGTCGAGGAAGTGATGAGCGAATTGCTCGCCATGTTCCCGGCCTTCGCTCGGGTAAGATTGCTGCGCTCCTGGGGCGGCGTCATGGACATGTCGATGGACGGCTCGCCGATCATCACCACCGGCCCACTGCCCGGCATGTATCTGAACTGCGGCTGGTGCTACGGCGGCTTCAAGGCGACGCCGGCTTCCGGCTGGTGCTTTGCCCACACCATCGCTCGCGACGAGCCGCACGAGATCAACGCTCCGTTCACGCTCGACCGTTTCCATCGCGGCATACTCATCGACGAAAAAGGCCAGGGCTCGACGCCCAAGCTTCATTAGGCACATCAGCAGATGCTCATAAACTGTCCTTATTGCGGCCCGCGCGACCTTTCCGAATTCAGCTATCAGGGCGACGGCAACCGCACCCGCCCCGATCCGGCTTCGACCAACCAGGCCGAGTGGAACGCCTATGTCTATGACCGGACCAACATCGCCGGCGACCACAACGAGATATGGCAGCATGCCGGCGGCTGCCGGGCGCATCTGCGCGTCACGCGCAACACGCTGACCCACAAGATCATCAGCGTCGGCTTTGCCCGCGATGAACGCCACAAAAAGCCTCACGGCCACCGCCGTTCGGGAGCGCATTCATGAGCCCGCGCCGCAGCCAGACCGGGGGGCGCGTCGACCGGATGCGCACGATCCGCTTCACCTTCGACGGCCGGCCATTCACCGGGCATGCCGGCGACACGCTGGCGTCGGCGCTGCTCGCCAATGGCGTCACGCTGTTCGGGCGCTCGTTCAAATATCACCGCCCGCGCGGCGTGCTGACGGCCGGCATAGACGAGCCGAACGCGCTGGTCACGGTGCTCCATGGCGACGTGCGCGAGCCAAACATTCCCGCGACGATGCTGGAGATCTATGACGGGCTGACCGTGGTCAGCCAGAACCGCTTCCCCACGCTCGCCTTCGATGTCGGCGCGGCCAACCAGCTCGGCGGCAAGCTTCTCGGCGCCGGCTTCTACTACAAGACCTTCATGGGGCCGGTGTTCGGGCCGCTGAAGGGCACCCGCTTCTGGATGTTCTGCGAATATTTCATCCGCCGCGCGGCGGGTCTCGGCCGCGCCGGCATCGCCAAGGATCCCTCGCGCTACGAGCGCATGAACGCCTTTTGCGACGTGCTGGTGGTCGGCTCCGGCCCGGCCGGGCTGATGGCCGCGAAAGCCGCGGCCGACAGCGGCGCACGGGTCATCCTGGCCGAGCTCGAGCCCAAATTCGGCGGCGCCGCCAACTGGTCGGGTGAGACGATCGACGGCATGGCCGCGGCGGAATGGGCCTCGACCATGGTGCGCGACCTGAAGGCGCGCGACAATGTCCGGCTCCTGCCGCGCACCACAGTCTGGGGCTATTACGACGACAACGCCATGGCCGCGCTGGAGCGCGTCACCGACCACAAGAGCGCACCCGGCAAAGGCGAGCCTCGCCACCGCCACTGGACGATCCGCGCCGGATCGGTGGTGCTGGCGACAGGCGCATTCGAGCGGCCGCTGGTGTTTCCCGGCAACGACCGGCCCGGCGTCATGCTTGCGAGCGCTGCGGAACGTTACGCCAACGAGTTCGGCATACTGCCGGGGCAGAAGGTTGCGCTGTTCGTCAACAATGACGCCGCCTATCGCGCCGCTTCGACGCTGAGAAAGGCCGGCGCGGAAATCGCCGCGATCGTCGACGTGCGCGGTGAAATTTCCGCCGCCGCACAGGAGATCGCCGACGAGGGGGGCGGCGAATTGCTGCGTGGCCATGCCGTGGTGGCGACCGAAGGCGGCAAGCACATCTCGGGCATCAAGGTGCAGAAATTCGACCTCGCGAATGGCGCGCTGTCAGGCGAGGCGCGGCATCTCGATGCAGACTGCCTGCTGGTCTCCGGCGGCTGGTCGCCGGTCATCCATCTGGCGAGCCAGGCCGGCCTGAAGCCGGAATGGAATGAGGCGCTGCAGGCCTTTCTGCCGCCGAAGCCGACGCAGAACTGGGTCGGCGCCGGCGCGTTCAATGGACGCTTTACGACGGCCGAGGCGCTGACCGAGGGCCTTGCCGCCGGCTTGTCGGCAGCCGGTTCAACCGGAGGGACGGATTCCGTACCCGAAGTGGAAGCGCCGGCGCTCGACCCGCATCCGGCTCCGGTGTTCGAGATCAGGGCCAAGGGCAAGGCCTTCGTCGACTTCCAGCACGACGTGACCGCCGACGATGTCCGCCTCGCATACAAGGAGGGTTTCGTCTCCGTCGAGCATCTGAAGCGCTACACCACTCTCGGCATGGCGACCGACCAGGGCAAGACATCCAACGTGCCCGGCATCGCCATCATGGCCGATGCGCTGGGCAAGCCGATCCCGGATGTCGGCACGACACGGTTCCGCCCGCCCTTCGCGCCGGTTTCACTCGGCGCGTTGGCCGCCGAGCGCTATGGCGAGGTGAAGCCCGAACGGCTCACCCCGATGCATGACTGGCATGTCGAGAATGGCGCAATCATGTATACCGCCGGGCTCTGGTACCGGCCGATGATCTACGGGCTGGCCGGCGAAACGGTCGAGCAGGCCTATGTGCGCGAGGCGAAAACGACGCGCGAGGCGGCCGGCATTGTCGATGTCTCGACGCTCGGCAAGATCGCCGTGCAGGGACCGGACGCCGCTGATTTCCTCGACCGCGTCTACACCAACATGTTTTCCACGCTTGCCGTCGGCAAGGCGCGCTATGGCCTGATGCTGCGCGAGGACGGCATCGCGCTCGACGACGGCACCACTTGGCGCCTCGGCAACGACGACTTTCTGATGACCACCACCACCGCCAACGCCGGCAAGGTCATGCAGCACCTCGAATATCTGCTCGACGTGGTCTGGCCCGAACTGAAGGTGCGGCTAACCTCCGTCACTGACCAGTGGGCGGGCGCGGCGATCGGCGGGCCTAGGGCGCGGGAAATACTGGCGTCATGCGTGACCGGGACGGCGGTCGACAATGACACGCTGCCCTTCATGGGCATCGTCCACGGAGAGATCGCCGGCGCGCCGGTGATGATCTGCCGGCTTTCCTTCTCCGGCGAAATGGCCTTCGAAGTCTATTCCGGCGCCGGCCATGGCGTGCATGTCTGGGAAGCGCTGATCGAAGCGGGCAAGCCCTTCGGCATGGTTCCTTACGGGCTGGAAGCGCTCGGCACCATGCGCATCGAGAAGGGTCATGTGACGGGCGCTGAGATCGACGGCCGCACCACCGCGCGGGATCTGGGCCTCGACTGGATGCTGTCGAAGAAGAAGCCGTTCGTCGGCTCGATGATGATGGACCGCGAAGGGCTCGCCGACGAGGACCGGGTGCGCCTGGTCGGCGTCATCGCGCTCGACAACCGGCCGCTCAATGGCGGCGCGCATATCGTCGAGGAGGCCAACGAGTCCGAGCCGAGGAATTCGATCGGCCATATCACCGCGGTCTGCTATTCGCCGATGCTCGGCAAATATATCGGCCTGGCGCTGGTCAAGGGGGGCAAAAAGCGGCACGGCACGCGCGCCTTTGTCTCCGACCCGCTGAGAAAACGCTTCGGCCCGGTCGAGATCGTCAGCAACCACTTCTTTGATCCCGAAGGGAAACGCATGCATGGTTGACCAGCTTTCACCGCTTGGGCCGGTCTGGCGGCCAGGTTCGCACGGCAATTTCGCCGCGGGCGTCGGCGTGGTGCTCAGCGAAACCCAGCCAGGTTCTATCGTGCAGGTCGCCGCCTGGCCGGGCGAGGAAAAATCCTTGATGGCCGTGATACGGACCGTTGCCGGCCTAGCCCTGCCCGACGGCGCGGGGGGCGGCGTCTTCACCGAGGAGAAGGCGGCGTTCGGCTTCGCGCCGGGCAAATTCCTGGTCGTCGATCAGGCCGAAGGGCTTTTCGCAACGCTCAGCGCCGCGATCACCAGCGAGGTGGGAACCGTCACCGACCTCTCGCACGGGCGCACCGCGATCTGCGTCGCCGGCCCGAAGGCCGAATGGGTGCTGGCAAAATTCTTCGCGATCGATTTTTCGCTGGTTGCGTTTCCGGCGGGCGCAGGGCGCTCCACCGTTCATCACGATATTTTCGCCCAGATACAGAGGACCGGCGCGAGCCAGTTCGACCTCTATGTCTTCCGCTCCTTCGCGCGGGCTGTCTGGACCGCGCTCTGCCATGCGAGCGAAGAGGTCGGGTATGAGGTGCAATAAACCGAAGCGGAAACAAGCAGTGAGAGAGGGAACAGCGATGGAATTCATCAACTCACGAGCCGCCAAAGCCGCCAAGCTGCCGTTCAGCCAAGCTGTGCGCGTAGGCGATATTCTCTACCTGTCCGGCGCGCTCGGCAATGTTCCGGGAAAGCTGGAACTTGTGCCCGGCGGCATCGTAGCGGAAACGCGGCAGACAATGGAGAATATCGGCGCCGTATTGAAGGAAAACGGCTTGACCTTTGCGGACGTGTTTAAGTGCACGGTCATGCTGGCCGATATGTCGAGATGGGCCGAGTTCAACCGCATCTATATCACGTATTTCGATCCGGATCGGCTGCCAGCGCGTTCGGCATTCGGAACCAACGGCCTCGCCCTTGGCGCGCAGGTGGAACTCGAATGCTGCGCGTATTCGGGAAACCGCTGAGCAGCGGTCGACTCACCTGCTGAACTTCACCCACTCCTCCTGCGGCGCCCGCTCCGTCCGCAGATCGTTTTCCGGCTTGGTGGCGTCCTCGTAGCCCAGCGCCATGCCGCAGACGACGATCTCCTCGTCGGGAATGCCGAGCACCGGCCTTATCTGGTTGTGATAGGGGGCGAACGCCGCCTGCGGGCAGGTGTGCAGGCCCCTGCCCCGCGCGGCGACCATGATGTTCTGCAGGAACATGCCGTAGTCGATCCACGAGCCCTGGTTGAGGCGGCGGTCGATGGTGAAGATCATGCCGACCGGCGCGTCGAAGAAAGTGAAATTGCGGTCGTGCTGGGCGCGCATCTGGTCGACATCGCGCTTGCCGATACCGAGATGGCCGTAAAGCGCAAAGCCGACTGCACGGCGGCGGCCGTAATAGGGTTCGAAGAATTGCTCGGGATAGTATTTGTACTCGTCCCACTTGGCCTTTTCGGCGCGAATGCCGGAATTGAGGATTGCGTCGGCGATGCGCGCCTTCGTCTCACCGGTGGTCACATAGACGCGCCATGGCTGCATATTGGTGCCCGACGGCGCGCGCGCGGCAACCTCCAGAATGGCGCGGATCGTCGCCTCGTCGACCGGGTCCGGCAGGAAGGCGCGCACGGACCGGCGCGAGGTGATCGCCTCGTCGACGATCGCAGTTTCGTCCAGGTCCAAAGTTCTGTTTTCCGGCGCCAGCATGGATTGTCCCCTCACAATGCGGCTCACATAGGATTTCCGCGCCGGATTTGCACCAGACCCGCGCGTCTCGCAAGCAATACCTGCATCGCGTGAAATATCTCTTGAAAATTTCAACTAGGTGTGGCTCATGAAATTTCCGGAGGGATTTTCATGAGCGCTGTGCAGGCAGAGAACCGGAAGGAACTGGAAGAGCGACGGACGGCGCTTTCCGACACGAGGCTTGCCGCGGATATCCGCGCGCTGCGCAAGGCACGCCGCCTGACGCTCGCCGAGATTGCGCTGAAGCTCGGCCGCTCGGTCGGCTGGCTGAGCCAAGTGGAGCGCGGTCTCTCTGCGCCCTCGCTCGCCGACCTGCGCGCCTTTGCCGAACTGTTCGGCGTTCCCGTCAGCTTGTTCTTCGCCCATGATACTCCCGACGACCGCGAGCGCGGCGTGATCGTGCGCGCGGGCTGCCGCCGCTCGCTTGGCACAGCCGAATCCGGACTGGTGGAGGAACTTCTGTCGCCCGATCTCGGCGGTAGTTTCGAGGTGTTGCGCTCGGAGTTCGCGCCGGGTGCGGAACTGAAGGTGGCCGCCAACCGACCCACCGAAGAAGCGGGCTACGTGGTTTCGGGCACATTCGACCTGGAGATTGCCGGAACCTGGCACCGGCTTGGCGAAGGCGACAGCTTCCGCTTCGCTAACAAGCCGTTCCGCTGGCGCAATCCGGGCGCGGACCCGGCTGTGGTTATCTGGGTGGTTTCGCCGCCGGTCTATTGATTGAAGTGCGGGAGAGAGAAATGGCTGAAATTCCATCGACGGCGCGCGTGGTGATCATCGGCGGCGGCGCGGTCGGCGTTTCGTCGCTCTACCATCTCGCTAAGGCCGGCTGGACCGACTGCGTGCTTTTGGAGAAAAGCGAGCTGACCTCCGGCTCGACCTGGCATGCCGCCGGCAACGTGCCGACCTTCTCGTCGTCCTGGTCGTTGATGAACATGCAGCGCTACTCGGCCGGGCTCTATCGCGGGCTGGCGGCGGAAGTCGACTATCCCATGAACTATCACGTCACCGGCTCTCTGCGGCTGGCGCATACGAAGGAGCGGATGCGCGAATTCCAGCGCGTGAAGGGTATGGGGCGATACCAAGGCATGGATATCGACGTTGTCGGCGTCGACGACATCAAAGGCCGCTATCCATTCATCGAGACGCACGAGCTTCAGGGCGCGCTCTACGATCCGAGCGACGGCGACATCGACCCCGCGCAGCTGACCCAGGCCTTGGCCACGGGCGCGCGCGATAAGGGCGCGAAGATCGTCCGCTTCTGTCCGGTCAGCGGCGTGCGGCGCGAGAACGGCGAGTGGGTGATCGAGACGCCGAAAGGTGAGATTCGGTGCGAATACGTGGTCAACGCAGCCGGCTACCGCGCACGCGAAGTCGGAAAGATGTTCGGCCGCGACGTGCCGATGATGGTGATGAGCCACCAGTATATTCTCTTCGACGAAATCCCGGAGCTGGCGGCCTGGTCGAAGGAGCACGGTAAGAAACTGCCGCTGCTGCGCGACGTCGATACCTCCTACTATTTGCGCCAGGAAAAGAACGGCATGAATCTCGGGCCCTACGAGAAGAATTGCCGCGCGCATTGGGCGGCCCACAACGACCCGATGCCGGAGGATTTTTCCTTCCAGCTTTTCCCGGACGATCTGGAGCGGCTGGAATGGTATCTGAACGACGCCATCGCACGCGTGCCGATCCTCGGCACGGCAGGCCTCTCCAAGGTGATCAACGGGCCGATCCCCTACGCGCCGGACGGCAATCCGCTGATCGGACCGATGCCCGGCGTGCCCAACGCCTTCGAGGCCTGCGTCTTCACCTTCGGCATCGCGCAGGCGGGCGGCGCCGGCAAGGTGCTGGCCGAATGGGTGACGGAGGGCCAGACCGAGTGGGACATGTGGTCCTGCGACCCGCGCCGCTTCACCGCCTTCGCCTCCGATCCGGAATACTGCGTGGCCAAGGGCATGGAAGTCTACGGTCACGAATATGCGATCCACTTTCCACGCCATGCCTGGCCGGCGGAGCGCGGCAAGAAGCTGTCGCCGATCCATGGCCGGATCGCGGCGCTCGGCGCGCAGTTCAACGCCTATAATGGCTGGGAGCGCGCCACGTGGTTCGCAAAGCCCGGCGACGGCACCTCCGAGGAATCCACCCAGACCTTCACGCGCGACGGGCCGTGGCAGAAACGCATTCGCGAGGAATGCCTGGCGGTACGCGACGCGGCCGGCATTCTGGACCTGCCCGGCTTTTCGCGCTACCGGCTGCAAGGCCCCGGCGCGCGCGACTGGCTGTCGACGCTGATCACCGGCATCGTCCCGAAACCAGGCAAGATCGGGCTCGGCTATTTCGCCGACGACAAGGGCCGTATCGTCACCGAAATGTCGATCATGGCGCTCGACGAGGACTTCTTCTTCCTCATCACCGCTTCGGTTGCGGAACTGCACGATTTCGAGTGGCTTCAGAAGCATTTGCCGCAAGGGACTCAAATCACGCTGCAAAATTCGACCAACGCCTTCGCCTGCCAGATCCTCTCGGGGCCGAATGCGCGAAAGATCCTGGCCGAGGTGACTGACGCCGACCTCACGCTGCCATGGTTGTCGCACCAGTCCTGCCAGATAGAAGGACGCTGGCTCCAATTCGTCCGCATTTCCTTCGCCGGCGAGTTGGGCTGGGAACTCCACACCAAGATTGAAGACACACCAGAGGTCTTCGATGCCGTCTGGGCCGCCGGCCAGAAGCATGGGCTGATACCGTTCGGCATGTTCGCGCTGGATTCGCTCCGCCTGGAGAAGGGCTACCGCGCCTGGAAGCAGGACCTTTCCACCGACTACACCATCCTGCAAGGCGGGCTGGAGCGCTTCGTCAGATGGGACAAGCCGGACTTCAAGGGCAAGGCGGCGCTGCAGAACGAGAAGCAGCAGGGGGTGAAGAAACGCTTCGTGACGCTGGTGGTGGAAGCCGGCGATTGCGACGCTCCCTACATGTCGACGCTCTGGCACGACGGAAAGATCGTCGGCGAGACCACGTCGGGAGGCTTCGGCCACAGGGTGGACAAATCGATTGCGCTCGGCATGATCCGCGCCGACCTGGCGGTGCCGGGGACGACGGTCGAGGTCGAGATTTTCGGCGAGAATTTCCCTGCGGTCGTTCAGGAAGACCAGCCGCTGTGGGATCCGAGAAATGAAAGGCTTCGCGCATGACCAAGATAGTCCTGACGGATGGCGGCATGGGCCAGGAGCTGCTGCGCCGGTCCAAGGCGCCGCCGACGCCGTTGTGGTCGGCCAGGGTGCTGATGGACGAGCCTGACATCGTGCGTGACCTTCACGCCGAGTTCATTCGCGCCGGAGCCCGCGTCATCACGCTCAACACCTATTCGGCGACGCCTGAACGCCTCGCCCGCGAGGGCGTTGCCGACATGTTCGAACCGTTGCAGAAGCGCGCGATCGATCTTGCGAAGGCTGCCCGCGACGGGGCGGGCGACGCGGCGATCGCCGGCTGCCTGCCACCGCTTTTCGGCAGCTACCATCCGGAACTAACCATCTCGTTCGATGAAACCCTCGATATCTATCGTCGGATCGTCGCCGAGGAAGCCGATCACGTGGACCTGTTCCTGTGCGAGACCATGGCTTCCGCCGAAGAGGCGCGCGCCGCGGTCACCGCGGCCGTCGAAAGCGGTAAACCTGTCTGGGTGTCATGGACCCTCGCCGACCATGGCGCTCCCCGGCTGCGGAGCGGCGAGACGCTTGCAGCGGCCTCCGTTGCCCTCGGCGACCTGCCGGTGGCGGCGCGACTGATAAACTGCTGCCGGCCCGAAGTTGCGGACGCCGCACTGCCCGAACTCACCGCGCTCGGCGGAAAAGTCGGCGCCTATGCCAATGGATTCACCTCGGTCGATGCCCTGAAGCATGGCGGGACCGTCGACGTACTTCATGCACGCCACGATCTCGACGGGCCTGCCTATGCGGAATTCGCGCTCGGATGGGCAAAGGCCGGGGCGGCCATCGTCGGCGGCTGCTGTGAAGTCGGTCCCGCGCATATCGCGTCCCTGCGCGACAGTCTGCACAACAACAACATCGAGATCGTCGGAGCATTCGATGCCTAAACCTTCGGATCGCATTTCCGGCATCGTGCCTTCCGGCAAGGACGGTTGGGAGATCCATTTCGCGGCCATGAACCGCAAGCAGGCCGGCGAGAACATCATCATGCTTTCGGTCGGCGATCATGATTTCGACTCGCCCAGCGAGACCGTCGAAGCCTGCATCGCTGCGCTGCGCGCCGGCCACCACCATTACACCCAGCTTCCGGGCATTCCGCGCCTGCGCGAGGCGATGGCTAAGATCTCGACCCAATGCACCGGCGTGGCGACCACTTCCAACGAGATCATCGCCACGCCGGGCGGACAGGCGGCGCTCTACGCGGCGGTCCAGGCCGTGCTCGACCCCGGCCAGCATGCGATTGTGGTTGCGCCTTACTACGCGACATATCCCGGCACGTTCCGGGCGGCGGGCGCGGATTTCACCGTCGTCGAGACCCGCGCCGAGGACGGCTTTCAGCCGCGCGCCGAGGACATTCTGAAGGCGGTGCGGCCCAGCACGCGCGCTATCCTGATCAACACGCCGAACAACCCGACCGGCGCCGTCTATTCGCGGCAATGCCTGGAAGACATAGCAAAAATCTGCCGGGAGCAAGATCTATGGCTGCTTTCCGACGAGGTCTACTGGACGCTCGGCGGCGGCGAGCATGTTTCACCGCGCGCCCTGCCTGGGATGGTCGAGCGCACTCTGGTCATCAACTCCATGTCGAAAAGCCACGGCATGACCGGCTGGCGCATCGGCTGGCTGACGGCGCCGGCCGATCTCGTCACGCTGCTCATCAGCCTCAACCTTGTCACCACATACGGCCTGCCGGACTTCATCAGCCGCGCCGCGGTCGAGGCCTTCGACAATGCCTATGGCGTGAAGGAGATCGCCGAACGCTACGCGTCGCGCCGCAACCTCTTCCTCGACGAGGTGCGGGGCCTCAACAACGTTACCGTGCGCGGCTCGGAGGGCGGCATGTATGTCATGCTCGACATCCGCGCCATCGAGCCGGACTGCGAGAAATTCGCCTGGGCGCTGCTTGAGGCCGAGAAAGTGGCCGTCATGCCGGGCGTGAGCTTCGGCGATGCCGCCGCAGGCCATCTTCGCGTCAGCCTTTGCCAGCCCGAGGAAATCTTGAAAGAGGCCGCCGGCCGCCTGCGCCGCTTCGTCGGCGCGTACGAAAGCAAAGCCGCATGAGTGACCTGCCCACAAAGGCTCGCGCCGTCATCATCGGCGGCGGCATTTCGGGCTGCTCGGTCGCCTATCACCTGGCCAAGCTCGGCTGGACCGACATCGTGCTTCTGGAGCGCAAGCAACTCACCTGCGGCACGACCTGGCATGCGGCGGGCCTGATCGGCCAGTTGCGCGGCTCGCAGAACATGACGCGGCTGGCAAAGTATTCGGCCGACCTCTACGTCAAGCTCGAAGCCGAGACCGGCGTCGCCACCGGCATGCGGCAGGTCGGCTCGATCACCGTCGCGCTGACCGAAGAGCGCAAGCATGAAATATACCGCCAGGCGTCTCTCGCCCGCGCCTTCGATGTCGATGTGCGCGAGATTTCGCCGAGCGAGGTCAAGGAGATGTACCCGCATCTCAACGTTTCGGATGTGGTCGGCGCGGTGCATCTGCCGCTCGACGGCCAGTGCGACCCCGCAAACATCGCCATGGCTCTGGCGAAGGGTGCCCGGCAGCGCGGCGCGAGGATCGTCGAGGGCGTGAAAGTCACCGCCGTCCACCAGAAGAACGGCCGCGTCACCGGCGTTTCCTGGGCCAAGGGCGAGGAACAGGGCACGATAGAAGCCGATGTAGTGGTCAACTGCGCCGGCATGTGGGCGCGCGAACTCGGCGAAATGTCGGGCGTGACCATCCCGCTGCACGCCTGCGAGCATTTTTACCTCGTCACCGAAGCGATCCCAGGCCTTTGGCGCCTGCCGGTGCTGCGTGTGCCGGATGAATGCGCCTACTACAAGGAGGACGCCGGCAAGATGATGCTGGGCGCTTTCGAGCCGGTGGCGAAGCCCTGGGGCATGGACGGCATCAGAGAGGATTTCTGCTTCGACCAGTTGCCCGAGGATATGGACCATTTCGAGCCGATCCTCGAAATGGGCGTCAACCGCATGCCCATGCTGGGCACGGCCGGCATCCATACCTTCTTCAACGGCCCGGAGAGCTTTACGCCGGACGATCGGTACTATCTAGGCGAGGCGCCGGAACTCGGCGGCTACTGGGTGGCGGCGGGCTACAATTCGATCGGCATCGTCTCGTCGGGCGGCGCAGGCATGGCGCTGGCGCAGTGGATCAACGACGGCGAGGCCCCGTTCGACCTCTGGGAGGTCGACATACGCCGCGCGCAGCCTTTCCAGAAGAACCGCCGCTATCTGAAGGAGCGCGTCTCCGAGACGCTCGGCCTCCTCTATGCCGACCATTTCCCCTACCGGCAGGTCGTCACATCCCGCGGCGTGCGCCGCTCCCCGCTGCACGAGCATCTGAAGGCGCGCGGCGCGGTGTTCGGCGAGGTTGCCGGCTGGGAGCGCGCCAACTGGTTCGCCCGCGAAGGCCAGGAGCGCGAGTATCGCTATTCCTGGAAGCGGCAGAACTGGTTCGACAACCAGCGCGAAGAGCATCTGGCGGTTCGCAACAATGTCGGCCTGTTCGACATGACCTCGTTCGGCAAGATCCGCGTCGAGGGTCGCGACGCGTTGGCCTTCCTGCAAAGGCTCTGCGCCAACGATCTCGAAGTCGAGCCGAGCAGGATCGTCTACACGCAGATGCTCAACGCGCGCGGCGGCATCGAGAGCGACCTTACAGTTTCGCGACTTTCCGAGTCGGCCTTCTTGGCCGTTGTCCCCGGTGCGACGCTGCAGCGCGACCTCGCCTGGCTGCGAAAGCATCTAGCCAGCGAATTCGTCGTCATCACCGATGTGACGGCGGCGGAAAGTGTCCTTTGCCTGATGGGGCCTTACGCGCGAGACCTGATTCAAAAGGTGAGCCCGAACGATTTCTCCAATGAAAAAAATCCGTTCGGGACGTTTCAGGAAATCGAGATCGGCATGGGACTGGCCCGCGCGCACCGCGTCACCTATGTCGGCGAGCTCGGCTGGGAACTCTATGTCTCGACCGATCAAGCCGCCCATGTCTTCGAGGCGATCGAGGAGGCCGGCGCGGAGTTCGGGCTGAAGCTCTGCGGGCTGCATGCGCTGGAGTCCTGCCGCATCGAAAAGGCGTTCCGCCATTTCGGCCACGACATCACCGACGAGGACCATGTGCTGGAAGCCGGCCTCGGCTTTGCTGTGAAGATCGGCAAGGGCGATTTTCTCGGCCGCAATGCTGTGCTGCGCAAGAAGGAAGCAGGGCTCGATCGCCGACTGGTGCAGTTTCGGCTGACCGATCCAGAGCCGCTGCTTTTCCACAACGAGGCGATCGTGCGCGATGGAAAAATCGTCGGCACGATCACCTCGGGCAATTACGGCCACCATCTCGGCGGTGCGATCGGCCTCGGCTATGTTCCATGCAGAGGCGAAAGCGAGGCGGATGTGCTTGGCTCGGTCTATGAAATTGAGATCGCCGGCGAGCGGTTTGCGGGCGAGGCGTCGCTGAAGCCGATGTACGATCCGAAGGCGGAGCGAGTAAGGGCGTAGGTCTTTCCCTTCTCCCCGTTCACGGGGGAGAAGAGAGCAGCTTCGCCGCTTCAAAACTTCTCCAGCCTGCGTCGCACCTTCGCCAGATAGGCCGCGCGCGTCTGCTTCGTCGAGCGATCCATGTCGTAGTGCGCCAGATACATCGTCCGGCAGCCCTTCGCGCAGAGCGCGCGCATGCCGCGCAGGATGGTCTTGCGGCCTGGCTGGCCCATAAAGAAGGAGATCAGCCAGGTCGCGCCGCAGGTGGTGACGACGCCGATGCGCGTGATATGCGGCACGAGCGAAATGATGCGTCCGCCGTCAGCCGGCAGCTTGAACGCGACATCGGTCGCCCAGACGCGATCGAGCCAGCCTTTCAGCATCGCCGGCAGCCCGTACCACCAGGTCGGGTAGACGAACAGGACGGCTTCCGCCCATTTGAGATTGTCGATATGCGACGTGAGCGCCGGGTCGGTTGGAGCGCGGTCGTGGTAATGCCGGCGTTCGTCGGCGCCCAGCACCGGGTCGAACCCTTCCGCATAAAGATCGACCAGCCGCACATCCCAGCCGCGCGCGGTCAGCGTCCCGACCGCTGTGTCACGCACGGCTGCGCAAAAGCTGTCCGGGACCGGATGGCAATAAACGACGAGAACCCGCATCAAAAGCGGCCCATTTTGGCGGCGACCCTCGCCATGAAATTTTTTCGCGATTTCTCAGTCGAGAGGTTCATCGAGTAATGCGCCAGATAGGAAACCTGGGCGCCCGGCCTGACGATGGCGCGCAGCACCCGGTTGACCAGCTTTCGCGGCGGATCGCCCATCAGGAACGCCCGGAACCGGCTGCCGCCATAGGTGGTTATGGCGACGACTTTCCTGATGTTGTGCAGCGAAGGAACGGCCTCGCCATCGATCATTGTGAAGGAGACCCCGGGCAGGAAGACGCGGTCGAAAAAGCCTTTCAGCATGGCCGGATAACCGTAGTTCCAGACCGGGTAGGCGAGCACGAGCGCTTCGGCACGGCGCAACCGCTCGACATAGCGGCCGACCTCCCCGCCCGGCGTGCGTCCGTCGTGATAGGCGAGGCGATCGGCGCGGCTCATGCGCGGATCGAAATCCTCCGCGTAGAGATCGCAATCATCGACGTGGTGGCCGGCGGCGGTCAGCCGCTCGACGATCAGCCGGTGCAGCGCAGCGTGGAAACTGGTTTCCACCGGATGTGTGTAAAGCACGAGGACGTTCATGGGGCTATCCCGCTTTCTGCAGCCCCTTGAACAGAAAAGTCTTCTCCGAACGGTAATCGTAGTCCGGGTTTTCCCAGGCGATCATCTTGCCGGGATTGAGCAGACCTCGCGGATCGGCCTCGCGCTTGAAGGCGAGTTGGACGGCATCGGTCTGCTTCATGCCGCCCTCCTCCAGAGTATAGCGGTGCGGGTTGAAAATCGGGCAACCATTTTCTTCGTGCAGCCGGATGATCTCGTCGAGCCGCTCTTCCGTGGTGAATTTCACAAGCGGCAGGCCGAAACAGGTGATGTTGCCGTCGAAGCGCACGAATTCCAGATGCGAGAACACTTCGCCCGGAAACATCCTGTCCATCTTTTCGACTAGGGCGAGTTGGTTCGGGAATGGGTAGAGCGACTGCAGATAGGTGATCGCAGGATCGACGCGCAGAGCGCGCAATGTCGTGTGGTTCCAGGCAAGCTCGTAGGCCGGCGGCAGCCCCTTCTTGTCTTCCGGTTTCGCGGTCGCGGCGCTGTAGGCGATCTCGCCGCCCTCCCGCCGGGTGAACGCCAGGAAAGCGTCGAGCGCATGTGGCGCGACCATCACCACGCAAATGCTCTGGCCTTTTCTGAGGAACTTCTGATGCCGCTTGAAATAGGCGAACGGCACGGGCGCCGCAATTGGCGTGACCAGCTTGGTCAGTATGCCGTCCTGGCAGGCGAGCGCATTGCCGTAGCGCGCCGACTCCATGAAGCTGTCGAAGCCGACGATGACGTCGACCCAATCGTAGGACGCCGTCAGCGGCATCTCGACTTCGGTGATGATGCCGTTGGTACCGTAGGCATGGGTGACCTTGTGCAGGTCCTCCCCGGTCAGCTCCAGCACCCGCGGCTCGGCCTCCATGGTGACGACGCGCAGCCTGAGCACATTGCCGAAATCGCGCAGGCCGCCGAAATTGATCGAGCCGACGCCACCCGAGCCGCCGGCGATGAAGCCGCCGATGGAGGCTGTGTTGTAGGTAGACGGATGAAGGCGCAGCTCCTGGCCGGAATGCGCGCGTGTCGCCCTGTCGATATCGGCGATGATCGCGCCTGGCCCGCAGACGACGCGGCCGGGCGCGATCGACTTCACCTCGTTCATCTCCGCAAGCGACAGCACGACGCCGCCTGACAGCGGCATGGCCTGGCCGTAGTTGCCAGTACCGGCGCCGCGCGGCGTTACCGGAATGCCGAGCCGATGGCAGGCGGCGAGTACGCGGATCACTTCCGCCTCGCTTTTCGGCGAGACGATCAGGTCGCCGGTCACACGCTCCAGTTCGCGTTTGAGCACAGGGCTGTACCAGTAGAAATCGCGGCTCTTCTGCTGCACGATCTTCTCATTGTCCTCGATCTTCAGGCCGTCGAGGTCGCGCTTCAAAGCCGCAATATCCATTATTCCACCATCAGGTCGTCGAGTTCCGAGTAGTCTGGCAAGTCGCGCGCAATCGCCCTGCCGCCGCGGACCACGATGCGATCCGATTCGGGCCGCGACAGCACTTCCGTCCAGTTCCTGCCCTTGAATACGATGAAGTCAGCAGGGCCGCCCGGAGCCAGAATTCCGGCCCCGTGTAACCGCATGATGTCGGCGGGCGTCGACGTTACCGTCTTCGGCCAGTCGCCGACTGGATGGTCGAAATGCAGGATGCGCGTCGCCATCCGGTAGACTTCGAGCATATCGAGATCACCATAGGCGTAGAACGGGTCGCGGGTGTTGTCGGAGGCCACCGCGGCCGGAATGCCGCGCGCGCGCATCTCATGCAGCAGCGTCACGCCGCGCCAACGCGGCGTCGTGCCGTCCTGCCTTCGGTCCTGCAGATAAAGGTTGCACATGGGCAGCGACACGACCGCGATGCCAGCTCGGGCGACCTTGTCCAGCGTATCCAGCACATCGGCGTCGGGCTGGCGCGCCAGCGAGCAGCAATGACCGACCAGGATTTTGCCTTCGAAGCGATGCCGAAGGGCAGTCTCCGCGATCCTCTTCAGCGATATCGCGGAGATGCTGTCCGTCTCGTCGGCATGGAAATCCAGGTCGAGGCCGTGTTCGATCGCCGTTACGAAAACGCGGTCGAGCAATTGCTCGAGATCGGGAACCATGTAGGTGACCGTGCCGAGTACGCCTCCGGCCGCGGCGACCCTTTTGGCGAGGCCCGCGAACCACTTTGCGTCGCGCGCGCCCTCTATGCCAAACAGGCAGACGCCCTGCAACTCGATCCGACCCCGCCAGCGCTCGCGCATCGCCTCGAACACCGGCCAGGATATTTCTTCCTGGGGCGGCACGCTGTCGATGTGCGTTCTGAGAGCGCTGGTGCCGTGGGCGTAGGCCGAGCGCAGCGAGAAATCCATGCGCCGCGAGACGTCGTCGGCGTTCCAGCGCGCAACGCGATCCTCGCCGGTGGCGTTCAGCGCGCCAAGGAAGGAACCGTCGGGATTGGGCTTGCGCGGCCAGATATGCCCCTTGTCGATATGGGTGTGGCAGTCGACGAAGCAGGGCAGGACGATCCGGCCGGCGAGGTCGATGGCGTCGGGCGTTGGCTGATGTCCCGACGGAGCGATGCCAACGATGCAGGCATCGGTGACTGAAATGTCGGCGAGGATGAAGCCGTCAGCGTCGGCTGGCGCCGACAGGCTGGGCGTTAGCGAAGCGTGCAGGCGGGCGTTGATGAGCGTGTAGGGGCCGCTCAGAGGCAACTGGATCTGCGTCACCGCTGCCCCTCACCCTTACCCTCTCCCCGTAAGGACGGGGAGAGGGACTCGCCAGCGTTGCGGCCAGCCCCCTTCTCCCCGTATTTCACGGGGAGAAGGTCCCGGCAGGGGGATGAGGGGCAGCACAAACGATTCCGGAAAGTCATCACCGCTCCTGCTTCAGCGCGCTTTCGTGCCATCGCCGCAGGATGAGGTGCGAGACCAGCGAAAGCACCAGGAAAATCAGAATGCCGGTCAGCGAAATCAGGATCAGCGCCGCAAAGAGCCGCGGCGCATTGAGCCGGTAGCCGGCCTCGATGATGCGCGAGGCAAGGCCGGATGACTGCCCCGACGAGCCGGCGACGAATTCGGCGACCACCGCGCCGATCAGCGACAGGCCGCCGGCGATCTTCAGGCCGCCGAGGAAATAGGGCATCGCGGCCGGCAGGCGCAAATGCCGGAGCTCCTGCCAGCGCGTCGCACCATTGAGGCGGAACAAATCGCGCAGATTGCGGTCGACCGAGTTCAGCCCGAGCGTGGTGTTGGACAGGATCGGAAAGAAGGCGACGATCCACGAGCAGAGGAGCAGTTTGGCGGTCTGGTTGTCGACATAGATGTTGATCAGCGGGAAGATCGCCACGATCGGCGTGACCTGCAGCACTATAGCGAAGGGAAAGAACGACATCTCCACCCATTTCGACTGGGTGAACAGCACCGCAAGCCCGACGCCGCCGAGCACGGCAAGCAGCAGGCTGAGGAAGGTGATCTTCAGCGTCACCAAAAGGGAGCCGAACAGCAGCGCAGCATCGGTGTAAAGCGTCTGCGCCACCACGTGTGGCCGCGGCAAAATGTATTGCGGGATCTCGTTCCAGACGCAGATGCGGTCCCACAGCCAGATAGCCACAAGCATGATGAGCAGCGGCAGGAGCCAACTGCCGATCCGCTCCAGCCTTTCCTGGCGCACGCGCTTCGCTTCTTCCGGGTCGAGCCTCGCAGGCAGGGTTTCATTGGCCGTCATGGGATTCACTTGCCGAGTTCATCGCCACATTGAGGGCCTCCGACGCGTGCAGGCAGAACGCCGCATATTCGGGCGATATGCGGAACTTCTCGTCCCGCGGATAGGCCGCGTCGACCGTCATTTCGCCGGATACGCGGCCCGGACGGGCGGCCATGACTACGATGTGGTTCGACAGGAAGACGCTTTCGAACACGCTGTGCGTGACGAAGACGACAGTGAAGCGCTGGTCCTGCCAGAGGTCCAGAAGGTCGCTATTGAGCCTGAAACGGGTGATCTCGTCGAGTGCGGCGAAAGGCTCGTCCATCAGGAGCAGGCGCGGTTTTGTCACCAAAGCGCGGGCGATCGAAACGCGCATCTTCATGCCGCCGGAAAGCTCGCGCGGCACGGCGTTTTCAAAGCCGGTCAAATGGACCCGCTCGAGCAGTTCCGAAATTGCCGGCGCGGCCTTCGCGCGCGAGACGCCCTTCAGCCTGAGCGGCAGCCAGACATTGTCCAAGACGCTGGCCCAGGGCAGCAGGGTCGGCTCCTGGAAAACAAAGCCGGTGCAATCGTCGCCCAGCGCTTTGTGCCAGTCGAGCGCTCCAGTGGTCGGCGTCGACAGGCCGGCTATCAGCCTGAGCGCCGTCGACTTGCCGCAGCCCGAGGGTCCGAGAAGGCTGAGAAAATCGCCCTCCCGGATCGTCAGATTAACGTCGCGCAGAGCCGCGACCCCGTTGGAGAAGGTCTTGCCCACGTTTCGCAGGTCCAGAAGCGGTTGCCCGCCCCCGTTCAGATCCCGCATTTGCGCGTCTGCCGTTTGCAGCATCGTCCGGCGGCCGGGATCACTTCTTGAGATCGAGGCCGACGCCTTTGTTGACGAAGTCCAGCGTGTAGGCCTTCTTGATGTCGATGCCTTCCGGCATGACTTTGGCTTTCACCATCTTGTCGTAAAAACTCTGCATACGCGCGTCGGTCATGGCGCCGATGCCGAGTTTTTCGCTGTCGCCGGAATCGACGATGCCGAACTTCTTCATCTGGGCGATCGAGAATGCGATCTGCTCGTCGGTGATGTCGGGATTGTCCTTCTTGATCATCTCATTGGCGGCTTTATTGTCGCCGTAGAGGTAGTTGTACCAGCCCTTGGCGGAGCCATCGACGAAGCACTGGATGACCTCCGGACGCTTGTCGATCGTTTCCTGCATCGTCTCGATCGTCGTCGCATAGGTGTCATAGCCATAGTCGGCGAGCAGGAACTGGTTTGGTACGAAGCCGGCTGCCTTCTCGACCGCATAAGGCTCGGATGTGACATAGCCCTGCTGGATCGATTTCGGGTCGGCTATGAACGGCGCCGGGTTGAAGGTGTAGGGCACGCGCTTCGAGACGTCGAAGCCGTATTCCTCCGCCATCCACAGCAGGAAGCTCTGTGCGCCCTCGTCGGCGATAATGTACTGCTCGGCCTTGGGCAGGTCCTCCCATTTGTCGAGCCCTTGGCCGGGATGCGACATCACGACCTGCGGCTCCTTCTGGAAGGAGGCGGCGACGACGCGGAGCGGAATGTTCTGCGCGACAGCGTCAAACGCCTGCTGCATGTTGCCGCCCATGTAGAAATCGATCTTGCCGGCGAGCAGCAGCGGACGGCCGGCAACCTGCGGGCCGCCCTGCTGAATGGTGACATCGAGGCCGCAGGCGGCATAGGTGCCATCGGCGACGGCCTGGTAGTAGCCGCCATGCTCCGCCTGGGCGAGCCAGTTGGTGCCGAAGGTGACAGCCTCTGCGGCGAGGGCTGCCGGCGCGCCGGCTAAAAGAAGCGCGGCTGCGGCTGCGGAAAGTGCGAAATTTCTCGTCATGAACACCACCCCTGTTTGCCCAGTGCTTTTGCGCCTGGCTGTGACACCAACGGATCGATATGCAAGGCGCGTGCCATCGGTTTTGCCCCGCAGCCGTCGCATCAGGCGGCTGCATTCGAGCGGGACCGGAGCGTCTAGCTTGCTGATCTCGGCCGCATCGTGCCCATTTTTTAGACCGCTGTCCATCTTGCGCGCCACGCCTGCACAGGCAACTTGAAGCGATGCACGGTTGGGCTTTAGGCTTGAATTTTGGAGAGCGAGCAATGTTCAAGTTCCTGACGCCCAAGACGATCAAGCCGCCCTTTGCCCGCTACAGCCACGGTGTCGAAGTGCCGGCGGGAAAACGGCTGGTCCTGTGTTCCGGGCAACTCGGGATCAGACCGGACGACCTGGTGCCGGACGATCCGGGCGAGCAGGCGAACCTCTGTTTCGCAAACATCGCCGCCATTCTCGGCGAGGCGGGCCTTGATCTACCGGACATCGTCCGGATCAACGCCTACGTCACCGACCGCGCCTATCTCAGGGCCTATATGGAGGTGCGCGACAAATTGTTCGCCGATCCCGCCCCGGCCTCGACGCTGATGATCGTCTCCGGCTTCGCGCGGCCGGAATTCAAGGTCGAGATCGAAGTGATCGCGGCTGGCTAGAAATAGCCGCCGAATAGCAGCAGGATTGCACCAAGCGCGACCAGAAGAAGACCCGGCCAGTTCGACCCGAGGCCCATGAAACGGACGCCGCGATGCGCTGGCTCGAGGGTGTTGCGCGAGCCCAGCCCCGCCGGCCCGGGCTCGCTCATGCGCCCATGCCAGATGGCCTGCCCCGCCAGAAGTACGATTCCGATCACGAAGAGCAGCGCGCCGAGCCAGATGACCAGCATTCTTGCCTCCCGATGCAAAGGACCGGTCTGTTAGATAGGGCGCTACGCCCATTCGGAAATGCCGGCGCGCGCATGCGCCCTCTTACAAAATGCGCCGTGCTGAAATATTCAGATTGAGCAATTCCGTTTCGATGAAGAGGTCCGACGTGGCGAAACAGAACAGACGGATCTGGTGGGGCGATTTCCCGACGACCGAATACGCCTCCATCGATCCGGAAGTAACGATCGCGGTCCTGCCCGTGGCCGCGATCGAGCAGCACGGCCCGCATCTGCCGGTTTCGACCGACACAACCATCATGCAGGGCATGCTGGACACGGTCATCGAAAGGCTTCCGGCCAACCTCGACGTGCGCATCCTGCCGGTGCAAGCGGTCGGCAAATCCAACGAGCACCTGCACGCGCCCGGCACGCTGACCCTGCCGGCGGCGACGCTGATCGAGGCCTGGACGGAACTCGGCGCCTCGGTGGCGCGAACCGGCGTGAGGAAGCTGGTCGTGGTCAATTCGCACGGCGGCAACGAGGAGATCATGGGCATCGTCACGCGCGAATTGCGCGTGCGCTTCAGCATGCTGGCGGTGAAAACCAGCTGGCAGCGCTTCGGCCGGCCCGACGGTATGTATTCCGACCTGGAGGACCGCCACGGCATCCATGGCGGCGATGTCGAGACCTCGCTGATGCTGCATTTCCGGCCGGATCTGGTCGACATGACGAAGGCGGAGAATTTCGTGTCAGGCGTCGCCCGCGCCGAGCAGGAGTTCGAGCTTTTGCGCCACACCGGCACGCACGCCTTCGCCTGGATAGCCAGCGATTTGAACCCGCACGGAGTAGTCGGCAACGCCGCCATCGCCACGGCGGAAAAGGGCCGTTTGACTGCCGCGCATCAGGCCGACGGGTTCGTCCGCCTGATGCGGGATGTCCGCAAGGCCAAGCTGGCCGACTGGCTGGCGTGAGTCGATACGCGCGGCTGCCTAGCCGTCAATCCTGAGGGCGAAGGGTATGCCTTCGAAGGCGTCCGCGCCGCGCCCGATCGCCGCGATCGCCTCGACCATGCGGCCGCCGCGTCCGAGAACCTGGTCGGCCAACGCTATCAAACGCGCGTTAGGCGTGGCCGACGGCGACACGGCACGCAAGGTATTGGCGAGTTCCGCTTCGTCGCGCTTGGGCGAGAGTGCCGCGGCGATGATGTAAGCTGACGCCGTCGAGCGGCTGATGCCCGCGTAGCAATTGACCACCAGCGGGCGCGCACGATCCCAATTGCCGGCGAAATCGAGAATGTCCCGCACGTGGATTTCGCCGGGCGGGATCATTCCTTCCTGCGCCTCGATGATGTCGTGCATGGAAAGCAGGAGGTGGTCCTGTTGCGAGATCGTCTCCGGGCGCGTCATTTCCGTGCCGGCCGCAAGCAGCGAGATCAGCCTAGCCGCGCCGGTCGCGGCGACCGTCTCGCCGACTTTCGACAATGGACAGACGTAGATCATCAGATTGCTTTCCTATGGCCCAGAACGCGCTGCCGCGCCGAGCTTTGCAGAGCCCGCTCCAGCCTTGTCCATTCGGCTTCGCCGCCGGGAAGTCCGATGCGCAAGGCAGCGGAACTCCAGGCGAAATTTCGAACGAGAATGCCCTGTTCGCCAAGTAAATCAAATAGGCCGGCGGCATGCGGAATTTCAAGATAGCGGAACAGCGGCGTGCCGCCGCGAACCGGGATATCAAAGCGCAAAAGCAGCGCATCGAGCCGTGCCGTCTCGCCCTGCAGCCGCTCGCGCATTTCGTTCTGCCAAATGTGATCTCCGAGCGCCTTGACGCCGTACTCCAGCGCCGGCCCCGCCACCGCCCACGGCCCGAATTCCGCCTCCAGGCGCTGCGCGACAGGTTCCGCCGCGATGGCGAAACCCAGCCGCAGACCGGCGAGCCCGAAGAACTTGCCGAAGGATTTGAGCACGATCAAGCCGCCCTGCCCGGTATCGCGTGCGACGCTGTGCTCGCGCGGCCCGACATCCATGAAGGCTTCGTCGACGACCAGCAGCCCGCCTTTGGCATGCAGCGCACGCGCCAGTTCGAGCAGCGTTTCGCGCTCTACCAGCCGCCCGTCAGGATTGTTCGGATTGACGATGATGGCGAGGTCAGCATCGGCAAGCGCCGAGACATCGGCGACCTCACTCACGTCGTGACCGGCGATTGTGGCTGCGCGGGCATGCTCCGCATAGGTCGGCCCGAGCACCAACGCCCTGCCCGGCTCGACCAGCGCCGCCACGCGCGGCAGCAATATCTGCGTACCCGGCGCGGCGGCCATGTTTAGCGCTGAGGGAACTCCGTAAGCGGCGGCTGCGATCGCGTTGAGTTCATGGACACGCGCCGGTTCGGGCAACCGCGACAAGGCGGTGGCGGGCAGCTCGAAAAGCGGATAGGAGTGCGGATTGATCCCGGTCGAAAGATCCACCCAAGGCTCCGGCGCTTGCGGAAAAAGCGCACGCGCCCGGCCAAGGCTTCCGCCGTGATCGGTAACTGCCGTCCCTTTCTCCCTTTCCAGAAGCGCCATGTTCGTTCTTACCGCCTTCCTGTCGTTTCTCGTCGAACTCGCCATCGGTTACCCCGACCGTCTCGTGCGCGCAATCGGCCATCCGGTGATCTGGATCGGCAACCTTATCTCTTTCCTCGATCGCAAGCTGAACCGCGCCGCTGCCTCCGACAGTTTCCGCCGCTTTTCGGGCTGCATAGCGCTGGTGGTGCTGGTCGGTGTCCCGGCTGGACTGGCTTACGGCATTCAAACAGCCCTTGGAGCAGGCCTGTTCGGCATCCTTATGACCGCCATCCTGGCCAGCAGCCTGCTTGCGCAAAGAAGTCTCGCCAGCCACGTCAGCGCCGTTGCCGATGCGCTCGACCAGGGCGGACTGGCTGCCGGACGAACCGCCGTGTCGCGCATCGTCGGCCGCGATCCAGAGCGCCTCGACCAAGCAGGCGTCAGCCGCGCCGCCATCGAAAGCCTGGCCGAGAATTTTTCCGACGGCATCGTTGCGCCGGCGTTCTGGCTGGCTCTCGGCGGGCTGGCGGGCGGCGTCGGCTACAAGGCCGCCAACACTGCCGATTCGATGATTGGCCACCGCACGCCCCGCCACGAAGCGTTCGGCTGGGCGGCGGCGCGCTTCGACGACCTCATCAATCTGCCGGCCTCGCGCCTCACCGCGCTGCTGGTCATTGTCGCCGCGTTTTTCATACCGGGCGCCAATGGGGCATCGGCATGGCGGACCGTGTGGCGCGATGCGAAAAAGCACCGCTCGCCAAACGCCGGCTGGCCGGAAGCGGCGATGGCCGGCGCGCTCGGCCTCGCTCTGGCAGGCCCGCGGGTCTATGGCGGCGTCACTGTCGAAGATGCGACGATGGGCGAAGGCGGCCGGCGGGAAGCAAACGCATTGGACATACGCAAGGCGCTGAAACTGTACTGGGCCGCCGACCTCATCCTTATCACGCTGTTCGGCGCAATTAGCCTCGCAATTCTCCTGGCCAGATAGCCCAACCTGCAACGGCATCGATAGCTCCTGCAGCTTTTGCGCTTGAGCGGAACTGAATCTCGTGATCATGGTTCCGGTCAGACCAACTCCAATCCGGAAACACCATGAACCAGTTGACGCGGCTCGATAAATTGCTGTTCAGGCTTGAGGCGCAGTATGCCTGCCTTGGCTGGGCGTTCGGCGAGATCTCCTGCCTTCCAGGCATCGTGTTCGAGATGGGGCTCGGCCACGGCCGTACCTACGACCATCTGCGTACCCACCTGCCGGACCGCGACATCTACGTGCTCGACCGCGAGATCGACTGCTTCGACGACTGCACCCCGCCCGACGACCGGCTGATCCTCGGTGACATCGACGACACGCTGGCGGCTTCGGCACACCGCTTCCCCCGACAGGTCATATTGGCCCATGCCGACATGGGCACCTATGATGAGGAGCGCAACATAGCTATGCGCGCCGTGCTCAGCCGGCGCCTGCCGGCAGTGCTCGCCCCTCAAGCCATCGTGCTCTCCGATATGCCGCTCGAACTGGAAGGGATGCGACCGATGCCGCTTCCGGCTGGCGCGCGCGAGGGTCGCTATTTTCTCTACCGCAACGGATGACGAGCAGGCGGCGACAACGGATACCGGCCTGAGCGAAGTCGCGAATTCCTACCCCTGCGGTCGCAGTGTGCGTTTGAGAGCGCGCGCCGGGTTCACGCGATCTCTCGGACGCAGACGCCGTCAAAAAATTCGAACATCGTTGTAGAATTCGACGCGTCCCGAACGTCTCTAGAGCGTGGACGGCGCGGAATTACGCGCCGAACCCTCGTCTCTGAGCCGTGAGGAGCAAATGGATATGAGTATTCCCTACCGTTGGGTGATTGTCCCCGCAGGCGGGCTTCTGGGCTGCGCGGCGATAGGCGCGATGTTTTCACTGCCTGTTTTTCTCCTGCCGATCTCGCGGGACACCGGCTGGTCCGTTACCGGGGTGTCCAGCGCGATGACCATCGGCTTCCTCGCGATGGCGTTGGGGAGCATGGCCTGGGGCAGCCTGTCCGATCGCTGGGGTCCTCGCGCCGTCGTGTTGACCGGGTCGGTCGTCCTGGCGGCGGCGCTCGCTATGGCAAGCCAGGCGACATCGCTCATCGGATTTCAGCTCGTCTTCGGCCTGGTGGTCGGCGGTTCAGCCGCCGCGATCTTCGCGCCGATGATGGCCTGCGTGACCGGCTGGTTCGACACGCGCCGCAGCCTCGCCGTGTCACTCGTATCGGCCGGCATGGGAATGGCGCCGATGACCATGTCTCCGCTCGCTGCGTGGCTGGTGACCGTCTACGATTGGAGAACGTCGCTTCTGATCATCGCCGGCATCACGGCGGCGGTGATGATCCCCACAGCCTTGCTTGTGCGACGCCCACCGGCCCTGGAAGCCCGCAATGCCGTAGCTTCTGCGGCTCGTGAGCCGCAGTCGGAAATGTCCGTCGGGCAGGCGATCAAATCGCCCCAGTTCATCATACTGCTTCTGACCAATTTCTTCTGCTGCGCCACGCATTCGGGCCCGATTTTCCATACGGTGAGCTACGCCATCACCTGCGGCATCCCGATGGTTGCGGCGGTTTCGATCTACAGCGTGGAAGGGTTGGCGGGTTTGGGCGGCCGCGTAGCCTTCGGCCTGTTCGGCGACCGGTTCGGCGCCAAGCGCACTCTGGTCTGGGGGCTGTTCCTGCAGGCCTTCGCCGTGCTGGGCTATGTCTTCGTGAGCCAGCTTGGCCCGTTCTACGCCGTGGCGGCGCTGGTCGGTTTTATCTACGCCGGCGTCATGCCATTGTATGCGGTCATCGCGCGCGAAAATTTTCCGCTGCGGATGATGGGAACCGTCATCGGCGGCACGGCCATGGCCGGCAGCCTGGGCATGGCGACCGGCCCATTGACCGGAGGGCTGATCTACGACACGTTCGACAGCTATGCGTGGCTCTATATCGGCGCCTGGGGCATCGGTATCGGCGCTTTCCTGATCGCCTTGACCTTCAGACCATTCCCCAAAACTCAGCCGGCGTTCGCCGGCTGAGTCCTGACATCCGCCGACGGTCGACGGGGACGAGTAGCCATGCGGATCACGCTGCCCGCACTTTTTTCGAGACGCGTGCCCATTCCGGAATCCAGTCGCGGTGCGCGGCGAGCAGGTCGTCGACGAGCGACCAGATCTGGTCGAGGTCGAGTTCGGCGGCGGTATGCGGATCCATCATCGCCGCGTGATAGAGATGCTCGCGGTTTTCCGTCATCAGAGCCTGCACCGTCAGTTCCTGCACATTGATGTTGGTGCGGATCAGCGCCGTCAGTTGCGGCGGCAGGGCGCCGATGAAGGTCGGCTGGACGCCGGACGCATCGACCAGGCACGGCACTTCGGCCGCGCAATTTTCCGGCAGCGAGGTGATGCAGCCATTGTTGCGGACGTTGCCGTAGATGACCGAGGGTTCGCCGGTCCAGACCGAATTCATGATCGAGGACGCGTATTCATGGCTCTCCTCGACCTCGATGGTTTCGGCGCTCCGGTACGCGGCCGCCTGCCCCTTCCAGCGCTCGATCTGCTCGATGCAGCGCTTGGGGTATTCATCGAGCGGGATGCCGAATTTCTCGATCAGGTCGGGCCTGCCGTCCTTGATGAAATAGGGCGTATATTCGGCGAAATGCTCCGAGCTTTCGGTGACGAAATAGCCAAGCCGCGTCAGCATCTCGTAGCGCACCTTGTTAGGGCAGCGCGGGTTCCAATGGCTCGGCTTAGGGAAACGTCCCTCGCGGTAGCCGCGCACCAGATCCGGATAAAGATCGCGATAGCTGCCATCGGCCTTCCGGTGCTCGAATTTCAGGTAGAAGGCCATGTGATTGATGCCGGCGGCGCGGTAGCGGATTTCCTCGAGTGGAATTTCGAGATCGCGGGCGAGTTCGAAAGCCGTTCCCTGCACCGAATGGCAGAGACCGACCTGCTTGATGAGCGGGTATTTTTCCGCGATCGCCCAAGTGTTGATCGCCATCGGGTTGACGTACTGCAGAAGGATGGCGTCGGGGCAGATAGCCATCATGTCTTCGCAGATTTTCCAGAGATGCGGCACGGTGCGCAAGCCCCGCATGACGCCGCCGACGCCGAGCGTGTCGGCGATCGTCTGACGCAGGCCGTATTTCTTCGGCACCTCAAAATCGGTGACCGTGCAAGGCTCGTACCCGCCGATCTGGAAGGCGACGACTACAAAGTCGGCGCCTTCGAGGGCCTTGCGCTGGCTCGAATGCGTCTCGATCGTCGCCTTCGCACCAAGCGTCTTCACCAGCTTTCCGGCGACGATCTCGCTCTCTTCGAGACGCTGCGGGTTGAGGTCCATCAGCGCGATCGTCGCGCCGGAAAGAGACGGCCGCTGCAGCACGTCGCCGATGATGTTCTTCATGAAGACGGTGGAGCCGGCCCCGATGAAGGTGATCTTGGGTTGTCTCGCCATGAATTGCGCCTCTTGTCTGCGATTTATGCGGCTACTTCGAACGCGGCCTTGACGAGCCGTTCGGTGTAGGCGGTCTTTGGATGGGAAAGAACCTCGTCGACCGGCCCCTCCTCGACGATTTTGCCGTGCTGCATCACCACCACCCGGTGACAAAGCGCGCGCACGACTTTCAGGTCATGGGAAATGAAGAGGTAGCTCAGGCCGCGTTCGTCCTGCAGCTTGCGCAGGAGATCGATGATCTGGGCCTGAACGGAGAGATCGAGCGCCGAGGTCGGCTCGTCGAGCAGGATGAATTCCGGCTCCAGCGCGATTGCACGTGCGATGGCAATGCGCTGGCGCTGGCCGCCGGAAAACTCGTGCGGGAAGCGCGAGAGGATGTTGTGCGGAAGCCCGGCGCTGATAAGGGCCTGCTCTACACGCTGCAACCGATCGCTTTTGTTGTCGCCAAGCTTGTTGACGATCAACCCCTCCTCGATGATCTGGCCGACCGACATGCGCGGATTGAGCGAGGAAAACGGGTCCTGGAAAACGACCTGCATGCGCGATCTGAGCGGCCGCATCTGGTCACGGGTCCTGGCGTGGATGGGTTCGCCGTCGAAGAAGATTTCGCCGCCGTCTGCCGTCAGGAGCTTCACCAGCGCCTGCCCGAACGTCGTCTTGCCGGACCCGGATTCGCCGACCAGCCCTAGCGTTTCGTGCCGGTGAAGCTTCAGGTTGAGGCTGTCGACGGCAACCAGTTCCTTGAGCCGCGGCTTGAAAAATCCGCCATGCTTCAGCATGAACGACACCCGCACGTTGCTACCCTCGAGAATGACGGCGGAGTCCACCGGCGGCGGATTGGCCATGCCCTTGGGTTCAGACGCCAGAAGATGGCGCGTATAGGGATGCTGCGGGCTTTTGAAGAGCGCTTCGGTAGTGTTGTGCTCCTTCACCTCGCCCTGGCTCATGACATAAACGTAGTCCGAAAACTGACGAACGACGGTCAAATCGTGGGTGATCAGGATCACCGCCATGCCGAGCTTCTGCTGCAGGTCACGGATGAGGTTCAGGATCTGCGCCTGCACGGTGACGTCGAGCGCCGTCGTCGGCTCGTCGGCGATGAGCACGTCCGGATTGTTGGCAAGCGCCATGGCGATCATGACACGCTGGCGCTGACCGCCGGAAAGCTGGTGCGGATATTGGTTGAAGCGGCTTTCCGGGTCCGGAATTTGTACCTGCCGCAACAGGTCCAGCGTACGCTCGGCAGCTTGCTTGCGGCTCATCTTCTGATGCACGCGGATGGCCTCGATGATCTGCGCGCCGACCGTGTAGACCGGATTGAGCGAGCTCATCGGCTCCTGGAAGATCATCGAAATGCGGTCGCCGCGCAGCGCCCGGCGTTGCCGGTCGGAGAATTTCAGCACGTTTTTGCCGTCATATTCGATCCGCGAGTGCCCGGCCACCGTGGCTCGCTTGGTGAGCAGGCCCATGACCGTGCGCGCCGTCACCGACTTGCCAGAGCCGGATTCTCCGACCACCGCGATGGTCTCGCCGCGATAGAGCTGGAAGGAGACGTCCTTGACCGCGTCGACCGTTCCGCCTTCCACCTTGAAGGTCACCGCGACATTGCGGGCGTCGATGATCGGGGAGCCTGTCCTCGCCGCATGATCGCAGCGTTCGTCGGGCGCCATCGAGGTCTTTTCCGTCAGAGCCATGGTCCTGGCCTTCTCAATAAGGATCGACGGCATCGCGAAGGCCGTCGCCCAGCGCATTGAACGCGAAGACGGTGACCAGCACGAAGCCCACGGGGGCGAGGATCCAGGGATAGGATCCAATGACGGAATAGGTCGCGGTGTCCTGCAGCATCAGTCCCCAGGAGATCAGCGGCGGCTTTACCGCGAAACCGAGGAAGCCGAGGAAGGATTCCAGCAGCACGACATTCGGGATTGCCAGCGTCACGGCGACGATGACGTGGCTCATGACGTTCGGGAAAATGTGCTGGAAGATGATCCGGCGGTCGGTTGCGCCGATCGCCATCGCCGCCCGCACATAGTCGATCCGCGCAAGCGCCAGCGTCTTGCCGCGAACCTCACGCGACATCTGCGCCCAGCCGAGCGCCGACATGACGAAAATGACGAAGGCGAGAAAGACGTTGGTCGGCGCCGTCACCGGGATCAGCGAGGTGAGCGCCAGATAAAGCGGCAGTTGCGGAAAGGCGAGCACCAGCTCGACGAAGCGCTGCACCCACGCATCGAGCCTTCCGCCGAAATATCCCGACACCATGCCGACCGTCGTGCCGACGACCGTGATGATGAACACCACGGTGAGCGCGATCATCAGCGAGATGCGCGAACCATAGATGATGCGCGACAGCACATCGCGGCCGAACTTGTCGGTGCCGAGGAAATTGACCGGGCTTCCGTCGGTGGCGCCGAAGAAATGCCGCTGCGCCGGGATCAGGCCGAAAAGCCTGTACTCGAATCCCTTGACGAAAAAGCCCAACGTCTGCGGATTTTCATAGTCCGGGCCTACGATCGGTTGGAACGTGACGGGGTCGAATTCCTCGGTCTCACGAATCTGGTAGGTCCGCGGCGGAAAGACGAAATTCCCGTCCCGATCCGTCATGCTGATGGTCTGTGGCGGCGCGAAGCCGACGCCGGTCAGCTTCGGATCGACGGGTGCGAAGAACTCCGCGAATATCGTCATGACCATCAGGAGGCAGACGAGGATCAGGCCTATCATGCCGGTCCAGGATCGCTTGAGGCGGCGCCAGACAAGCGCGGTATAGGTTTCGTTGCCATGGCCTTTGGCCAGCGGCACGGCGGCAGAGATTGTGGGTTGGACGTCGGCTTTCATGCGTCGGCCCCTCCCCCAAGGCGAACCCGCGGATCAAGCGCGGCGAGCAGCATGTCGGCAATGATGTTGCCGACGATCAGGGTCACCGACAGAACCAGCATGAACGTCGCCGTGACATAGACGTCACCGACCCACATCGAGCCGACGATGGCCGGGCCAACCGTCGGCAGGGCGAAGATGATCGCGGTCTCGATCTCGCCGGTCAGCATGTAGGGCATCACGACACCCTGATACATGACGAGCGGATGTAGCGCGTTCGGCACGGCGTGGCGCATGACCACCGTGCGCTCGCTCAAGCCCTTGGCCCGGGCCGTTTCGACATATTGGGCGTTCAGCGTATCGAGCAGATTGCCCCGCATGACGCGCATGTTGTAGGCGAGCCCGCCCAAAGTGGCTATCGCGATCACCGGCCAGACATGCTTGACCAGGTCGACGAACTTGCCCCACGACCAGGGCGCCCCGCCGTAGCGGGCGGAATGGAAGCTGTTGATTTCCGTGACGTTGAAGTGAAACACCAGGACATAGACGATGATCAGCGCCATCAGGAAGCGCGGCACCGTCATTCCGAGAAACGAGATCCCCGACAGCAGGCTGTCCACCCAGGAATATTGCCGGGTTGCCGCCAGAACGCCGAAGGTGATGCCGATCACCGATGCCAGGATATGGCAGACGAGCGCCAGCGCCAGCGTACGGGGCAAACGTTCGCCGACCACATCGGCGACAGGCTTATTGTAGAAGAGGCTGTGGCCAAAATCGCCGCGGGTGACGATGCCGGTGATCCAGTTGACGTACTGGACAGGCAAGGGCTTATCGAGCCCGTGGGCGATCTTGTAGGCCTGCGCCTGGGCGTCAGCCTCCTCGAAGGACGCGCCGCCCTGGTTGATCAGTTGCGAGCGGATGTAGTCGCTGTAGTCGCCCGGCGGCGCCTGGATGATCGCGAATGTCACGACGCTCAGGACGAAGAGGACCGGAATCGCCGACGCGATACGCACAAGCAGAAATCTGAACATGATCGTGTTTGCTTCTCTTGTGGCTCGTGGCGATGCCGCTCCTTCGCAAGGCGCGGTATCTCCACGGTTCAATTCAGAGCCTCTCCTCCGGCGGATGCCCGCCGGAGGAGAAATTGACTACAGTCAGTTGATCGGGCCGCTTTCACCGGGCTTGCCGGGAAGCTGCTCGGGGAACAGCTCGTAGTCGCCCTGCTTGTCGGCGGCGACGTAGACGCGTTCGCGGATGATCGTGTCCTCGGCCCAGTTGAACATGAAGATCGGCGCGCCTTCCGGAATGTTGGAGAAACGCTTGTTGATGATCAGCGCGCCCGGATATTCGGTCAGGCCAATCGTATCCAGCTCGGTCGTCGCGACCTTCTGGTACTGCTTCATCAGATCAGCCCGTTCGTCATTGTCGTTGCTGGAGATGAACTTGTTGACGATGTCCACGAGTTCCTGCTCGAAGGGCATCAAATCGACCGTGCCATCCGTTCCTGCCCGGTGATGCCAGCTCGTGCGCGGACCGGTCGGGGCAAGCTGGGTCGTATTCTGCACGACCGAGGTCAGTTCCTGATCGTTGCGGCGGACGAGCCAGTCGAAGCGCCCGGCATACTGTGTTGCGTCACGCTTCGCGCCGTCGATGGTGTTGAGCACGACCTTGAGACCGACCTGCTCCATCTGGCCGACCAGACCTTCCGCGAGATTGCGATCGGTGCTGTAGTCGGAATTCACCAGAAGCACGATCTGTACGTCTGATCCGCCCGCTGTGCCAGCAGGGAAATTGACGGCGCCATTGCCGTCCGTGTCCTTCAACCCGACCTTCTCCAGTAGCGCCTTGGCGCCTTCCAGATCGAACGGATAGTACACAGTCGAGGCGCGGTCGTAGAAGCTCGTGCCCGAGGAAATGCCGCCGGGATAGATCGCGGTGAAGGGCCCCTTGACGAGGGATTCGCCGTGCTTCTTGCGATCGATGGCCATGGTCACGGCCTTGCGGAAATCGACGTTGCGATTGAGCTCGCGCACTGCCTTCGCCCGCTCGTCCGGCTCGCCCCAGCCATTGGCAGAGAAGTTCATGCGCAGATTGTAGCCGATCAGGCGGGCGCCGAAGGCCAGTCGCGCGGGAGCCGTTTCTTGTGCGGCGCGCTTCAGCGATTCCACGAAATTTTCCGGCTGCTCCAGGTTGGAGAAATCGCCGGAACCGGCGATCGCCTGGACGTCGCGGTCGGCCCAGGTCGACAGCTTGTAATGCAGTTCGTTGAGATAGGGCAGCTGATTGCCCTCTTCGTCCACCTTCCAATAGTAGGGGTTGCGGCGAAGCACGATAACGTCGTCCGAGCGGTACGCGACAGGCACCCAGGCGCCCATGACCGGCGTGTTCAGGTATTCCGGCGGAAACCCGTTCTTATATTCGTCATAGGTGGTGCCGGCATATTTTGGATGCTTGGTCTTCAGAATATGCGACGGGCCGGGGCAGAAGGTTCCGTAGGCCATCGTATAGAGATGCTGGCGCGGGAACGCGTCCTTGAAGGTCCATTCGATCGTGTACTTGTCGATCGCCTTCAAGGTCGTGCCTTCTCCGAAGGTTCCGGGCGTCGCACCGTTCAGCGGCGAGACGTTCGGATCGACGACGTTGTCGTCCCAGTAGAACATCACGTCCTCGGCGTCGAAGGCGTCGCCATCCGACCATTTTGCGCCTTCGATCAGTTTCATTGTCAGGGTGCGGCCATCTTCCGACCACTCCCAGCTTTTGGCCAGGTTCGGCAGCGGCTCGACGTCCCCGGCCTCGACCTGGAAGAGCGGCGCAGTGCGCGTCAGGCACTCGAACATGCCGATATCGATGCCGCCCCAGCCCTGCGTCTGGCCGGCGCTGTAGTTCCAGCCTTCGGGCCTGCCGCCGATCACATGGCGCATCGTGTCGCCATAGACGCCGACGCCGTCGGGCATGTTGCCCGTCTTGAAGACCATCGGCTCCTTCGGCAGGCGCTCGGCTACTGGCGGCAGTTTTCCGGTCTTGACGAATTTTTCGGTGACCCATTCCGGCTCGCTATATTCCGGCAAGGCCCTGAACTCGAGGATCGAGTCACGCGCGACATAGTTGATCTTGCCCTGCGCCGGAAACGGCGGCGGTTCGGGCACGACGGTCGGCTCGGAGGCCGAGGCATGGATGGTGAACGCCGATACGCCAAGCAGAAGCGCGGCGACGGTTTTCATTCGGCAAGAAATGTTCATTGTCCTGGTTTCTCCCTTATGCTTCAGGCCTGCCGCGATGGCATGGCCCTCCTCCTACAAGCATCGAACGAAGCGGTATTCCGCTTTCATAAATGACAGCGCAGTGCGTAGGCGCATTGCCGAGATGCAGCCTGTCCGCCCGGTTCTCCGGACATTGGCTTATCGCAACCAATGGCTCAGCCAGCCGCGCGCAACTTCATGGCTTCCTTTTCGGCCCTGATCTCTTCGATAGACCGAACCTCGCGGCGGGCGACGCCCTTCCATTCCCGCGTTTTTACCGTCGCCCGGCTCAGCCGCTCCTTGGCTCCCTCGGTCGCATGGGCGTATTGCGGCAGCCACTCAGCCTGCGCCACCACCATCTCGTCGACCATCTGCCAGACCTCTTCCGGCGTGCAGATGGCGCCGACCAGCGGATCGTGCAGCACGGCCAGTTTCAGGAGATCAATGTCTCCGGAGATCGCCGCGTGGACTGACATGCGCTGGACATTGATGGACGAAATGCAGGTAGCGGCACAGGCTTCCGGAAGCGTGATCCCCGCCACCATGTTGATGCCGAAGCGATCGACGAAGCCGGGCGATTCAATGATGGCGTCGGATGGAAGATTGGTGATCACGCCGTTGTTCTTGACGTTGAAGTGCCCGCGATAGACCCGCCCGGTCTCGAGCGCCTCCAAAATATGGCTGGCGTGCTCGTTCGAGCGGCGCGCCGGATCAATGGGCTTTCCCGCATCTTCGAGGAATTGCGGGAACTCGGTTTCGAACCAGTTCCGGGTTTCGGTCGAATAACGCAGATAACCGCCGGTTTCACCATGGATCCAGTCTGACATGTCGATCCACTTGGCAGTCTCCTCCGGCCGCTTGCGGTACCAGGGCAGGTATTCCGACAGGTGGCCGTTGCTTTCCGTCGAATAGACGCCGAAGCGCTTCAGCACGTCGATCCGAAGTTTTTCCTGCTGAGAGTACACCGGATGTGCCTCGAAGGCGGAGACGAGTTCGTTCTTACCGATCTTACGGCCCTTGACGCGAAGGTCGACAAACCAGGTCTGGTGATTGATGCCGGAGCAGATATAGTCGAGTTCGCCCTCCTCGGCGCCGAGGATCTCGGCGATCTGCTCGGCCCCATGCTGGACCCCATGGCAGAGACCGACGGTATCGACCTTGCCGTATTCGATCGCCGCCCAGGTGTTCATGGCCATCGGATTGGCATAGTTCAGGAATTTCGCGCCAGGCTCGGCGAGTTCGCGGATATCCTTGCAGAAATCCAGAATGACCGGGATGTTGCGCTGGCCGTAAAGAATGCCGCCGGCGCAGATCGTATCGCCGACGCACTGGTCGACGCCGTATTTGAGCGGAATGCGGATGTCGTCGGCGTAGGCGTCGAGCCCACCAACGCGCACGCAGCTGATTATGTAGCGAGCATCCTCGATCGCCTTGCGGCGATCCGTGGTGGCGGTAACACGGGTGGGAAGCCTGTTGGCCTCGACGACCCTGTCGAGGATCGTCTTGATCATGCCGAGATTATGCTCGCTCACGTCGGTAAGCGCGAATTCGACGTCGCTGAACTCCGGCACGCAGAGAATGTCGGTGAAGAGTTTTTTGGTGAAGCCGACGCTGCCGGCTCCGATGATAGCGATCTTGAAGCTGCTCACGCCGTCCTCGTCTCTGCTATAGAATGAATTAGAATAGGCAGGGTAAAATCAAAGCACCGAAACCGGCGGTTGCACGAGCGCCGCGATGCCTTTGCTTCCTCCCTGTGATGCCGTTTCATTCGGCCATCTTGCCATGTTTGGGATCAGTATGCGCATAATGCGGAGCCTCGCTAGAGAGGTATTATGCTTTCAAGGGTAATTTTGTGCTCAAGAAACTGATCGACAACGGCGCTGGCATGCGCACGGTTTCGCTGCCGCGCGGACGCCACAGCCTTCACACCATGCCGACCAGCACGGGCTATGAAATCCGCACGGATGCGAGCTACGACTGGGATGGCCGCAAGCGCGGGCAAACGCCGTTTACGGTGCTGCAGCATACGATCGCCGGCGCCGGCAACCTGCAATACGAGAACCGCAACTACCGGATCCGCGAGGGCGAGACGCTTCTGCTCCTCATCCCGCACAACCACCGCTACTGGCTGGAACAGAACGGGCGATGGGAGTTCTTCTGGATTTCCATGAACGGCGACGAGGCCCTGCGCATTCACAAGGCCATCCTCGCCGCGACAGGTCCGATCCTGAAGTTGAAGCCGGAGACGATCGAGCATCTCGCCGATTGCAGCCTGCGTTTGATATCAGGCGGCGCCGATGCCCCGGGCAGCGCCTCGGCGATAGCCTATGAGGCGGCGATGGCGCTTTTCGATGACGTATTCGGCTCGCATCCCGTGCTCAGCCTGGAATACCGCACGATGCAGCACGTCATCGATCACATCGCGGCCAATCTGGACCAGCCCCTCCCGGTCGGGGACCTGGCCAAGGTCTCCGGTCTCAGCCGGGCGCACTTCTCGCGCGTCTTTGCGGCCAGCGAAGGCATGCCACCAGCCGAATTCGTGCTGCGCAAGCGGCTGCAAAGAGCGACCAAGCTTTTGACAAAGACGGCTGACCTCTCTGTCAAGGAAGTCGCCATCATGTCCGGCTTCGAGGATCCGAATTATTTCGCCAAAGTGTTCCGCCGCTTCTTCGGTGCCAGCCCGACTGAATTCCGCACCACCGGAATGTATGCGAGCGTTCCGGCAGCATCATAAAGCCAATGGCGACTGGCTAATCGGCTGTCGATGGGGCTTTCTTACCTGATCGCCACCCGCCGGAAGTCGGATGGCGACATTCCGGCGAGCTTCCGGAAGGATTTGTTGAAGGCGCTCAGCGAGCCGAAGCCGCTCTCCATGGCGACCCGCAACACATTGGCGTCTTCTTTCATCAGCAGGGCCTGCGCGTAGCTGAGACGCAGCAGGTTGACGTATTCGTTCAGCGTCATGCCGGTCGATTTTTTGAAGACGTTCATCGCGTATTTGGGATGGATGTCGGCCGCTTCCGCTATATCGACGGAGTCGATCTCGTAGAGGAAATTCTCGGCGATGAAGTCGCACATGCGCCCGACATTGCGCGAAGATTGCTGATCGAAGGCGCCGGCGACGTCCCCGCCGGTCAAGGCTTCGGGCACGAGCCGGTAGGGCTCGAACCGCACCCGCTCCAGCCGCAACAGAAGCTCGTTGACGGCGTGCTGGGCTTTGACGGGATCGCCCGAACGCGCATAGCGGTTCCAGCGCTCGAAATTGTGATCGTCGGACGGATCGGTGGCGTTGGTCACCAGTGCGGCGCCCGTCATCAGGCGGTGCCGGATATCGGCCGGCAGATGCAGCCGGAAGAAATGCACCAGCGGCAGGTGCGCACCGGCGTAGACGGCGTCATCGGACGCCTCGTCCATCTGGTGCGGCAGGCCGCCCCAGAACAGGCACATGTCGCCCGCCGAAAGGGAAATCTCGTGATCGTTCATACGGTAGTGCACGTTGCCGCGCACAATGAAATTGACCTCGACCTGCGCGTGCCAATGCGGCTTGAGCATCACCAGCGGACGAGTGTGGAACATCTGCAGAACCAGCGGCCAGCCTTCCACACTGCTGGCGCCTGGCTGGTAGAACGGCCTATCCGATATCTTACTTTCCGCCAACTCCACTTTCCCTTTGTCGAGGACAGCCCCTTTTTTCCGCCTAGTCTAACCTCGCTCACGCTGAGAGCAAACGAAATGGGAGGACTTCATGCGTACCAAACTGGCATGCGCCACGCTTATGCTTGCCCTGGGCTCCGGCCCGGTCTTCGCGCAATCGGGGGAAATCACCATCTGGAGCTGGAACATCGCCGCTTCCTCGCTGAAGGCCACGGTCGCCGGCTTCAACAAGCAGTTCCCTGACGTGAAGGTCACGGTCGAGGACCTCGGAAACCAGCAGACTTTCGACAAGACGCTCGCGGGATGCGCCGCCGGCGGCGCCGGGCTCCCGGACATCCTTTCGATCGAAAACCACGAATCGGAAATCTTCTGGAGCCAGTTTCCCGATTGCTTCGTCGACTTGAAGACGCTGGGCTACACCGACGAGATCGCGGCGAAATTCCCCGACTTCAAGCGCACCGAACTCGAAGTCGACGGCAAGGCTTACGCGATGCCGTGGGATTCCGGTCCCGTCGCCATGTTCTACCGCCGCGACTTCTACGAGAAGGCCGGCATCGACCCGGCAACGATCAAGACCTGGGACGATTTCATCGCCGCGGGCAAGAAGATCCAGGAAGCCAATCCCGGCGTCACCATGACTCAGGCCGACATAAACGGCGACACCGAATTTTTCCGTATGATCGCGAACGAGCAGGGCTGCGGCTATTACAGCAAGGATTCCCAGGCAATCACGGTCAACCAGCCGGGCTGCGTGACCGCGCTGGAGAAGGTCAAGGCGCTTAAGGATGCCGGCGAATTGATCGCCGGAACCTGGGACGAGAAGATCCAGGCCAACAAGGCCGGCACAGTGGCCACGCAGATGTATGGCGGCTGGTACGAGGGAACCATCCGCTCGACCGCGCCGGACCTCGCCGGCAAATGGGGCGTCTACCTGATGCCTTCCGCCACCGCCGACGGGCCGCGCGCCGCCAATCTCGGCGGCTCCTCGCTCGCCATCACCTCGGCCTCTGAGAACAAGGAAGCCGCCTGGGCGTATCTGAACTACTCGCTCGGGACCAATGAGGGCCAGGTGACCATGCTGAAGGAGTTCGGCCTGGTGCCTTCGCTGCTCAGCGCGCTGGACGACCCGTATGTGAAAGCGGAACAGCCCTATTGGGGCGGCCAAAAGGTGTGGGTCGACATCCTGTCCACGCTGTCCAAGGTCAAGCCCAGCCGCGGTACGCCGTTCTTCCAGGACGCCGACAAGATCATGGTCGCCACGCAGCTCAAATACCTGAACGGCGAGTATGCTGACGCGAAGACCGCGCTCGACGACGCGGCCAACCAGATCGCGGGCGCAACCGGGCTGCCGATCGCCGAATAGAAGCGACGGCGCGGCCGGGCGGGCCCTTGGCCCGCCCGGCCATCCAACCGCACCTGGAATCCGATCATGCGGCTACGCACGCGGACGGCCTATGCCTTCCTGACACCCTATCTGCTCGTCTTCCTGACGTTCTGGATATGGCCGATCGCCAATTCGTTCTGGCTGTCTTTCCTGAACACCCGGTCGGCGAACTGGACATTCAATCCCCGGATGACCTGGGGCCGGCTGCTCGTCGATCCGGCTTTCGCCAACGCGCTCTGGAACACGCTGCTGATACTTGTGATCCAGGTGCCGGTCATGATCGCGCTGGCGACGGTGCTTGCCGTCCTCCTGAACTCGCCGATCCTGAAGGCTCGGGGGCTGTTCCGCTTCGCCTTCTTTGCGCCTGTGGTGGTCGGCGAGGTCGCCTATGCTGCGATGTTCCGCCTGCTGTTCAATGAGTTCGGCATCATCAACAAGTTGCTGGTGGCCACCGGCCTTGCCAGCATTCCATGGCTTTCCGATCCGAATGCGGCGATGGCGGTGATCATCATCGCGCTCACTTGGCGCTGGGCAGGATACAACGCCATCATTATCCTCGCCGGGCTGCAATCTATACCGGAGGACGTTTACGAGGCCGCGACGCTGGACGGCGTCTCGAAGGTCCGGCAGTTCTTCTACATCACGCTGCCGCTGCTCAAGCCCGTCATCGTGCTCTGCGTGGTTATCTCGGTCATCGGCACGATGCAGCTCTTCTCCGAGCCGTTCCTGATCACCAATCGGGGCGGCCCCGGCCAGGCGACCGAGACGCTCGGACTATTCCTCTACCGCCAAGGCTTCGGCGCCTTCAATTTCGGCTACGCATCGGCGATTGCCTACACCATCACCGCTCTCGCCGTCGCCATCTCGCTCCTCAATCTCTGGCTTGGAAAGGAACGCGAATGAGAAGCAAATCCTCTGCCGAACGCAGGCGCGGGATCGCGCTCCACGCGGCGCTCTTTCCGCTCGCCCTGATCTGGCTGTTCCCGTTGTGGATGATGTTCGTCTTCTCGACCCTGCCGGAAAATGGCATCTTCAGCCGCGACATCATCCTCACGCCGTCCGACCAATTCGTCGAGAATTTCAATCTTCTGGAGAGCGACACCGGCTTCATCCGGGCGACCACGATCTCGATCCTGGTTGCCGCGGCCTACACTTTCCTGTCCGTCGCCCTGACCTCGATGGCCGGCTGGTCGCTCGCCTGTTACCGTTTCGCGGGCAAGGGCGTCGTGCTGGCGACGATTTTGGGCACCCTGACGCTGCCTTACTTCGTCGTCGTCATTCCGCAATTCATCATGGTGGCGCGCGACTTCGGGCTCCACAACACCTTGTTCGCGCTGATCGTGCCGCCGCTGTTCAATTCGCTCGGCGTCCTGTTCATGCGCCAGACCTTCTCGATGATGCCGCATGAATTGTTCGACGCGGCCCGCGTCGAAGGCGTCAAGGAATGGCGCATCTTTCTCTTCATCGGCCTGCCGCTGGCGAGGCCGGCAGTCGCCGCGCTGTCCATCATTCTCTTCCTCCATAGCTGGAACAACTATCTGTGGCCGCTGCTGATCAACAGCAAGCCGGCGATGATGACCGCGCCGGTGGCGCTCGGCAGCCTGATCGGACTGACCAAGGTTTCCTGGGGCGGCATCATGACCGGCGCGGTGATGCTGACTGCGCCGATGCTGGTCCTGTTCGTCGCCCTGCAACGCCACTTCGTCGCCGGCATCTCCGCCGGCGCGGTCAAATAGGAGGGGCCGCGTGGCCGCAGTTTCGCTCAACAACGTCGTCAAGAAATTCGGTACGATGAGCGTCGTCCACGGCGCCAGCCTGGAAGTTGCCGACGGCGAATTCGTGGTCTTCGTCGGTCCCTCGGGCTGCGGCAAGTCCACCCTTCTGCGCATGATCGCCGGGCTCGAGGATATCTCGGCCGGCGAGATCGTGATCGGCGGCAGGGTCGTCAACGATGTCGAGCCCGCCGAGCGCGGCATCGCCATGGTGTTCCAGTCCTACGCGCTCTATCCGCATATGACGGTCGAACAGAACCTCTCCTTCGGCCTGCGCATGAATGGCAACGACAAGGCCGACACGCAACGCCGTGTCAGCCGGGCCGCCGATATCCTGCGCATTTCCGAACTCATGCACCGCCGGCCGCGGCAATTGTCCGGCGGGCAACGCCAGCGTGTCGCCATCGGCCGCGCCATCGTGCGCAACCCGCAGGTGTTCCTGTTCGACGAGCCGCTGTCCAACCTCGACGCCGAATTACGGGTGCAGATGCGGGTCGAGATCGCGCGCCTGCACAAGGAACTCGGCGTCACCATGATCTATGTGACGCACGACCAGACCGAGGCGATGACGCTGGCCGACAAGATCGTCGTGCTGCGCGCCGGCAATATCGAGCAGATCGGCCGCCCGCTCGATCTCTATGACGACCCTAACAATCAGTTCGTTGCCGGCTTCGTCGGCTCGCCCCGGATGAATTTCATGGCCGGCACGGTCGTGGAGAACAGCAGCAGCGTAGTCACGGTCAAGCTCGCCAACCAGGGCGGCGCGCTACTGAGAAAGCCTCTCGGCGGTCCGCTGCCGGCAATCGGCGCGGCGGTCGTGCTTGGCGTGCGCCCCGAGCATTTCGGGCTGGCCGGCAGGGGCGACAGCGACATCACGGTCAAAGTCGACGTTGCCGAGCATCTGGGGTCGACCAGCTACGTCTACGCCAATGCCGGCGGCGGCGAGGAACTTGTCATCGAGCGCGAGGAATCGCGGCATGAGGCAAGCCTCGACCGGATGACCGTCTCGCTGCGGGCGACCCATACCTACCTGTTCGACAGCGCCGGCCTGAGGCTGCGCTGACCTGTTTGCATCCGCCGCAGCGGCGCGGCGACCGGGCTTGCCCGGCTTCATCCAAGGAGATTTTCATGAATTCTGCGTCTTCACCCGTACGCTGGGGCATTCTCGGGCCGGGCAATATCGCCAAGGCGTTTGCCGGCGGCGTCGCTCATTCGCGAACCGGCAGGCTGGCGGCCATCGCCACCCGCAATCCAGGCAGGCCCGGCCTTGCCGAGGCTTTCCCGGGCGCGCGCGTCGTCGAGGGATACGAAGCGCTGCTTCGTGACCCGGACATCGACGCGGTCTATATCGCCATGCCGCATCCAAGCCACGCCCAATGGGCGATCAGGGCCGCCGAAGCCGGCAAGCATGTGCTTTGCGAAAAGCCGATGGGGCTGACCGCCTTCGAGGCCGAAGCGATGATCCATGCCGCGCGCAAGGCCGGCACGTTCCTCGGCGAAGCCTTCATGTACCGCTTGCATCCGCAGACATTGAAGCTGGTGGAACTGGTCAGGTCCGGCGTCATCGGCGAGGTGCGCATGATCAAGTCGAGCTTCGGCTTCGCCATGCCCGGCTTCATGCCCGAACACCGGCTCTATTCCAACGAACTCGCCGGCGGCGGCATTCTCGATGTCGGCGGCTATCCTGTTTCGATGGCGCGGCTGATCGCCGGCGCCGCTGCCGGGCAGCTCTTCCTGGAGCCGGACAAGGTCCGCGGCACAGCCCATCTCGGCAAGTCCGGCGTCGACGAATGGGCCTCCGCCCTGCTGCGTTTCCCGAACGGCATCGTCGCGGAAGTTTCCTGCAGCATCTCCCTGAACCAGGACAATGTGCTCCGGATCTTCGGCACCACGGGCCGCATAGAAGTCGCCGATTTCTGGTACGCCGGTGGCAAGGAAGGCGGCACTGGAAAAATCAGCATCATCCGGCCGGGTAACGGCAGCGAGATTGTCGAGGTCGCCGAAAGCGGCTGGCTCTACGCCTTCGAAGTCGATGCCGCTGGCGATGCCATTCTGGCGGGAAAGCAGGAGTTCGCGTGGCCCGGCATGGGCTGGGCCGACAGCATCGGCAATCTTACCGTGCTCGACAAATGGCGCGCGGCCGTCCGGCTCGAATACGACGTCGAAAAGACCGAAAGGCGGGTCAACACGATCTCCGGGCGGAAGCTCGGCCCCAATGGAACCGCTATTCCCAAACGCCGGATACCCGGCCTTGCCCGTCCGGCCTCGGTTCTGGCGCTCGGCTTCGAAGATTTCCGCACTTTCTCGTCGGGCTCGATACTGCTCGACGCCTTCTACGAAGCCGGCGGCAATCTCTTCGACACCGCCTTCGTCTATGGCGCCGGCAAGACCGAAGCGCTGCTGGGCGACTGGCTGAAAAACCGCGGCGTGCGCGAAACCTCCGTCGTAATCGGCAAGGGCGCGCATACGCCTCTCTGCTATCCGGACGTGATCGGCAAGCAACTCACCCAGTCGCTCGATCGGCTCAAGACCGACTATGTAGACATCTATTTCATGCACCGCGACAATCCGGATGTGCCGGTCGGCGAGTTCGTCGACGCGATGGACGCCGAGGTGAAGGCAGGCCGCATCCGCGGACCATTCGGCGGCTCGAACTGGACGCGCGAGCGCATGGACGAGGCGATCGCCTATGCCGACAGGAACGGCAAGCAGCGGCCCGGTGCGCTGTCCAACAATTTCTCGCTCGCCGAGATGCTTGAGCCGATCTGGCCGGGTTGTGTCACATCCTCCAGCGACGAATGGAAGGCCTGGCTCACAGCCCGGCAGATGCCGAACTTTGCCTGGTCGAGCCAGGGCCGCGGCTTCTTCACCGACCGCGCCGGTCGCGACAAGCGAAAAAACGAGGAACTGGTGCGCGTCTGGTATTCCGACAGGAATTTCGGCCGCCGCGACCGTGCGGTCGAGCTGGCCGCCAGGCTAGGCAAGAGCCCGATCCATGTGGCGCTTGCCTATGTGCTGGCGCAGCCGTTCCCGTCCATCCCGCTCATCGGTCCGCGCACGCTTGGCGAACTTGACGACAGCCTGCGGGCGCTCGACATCTCGCTTTCGCCGGATGATCTTAAATGGCTGGATGGGGTCAAATGACTCCGGACCGGTGAGTTGCTGCAGCGGAGCCTCGACTGCATTCGGCAGCAACGGTCAGACGGGCTACCGAAACTTTGACATTTTCGTCCAAAGCTCAGCCTCCACGCCAGCTGTATTGCGGCTCGTAACCGAGAAGCCGCCTCGCCTTTTCGATCGACAGCAGTGTCTCGTTGCCGCTTGCGCCTTGCGCCAGCGGCACGCCGGGATAGACCTCCGCCATCAGTTCCGCATTCGGCCGCGACATGACCGTGTCGGTATTGGCGATGACGAAGATTTCGGCGCCCCTGATCGGAGCTTCGAGCGCCCTTCGAATCGCCTGGGAGGCGTCGCGCGCGTCGATATAGGCCCAGAGGTTCCATTTCCTGAGGCGGGCATCGGCGTCGAACGAAGGAAATCGCGCGTAGTCTCCAGGCTCCATGACATTGGAGAAACGCAGCCCGATGATCTTAAGCTCAGGATCCCAACGGCAGAATTGCTTCGCCATTTCCTCGCCAAGCAGCTTGGAAAGCGAGTAAGCGGTCTCGGGCCGGCCGGCATAGTCCTCGTCCACAGGGGCATAGGGCGGCGGCTTGTCGAACGGAAGACCGAGCACGGTTTCGCTCGACGCCCAGACGACATTGCGGATCTTGAGGCGCCGGGCTGCCTCGAAGACGTTGTAGGTGCTGAGCGTATTGACCTTGAAGGTTGCCGCGTTCGGCTGCTTGCCGGGCGCCGGGATCGCTGCCAGATGGACGAGCGCTTCGATCTCGCCAAGCCGGTCATCGACCCCCGCCAGAACTTCGAATGCCTGGCCGAAATCGGTCAGGTCCGCCTGTACGAAGGGGCAATTTTCCTTGGCGGGCGGCATGGCGTCCACGTTCAAGACCTCATAGCCATGGCTCAGCAGGTCCTCCACGCATGCACGGCCGAGCTTGCCGCTACCGCCTGTTACGACCACACGCGTCATTTGCCATCTCCCCTGCGTTCGAAACTGCTATTGGGCGCGACAATGGCGAAAATTTATGGCCATTGCTATGGCACATCTTTGGCGGCGCCGGGTCCCTACCGCTCTTGCAGGCGCAAACCGAGATAGCGATCCAGCATGCCGGGATTGTCGAGGAGGTCCGACGACTGTGCGCGGTGGGCGATAATCCCGCGCTCGATCAGCACCGCCTCCTTCGTCAGCCTGAGCGCCACGTTGGCGTGCTGCTCAATCAGGACAAGCGCAATTCCATCCTCGGCCATCTGGCGGATCGCAGCGGTGAGTTCTTCGACGATGATGGGTGCAAGCCCTTCCAGCGGCTCGTCCAACAGGAGGACAGCGGGATTTGTCATCAGCGTGCGGGCGATCGTCAGCATCTGCTGCTCGCCGCCGGAAAGCTGGTGGCCCATGTTGACGCGCCGTTCCTTCAGCCGGGGAAAAAGCCCGTAGACAGCGTCGAGATCCCAGCGGCCGCGCCGCCATCCCACCTTCAGGTTCTCCTCGACGGTCAGCGAAGGAAAGATCTCGCGCTCCTGCGGCACCCAACCGAGGCCCATCCATGCGCGCTTGTGCGGCGGCAGGCGCGAAATGTCCCTGCCGTTGAACAGGACCGAGCCGCGCACCAGCGGGACGAATCCCATTGCAGTCAGAAGCAGCGTCGTCTTGCCGACACCATTGCGGCCGAGCACGGCGAGGCTGCCATGCGCCGGCAGCGCAAAGGACACGCCGTCCAGCACGACGGCCTCCGCGTAGCCGGAGCGCACATCGCGGAATTCCAGCAGCGGCTCAGGCATGGCTGGCTCGCCCCAGATAGACTTCGCGGACCCGCGGGTCGCTGCGCACGACCGCAGGCTCGGCCTCCAGCAGCACGCCGCCAGAGACCATAACGATGATGCGCGTTGCGAAGCTGAAGACGATATCCATATCGTGCTCGATGAAGAGCACGGAGATGTCATCGGGAAGCGCGGCGATGACGCTGAAGAGCGCCGCACTCTCGCCCTTCGGCACGCCCGCAGCGGGCTCATCGAGGAGCAACACCTTGGGCCTGGTGGCGAGCGCCAGCGCAATCTCCAGCAGCCTCTGCTGGCCGTAGGGCAAGGTGCGCGTCGGGCGGATCGCGACCTCGGCGAGTTGCAACTGGCGCAGGATCTCAAAGCCCTCGTCGATTGCCTCGCGATGAGCGGTGAGGCCTTTCCAGAACTGCCCGGCGAGCCGCTCGCGTTCGCAGATCGCCAGCGTGACCGCCTCGATCGGCGCAAGGTCGGGAAACAGCGTGTTGATCTGGAAGGTACGTGTCAGACCGTAGCGTACCCTCGCCATCGTCGGGTCCTGTGTAATATCCCTGCCGTCCAGCGCGATGCGCCCAGAATCGGCGCGCATCTCGCCGGTGATCAGGTTGATCAGCGTGGTCTTGCCGGCGCCGTTCGGGCCGATCAGCGCATGCCGCGCGCCGCGCGGCAACTCGATGGTGACGTCGCGCGCCACCTTGAGCGAGCCAAAGCTCTTGCACAGCGCCTCGGTGCGCAGGGCTGGCTGTTGCGTCTCCATCAGTCGCGCTCGCCCGCGAGCCGCGCCAAGCCGCCGAGGATGCCTTTCGGCATGACGAGAACGACAACCATCAGCAGCAGTCCGATCCAGAAGTACCAATATTGCGGGTTCATGTCGGCGAGCTGGTCGCGCGCCACCATGAAGATGATGGCGCCGATCACAGCCCCGTAAAGACGCCCGGTGCCGCCGAGTATCAGCATCACCACCACGTCGGCGGACCGCTGGAAGCTCAACGTGTCGAGTGAAACGGTGTCGGTGGTCTGGGTAAGCAACGCGCCCGCGCAGCCGGCCACGGCAGCCGAAATTGTGTAGATCTTCTGCAGGTGGCCGCGATAATCCGAGCCGACCGCCGGCATGCGTCTCACGTTCTCGCGAATACCGCGAAGCGAAAGACCAAAGGAGGAATGGACGATACGCCGGCTGAGCACGAGGCCGAGGAAGAGCGCGGCAAGCGCGTAGCCATAGGCGGTGTAGCCCCACAGATCGAAGCGGAAGACGCCGAGGATCGGCCAGGTCTCGACGCCCTGGAGGCCGTCCGTGCCACCGGTCAGCCAACTCATCGAATTGGCCAGTTCATAGGTCAGGAAGCCGAGGCCGAGGGTGATCATTATCAGGGCGAGGTGCTGGACACGCACGATGATGAAGCTCGCGACGTAGCCGACCAGTCCGGCGAAGGCCGCCGCAAAGATGAGGCCGGTCAGAGGTTCGCCCCAGCCGGCCTTGCTGATCAGGCCGGCCGCATAGGCGCCGAGACCGAAGAACATTGCGTGGCCGAGCGTTATGATGCCGGCATAGCCAAGCACAAGATCGACGGAGACGGCGAAAAGCGCGGTGACGGCGATCTGGCTGGCCAGCGGCAGGTATGTCTGAAACAGGAAGAACGGCAGCAGTGACGCGACCCAAAAGGCGATCTCGAAGGCCGACCAACGGCCCTTGCGCTCCAACCAGTCGTGCGGATCAGCGAGTGTGGGCGTCTCGACCGTCATTGCGCAGCTAACGCCTCCCGAACAGGCCGAGCGGCCGCACGAAGAGGATCGCCACGAGCAGCAGGTAGATGAGGAACGAGCCGATCTCCGGCACGAAATATTTGCCGGCCACATCGCAGATTCCCAACAAGGCAGCGCCGAAGAAGGAGCCCGCGACCGAGCCGAGACCGCCGACAGAGACCACGATCAGCACATAGACGAGATAATGGAAGCCGAAGGACGGATCGAGCCCGACGATCTCGATCGCCAGCGCCCCGCCGAGGCCGGCCAGCCCGCTGCCAAGTGCGAAGGTGACGGCGAATATCTTCTCCACATCGAGACCCAGTCCCTGGGCGACGCGCTGATTGTCCACCGCAGCGCGTATGCGGGCGCCGAGCCGGGTGCGTTCCAGCCCGAACACGAGAAGCCCGGTGACGGCCAGCGCCACGGCGATGATGAATATCCGATAGGCGCCGAGCCGCAGCCCTGCGACCTCGACCGAGCCGCGCAGCCAGCCGGGAAGCTGGATCACCTGCTGGACTGTGCCGAAGGCGTACGTCGCCATCGCGGTGGCGACGAAGACCACGCCGATGGTGAACAGCACCTGGTTTAGTTCGCCGGCCCTGTAGAGCCGGCGAAAGAGCGTCCGCTCGAGTAGGATGCTGATTGCTGCGGCCGCAAGAAAGGCGGCCGGCAGTGCGGCGAGAAAGGGCAGGCCGAGCCCGCGCATAGCCGTCACGGCGACATAGCCGCCCAGCATGCCGAACGCACCGTGCGCAAGGTTGATGAAGTTCATCAGCCCGAGCGTAACGGAGAGGCCCACGGACAGGACGAACAGAAGCATTCCGAAGGCGAACCCGTCGAAGAGGACGATGGCAAGCTGACTGATCACGATCCGCCCTTGGACCCGGTTCGTGCTACTTCGCCCCGTGCAGCGGATCCTTCACGTCCGGGATTTCGTGGATGATGACGTTCTGGAGCTCTCCGTCAACCTCCTTCACCTCGCGGATGTAGACGGTCTGCACGACGTCGCGCGTCTCGGGGTCGATGGACATCGGCCCGCGGGGGCTCATCCAGGACATGCCCTTGGCCGCCTCCAGCAGCGCGTCGCCGCTGGCGTCGCCATTTGTCTTCTTCAGCGCCTCGTAGATGAGGTGCATCCCGTCATAGCCGCCTATCGAGAACAGATCCGGGCTGCGCCCGTTATTCGCATCGCGATAAGCCTTCACATATTCATTGTTCAACGGATCGTCGCGCTCCAGCGTATAGTGGAACGTCGTGATGATGCCCTTTGCCGTCTCACCCATGCTTTCAAGCGCTTCGGGATGCGTCAGCTCGCCCTGGCCGAAAAGCTTGACGCTGGGGGGCGTGAGACCGCGGTCGGCGAGCGCCTTGCCGAGGGCCGCCGGCTGTGCGCCGCCGGGAATGAACACGTAGACGGCTTCAGGATTGGCGTCCTTCACGCGCTGGACGAAGGCAGAGAAATCCGGATTGGCGACCGGCGTCTTGTCGGAGCCGATGATCTTGCCGCCGGCCTCGGTGAAGCCTTTCGAGAACGAGCTTTCAGCGTCATGGCCCGGCCCGTAGTCGGAGACGAGCGTGTATGCCTCCTTGATGCCCCCCTGCTCGGCCGCCCATTTGCCGAAGACGTAGTTGACCTGCGGGATCGTCACCGATGTGCGGACGATATAGGGCGATTTCTCGGTGACGACCGACGTGGCGGCGTTCATCACCACCATCAGTTTCTGGGCCTCCGCGGAAACGTCCGCCGCGCCGAGTGCTTCAGGCGTCAGCGCGAAACCGGCGAGGATGTCAACTTGATCGCGCACGACCAGTTCCTGGGCGACACGCTTGGCGACGTCCGGCGCCGGGCCGCCGGTATCCTTGCGGACGATCTCGATTTTCTTGCCGGCGACCTCATCGCCGTTCTGCTGCATATAGAGCTTGATGCCGGCCTCGAGCTGGTTCGCGGCGTCGGCGAACGGACCCGAATAGGGCAGGATGACGCCGATCTTCACGGTTTCCTGCGCGAATGCACCCGAGGACAAACCCAGGCCCACGGCCACTACGGCAGCTGTTCTTCTTATAGACATGCCAAAATCCTCCCTTGCCTGCATACCTCCCGAGCCGTGAGCGCTTCACGGCTGCCGACCAAATGTATACAGTTGTTGCCTCATAAGCCAAGGGGCGCAGGCAAAGGGACCATCATTGCTTGCGCCAGCGAGCAGCTCCAGCGCGCAACGATTGCAGAGCGTCGGTTCCGGCGCACAGGAGCGGCGAAAAGGTACATTTGTGCCTGACAAAGCATTGGGGGGTCCCATTCTGTCGCGAACCGGCATTGCTTTGGTCTGGCCAGGTGGCGATCACGGCCATGGCGCCCATATCTGGTGGAACTGGTGACAAGCGCTTGGAAGTAAGCGTCGACCGACGACGCTGTTGACACTGCAGAGACGCCAGAACAGTATACAGGCTGCATGCAGCGGCAGCGTCATTGCTCTGTGGATGAAAATATGGAGCGTCAGAAAATGAGCCAGGTGGCGGAGCTTCCTTCGGCGTCGGAAGCCGACAAGGGCCAGTCGCGAACGGTAAAGGCCCTACTCATCATGCGCGAACTGATCCTTGAGGGCGCGCTCGCGCCAGGGAAACGCATTTCCGAGCTTTCGGTCGCGGAGCGAACCGGGATTTCCCGCACCCCCATTCGCGCGGCGCTGCAGCGGCTCGAAGAGGAAGGCCTCGTCGAAACCATTCCTTCCGGCGGCTTCGCGGTGAAATCCTTCTCGCAGCAGGATGTATTCGATGCCATCGAGATCCGCGGCACGCTGGAAGGTCTGGCCGCGCGTCTTGCGGCGGAGCGCGGCTCGATGGCGCGACTTGGACCGCTCAATGCTTGCCTGCAGGAACTCGACGAGGTGGTCGAATCCGCCATTGCCACCGAGGAAGGGTTCTCCCGCTACGTGACGGCGAATGCGCGCCTTCACGCGCTCATCGTCGATATGGCGGAAAGCCCGACGCTGGAGCGGCAGATCGAAAGGGCGGTTTCCCTGCCTTTCGCCTCTCCCAGCGGCTTTGTCATGGCCCAGGCACTGATGCCGGAATCGCACAGGGTCCTTTTTGTCGCCCAGGATCAGCATCGCTGCGTCGTCGAGGCGATAGCCAATCGCGAGGGTGCTCGCGCCGAAGCGATCATGCAGGAACACGCCCGCCTCGCCGGCCGGAATCTCAGGCTTGCGTTGCACCATGAGAAGGCGCTCGAACGCGTGCCGGGCGGCGCGCTCATTCGCAAGGTCCGATGACAATGAACTGGTCGCCCGCTCGCGCAGATATGAACCGAATGGCCGGCACTTCGGACCATGCGGTGCTGGCGCGGTTCCTCGGAAACTACTCCGTCGAAGTCACCGCGCGTGACGCCGACGCAGCGGTGCATCGCTTGCCGCCGGGCACGGAGGTGTTCATCGCCAATCTGCCGAAGGATAGCCCCGATATGCTGGTGGCTGCCGCCGCTCGATTGCACCGGGCCGAACTGGTCCCCGTCCCCCATATCGTCGCGCGCAAGATTCGCGACCGCCGTGAATTCGACGATCTGGTCGGTCGGCTGGCTGACGAAGCGGGAGTGGACCGCGTTCTGGCCCTCGGCGGTGACCATGACCGGCCCACGGGTGAATTCGACGCAAGCCTGCAACTGATCCGGACCGGATCGTTCGAGCGGCATGGCATCCGGCAGATCGCGATCGGCTGTTATCCCGAAGGCCATCCGCGCATTGCAAACCAGGTGCTGCAGGATGCTTTGGAAGCAAAGCTCGCCGCCATCGCGGAAAGGGGCCTTGCAGCGCGCCTTGTGAGCCAGTTCGCGTTCAAGCCGGAGCCGGTGCTGGACTTCGCGCGCGAGCTTCGGGCCGCGGGCGTTTCGGCGCCCTTGCGGATCGGCGTCGCCGGCCCTGCCCAGCGCGCCAAATTGGTGAAATATGCGATACGCTGCGGCGTCGGCGCGTCGTTGCGCGCCTTGACCGAGCGCAGGCAACTGCTGGGCGGCCTTCTCCGCGCCGAAACACCCGAAAAATTGCTGACGGCGATCGCCCTCGCCCATCGCGACGACCCGTCGCTGCGCTTTGAGGGCGCCCACTTCTTCACATTCGGCGCACCGGAACAATCGATCGAATGGGCGAATAGCCAGATCGAGGACGGCAGGAACGCTGCTGTACAGCCAACAATCAATTCGAGGCATCAGGGAGGTATGAGCCATGAAGAATCTTGAACAACTGCTGAGCGAAACCGACAACACCGTCGACATGCTCCGCAATTCCCAGATCGGAGCCTACATCTATCCGGTGGTCCCCAACGAATTCACCAGCTGGCGCGACGAGCAGTGGGCCTGGCGCAACACGGCGGTGCTGTTCGATCAGACCCACCACATGGCCGAGCTGATGATCGAAGGGCCGGACGCGCTGAAGCTCGTCTCGCATCTCGGCATCAACAGCTTCACCAATTTCCCGGTGAACCGCGCCAAGCAGTTCGTGCCGACGAGCTACAGCGGTCACGTCATCGGCGATGTGATCCTGTTCAATCTCGCCCAGAACCAGCTGTTGATCGTCGGTCGTGTTCCGACAATCAACTGGGTCGAGTTCCACGGCAAGACCGGCGGCTACAATGTCCAGATGGAGCGGGACGACCGCTCGCCCGCGCGGCCCGGACCGAAAGCCGTGTTCCGCAAGCGCTACCGCTATCAGGTGCAGGGACCGAACGCCTGGAAGATACTGGAGAAGGTTAATGGCGGCCCGATCCCCGACGTCAGGTTCTTCACGATGGATGCGATCAACATCGGCGGCCGCAAGGTGCGATGCCTGCGCCACGGCATGTCCGGCGCGCCCGGGCTCGAAGTCTGGGGTCCATACGAGGAGGCGGAAGAAATCCGCAATACGATCTTCGAAGCGGGCAAGGAATTCGGCATGCGGCTGTGCGGCTCGCGCGCCTACGCCACCAACACGCTGGAATCGGGCTGGATCCCCTCGCCTCTGCCGGCCGTCTACACTGACGAGCGGATGAAATCCTATCGCCAATATCTGCCGGCCCAGGGCTATGAGGGCCTTGGCGGTTCGATCGGCGGCAGCTTCGCCTCGGAGAACATCGAGGACTACTACCTCACGCCTTACGAACTCGGTTACGGCCCGTTCGTGAAGTTCGACCACGATTTCATCGGGCGCGAGGCGCTGGAGAAGATCGCCGGCAAGCCGCACCGCAAGAAGGTCACCTTCGCGTGGAACGCAGACGACGTGGCGAAGGTATTCCGCTCGTTCTTCGAGCCGGGCATCGAGAACTACAAATATATCGACGTGCCGAACGCCAACTACGCGTCCGCCAATTACGACATGGTTCTGAACGGCAGCAAGATGGTTGGCCTCTCGATGTTCGCCGGCTACTCCTATAATGAGCGCTCATACCTGTCGCTTGGCATCATCGACCCCGATATCCAGATCGGCGATGTGCTGACGCTCGTCTGGGGTGAAGAGAATGGCGGCACGAAGAAGACGACTGTGGAGCCGCACAAGCAGACCGAAATCCGGGTCAAGGTCTCGCCGGCTCCATATTCGCGCGAAGTGCGCGAGAACTATGCCGAAAGCTGGCGCACGCGCCAGCCGGCGGAGTAGCAGCGTCGACGGCACGCGCGCCCCGTGGGCGCGCGTGCCGTCGTTTGCGGATTAATGTATACAGAACTTGCATGGATCCCGCTCGGAAGCCATCGATGAAGAGCAACCAATTGACAGAAGAGCCCTGCTTCGACGTAGCGCATCTCGGCCATCTCGAACTGCTGACGAACAGGCCCGAGGAAAGCCTCGACTTCTTCGTCAATGTCTACGGCCTGACGGAAAGCGGCCGTGAGGGCGATTCCGTCTATCTGCGCGGCTGGGACGACTACGAATTCCACACCTTGAAGCTGACGGCTTCGAACACTACAGGGATGGCCCATGTCGGCTACCGGACCTCATCGCCGGCGGCGCTGGAGCGCCGGGTGGCCGCCATCGAGGCAATGGGCTGCGGGATCGGCTGGAACGAAGGCGACCTCGGCCATGGCCGGGCCTATCGTTTCAGAAGCCCCGACGGCCAGGTCTTCGAACTCTACTACGACACCCGCAAATACGAGCCGCCGGAGGGCGAGCGGCCGGCGCTGAAGAACGTCGCCCAACGCTTCCATGGCCGCGGCGCGGCGGTGCGCCGGCTCGACCATTTCAACCTGCTCGCGACTGACGTTTCGCAGATGCGCGACTTCATGATCGGCGCGCTCGGCAGCCGCGTGACCGAGCAGATCAGGCTCGACAATGGCCGCCTCGGCGGCTGCTGGTTCACGGTCAACAACAAAAGCTACGACATGGCCGTGACCGAGGACCATTCCGGCGCGCATGGCCGTTTCCACCACATCACCTATGCTGTCGACCAGCGCGACGACGTGCTGCGCGCCGCCGACATCTTCCTCGAGAATGGCGTCTTCATAGAGACCGGCCCGCACAAGCACGCAATCCAGGGCACCTTCTTCCTCTATGTCTACGAGCCGGCCGGCAACCGGGTCGAGGTGGCGAATGCCGGCGCCCGGCTTATCCTGCAGCCGGACTGGCAGCCGATCACCTGGACCGAGGCCGAGCGGAAGAAGGGTCAAGCGTGGGGGCTGAAGACGATCCCGAGTTTTCATTCCCACGGCACGCCGCCGGTGGAGACCTCAAAATAGGAGGCTCACGGCGGGGCCAGCCGATCATCTGCCCAGGAAGTAGTTGGGCAGAAAGGTGGTCAGGGGCGGCCAGAGCGACGCCGCGGCAAGGACAGCCAGGAGCGGAATCATCCAGGGCACGATGGCGCGCGACATCGCCTCGAAGCTGATGCCGGCGATCTTCGATGTGATGAAGAGCACCACGCCCACCGGCGGCGTTATCGTTCCGATCATCAGGTTGAGCACGAAGATCAGGCCGAACTGGATCGGGTCGATGCCCAGTTGCGCCGCGACCGGCGTCAGGATCGGAATGAGGATAAGCATCGCGGCCAGCGCTTCCATGAAGCAGCCGATGAAAATAAGAACGAGATTGACGACCAGCAGGAACAGCAGCGGATGGCCGATGGAATCGACGATCAGCGGCGTCACCAGTTGCGGGATGCGGGCGATGGAAAGGCACCAGGCAAGTGCTGCCGCGGTCATCACCAGGGCCAGCACCAGTCCGGTCGTCTCCACCGTATCGACGACCAGTTTCGGCAATTCCCGTATATCGAATTCGCGGTAGATGAAGAGCCCTAGAAACAGCGCATAGACGGTGGCGATCGCGGCCGCTTCCGTCGGTGTCATGATGCCCGCCATCATACCGCCAAACAGGATGACGGGCGTCATCAGCGCCCAATGCGCCCGGCGATAGGCGCGCCACAGATCGCCGAAACCGGGAAACGGATGCCGCGCCATGCCGCGCCGGGTGGCGACGGCGGTCACCATCGCCGAAAGCGCGCCTGCCATCAGCAGGCCAGGAACCACGCCCGCCAGAAACAGGCCGCCGATCGAGACGTCGGCGCTGACGCCGTAGATGACCATGGGCAGGGATGGCGGAATGATCGGGCCGATTGTCGCCGACGCCGCAGTGATCGCTGCGGCGGTCTCCGGGTCGTAGCCTTCCTTCTTCATGGCGCGGATTTCGAGCGACCCGACGCCGCCGGCATCGGCCACGGCCGAGCCGGACATGCCAGCGAAGATGACGCTGGCCAGGATGTTGGCGTGGCAAAGACCGCCCCGGACCCAGCCGACACAGGCGGTGGCGAAGGTGAAAATGCGGTCGGTAATGCCGGCCGAGTTCATGATGTTGCCCATCAGAATGAACAGCGGCGCGGCCAGCAGCGGGAAAGAGTTGACGGATTGCGCGATCTTCTGCGGCACGATATCGATGGGCATGCCGTTCAGGGCGACGAAGGCGAAAGCAGCGAGCCCCATGGAGGCGAACATCGGCACGCCGAACATCAGCGCGGCGAACCACACCACCAGTATCTGCAGCATCGAGGCGGTCAAAGCAGCAATTCCTGGCTGGCATCAGCCTTGACCTCGCCGAGCAGCGCCTCGATGGCTTGCAGCACTGCCTGGAAAATAACCGCCATCCCCGCAATCGGCATCGGTATGTAGACCAGCGCGACCGAAAGCGGCAGGCTCACCCATTCAACGTCGGTATTGCGCCCGATCAGGCCGAAGCTCTTGATCAGCAGAATGACGCCGAGCGCTGCGACCAGCAGCTGAATCACCACCTCCACCAGCCGCCGCGGCAGGCCTTTCAGGCGGTCAACAATCAGGCCGATCCGAATGTGCGAGCGCCGGCGCGACGCGATGATCCAGCCCGCAAAAGCAGTCCAGACGAGCAGGTACTGCCCCAGTTCATCCGACCAGGCGAGCGGCTCCCCGGCGAGGCGGAAGGCCACGCCGAGAGAGACGGTCGCCAGCATGGTCAGCAGCAGCACGACGGCTGCGGCCTCGACAAGTCGGTCCGATATCCTGCCGGCGATCTCAAGCATCAAATCTCTCGTCGATCATGGGGCCGCGCTATCTCGCGGCGCCCATGCGAGGCGTCAGAGCGCGGCCAGGGCATCCCATGTGCCCTTGCCCCATTTCTCTTCGAACAGGGGCGGCACCTTTTCGAGCACAGGCTTGCGGAAGCTTTCCACGTCGGGCTCGATCACCGTCATCCCGGCTCCCTTCAACGTGCCAAGGAGTTCCGCCTCCTGCCTCGCCAGTTCCGCGTCCTGCCAGGTGATGGCCTCGGCGATGGCCTCGTCGAGGATGGCGCGGTCGGCCGGATCGATCGCCTGGAGCGCCGCCTCGTTGGCGATGATCAGGCGCGGCGTGATGATGTGGCCGGTCAGGACCAGATATTTCTGCACTTCCTGTAGCTTCGCACTGGCGATCGTCGGCAGCGGATTCTCCTGGCCGTCGACGGCTCCCTGGCTCAATGCGAGATAGAGTTCGTTGAAATTGATGGGCGTCGCTTTCGCGCCCCAAGCCTCGGCCATGGCCCGGAAGGTGTCGACCGGCGGAACGCGCAGCTTGAAGCCCGCCATGTCCGCGACGGTCTTCACTTCCTTCGCGCCGGTGGTGAGGTGACGTATGCCGTAATAGGTCACGCCCAGCATGCGCAGTCCTCGTTTGGCGACGAGGTCGTCGTTCATCGCGGCGAACTGCGGCGAGGCCCCGACCTTCGACATGTGGGCGGCATCCCTCCAGAGATACGGCGCCTCGATGACAGAGAGCTGCGGCAGCAGCGCACCGAGCGCGGCGGCCCCGTCGGTGGTGAAGGTCAGCGCTCCGGAAACGACGGAATCCATCATGTCCTTGCCCGAGCCGAGCTGGCCATTGGGGAAGCTCTGGATATCGATGCGACCGCCCGACTTTTCCCGAGCCGTGTTGGCGATACGGTCGACCATCTGCACCTGCGGATGGGTCGTGGCCAGCATCTCGCCCCAGCGGATCGTGGTTGCCTGCGCGCGCAGCACGGTCGGCATGAATACGCCGGCGGCCGCGATAGCGCTGCCGGCAACGAAGTGGCGTCTGGTCAAGCTGCTCATGGACTTCTCCTCCCTGGTGATCTCATGCGGCGACGGCGGTATTCCTCAAATGTTGACCGCCCTGCGCCGGGCAATTCCTATGTGGTCGGCAATGGCGCGCGCCGCTTCATCCTCGTCGCGGCGCTCGATGGCTTCGATAATCCTCATATGCTCGCCCATCACCGAAGGGATCATCGGTACATAGAGCCGCGTCTCGGCGAGGCGGATCAGCTTGATCTTGATCCAGTTCACCCGGTACGCGTTGCTGATGATCTCGTTGCCGAGATGATCGATGATCGCCTCGTGTAGCATCAAATCGGTGGCCTCCGCCTCCTCCATCAGGTCCTTATCGTCTCCGGAAACATGACGGGCGATGACGCGCTCGTGCCTCTGCCGCAGCTCGGCAATCAGTTCGGTCGGGGCCGTGCGCGCAAAGATGCGGGCGGCGGGCTCCTCGAGGAAAAGCCGGAACTGGAAAGCATTGCGCACCAGATTGATGTCGACCTGCGGAACCTGCATGCCGCGATGCGGCGCGGTGCGGATCAGGCCCTCCGCCTCCAGCCGCGGCACGAGTTCGCGGATGGCGCCGAGCGGCAGCCCGGTAATCGCCACCAGCTGGCGCTGCGTGATGAACTGGCCGGGCTTGATCTCGCGCGCGAACAGGCTGCGCGTGTAGCCTTCATAGGCCTGCTCGCGCAGTTTGAGGGGTTCCGTGTTCGCGTCTTCGCTCATGCGGATTTCCGGATGGCTCCCCCTGCAAGAATGGCGTCGAAGGCGGAGGCAAGCTCGACCCGTCGAGAATATGGCAGATCGGTCAAAGGCGGGCGCATCGCCACGAAGCCCTCGTCGCCGTGAATGTGCGCGACCAGCGCCTTGACGGCGGGAAGCACCGGGTAGGAGACGATCAGGTTCACTAGCGGCTCCAGGCGCGGATCGTCCTTGCCATCATGGATCAGCGCGCGCAGCATCTCCGGCTGGAGGTTCGCCAGGCCGCAAATCGAGCCCTCGGCGCCTTTGGCCATGGCGCGCGCAAGCTGCCGCTCGTCGCCGACCAGGATAGAGAGTTCGCCATGGGCGGCCAGGAACGCTTGCGTCGTCGCCCAGTCCCCCGAAGAATCCTTGACTCCGCTGACGACGCCGGGAAACGCCCGCTTCAGCCGATCGACAAGATCGACCGACAACGGCACGGCTGTCTGGCCCGGAATGTGATAGAGGATGAGGCCCCGCGCCGACGCCCCGATCCCCTCGATGGCTCTGCAGAACCAGGCGTAGAGACCGTCCTCGTCGGGGTCCTTGAAATAGTAGGGCGGCGCCAGAAGCAGGCCGCGGGCGCCGTGATCGAGCGCAAGGCGCGACTGTTCGACCGCCTCATCGAGGGCCGTGGCGGAAACGCCGGCATAGATGCGAGAGGCATCCACGCCGGCCGACACGGCATCGAGCATGGACGCGCGGTCGCGCATTCCGATCGAGAAGCCTTCGCCGGTGGTCCCGAACAGGGTGATGGTGTCGCATCCGCATGAGAGCACATGCCGGGCGTGAATGGTCAAGCGTCTGAGGTCGACCGCGCCATCGGCTCCGAAAGGCGTCACCATTGCAGCCGAGAGGCCGAAAATCGTTTTCTTTGTCATGAGTATCCACGCAGCCGTATGTTGCTAACATGTTGCTGAGTTTTTGCCATGCGTCAAGGCTTGAGTTGGCGTTTGACTTGTGTAACTTTGATGCGATGCACGCCGGCAAAGGGACCGGACGGGATTACCAGGGAGGAAAAGATGAACAGCAGTAATGTCACCCGGCGTGGCGTATTGGGCGCGGCCGCACTCGGATTGGCCGGCGCCACACTTGGCCTGGGCTTCGGCAGCGCATTCGCGCAGGACAAGATCAAGCTCCGGCTCTCGTCGCCGGCGACACCGACCGATCAGCGCGCCGTTTCGCTGACCGAGGTTTTCGGGCCGGCGGTCGCCGGCTTTGCCGATTTCGAGCCGCACTGGAACGCTTCGCTGTTCAAGCAGGGGACCGAACTCGAAGCGATCGCCCGCGGCAATCTCGAAATGTCGATCGCCTCCGCGCAGGAACTCGCCACGATCTTCCCGGAATGGTCGATTTTCGCCGCCGGCTACCTGCATCGCGACGCCGAGCATCAGAAGAAGGTGTTCGCCGCTGATTTCATGGACGACATGAAGAAGAAGGTCGAGGACGAGCTTGGCGTCAAGCTCCTGACGGTGATGTATCTCGGTCGCCGCCAGCTCAACCTGCGCGTCGACAAGGAGATCAAGACGCCGGCGGATATGGCCGGCATCAAGCTGCGTATGCCGGGGACCGATGCCTGGCAGTTCCTCGGCTCGGCGCTGGGCGCCAATCCGGTGCCGATCGCCTTTACCGAGATCTACACGGCGTTGCAGACAGGCGCGGTCGATGGCCAGGACAACCCCCTGCCCTCGACGAAGGATTCCAAATTCTACGAGGTCACCAAGCAGATCGTGCTGACCAGTCATCTTGTCGATCTGAACTACCTGGCGTTTTCCAAGAAGGTCTGGGACGAACTGACCCCGGAGCAGCAGGCGACCGTGCAGAAGGCAGCAGACGATGCGGCCGAACTTGGCCGTCAGCGGCAGCTCAAGCTCGAAGGCGAGCTCGAACAGTTCTTCAAGGATCAGGGCCTGAAGGTCTATACGCCGGACGTCGACGCGTTCCGCACGCAGGTGCAGAAGGCCTATCTGGAGTCCGACATCTCCAAATCCTGGCCGGAAGGCATGGTCGACAAGATCAACGCGCTCTGACCGGAGGTATCCTCGATGCGGGCAGCCATCGGCTGGCTGCGGTCGCGGGCTGACAATGTGGCGGCGGGCCTGCTCGCCGCCATGTTCTGCGCCTTCATACTGCAGATCGTAACACGATACGTGTTCAACAATCCGTTGAGCTGGACGCAGGAAGTCTGCGTCACCACTTGGCTTTGGCTCGTGTTCTGGGGCAGCGCCTTCACGCTGGGCGAGCGCGACCAGGTCCGCTTCGACTTGATCTATCACTGGGTCGGCTACCGGACCCGGCGCTGGTTCGCGATCACATCCGCCGCAGCGCTCTTTGCTGGGTTTCTGGCGTCCTTCCCGGCTAGCATGGACTACATCACCTTTTATCGCATAAAGCGCAGTCCCACCCTCGGCATCCGCCTCGACATTGTCTTCAGCGTCTATGCGCTTTTCGCCATAGCGGTGATCGTGCGCAGCGGCTGGGAAGTTTGGCGGCTCCTGCGTGGCGGAAAACTGCCCGAGGAACAGCCGGAGGTTCCCACCATATGAGTCTCCCGTTCCTCCTTTGCCTCGTGACTTTGTTCGCGCTGGCCGGCATCGGCGCGCCGATCGCCCATTCGATGATCGTCGCCGCTGTCGTCTACCTTGCCATCGCCGGACAGGATCTCGGGCTCGCTGCCGAGCAGATCATCCAGGGCATCTACGACAGCTTCATCATCCTGGCGGTGCCGCTTTTCATCGTCGCGGCCAACATCATGAATGAGGGCGCGATCAGCGACCGCCTGCTCGCCTTCTGCAAGGCCGTGGTCGGCCGCTTCCGCGGCGGGCTGGCGCAGGTCGACATCATGGTCAGCCTGATCTTCTCCGGCATGTCGGGCTCGGCGGTCGCCGACGCCGCCGGTATCGGCAAAATCACCATCAACATGATGGTCAAGAGCGGGCATTATTCGCCCGGCCTTGCCGCTGCAGTGGTCGCCGCCTCGGCAACCATCGGGCCGATCATTCCGCCATCGATCCCGATGGTTATGTATGCGCTCGTCTCCGATGCCTCGATCGGATACCTCTTTCTTGGTGGCGTCGTTCCGGGCCTCATCATGACCGTCGTGATGATGGCGATAACAACATGGATCGCCCACAAGCGCGATATTCCTCCGGAGACGAAAGTGCCGGTGCGGAAATTGCCCGGGATCACCTTCCGGGCGATGCCGGCCCTATTGATGCCGATCATCCTCCTGGCGGGAATCTATGGCGGCGCCACGACGCCTACGGAAGCCGCCGCCGTCGCCGCGGCCTATGCGCTGCTGATTGCAGCCTTCCTCTACCGCTCAGTGACGTGGTCGTCGCTCTACAACGTGTTTTCAGAAAGCGCGCGGTCCTCGGCCTCAGTCGGCCTCGTCATCGGCAGCGCACTTATCTTCAACTACATCGTCGCGGCCGAGAACGTTCCGACCTCGATCGCGTCCACGCTGGACTATTTGGACCTGCAGCCGCTGGCTTTCATGCTGTTCGCCAATTTGCTGTTCCTGCTGCTCGGCTGCATCCTCGACGCCACGACCATCATCCTGGTGATCGTCCCGCTGTTTATCCCGGCCTGCAGGGTGCTGGGGATCGATCTGGTCTATTTCGGCGTGGTGATGGTGGTGAACGTCATGATCGGACTGATCACGCCGCCCTACGGCATGCTGCTTTTCGTCATCAATGGAGCCACGGGCATACCGATCCGAGAGATCGTGCGCGAGATCATCCCCTATATGCTCTCGCTGTTCCTGGCGCTGCTTGTCCTGATCCTGGCGCCCGACCTTACGCTCTGGCTTCCGCGGCAATTCGGATATCAGGGATGAGTAGCGACGTGATCTGGACCCTTGCCAAGGGACGGTGACAACAATCCGTCACGCAAATACGCGGCCGTCGAACAATTTGCGCGCCGTGCGCACGAACGACGCCTGACCCAGGCTGTAGGGTTGCGTATCGTCAAGCCGAAGCAATATATCCATCTGGCCGGTCGGATGCTCGACCGTGACAGTCTTCTCCTCGCCGTCCGGAAGCGTTGCCAGGGCAGCAGCCGGACTTTCGGGGAACAGACACGCCGTGGCGACACTCAGAGCGCCGAACACACCGATCGACGCATGCACGCGATGGGGGATGAAACTCCGCGTCATGATCGCTCCGCCGTGCTGCGGTAGCGCGACCAGCGTCATCTTGGGCACGGATTTCTGCGACACGTCGCCAAGATTCATCAGCGGCCCGGCTGCCAGCCGGATCTTCTCGATCCGCGCCTTGACCTCGTCCACGGCTTCCAGTTCGGCCCTGCTTTCATATCCCGTCAGCCCGAAATCGGAAGCCCGCATCACGACGACCGGCATACCGTTGTCGATCAGGGTGCAAGCCACGCCATCAATTTCCGTGAGCGCCGTGCCCGTCGGCAGAAGCGCGCCGCAACTGGAACCGGCCGCGTCCGCAAAGCTAAGAAACACAGGAGCAGCCGGATTGGGGACGCCGTCGATGCGGGCATCGCCATCATAGACGGGTCGTCCATTCTCCGTACGGATTGTCGCGACAGCCGTTTGCGCCGTGTTCTCCATATAGATGCGCACCTGCGTTTCGCTTTCGGCGGGCTTGACAAGCCCGCGCTCGATGGCGAAGGCGCCGATGCCGGCAAGGATGTTGCCGCAATTCTGGCTGTCCGACACCAGCGCCTGATCTACGAACACCTGCAGGAAAAGGTAGTCCACGTCGATGCCGGGCCGCTCGGACTTGCGGACGACCGCCACCTTGCTGGTCAGCGGGTCGGCGCCGCCGATGCCATCGATCTGACGCGGATCGGGCGAGCCCATGATGCGCAGCAGGAGCGCGTCTCGCGCGGCCTTGTTGGCCGGCAGGTCGTCGGCGAGGAAGTAGGCGCCCTTCGATGTGCCGCCCCTCATCATCATGCAGACAATGCCGTCAGGGTTCATGTCGCAACACCTATTTGCCCAAGGAGCGGGAAAGCACCGGCACGAAACCGCGATAACCGTCCTCGACGCTCAGGCCCTTGTCCTTCATTGCGGCATGAGCCGCTCCGATCGTCCGGCACGCCGCCCGTGACATATGCGGCTCCAGCCCAAGCGACTCGATCGTCTCGGCGGCCTCCGTCATTTCGGTGACGCGCCGCGCGCCGTGCTCGAAGGTGCGGGAGAGATAATAGTCGGCGACCTCGCGCCAGTTCAGGCCAGGGAAGGTCTCCTGAACGGAATCCAGGATGCGCTCGGTCACGCCGGCGCGTTCGGCCGAGGTCAGCGCCTCGATCAAGAGGGCTTCGATCCCCTTGATCATCACGGAGCGAATCATCTTCAGCGCCGACGCCTGCCCCGGCTTGTCCCCTACTGCCTCAAAATTCATTCCAAGACCGTTGAGGCGCTCGGCGATCTCAGCTGCGCGCTCTCCGGCCACCAGGATCGGCACCTTCTCGGCATAGGGAAGCACGCGCGCCATCACCGCGCCTTCGACGAAGCTTCCCCTGCCTAGCGCGATTTCCTTCGCCGCTAACGCCTTGGTTTCGGGGCCTACCGAGTTCAGGTCGATATAGACCGCCCCGTCTGACAGATGCGGCGCGGCCGAAGCGGCGGCATTGCGCGTCGCAGCGCCCACGACCAGCGACATCACCACGTCGGCCGAACCGATTCCCGAAATGTCCTCCAGGGGCGTTACGCCGCGTTCGGTCGCGGCGCGCGAGAGCGTGTCGGCTGCAGCCGGATCGCAGAAGCGCAGATCGAAAGCCGTCAATTGCAATCCGGCCCGGCCGTTCAGGCCTCCGGCGATCGACTGCGCCGCTTCGCCGAATCCGATGAAAGCAATGGTGGTCATTTGTCCTCCGGGCGCTGATGGGCTCCTCAACCCGGCCCATGCATCAGTCGATGTATTTCAGACCCTTCGCCGCGAGCGCATCACGCATTCCGTAGATGTCGAGCCCCAGCTCTCCGGCAGCGAGACGTGCACGCGTGCGCGCCTCCTTCTCCAGTCGATCCCGGGAAGCGGACAGCGCCTGATTAGCATGTTCGCGCGGCACCACCATCACGCCGTCCTCGTCGGCGATGATCACATCGCCCGGGTTCACTTGCGCTCCCGCACAGACGATCGGCACGTTCACCGAGCCCAGCGTCGCCTTCACCGTTCCCTGCGCCGATATCGAGCGGGACCAGACCGGAAAGCCCATCTCCTCGAGTTCAATCACGTCGCGCACGCCCGCTTCGATGATCAGACCACGAACGCCGCGCGCCTTTAGAGATGTCGCCAAAAGTTCGCCGAAATAGCCGGCGTCGCTCGGCGAGGTCGGCGCGACGACCAGAATGTCACCGTCCCGGCACTGTTCCACCGCGACATGGATCATCCAATTGTCGGCCGGCGGTGTCGAAACCGTGACAGCGCTGCCTGCAATGCGCGCGCCGCGCCAGATCGGACGCATATGCGACTGCATCAGGCCAACGCGGCCCATGGCTTCATGTACGGTTGCGACGCCGCACTCGGCCAGTGCATCGACGATTGCGGGCTCGGCTCGGGCAATGTTTCGGCGAACGACGTTCATGCCAGCGCTCCATGGCCAAGCGTGCCGGTGACGTGCGGGAAAACCGCCTCGTATCCCTCGCCATAAGTGATCTTGTAGTCGGAGTTGCGGGAGGCCTGCGCGCCGCGCTGCAGCGCGGCGCGGGTATAATATTCCCAAAGGTGCTCCTGCCCCTCCATGCACTTGATGGCGGCCAGCTTCTTCTCCCAGACCGCGGTGATGTCGAGCAGGAAGTTTGGCTTCCAGTTACACTGTTCAGGCTGGTGCGGCTCGAAAAGATAGACCGGAGGCGCGCCAAGAACCGCTTGTCCCGGCTTGTGCCCGTGCGCCTGGGCGATGACCCGCGCATGCTGCGCGAACTCGGTCGCCATCGGGTGATCGAAATTATAAGGGTCTTGCCGCGAATGCGTCAGCATGAACTCCGGCCGGATTTCGCGGTAGAGATCGACCAGTTTGTCGAACGCATCCGGAGTGATGTGCATCGGATAATCGCCGAGGTCGTAGAACCGGATATCGTGCACGCCAAGTGCTTTGGCGGCGTTCTCGGCCTCGCGGCGGCGATCCGCCTTGACCGCCTCGAGCGTCATTCCGGCCTTGCGCCACAACTTGGCGGACTCGCCGCGCTCGCCGAATGACAGGCATACGACCGTGACCGCATAGCCTTGCTCGGCATGGGCGGCGATCGCTCCGCCGGCCCGCCATACGAAATCCGCTGAATGCGCGCTGACGACCAGTGCGGTCTTCTGGGGCATTTCCGCTCCTCCTCAAACTTTCGGACTTCATCATGGCCGAGCCTGCTCTGTTTCGCCAGCATTCCACGCCTGATCGGCCCAGGCTGCCTGAAACGTCCCTGATCCTATAATCACGCAAGAGCTGGAGCGCGAACGTCCCCTAACGGAACAAAGGTTGTCTATGGGAGTTTGAGTGGCTTCGCTCCGCTAGGAGGTGATCTGCAAGGTGGACTAATCCTCCTTCCCACATCCTTTAGGCTCGTATCATTTAGTGAACTTCTCGCCTCGGAACCTTCGACCGGATTACGAGTTCGTGCTGACTTGGCAGCCCAATCCGAACAGTCGCAACCATGGTGGGAGGATGATAGCGCTATGGCCAAAACGGAAAATGGAACTTCCCAGATTCTAGAAGTGCGCGTCGCAGACCTAGCATCGAAAATGCGAAGCGCCCAGGTTACCGAGGACGAGATGAAAGCTTTCCAAAAGGTCGCTGCTTTGATGGGAGGCGGAGCGGGTTCCCTGCGGCTCAATGCCGATGACCTGATTGCTGCTTCTTTCGTCGCAGAGGCGCTCAGCAATTCGACGCCGAGCCGACAGCGCTAGCGGCGCCGAGCGAACAAATGCTTCGCCACTACGGCGGCGAGGTTAGCCTCGAGGCCCTGGCGAGGAACGGAATGAAGCTTTTGGAGAGCCTGTCGAAGGACGTGAGACTGGTCGCGCCGGAACAGGAACAGAATGCGAATTGGAAACAGTCGGTCCGAATTGGAAACCGCCGGACCCGGGATATGCTCTCATCAGAGCGAAAAGATAAGTAAATACCAGCGGTCAATGGTGGGTGCGACAGGGATCGAACCTGTGACCCGCTGATTAAGAGTCAGCTGCTCTACCAACTGAGCTACGCACCCACACCATCGGACGACCGATGCAGGCGCGATATAGCCATAGCTCCGGGGACTGTCCAGCCCCCGGCACGTTCATTTGCGGCAAATCGTCTGCATGTGCCATTCGGTCACGCGTAGAGCACGCCCTCGGCCACCTTCACCGCATTGCCGCCGATGCGGGCCGCAGCCATGGCTCCACTCTCGACGTCAATCTCCAGCCTTATGCGCGAGGGACGTCCCATCTCGACGCCCTGCTCGATCCAGAACCGCGACGGCCCATCAGTCGGCGCATCGAACTGCATGATCACGCCGGCGAAAGCCGCCGCCGCCGAGCCTGTCGCCGGGTCCTCGTAGGAGGGATTGCCCGGCACGAACATGCGCGCGTGGAAGGAGTTGTCCCTGCTGGCCGTCTCGCGGCAATAGACATAGGCGCTGGCCCTCTTGCCGTCGCCACGTTCGGGCGAAAGTTCCCGCCACGCCTGGTTGTCGAGCCGCGCCCGCCGCGCCGCGTCGAGGCCGGAAACCGGAATGGTGATATAGGGTACCCCGGCCGACCACAGGCCGACGCGGTGGTTCTCGAAGCCGATCTCGTGCGGCGCAAGGCCAACCGCAGCGCCGATAGCTGCTGCATCCGCCGAGAGCGCCAGCTTTTCAGGCAATTGCGGCAGGTCGAATTCGGCGAACGTTGCCGCCTTCCCTCCGGTGACGGCGCAGCGCACCGGGCCGATATTCTCCTCCAGCACGAAAATCGCGGCGCCCTCGCCCGCTTCGGCCTCGTGCAGCGCTATCGCCGTGCCGACCGTCGGATGGCCGGCAAACGGCATCTCGTAGACCGGCGTGAAGATGCGTACCCGAGCGCGGTGCGAGCCGTCCTGCGGCGGCGTCACGAAACTCGTCTCGGAAAGGTTGAATTCGCCGGCTATGCGCTGCATGGCGGCAGTGTCGAGCCCCTCGGCATCGAGCACTATGGCGAGCGGATTGCCGGCCAGCCGCTCCCCGGTGAACACGTCGTAAACTGCGTATTGGCGTCCCTGCATCGCAATCGTGCCTCACAAGATGAGCAAATCTGGTGGAATCCCCTTATCGGCATGGCCTGCGGACAAGAAGGATTTCGTAACGCATGAGGGTCTGGCACGGCCCCGCTTGTCAACCGGCCGGAAGCGGAAACTCCGCATTTCTCAAGCCGAAGTTCGGCGCTCGGTTCGACCGGCATGCTACAGGCCGAGTAGCGTTCAGCCTTGCCCCGCAAAATGCCATTCGATGAGCGGCTTCATGTGCGGCATCAGCCCCTCGGGCAGGTCGTCGGCGCCGCGTATGATCACCGGTCCGCTGATCTCCGCATCCGGCTCGCCGGCTACGAACGTCTCGATGCGCCGGGAAACTTCATCGGCATTCTCGTCCAAAAAATAGCGGCGAAAAAGCACGGTGCCGCGCTCGGTCGACAGTGCATAATAACGTTCGCCACGCGGGATGGACGAAATGTCCAAGCCGGTTTCCTCAGCCACCTCGCGAATCATGTTGAAATCGACATCGGCCGCGCCGTCGGCGAAATCCACCGGCTCGAACGATCCGGCAGCGAAATAGACGCGGCCGGCATTGACGGTGTTAGCGGCCATGCGGATGGCGACCAGCGCATTGTCGCGCGAGACCAGCATCGCATGCGCAAAGACATGTCCCGCCGCGGTGTTGGCGCGTTCGCGCCGCCAATGCATGAAGGTCGCGTAGCGAACGGCGTGGCAGCGGCCCTCGAAGCGTCCTCCTTCATAGGCGAGGCGCGACAGAAGCACGACGGTGCCGTCAAACAAAGACGGATTGGCCCGCGTCTCCGCGCGCCAGTTCTCCTCGATAGCCGCCGCGTTGACCGTCTCGAAGGGATGCGGCTCGGGATCGAGCCTGACGTCGACCACGTCGACCGGAACGATGAGGTTGCTCGGAATATCGAAGGTCACAAGCCCGCTCCGCTCAGGCGATGTTCAGGGTCACGACGACCGGGCAATGGTCGGATGCCTTGGGCCGGTCCCAGCCGGTGCGCGGATAGCGGCCGGTCTCCTGGCCGGGCGGGAAGATGGTCCGGTAAGGTTGGCCGCCCCGGATGATTTCGGGGATTGCGCGCGCATTGCGCCGCGCCAGCGCCGGCGACAGCAGGATGTAGTCGAGCTGGCAGAGATGCCGCTCCTCCGGCCCGCGCGTGTGATAGAGCGTCCAGCGGTCGAGTTCAGGCCGCCTTTCGACGACATTCTCGGAGAAGCCGTCGGCCACGAGCTCGTCCACGCTCGTTTCCACGGTCTCGTCGACGACTTCGAACTCGTATCCGCCATGGTCGCTCCCGCCGATCACCACGCGCTGGCGGTAATCGTTCATGTCGCCGCAGATGGCCCAGTGGCGATTGCCGGCATGGTCCTTGCCGAAGCGTTTTTCGATGATCCGCCGTACTGCCGTAGCCTCAGCCACACGGATCGGCATCGAGGAATCGCGACCGGGAACGCCGTTGCGCGCCGATCCCATCGACTTGAAATGTACGGAATAGATCGTCAGCGGCCTTCCGCCGACCTTGACGTCGATCTCCAGGCAGTCGCGCCGGAATATTCTTTCATGCGCTTCGTTGCCGAGTTCCGAAAGCAGCGGATTGTGCAGGCCGAGTTCCGCGTAGGTGATGTGGGCGTGGCTGGTCATGCGCACGAACTCGATCGGTTGGCCGTCTTCGGTTTCTTCGCGCATCATCACCGCCACGTCGATGCCGCGCGAATCATTGCCGGTGCTGGTGTATTTGTGGCGATAGCCGCGCCCGACCATCTTGAACAGATAGCCATATTCGAAGGCTTTTAGCGCCTCGATATTGTCGACTTCCTGCAGGCACAGAATGTCGGCGCGGGTTTCGGCTATGGCCAGCGCCGTCAGTTGGCGATTGTCGTCGGCATGCGCGATGGCGCGGCCCTGTTCGAGCAGCCGGTATTCGGCCTCGTCCTTGATATGGAACAGCGCCAGCGTCCGGTCCTGATGCAACTGGTTGCGGAAGCCCGAAAAATCGAACCTGTTCATCAGGTTCTCGACGTTGAAGGTGGCAAGGCGCAGCGACATGGCGCGAGCATTGCCCGCTCGGCAGGACAATGACAAGGGCAGACAGCGTGAGTGCTGCCGGAACCATTCCGTTCATCCCCCGTTCATCCGTCAGACGGCAATGTGTCCCTACTCCATCGAACAATGGGGGCGTGGGGCCGACCGTTTCGTTTCTGGAGACAGACAATGATACCGAACCTTTCGTCCTTGCTTCGCTCGGGCCTGATCGCGCTCGGCGTCGCAGCAGGCGTTTCAGCTCCCGCCTTCGCGGTTCCGATCGCCGCCGGCTTCAATCCGGCGGTACAGCCGCAGGCCGACGCGGGAATAACGTTGATACAGGATGGCCGGTACTGGCGGCGACACCGGGGTGACGGCGACCGCTGGCGTTCCCGGCGCCACTGGAGGGACGGGGACCGCTGGCGCGATCGACGCCATTTCCGGCGGAACTGGCGCCGCTACGATCGGCGGCCGAGCATCTATCTCGACTTCTCATTCCCTGGCTACCGGTACTATGAGCCGCGCTACTACGCACCGCGCTATTATGCGCCGCGCCGGGTGTACCGCTCCGGCCGTCTGTCGAGCGCCCATGTGCGATGGTGCTACGACCGCTACCGGTCCTACAGGCCCTACGACAACACCTTCCAGCCCTACAACGGGCCGCGCCGGCAGTGCTGGTCGCCTTATAGCTGAACCGGCCTGACATCCGGCAGATGCCAAAAACGGCGCCTTCGCAAGAGGCGCTGTTTTGATTCCTATTCGAATTTCACGCCAACCGCATTCATCGATCGCCAGCGCACCCGCGCCCTTCGCAGTGTTTCCTCGCCCGAGATCAGCACTTCGAACCGCGCCGGAAGCGAAAATGTCTCGGCAAGGGACAGCAGCGCACCGTCCGCCGACTGGTTGCGAACGACGCATTCGAAGGCGCTGAAGCCGCTGTTGAAGGTCAGCGTCGCGCCCTTCAGCACGCGGCGGCGCAACGCCGCCCTGCGTTCGGAAAATACCCGCCCGTCTACGCCAATGGACTTCTCGGTGATCGGGTTCATCGCACACCTCCTTGGATGACAGGCTGCGCGATGCGAAAGGCGTGCCACACAGGCTGTGCCACGTCGGCACAGGTGGCCCGAGGGGACAGTTTACTTTTTGCCGCCCGCGCGAATGCGCAAACCGCCCCGCCCTTCTGCGGCAAGAAAGTAAACTGTCCCCCAGCAGTTCCCTCAGTTCTTCGCCTTGTCGACCAGCTTGTTCTTGGAGATCCACGGCATCATTGCGCGCAGCTTCTCGCCGACTTCCTCGATCTGGTGGCTGTCGTTCATGCGGCGGATGCCCTTGAAGCGGGCGGCGCCAGAACGGTATTCCTGCATCCATTCCGAGGTGAACTTGCCGGTCTGGATGTCATTCAGCACGCGCTTCATCTCGGCCTTGGTCTCGGCGGTGATGATGCGCGGACCCGAGACGTATTCGCCCCATTCGGCGGTGTTGGAGATCGAGTAGTTCATGTTGGCTATGCCGCCTTCATAGATCAGGTCGACGATCAGCTTCACCTCGTGCAGGCACTCGAAATAGGCCATTTCCGGCGCGTAGCCGGCTTCCACCAGCGTCTCGAAGCCGGCGCGGATCAGTTCGACCAGGCCGCCGCAAAGCACGACCTGCTCGCCGAACAGGTCGGTCTCGCACTCTTCCTTGAAATTGGTCTCGATGATGCCGGAACGTCCGCCGCCGACGCCGCAGGCGTAGCTGAGGCCGAGTTCGAGTGCATTGCCCGAAGCGTCCTGGTGGACGGCGACCAGGCACGGCACGCCGCCGCCCTTCTGGTATTCGCCGCGAACCGTGTGGCCGGGGCCCTTCGGCGCGACCATCAAAACGTCGACCGTCTTCTTCGGCTCGATCAGGCCGAAATGCACGTTGAGGCCGTGCGCGAAGGCAATCGCAGCGCCGTCGCGGATGTTCGGAGCGATCTCGTCGCGATAGATGTCGGCCTGAAGCTCGTCGGGCGTCGCCATCATCATCAGGTCGGCCCACTTCGCGGCTTCCGCCACGCTCATCACCTTCAAGCCGTCGGCTTCTACCTTCTTGGCCGTGGCGGAGCCTGCCTTCAGGCCGACCGCGAGTTCCTTGGCGCCCGAATCCTTGAGGTTGAGCGCATGCGCCCTGCCCTGGCTGCCATAGCCGATGATGGCGACCTTCTTGCCCTTGATAAGGTTGAGATCGGCGTCACGATCGTAATAAACGCGCATGTTGTTTCCTTCCTTTGTTTAGATCCAGTATCTCGGTTCAACGCGTCCTTCGAGGCTCGCCCCCGGAAGGAAAGGTGCTGAATTTGCACGGCGTCCTGCAGGCTCGCACCTCAGGATGAGGGAGGGTGTGCCCGGACCGCAAATCGTCAACGGCGTGCCCCCAAGGATTGGCGCCAACCGCCATGATTGGCCTTCGCAGGCACGCCGCTCCTCATCCTGAGGTGCGAGCCCGCACTGCACTGGTGATTAAGCGCCAGACTTCCATGGGCGAGCCTCAAAGGACGCACCATCATCTCTCGCCCCCATAAAGCGCCAGAAACTGCCGCGTCGCCAGCGCCGCGTCGCGGCCGATCTCCGCCTCGGTCAATTTCAGCCTGTCGCCGAGCAGCAGCCGGATCTGCACGTCGCGGGCGACCAGCCCGAAAAAGCTCCGGAACGCCGTCTCGGCGTCGTCGAATGCGAGCAGGCCCTTGCCGCGCGCCGCTTCCAGCACCGGCTTCAGCCGCCGCGCCAAGGCTATGCGGCCATTGTCGAGCACGATTGCGCCGAGCCCGTGGCCGTCGGATCCGGCGCGGGCGATCGCCACCCGGTTGAGCGCAATCGAGGTTTCCGACGAGATCACGCTCAGCCAGTCGGAAGCAAAACCTTCCAGGCTCGCCGTTAGCGACGGCAGGTCGATGCGGGCGCGATCGACCGGCGCGACGCGCACCTTCGACGCCTGCCACTGTACCGTAGCGATGAGCAGCCCATCGCGGTCGCCGAACCATTTGTAGAGCGTTTCCTTGGAGCAGCTGGCGCGGCGCGCGACGGCCGTCATGGTCAGCCGGTCGCCTTCCTCGACGAGCAGGCGCAGAGCCGCATTCAGAACGTCCTTTTGACGTTCCGTCAGCTCGCCGCCGCCATCAATTTCAAGGCTTGCCTGCATATCCTGCCTGCGTTCGGCAGATCGCGACCCGCCGTACCGTACGTTACGGTTCGGCTCTATGCAGCATATTTCCCCGCGGCGCAAGCGCCGTTGCAACGCTCAACGCCGTGCCGGCTCGAAAAGCTCGATGGCGTTGCCCGATGGATCGTCGAGCAGGATTTGCTTGCCGCCGTTGCCCATGATGATATCGCTGCGGAACCGGCATCCCTTGGCCTTCAAATCCGCAACCATCGCTTCCAGATCGTTGCATTCGACCTGAAAACGGTTCCAGCCGCCCGGCGCGGGCGTCGCGCCTTCCGGCATCGCCTGGCCTGCACCTCCGGCTCCAGGACGGTTCAGAAGCAGCCTGAGGTCACCGCGCGAAAGCGCGGCAAAGCCGGGGGCGGGATGAAAATCGACTTTGAAGCCGAGCAGGTCGCGATAAAAGCTGATCGCCTGCTCGACGTCGTTCACGATATAGCGGACTGCAACAGCCATGGTCTCCTCCGTATTTGGGCCCAAGGAGATATAGTCTGCCGGGCCGCATGGCTACCAGCCGCAGGCCTTCAGGAATCTGCGAACCGTTTCGGCCATGCCGTGTTCCAGGGCGTCCGCCGTCAGGCCGTGCCCTATCGACACTTCGGCCAGTTGCGGAATTCGCCTGGCGAGCGCCGGCAGATTGCTGACAACGAGATCGTGCCCGGCATTGACGCCGAGCCCGGCAGCAAGTGCGACGTCAGCGGCTTTGCCCAATCTTTCCAGCTCCTTGTTGGCTTTTTCTGAATCGGAATGGCAGCTGCCATAGGGGCCGGTGTAGAGTTCGATACGGTCGGCGCCGATGTCGCGGGCGACTGCAATTCCAGCCGGGTCGGGATCGGCGAACAGCGACACTCGGAAACCGCCTTTCTTCAGCCGCCTGACTATCGGTGTCAGGAAGGCAGCATTCGCGGCGAAATCCCAGCCATGGTCGGACGTCGCCTGCGCCGGATCGTCCGGCACCAGCGTCACCTGTTCCGGCTGGTTCTTCTCCACAAGGCCCAGAAACTCTTCGGCTGGATAGCCTTCGATGTTGAACTCGGCCTGCGGAAACTCGTCGTCGATCAGCGCGCGGAGTTCGGGCAGGTCGGAATAGCGCGTATGGCGCTGGTCGGGCCGCGGATGCACCGTCAGCCCATGCGCGCCGGCGGCGAGCGCGATGCGCCCCAACCCGCTGACGCTCGGCCAAGGCAGGTCGCGCCGGTTGCGCAGCATGGCGATTGCATTCAAATTGACGGAAAGTTTTGCGGGCATGGGGCGTCTCGAAACTGTTGCAGCGTCTCTATAGCCGCTCCGGCGGGAACTGACACGACCATTCATGTGTTCCAGTGCAAGACCGACTTCCCTCGAAAGGACGCCGCATGCATCCGCTCGACCATGTGCCGGCCATTCGCCGCATCGACACCAACCGCGAGGATTTGTGCGCGCTGGAAATCGTCGGCCGTTTCACCGCGGCCGATCTGGAAAATGCCTACGGCCTGCTCGAGGGCGCATACGCCGTGCATGACAAGATCGACCTTCTCGTCCGCATCTCCCGTTATGAGGGCTTCGACTGGAGCGCCGCCTTCACCGATGCCACGATCCGCGGCAAGACCCGCGCGCTGCGCCACATCCGCAAATATGCGGTGGTCGGCGGGCCGGCATGGTTGCGCACCGTGATCGGCATATTCGGGCCGCTCACCTCTATCGAGACCCGCTATTTCGATGCCGATGAGGAAGCGGCGGCATGGGAGTGGATCGATGCCAGGCCTGTCGCTACGGCCTGATCAGCGAACGATCGTCAGTGTCTGCGCCGCCCTCGTGATCGCGGTATAGAGCCAGCGCTGGCGGGTGTCCTTGAACGCGTAGCTTTCGTCGAACAGCACGATGTCGTTCCATTGCGAGCCCTGCGCCTTGTGCACGGTCAGCGCGTAACCATAGTCGAAATCGTCGAAGCGCTTCTTCTGGGTCCACGGAATGTCGGCGTCCGGATCCTCGAATGCCGCCTTGAGCAGCTTGATCTTGGCGACGCCGCGATCGGGATCGTCCTCCTCCGGCGAGACCAGGAGATTGATGCCCGGCTTCACCGTCTCGCGCGACGAGGTCATCACCTTCCACAGCGAGCCGTTGAGCAGGCCTTTCGCCGGATCGTTGCGCAGGCAGACCAGCTTGTCGCCGGCCTGCGGATAGCTCGCCGTGAATCCTTTCAACTCGCGAAGCCGGTAGTTGTAGCGCTTTCGCGTGCGGTTCGTGCCGACCAGCACCTGGTCGGCGGCGAGCACCAGTTCCCGCGTCACCTCCTCCTTGCCGATCACTTTCGCCGTGCCGTAATCACCGCGCATGAATTCACGGCCTTCGCGCACGTCGAGCGCCAGCCGGATGATCGGATTGTCGCGCGCCTGCCGGTGGATTTCGGTCAGGAGAATGTCGGGTTCATGCTCGGTGAAGAAGCCGCCGCCCGAGATCGGCGGCAACTGCGCGGGATCGCCGAGCACCAGAACCGGCGTGCCGAACGACAGGAGGTCGCGGCCAAGCTGCTCGTCGACCATCGAGCACTCGTCGATGATGACCAGCGTCGCCTTCGAAATCGGGCTCTGCCGGTTGAGTGCAAATGTCGGCGACATCGAGGTCTTGCCGGTCGTCTCGTCGGCGACCGCTTCCTCGCCGCGCGGCCGGTAGATCAGCGAATGGATGGTGCGGGCGTTGACCGCGCCCTTGGAGCGTAGCACCTGCGCCGCCTTGCCGGTGAAGGCGGCGAATTGCACCTGGCCGTCGACATGCTCGGCGAAATAGCGCGCAAGCGTGGTCTTGCCGGTGCCGGCATAGCCGAACAGCCGGAAGACCTGCGGCCTGCCCGCCTTCAGCCACCGCGCCACCGCCTTCAGCGCATCATCCTGCTGGGGAGAAAATTCCATCACATGGAGAGACAAGATTCGGGCGGAGAGGGCAAGAGGCCTTCCCGATCCCTGGCGGCTGCGTTTTTTTGTCAAACTTGGCTGCTAGGCCCGTCGGACTCCCACGAGAAGACCGCCGCTATCTCCCCGAAAAAGACTGCGAGGTTCATCCGATGCGATATCCCACACCGGTCGTTCCGGTATCGATCATAATCACGAATTTCAATTATGCGCGGTTTCTTCGACGCTGCATCGACAGCGCTTTGGGTCAGATCCATCCCGCCGTGGAAGTGATCGTCGTCGACGATGTCTCGACCGATGGATCGGCGGAAATCATAAAATCGTTTGGCGACAAGATTGTACCGCGTTTCAGGGCCGAGAATGGTGGGCATGCGGCGGCCTTCAACACGGGCTTTGCGGCCTCCAAAGGGCAGATCGTTTTCTTCCTGGATGCCGATGATTACCTCTACCCGAACGCGGTATCGGAGGTTATCGACAAGTGGAACATGAAAACCGCGCAGGCCCAATTCAGGCTGCATCTGGTCGATGAGGGCCACGAAATCCTGGATGTTTTCCCGCCCCCGGAACTGCCGTTCGACGGCGGCAATGTGGTTCCCAAGCTTCTGCGCCGCGGGCGATATCAGACGACCGTAACAAGCGGCTTGGCCTTCGATCGTTCGACGCTCGAGTCCGTATTTCCAATTCCGGAAGCCGATTTCAGGCAAGGAGCGGACGGCTATCTCGTGACAGTCGCACCGCTATATGGATGCGTGAAATCGATCGATACCTGCCTTGGGGCCTATCGCCAGCACGGCACAAACCATTCGACATTTGGAGAAAAGCTTGGCGAACGTGCGCGGTGGCGGCTACGGCACGATTTCAATCGCTTTGCGGCGCTGTCCCGCCAGGCCGCCGACGTGGGACTGGAGTTGCCGGAAAATATCGGCCTGCGCGATCCGGGTCACCTCGAAGAGCGACTGGCCTCGTTGTGCATGGACAGGACCCATCATCCCGTACGCAGCGACAACAAGCTGGCGTTGGCTGCTGCCGGCGTCGCGGCGAGCATGGAGATGAATGCCTCCTTGCGCAGGCGCGCATTTCTGGCGGCGTGGTTTCTGTCCATCGGCGTGCTTCCGCGGCGGATGGCCCGCACAATCTTGTCGTGGAAGCTTGTCGCATCGTCGAGACCCCCTGTCCTTGCGCGTATGTCAAAGACCGTCCGGCGCGTCATGGGCTAGCGCGAAGACAGCCGGCGGCCTCCGGTGGTGGAGATTTTCAACCGCAACCGCGTGACAACCGATGAGCGAACCGAAATGCCGGAAAAACCAAAAGTTGACATCGGCGATTAAGAAGATTACACACGCTCAATCGATATTTGCTTGTCTGACTTTTGTTTATCTGCGCGTCTGGCGCGCCCTTGGCGAACCTCTCCCTTCAAACATCGAGACAAACCTCCGTTTTGCATTCGCACGGCGGTAAACTAATATTTCTATGGAAAGGGTTCATCATGAGCACCGGCACAGTTAAATGGTTCAACGCCACAAAAGGCTTCGGCTTTATTCAACCTGACGATGGCGGCCAGGACGTATTCGTCCACATCTCGGCTGTCGAGCGCGCTGGAATGCGCGATATCGCGGAAGGCCAGAAGCTCGGCTACGAGATGGTGCGCGACGCGAAGTCGGGCAAAATGTCGGCCGACCAGCTTAAAGCTGCATAAATCGGCATTCGCCTCACCGATGACCACGGATGTACTGGCATCGTTGAAGAGGTGAATGTCACAGGGAGGCCGGGCTTTTGCCTGGCCTTTTTCTTTTGATCGATGGATATAGGTGTGACCGAGAACTCGAAGAAATCCCGCGACCAGGCTGAATCGTTTTTCAGCAAAACGCAGACGCAGTCTATGGCGCTCAACCGCATCATTTCGGAACACGACGCCGTCAGCCAGGCGCGCGAGGCAAAGACCGCGCGACTGAGAGAACTGCGCCTGGAGAAGGAAGCGGAAGAGCTTGCCGCGGCCTCCAAACGCAAGGGCAAACGCTGATGGCGAGGCGCGCGGTTCTGGTGTCGATGGCGGCGGATTCCACCATCGCCGATGTCGTGCAAACGCTCGACAATCCGGTCGAATATGTCCGGCGCATCCTCGAGAAGCTGGAACGCTGCCGGCGCGCTCATGGCGACGCACAGGTGCGGATCGGCGTGCGCGGCCGGGTCGAATGCCCGAACTACCTGATCGAATATGTCCGCCACGATGCCAGGACAGACCGGACGTCAGTCCATCCGGACGCCGCCTATAGCGGCAGCACGCATCGCGAACTCGCCCCCAGGCATATCGAGGAGGCCAGAAACTGGTCGCCCGAAGAAATGAACATCACCGCTGTTTCAGCGCTGATCGGCCGCCTCCGCAATCCGCGCGACTGATCGCCAGTTCAGGATCGACCATGGCCATAAAATTTACCGTCAAGGACGAACCCAAAGCGGCGGCTCCGGTCAAGGCCGCCAGGAAAACCGAACCCGAAATTGACGGGAACCCGGCCAGCGGGACGCACGAGGCGCCGCCTGCCGCCGAAGTGGGGACCGATCTCTTCAACGCCGAGCCCGCAGCGCCGCGCAAACGCCGCAAGAAATAGCGCTTTGCAGGGAACGCACCTGAACCGGAATTTCCCTACCGTCGGCAGTGCACGCGCTTGACCGAGCCTCTGTTGAGCGGCAGCTTTGATTGCAACGCATGCGGCGCTTGCTGCTCCCACTCGTCGGCATGGCCGAGATTCTCCACCGAACCCGACTCCCGGCTCGATCGAATCCCCGCCGAACACGTGTCCCGCGACGAAAGCGGCATGCGCTGCGACGGCGCGCGCTGTTCGGCACTTGTTGGCAAGGTCGGCAAATCGACGTCCTGTTCGATCTATGAGATCCGCCCCGACGTCTGCCGCGCCTGCTTGCCGGGCGGCGGCGACTGCCTCATCGCGCGCCGAGGCCGAGGGCTGTCGGCGCCCGACGCACAGGTGTGGCCGACAGTCGATCCGTATCTGCAAAAGGCCTGATCACGTAGAAGAACCCTTTACGATCTCGAATCCCACTCCGGATCGTTCTCCAGCAGGATCGGCTTGCCATGCGGCGTCGCATGCGCGGCGCGATGCCAGGCGGCGGCCAGCGCATCGATTTCATTCCCGCCGGCAACGCCTTTTGCAGCCAGCAGGTTTTCCAGCGCACGCAGCCAGCAATCGTAGTAATCGCTGCCGTCCGGCGCAGCGTTGGAACTTTTCACTTCCGCCGACAGCGCGTCCGCCCATTCGCTCCACGAAAACATCCCGCGCTCATTGAGCGCCACAACCATGGCGAAGGCTTCGGCTTGCCAGGGTTCGGCGAAGACCGGGCTGTCCTTCGGAAGCGCACCATTGATGGGTTCGCCGGTTATTTTCGACGGCCCGGAGTCGGCCTCACGCCGGCTCAAGGTAGCTCTCCCAGGCATCGATCGAGACCGTCAGCGTCGGGTCGGCTCCCTCGCCCCAGATTTCCGCAGCTGAGAAGACAACCGTGTAGACCCGCTGCGGGTTTTCGCCGCCCCCATGCGCGTTGCTGTCGGGGAAGACAAACCCATCGTGCACTGCCTCGACCACGCCGAGCTTGCCGCGGGCATAGCGCGGCAGCCTTGTGTGGCCAGTGGGGTGAAAATTCTTGGTCCGCACCCGGTCGCCTGCCTCGAACCGTGCCGGCGCCTCGACCGGCCGGTCGCATGGCCCGCCCTTCGCCAGCACGGCGGCGACGTTCTCGGCCTTCAGCACACGTTTCGGCGTCGTTCCTGAGCCCAGCGCCTTGCCGGCGGCCACTTCCTCGTCCATGACGAAACCGTGGCGCTTGAGCAGCGTTTCCAGCGCCTTAATCCAGATTTCATAGTAGCTCGAGGAATAGTAATCCGCTGGATGCAGGCATTCGCGAGCGTGGCGGCTTTCGTCGATGGTCCAGTGGCCCATCGCGCCTGAGGTCAGCGTTACGCCGAGCGCACGCTTCTCCCACTCGGCGTGGAAATACGGCTCGTCCTTTTCCGGCGCGACTGGCCCGAACCCCATCTGCCCGCCGAGATCGTGCGGCCCGTTCATGCTGCTTGCGGCTCCAGCGCCAGTCCCGTGCCGATCATCGAATCGCGTGTGACCAGTTCAGCCAATCTTTCCTCGCTCCAGCCTTCCGTGCCGTTTGGCCGCATCGGCACCACGAGGTAGCGGAGTTCGGCGGTCGAATCCCATACCCGGATCTTTGTCTCCGCCGGCAGCGAGACGCCGAATTCGGCAAGAACGCCGCGCGGGTCAATCACCGCTTTCGAGCGATAGGGCGGCGACTTGTACCATACGGGCGGCAGCCCGAGCACCGACCAGGGATAGCAGGAGCACAGCGTGCAGACGAGGAGGTTGTGCGTATCGGCGATGTTGAACACCGCCTGCATGTGCTCGCCCTGCCTGCCGGTGAAGCCGAGCGAAGCGATCGCCGCCGTCGCATCCTTCTTCAGCCGTTCGGCGTAAGCGGGATCGCTCCACGCCTTGGCGACGACTTTCGCGCCGTTACGCGGGCCGATCTTCGTCTCGTAGGTCTCGACGATCGCGTCGATCGCCGCCGGGTCGATCAGCCCTTTCTGGGTCAGGATCGTCTCCAGCGCCTTGGCCCGCGCGGCCATAGGGTCGAGTTCGTTGTCGTGATAATGATCGTGGTCATGGGGCATACGACGGAATCTAGGCCGCGCCGCCGAAGCGCGCAAGCAGGCCAGGCCTCACCGAAACATTGGCCACAATGTGGCTGCGAGGAGCACGCCCATGGCGATATTGAACCATTTCAACCTGACCGGATCGGAGAGAAATCCGCGCAGCGCCATGCCGAAGCCGGCCCAGACCGATACCGACGGCAGATTGACCACGGCGAACGCGACGGTGACCAGCAGCATGGAAAGGAACGGTGCCTGCGGGTTGGTGTAGACGGCCATCGCCGTCACCGCCATCACCCAGGCCTTGGGATTGACCCATTGAAATGCGGCGGCTTGCAAGAAGGTCATCGGCACGGCCTTCGCCTCGCCCTTCGCCGCCATCGATCGCGACATGGCGATCTTCCAGGCGAGACAGAGCAGGTATGCGCCGCCGGCGATCTTCAGTGCCAGATCGAGCGCCGGATAGGCCTTCAGCAGCGCGCCCAAGCCCAAACCGACCCCGAAAAGCAGCGTGGCGAAACCGGCGGCGATGCCGAACATATGCGGCACGGTGCGCCAGAAGCCGAAATTCACGCCCGACGCCAGCAGCATGAAATTGTTCGGCCCCGGCGTTACCGAGGTGACGAAGGCAAAAACAAGCAGGGCCAGGAAGACTTCAGGGGACATGGATCGCCGCTATCCATATGTCAGCAGTGTTGACCTATAATGACGGATTCCCGATGCGAACGCAGCGGCCATGGTCATCAGACGCTTATGCCAAGGTTCAGAAGCGCGGCTCTGTCCTCACATCCCCTGCGGGCCGCGATTCATCGCTGCAACTCCGGTGCGGCAGACCTCAACCAGGCCGAGGGGCTGCATGATGGCGATGAACTGCTCGATCTTTGACACCTTGCCGGTGATCTCGAAAATGAAATGCTCGGTATTGGCGTCGATGACATTGGCGCGGAACGCTTCGGCGAGCCGCAGCGCCTCGACGCGAGCGTCGCCTGTGCCCGAAACCTTGACCAGCGCCAGTTCGCGCGCCAGCGGCTTGTCCTGGCCGAGTTCGCCAGCGCGCACCGACAGGTCGACCACGCGGTGCACCGGCACGATGCGCTCTAGCTGGTGCTTGATCTGCTCTAGCACATGCGGCGTGCCGCGCGTCACGATGGTTATGCGCGACAGGTGCTTCTCGTGCTCGGTTTCCGAAACCGTCAGGCTTTCGATGTTATAGCCGCGGCCGGAAAACAGGCCGATGACCCGCGCCAGCACGCCTGGCTCGTTGTCGACCAGCACCGATAGCGTGTGGATTTCAGGCCGTTCGGTCTCCTTGGCGATGAAATAGGCGGAGCCGGTGGGTTGGAGATGGGCGCTCATGGGGTCTTGTCTTCCTTCTGCGGCTCCGCTTCAAAGCATGCCGTCTGTTTAAGGTTCCCGAACTGCCGGGGCATTGGGGTATGATTTGGCGCTTCGTGTGAGATCCTTGTCGAAGGTCAGAAATTCGTTGCATTCGGCGGCGCCGAACAAGTGAAGCGCATCTGCGAAATCCATTCCGTCGCCATGGGCGGCGATCGCATCTCGAACCATAGATTCGTTGCCGAATTGAATGTTCGGACTTGTGACAAGCGCTGTCATAAGTCGATTTACCGTTTGAGCCGACAAGCCGTATCGGCTTCGCAGAACCCACTCGGTTTCGAGAAGCACCGAAGGTCCGACAATCAATCCTCCGGTCTCGAAGCGGGCCATTGCACGCGCGCCATGCTCGCTGTTCTCGTCAATCATTATCCGCAGCAGGACGTTTGTATCAATCGCGCTCGGCATCGTACCGCCGCGCAGCTTCTCTAAGCACCACCTCCCTTATTTCCTCGTCGGTTATCGGCGGACCGAAAACCTTCGGCCTCATAGCCTTGAATTCCTCCAGCGTAATGGGTGGAAACCGGCTATCGTGAACGGCCTTTGGCCTGAGCACCACTTCACTGGCCCGATCGACGACTTCGAGTTCCGTACCTGCCATCCATCCATGCGCGTCCCGAACAGCCTTGGGTAGAACGACCTGCCCCTTGCTGGATACTCTGGTAGTAGTCATCTTTCGGTCCTGCTCGGTAAGACACGGTAAGACATAGCGCCTTTCACGCGCCATTTCAAACTGCGTCTGCTCTCACACCAGCTCCCGGCCCTTCGCGTCGATCGCGTTGGCAACCATTTCGTCCGTCGCCTCGTCGGGCAGAAGCATTTCGTTGTGCGCCTTGCCCGAGGGGATCATCGGAAAGCAGTTGGCGAGTGCCGCCACCCGGCAGTCGAAGATCACCGGCTTCTTCACCGAGATCATTTCCTTGATCGCGCCGTCGAGATCGCCGGGTTTTTCGCAGCGTATGCCGTGGCCGCCATAGGCTTCCGCCAGCTTGACGAAATCCGGCATCGCCTCGGTATAGGAATGCGACAGCCGGTTGCCGTGCAGCAGTTGCTGCCACTGCCGTACCATGCCCATATACTGGTTGTTCAGGATGAAGATCTTTATCGGCGCCTCGTACTGAACCGCGCAGCTCATCTCCTGAATCGTCATCTGCACCGAAGCGTCGCCGGCAATGTCGATGACAAGCGAGTCCGGATGCGCGATCTGCACGCCCAGCGCCGCCGGCAGGCCGTAGCCCATCGTGCCCAGCCCGCCCGAAGTCATCCAGCGGTTCGGCTTCTCGAAATGGAAATGCTGCGCCGCCCACATCTGGTGCTGGCCGACTTCCGTCGTGATGTATGTGTCGAGATGCTTGGTCAGCTCGTAGAGCCGCTGCACCGCATATTGCGGCATGATCACCTCGTCATTCGGCCGGAAGGCCAATGAATCGCGGGCGCGCCAGCGGGCGATCTGCTCCCACCATGGATACAGCGCCTTCTTGTCGGCCTTGGCGGTCGCACGCCACAGCCGCACCATATCTTCCAGCACGCGGCCGACATCGCCGATGATCGGCACGTCGGCCCGGACATTCTTGTTGATAGAGGACGGGTCGATATCGACGTGGATCTTCTTCGAATTGGGCGAAAACGCGTTGAGCCGCCCGGTAATGCGGTCGTCGAAGCGCGCGCCGATGCAGATCATGACGTCGCAATCGTGCATCGCCATATTGGCTTCGTAGGTGCCGTGCATGCCGAGCATGCCGAGCCAGTTCTTGCCGCTCGCCGGATAGGCGCCGAGGCCCATCAGCGTCGAGGTGATCGGGAAGCCGGTCAGGTCGACCAGTTCGCGCAAGAGGTGGCTGGCTTCCGCGCCCGAATTGATGACACCGCCGCCGGAATAGATGATCGGCCTTTTGGCCTCCATCATCAGCGCTACTGCAGCCTTGATCTTGTCGAGGTCACCCTGGACCTTGGGCTGGTAGCTGGTGCGCGGCGCCGTCTGCGGCGGCGTGTACATGCCTTTCGCGAACTGCACGTCCTTCGGAACGTCGACGACCACCGGCCCTGGCCGGCCGGTCGTCGCGACATGGAACGCCTCGTGCAGGATGCCTGCCAGTTGGTTGACGTCCTTCACCAGCCAATTGTGCTTGGTGCAGGGCCGCGTGATGCCGATCGTGTCGCATTCCTGGAACGCGTCCGAGCCGATCAGCGAAGTCGGAACCTGGCCGGTGATGCAGACCAGCGGGATCGAATCCATCAGCGCATCCTGCAGCGGCGTCACCGCATTGGTCGCCCCGGGCCCGGACGTCACCAACATCACGCCGGCCTTGCCGGTCGAGCGTGCATAGCCCTCGGCCGCGTGGCCAGCGCCCTGTTCGTGGCGCACCAGAATGTGCTCCACCTCGTCCTGCTGAAAAAGCTCGTCATAAATCGGGAGAACCGCGCCGCCGGGATAGCCGAAGAGATGCTTGACGCCATTGTCCTTCAGCGCCTGCACGACCATTTCGGCGCCCGTCATCTCACGCCGTCCGGTTTCGTCCTGTCGGTTGCTCATCGATCTGTCCCGTTTCTTGCCGCCTGCGGGCGATTGCTGGTCGTTTAGTCTTGTTTCGGTCAATAAAAAAGGCCCCCGAGGGAGCCTGTGTTTAGCGCATGGGAGGTTTTCGCCCGGCGGTTACACCGCCTTGCCCACGCGCCTTCCTACTACGAGAATGAGTGTCATCTTCATGGGCGCGAAGACTAATTGCCGGAAAGCCATGGTGTCAATGCACAAATTGCGCCGGCCTAAGGGAGAGTGTCGACGATCTCGAAATCGTGGGTGATCGTAGCTGTCTTGGCGAGCATTGCCGACGCTGAGCAGTATTTCTCGACCGAGAGATCAATGGCGCGCTGCACCTTTGCCGGCGCCAGGCCTTGGCCTTTCACCACGAAGTGCATATGAATGCGGGTGAACACCTTCGGGTCTTTCTCCGCACGCTCCGCTTCAAGCTCGATCACGCAATCCTCGATTGCCTCGCGGCCCTTTTCGAGGATGTGAACGACATCGAAGGCCGAGCAGCCTCCGGTTCCAATCAGCACCAGCTCCATCGGGCTCGGTCCAGGGGTTTGTCCCTCCGCTCCGAAGGCCGTTCCGAGCACCAATTTGTGCCCGCTGCCGGACTCGCTGATGAATGTCCGACCCTCGACCCATTTGATGCGCGCTTTCATGAAGCTCATCCCGCGATTGAACTCACTCATCATAACGCGGGAAGTAGCTGCGGCCATCCCAGGAAGCATCATGCCCGCCTTCGCCGCTTCCTTGCCGCCTTGATCTCGGCGATGCGGCCGGCATCCTCCGGCTGCAGATGCCGTCCGCGCTCCAGTATCTCCAGTGTGTATTCTTCGTAGGTGAGCCCGATCCTCTCCGCCCGCTCGAGCCGCATCAGCATCACCTGCGGGCTCGGCGCCTTCCAGGCTTTCTTGCGGGCGGCTTCCCAGCAGAGATAGAGGAACGCGTCGCCCTTGCCCCAAGGCGGTCCTTCGTAGTCGTCGAGCGGCGGGCCGCCATTGTGGTTGCGCCGAAGACGCCGCGTCATTGGCTGCCCCGCATCAGCGCGACGAGATAGATCGCGGCAGCAGGTCCCGGCGCATGAAAAGTGCAGTCGGCGGGCGGGCCAAGCGCCAGGCAGTCGCCAGCTTCCATGACGTGGACGACGTCGCCTTCCGTGAACCCCAGGCGCCCTTCCATCAGCCAGATCTGCTGCCTGATGAAGGCGTAGGACGACGCAGGCAGGCTGACTGTCGCGCCGGCGGGCATTTCGACCCTGATCAGTTCCAGCGGCATGTCGGATGCCGGCGAAAGATGCCGGCGGACATAGCCCGTCCCGGGGTCCCGCCAGATGGGCTGGTCCTTTTCGCGCATCAGACCGCCGCCACGCAGTTCGGCTTGGGCGATGAGCGATGACAAAGTCATTCCGAATGCCGAAGCGATACGCACCAGAAGGGCTGCGGTCGGACTTGTCCCGTTCCGCTCTATGGCGCTGAGCATCGCTTTGGAGACGCCGGAGCGTTCAGAGAGTTCGGCCAGCGACCACTCCCGCTGCGTGCGCTCGGCGTGGATGCGATGGGCTATCCCTTGCGAAAGATCGTCTCTTATATCGCTCATTCGGCTAATATAGAGGATACGTACGTGACGTAAAGTCCCGCCTGTTCCAATTGCAGCGATTGTCCTAACCGCTTGTAAACCATGCCCTATGACGCGGCCTTAACCCCACTTCGCTTAGTGTCGCGATCCAACGGGAAGTGGAAGCGGGTGTACCTGAATGTTCGTGGAGCGGGAAAAATCCGCCGGTGAAGCAACGTCGCAGGAACGCCGCGACGCGGCGCAGAGCGATGCACGAATCCTCGGCCATGTCGTGCAGTGCGACGGCGCTCGCGCCACGATAAGCGCGTTAGCCGATACCGGCGAAGGCGCTGTCACCGGCCTGTGGACAGTCGGCAAGATGATCTCGATCAATCTCGGCTCGTCGCGCACCGTCGGGCTCGTCTATGCCATCGGCAAGGCCGACGGCACCTGGCACAGCCATGAGCAAAACGCCATCGAGGTCAGTGTCGAACTGATCGGCGAGGTCCGCGACAGCGCCGCACCAGCCAAACCGGTCTTCGACCGCGGTATCACCACCTATCCCCATATCGGCGCGGTCGCGCACCGCATCCGCAACCGGGATCTCCAGGCGGTCTACGATCTGGCGGGGCGCCATTCTGTAACCATCGGGACATTGTCGCAGGACGAGACGATCGACGCCTGCATCGCCATCGACGATACGCTGGCCCGCCACTTCGCTGTGGTCGGCACCACTGGTGTCGGCAAATCGACGGCCGTCTCGCTGCTGCTGCGCAAATCGATCGAGGCCAGGCCGGATCTCAGGGTGCTGATCCTCGATCCGCACAATGAGTTCGCCGCAGCCCTGCCCGACAACAGCGTCAAAGTCGACACATCGACGCTCGACCTGCCCTTCTGGCTTTTCCGGCTGGAGGAATTTGCCGAAGTGCTGTTTCGCGGCCGCGAGATCGTGCCCGAGGAACTGGATGTGCTGCGCGACCTGATCCCGGCCGCCAAGAACCTTTACCGCAATCCGGGCGCCGGAACCTTCATCCGCCGCGGCGGCGATTCGATGACCGCCGATACACCGGTACCCTACAGGATCGCCGACCTCATCAAGCAGATCGACGAGCGCATGGGGCTGCTGGAGAGCAAGGATTACCGCCCGACCTACCGCTCGCTCAAGACGCGTATCGAATCGGCCATCAACGACCCGCGCTACCGCTTCATGTTCGCTTCGCGGCTGATCGAGGACACGCTGCACCAGACCATCGGCAACATCTTCCGCATTCCGCATGGCGGCCGGCCGATCACCTGTTTCGAAATGGCCGGCATGCCCTCCGAAGTGGTCAATTCGGTCTGTTCGGTTTTGGCGCGGCTGGCCTTCGACCTGGCGCTGTGGAGCGAAGGCAAGCTTAAGCTTCTGGTGCTGTGCGAAGAGGCTCACCGCTACATGCCTTCCGATCCGCGGCTCGGCTTCGCGCCTACCCGGCACGCTCTGTCGCGCATCGCCAAGGAAGGCCGAAAATATGGCTGCTATCTCGGCGTCGTGACCCAGCGCCCGGGCGAACTTGATCCGACCATCCTGTCGCAATGCTCCACCGTGTTCGCAATGCGCCTCGCCAACGAGCAGGATCAAGCGATCATTCGCTCGGCCATAGCCGATTCGTCGGCGTCCACCCTGTCGTTCCTGTCCTCGATGGGCCAGCGAGAAGCCATCGCCTTCGGCGAAGGCGTGGCGACTACCATGCGCCTGAAATTCGAGCGGCTTGCCTCGAACCTGATACCCGGCGCAGGCAAGCGCCACGCGGTGGACGCACCGACCGGCAATGGCGAAGATGTCGACCTCGTCACCATCGTGGAGCGCCTGCGAAACGTGCCGAAGCCGCAGCAGAATCTCGGTTTCGCCGAACCCGTGGATATGCAGCGCCAGGCCGGCGATTCCGGCTATCGCAAGCCGGCGGTCGAAGCCGCGCCGCCGTCCGCCCCCGAGGATCTCGATGTCAGTTTCGGCCTGAAGCCGAGCACATTCGGCCTGCGCCCGAGGTCGGACTGAGTTTGAGGCCGTCAGCGCTGCGGGTATAGCCACAACCGCTCAGCATCATTGCGAACCTGGGAAGAATTCTTGCTGGAATTCGTCAGGCCGAGACTTATGGCGCGGATTTCGAGAACCGTAGCGGAGCGGACATTCAAGTCCGCGAGCACCGGAAGCACAGAAAATCCGCGTCAGAAGGCCAGCATCACGAATTCATGCTGAATTCCCGAAAAGTTGCAGACTTTTCGGATAAGATCATGCGGCAAACAAAAGGTTAGAGCCCCATTCCGATTCAATCGGAATGGATCAGGCT